>JAPLOZ010000036.1 GCA_026400435.1 Hyphomicrobiales bacterium | reverse complement strand
AGCGTCGATCTGGTCGTAGGGCTTGTATTCGCCAAAATACTTCGTGATCGCCGCCGTCAGCGACGTCTTGCCATGGTCAACGTGACCAATCGTGCCAACATTCACATGAGGCTTATTACGCTCGAATTTACCTTTGGCCATTTCATCTTTCCTGGGCAGCACGACAGGGACTGGTTCGAATGCGGGGCGATTAGCGACAACGGTCAAAAAACACAAGTGCCTTTTGGCCCGCGCCGCGCCCGCGCACGGGTCGGTAGACAGGCCAGTCCAAGTCGAAGCGTTGAGATTGAGGCGCATGTAGTCATTGCCCCGGCCAAAGCCAAGAGGGGCAGCGCCAAGGGGCCGAGCCGACCGCGCTGATGACCGTGCGCCCGCTCAGAAGGGCGGCACGATGTCCTCGACGTTGAACGCCAGCAGCCGGGGAACGGCTGCCCATGCGTCATAGCTGCCTGCGGTCAGATCGAGCGTGTCGCCCTCCGGCAGTTCCACGACGCCTTGAAGCGCAAACCACATGGGATGGGAGCCAAGTATCAGCCTTGCATCGATCCGATCGACATACTGCAGAGTTCCCCGCACCTTTATCGAGAAGGACATCTGCTGTTCGTCGCCGTCCAGATTCCCAATGCCCGCCCTGGCATGCACAACGTACTTTCCTGGAGGCAACGGGAGGGACAGCAGGATGTTGTCGTTGAAGCCGCGAAAGCCGATCTCCGCTCCGGGGCGCGTCTCCACGTGATACGCGATCAATTCAATCATCTGACCTGCTCCTCATCGTTTTCCGCCCAACGGACCACGTGGCATAGTAGGCCGCATTTACGTAACGTCACATCACGCGATCACGCATGAGGATGCCGTCAATGCCTCTTGGCCTGCGTCGTACTCCGGCTATTGTGGATGCCGTGCTGATCGCGACCTTCAACATCAACAACATCAACCGCCGGCTGCCGAACCTTCTCGAATGGCTTGGCGAGCGAAAGCCGGACGTTGCCTGCCTGCAGGAACTGAAGGCCGACCAGGCAAGCTTTCCCGAGAAGGAGCTGTCCAAGGCGGGTTACCGCGCCGTCTGGGTCGGCCAGCCGACGTGGAACGGCGTCGCCATCCTGGCGCGGGGCGTCGAGCCGATCCTGACCCGCACCGCGTTGCCCGGCGATCCAGCCGACAAGCAGGCGCGCTACGTCGAGGCCGCCGTCAACGGCGTGCTGATCGCCTGTCTCTATGCGCCGAACGGCAACCCGTGGCCGGGACCCAAATTCGACTACAAGCTTGCATGGCTCAAGCGTCTCCGGCTGCACGCGACAGAGTTGCGCAAGAGCGGCGCGCCGATCGTGCTGGCCGGCGACTACAACGTCGTTCCGACTGAACTCGACATCTATCCAAGCAAATCCTACGCCGACAACGCGCTGGTGCAGCCGGAGAGCCGCGCCGCCTTCAAGCGCCTTGTCGGCCGTAGCTGGACTGACGCGATCCGCTCGCTGCATCCCGACGAGCGCATCTACACTTTCTGGGACTACAAGCGCCTGCGCTGGCCGCGCGACGCCGGGCTGAGACTTGACCATGTCCTGCTGTCGGCGCCCGCAGCAAAGCGCCTGGCGGGTGCCGGCGTCGACAAATCAGTGCGTGGCCGCGACAACGCCTCCGACCACGCGCCAGTGTGGGTCAAGCTGCGCTAGGCTCAAACGCCCTTGTCGAGCAGCGCCTTGATGTCCGCCTCGGATGTACCGGCCACGACGCGGCCGAGCTCCTTGTTGCCGCGCAGTACCAGCAGCGTCGAACGGCGCGGAATATTGCGGTCCCTGGCCACCGGCTGGTCGCCGAATTCGTCCCAGTCAACACGCACGAACAGCATGGATTTTGCGTAATCCGGGTTTTGCTCGACCAGTCGCGCAATCACCCGCTTCTGCGCCATGCAGGTGGTGCACCACCAGGCTGAATAGTCGACGAACACCGTCTTGCCCGAGGATAGCGCGTTCTCGATCACACCCGGCTTGTAGTCGACGAATTGCGAGGCGGCACTTGCCGGCAAGGCTGCAAGCGCGGCCACCGCGGCAGTGCCGAGAACCAGCGAACGTCTGTTGATTGTCATGGTCGCACTCCTGTTAGATCGATACGGATAGGTCCTGCAGCCAGATCGGCATGGCATCCAGCAACACCTGCTCGACTGCATGGTTGAGTTGAAAGAACAGCATCAGGCCGACCGCCACGAAAACCGCGCCCACTAGCGGCTTCGACCAGGCCGCCGCCGCACGCAGCCTGTCCATGCGCATCCTCAGCGTCTCGCGGGCGCCATAGGCCAGCGCCACGAAGATCGTCGATACGCCGAGCGAAAACGCAAACATCACCGCCGCCGCCCAGGGCAGGCTCGCGCCCTGAGAGGCCAGCGATATCGCCCCGCCAAGCGTCGGACCGATGCACGGCGACCAGACCGCGCCAAGCAGCATGCCACCTAAAAACTGCCCGCGTACGCCGCCGTCGTCCACCGCGCCGACCCGCCGGTTGGCGCTGTTGGCGAGGCCGGCGGTGGCCGTGGCGAAAGCGTTGCCGGCCTGCGGCACCAGTAGGACCAGCCCGAACAGCACCATCATGACCGCGCTCGCGCGCGCAACCGCCTCCGGGGTCATGCCGACCGCCGGACCGAACGACGCCGTGGCGATGCCAAGTAGCGTGAATGTCAGCGACATGCCGGCCGCAAGCGCCAGTGGCCCAAGGCGGTTTGACGACGTCGCCGCGGCAAGCGCGATCGGTATCACTGGCAAGACGCACGGGTTTATCAGCGTGAGCAACCCGGCGAGATAGGCGAAAATCAGGTCCATGGCGTCGCGCGTTGCTGCAGGTGCTACCATCATTACGGCCGGCCAACGCAAAAGATTACATCGGGCCGGTAACATCGGCGTTATCGAGGTTCTCTTTGGCAAGCCCGGCGCCCGTCTGTTCGGGCGGTTGAAACTCGACGCGGGCAGTTTGCGTAACTGCTTGTGACGGCAGGTCCATTTCGGGGTGCTTGGGGATCTGCCGTCGCCCCGTAATGACACATTCCCCGGCGTTCCCGCCACTCAGGCTCGGGGCGAGAGCGGCGGGCGGTCGCCTGGACAACCGCGGGATTGCATCCGCGGCCATGGCGCAAACTGCTTCGAGGCGAAAGCGTTCCCGGCCAGCTTTCAATCGCACCATTTTGTCCACGAGACACGATTGACTCATGCTGTTGCCGTACGGCTACAGCGCCGCGCGCATTCAGGCCTCACTATCGAACGGTGGGTATTGTCGCGAAGGGGAGTACGCGTCTTGAAAATGCATCCGCTCTACCGTCTTGAAGCCGGCCAGATTGTCGTTCAGGAAATGGAGGGCGGACGCTGGATCGGTGTTGACCGTCAAGTCGCCGAAGCCATGCTCTCGATTTTCAACGGCATGACCTTGGACGCGGTCCGGGCCACCGCCATGCGGGCTCGCGAGTCCACAGCCGCCCCGGACCTTCGCAAGGTCGCCTAAGCGCGGCCACATTCCCTCGACACCTTCCCGATATAGTCCACATGCCACGCTTTGGGTGACGCAACGTGTTCACGGACGCGGCGAGACCAGGCCTGTCCTGGGGTCGGCGACAGATGGCATCTCTCGCAAAGCCTGACCGTGCATGAAGGCGATCACTACGAACGTCGCCGTCGCGGCGGCGCCAAGGGTTGCCAATACCCACAAGGAACCGCTGGTCGTCCAGTGGGCCACCATGAAGGCGAACGCAAAAGGCGCGAAGGATGAGGAGAACTGCCGCGCGCCGGTGACCCAGCCGACGCGGGCGCCGTAGCCCGCGTGCCCGAAGAGCTCGAGCGGCAAGGTACCCCCCACAATGCTCGCCAAGCCGGAGCCGAGCCCGAACAGCACCACAAACACCGCTACGCCAGGCATGGCGGGCGAGGTGATTGTCAGAACGACCAGACCACCAGCGAGAAGCGACGCCGCGATCACTGCGAGGTGCGTCTGCCGCAGCCGTCCGCCGAAGACCATGTTGACCAGCCGGCTTGCGACCTGGGACGGTCCAAACAGCATCGAGACCATCACGCCGGCGGTTCCGAACCCCAATGCCGAGAGCAGCGGAACCATATGAAGAAGGATCGCCGACAGGACAAAGCCTTCAATGGCAAAGCCTGTCAGCATGATCAGAAATGCGCCCTTCGGCCGCGCGGCGTCACGCTGCTGGACGACCGTCCCACTGGGTGCATCCTTCAGCGAGCTTCTTCGCCGGCGCGCAAATCCCATCAGCCACGCGTGTATCGGCAGGCAGACGAGCAGATTCGTCGCCGCGAACACCAGATAGACCTCGCGCCAGGTGAGATGCGCATGGAGCATACTGGTCAACGGCCAGAACAGCGTTGAAGCAAAGCCGGCGATCAGAGTTAGATGCGTGATGCTGCGCTGCGCGCCTGCGGCACCGATCTGCACGATCGTCGCGAAAGCCGTGCCATAGAGCACGAAGCACGAAGCCAGTTCCATGGCGACCAGCGCGCCAACGAAGCTGGCGCGCCCCGGTGAAAGCGCGCATGCCGCAAGCGCCAGCGAGGCGGCAAGCGAGCCTGCCGTCATCAGGCGGGCGGCGCCTAGCCTGTCCGCCCAACGCCCGGCCACCGGCGCCAGCAGGCTGCCGAGAAAAAGCGCCGCCGAAAGTGCTGCGAACACCCATTCCTGCGGGAGTTGCAGTTCGACCGACATGGCGGGCGCCAGCACGGGAAAGCTATAGAACAGCGTCCCGTAGCCGATGATCTGCGTTACGCCGAGTGCCCAGATGGCTACTGCCGGGGCAATGGTGTCAGGCAAATGCGCCACCTTCATATTTTCGCTTCTTCTAGAACGATGGAACCATGGGCCAAAAAAAAGAGTCAGATAGTCAGGCCGCAGCTTCGCCGGCGACATCGACGCAGGCGCCGTCAGCGCAACATTCGTCCGCCAGATAGCCGATCAGCGCCTGCATGCCGGTATAGTTGGCGCGACAGATAAGGGTGGTCGCCTGTCGCTCCTGGGTTACAAGCCCGGTGTCGACAAGGCGCTTGAGGTGGTGCGAGAGGGTTGAGGCCGCGATGTCGAGCTTTTCCTGGACCCGACCGACTGGCAGCCCCGCAGATCCGGCACGAACAAGCGCGCGATAGAGTTCGAGCCGCGTCGGATTGCCGAGCGCTTCAAGCTGCGACGCTGCTTTTTCGAGTTTCATGGAAGTACTATGATGCTCTGGCCGTGCCCAGTCAAACGATATTTCCAAAATTCTGGAAATATCCGTGGCGCACAAAAAAAGGACGAAGCGAGCGAAGGGAATCGAGCCCTCCGTATCCAGCCTGGCGGGCTGCCGCTCTACCTCTCGCCCTACCTGCGCACCCGCGACTTCAGCCAGCGGTCGAAGGCTACCGCCAGTATCAGGATCAGGCCGATGACGATCGACTGCGTGTAAGACGACACGTTGTTGAACTGCAGGCCGTTTTGCAGCACGCCGATCAGCGCCGCCCCGACCACGGTTCCGCCAACGCTGCCGATGCCGCCGAACAGCGACGTGCCGCCGATGACGACGGCGGAAATCACGGTCAGCTCGTAGCCGATTCCGGCCACCGCCTCCGACGAATTGAGGCGCGCCGAGAGCACGAAGGCGGCGAGGCCGGCGAAGAAGCCGACGATCACATAGACCGAGATCAGGATGCGGTCGACGCGCAGGCCGGACAGCCGCGCGGCCTCGGCGTTGCCGCCCACCGCATAGACGGCGCGACCGTAGCGCGTGTAGCGCAGCACGATGTGGCAGAGCACGGCGGCGATGGCGAAGATGATCACCGGAACGGGCACGGGGCCGACGAGGCCATTGCCGAACCAGCGCATCGAGGGATCGAAACCCGAGATCGGACCGCCGCTGGAGATTGTCAGCGTCAGGCCGCGGAAGATCGTCAGGCCACCGAGCGTGACGACGAAGGGCGGCACCCTGAGACGCGTGATGGCGAGCCCCTGAATGAAGCCGGCAAGCGCGCCGACGATGACTGCCGCCAGCAAGGCGGCAAACCACCCGTAGCCGGTGCCGCCGGCCGCCGAAAGCGACAGCGTGTTGGCCGCACCCCCCTTTGCCACCACGGCGGCAACCATGCCGCAGAGCGCGAGCAGCGACCCGACCGAGAGGTCGATGCCGGCGGTCAGGATGACGAAGGTCATGCCGAGCGCGATCAGGCCGGTGATCGAGATCTGGCGCATGATGTTGAAGATGTTGATGGGGTCGATGAAGCTCGGTTTCATCACCGTGAAAATGATGACCAGCGCCGCGAGAAAGATCAGCGGCCCGAAGCTCATCAGCAGGCGCGTCATATTCACGCCGCCGCCTGTACGCGGTTCCACGGTGCTGCTCATTGCGCCCTCCCCTGCCGCCTGTCGAGCGCCATCAGTTCCATCAGTTTCTCCTCCGTCGCCTCGACGGCCGGCATCTCGCCGGTAATGCGGCCGCGACGCATGGTGACTATCCTGTCGGAGACCGCAAGCACCTCGGGCAATTCCGACGAGATCATCAGGATGGCAATGCCGCGCTGCGCCAGTTGGACCAGGATCTGGTGCACCTCCGCCTTGGCGCCGACATCGACGCCGCGCGTCGGCTCGTCGACGATCAGCACCTTAGGATCGCGCGCCAGCCAGCGGGCGAGCACCACCTTCTGCTGGTTGCCGCCGGACAGGCCCTCCATCGCCTGCTCGGCGGACGCCATGCGGATCGACAGCATCTTCTTGTATTCGGAGAGCGCATCGCGTTCGCGCCGCTCGGCCATGAAGCCCAGGCCGTTGCTGAAGCGCCCGAGTGCCGCGACAGAGAAATTGGTGAGGATGCCAAGCGCCGCAAAGATTGCCTGGTGCTTGCGGTCCTCGGGCACCAGCCCGATGCCCAGCGCAATGGCGTCGGCCGGCGAAGCCGGCGCAATCGGCTTGCCTTCCAGCGTGATCGTGCCCGCGGCGATGCGGTCGGCGCCGAAGATGGCGCGCGCAAGTTCCGTCCGGCCGGAGCCGACCAGACCTGCGACGCCGAGAATCTCGCCAGCCTTGAGGTCGAGGTCGACGCCCTCGAGCACGATAGCATGGGGCGCTTCGGGGTCGCGAACGGTGCGCAATCCGCGGACGGAAAGCCGCACGCCTCCGGCGATCTCGCGTTCCGTCGGCCGCGCATAGAGTTCGGACGCGGCCCGGCCGACCATCTTCTCGATGATCCTCGGAATCTGGATCGGTCCGCCGTCGCGTTCGAGATGGCCGGCGAGCCTACCGTCGCGCAGAACGGTCATGCGGTCGCAGATCGCCGAGGCTTCCTCCAGGCGATGCGTCACGAACATGATCGCAACGCCGTCCTTGCGCAGCAGGTCCATGATCGAGAGGAGCCGCTGGACCTCGGTCTCAGTCAGCGCCGAGGTCGGCTCGTCCATAATGATGAGGCGGCTTTCCAGCGACAGGGCCCGCGCGATCTCGACAAGCTGCTGTTCGGCCACCGACAGCGCGGAGACAGGCGTACGCGGATCGATGTCCAGGCCGACGCGGCTGATGATCTGGCGTGAATCCTCGACCATGCGCCGCCAGTTGACCAGCCCGAGGGGCCCGACGGGCGCCCGGCCGATAAACACGTTTTCGGCAACGGTCAGTGTCGGGATCAGGCTGAGTTCCTGATAGATGGTCACGATGCCAAGGCGCTTGGCGTCCTGCGGGTCGGCGGGCGAGAACTCCGCGCCGTCGAACACGATGCGCCCGCTGGAGGGGCCCTGCACCCCGGACAAGATCTTGAGCAGCGTCGACTTGCCGGCGCCGTTCTCGCCAAGCAGCCCCAGTATCTCGCCGCGTCGCACATCGAGCGACACGTCGTCGAGCGCTGTCACGCCGGAAAAATGCTTGGTGACGCCTTGGACGGCCAGAAGCACGTCGTCAGCCGGAGCCGCTGCGGCTTGCGCTAGAGACAAACTGGGTACCCTGATGCTGGAGCTTTTCGCAATCGCATGGCCGGCCCGCTGTTTGCGGGTCGGCCACGCGAATTGTCAGGAAACGAAGGCCTACTTCGTTTCCCCGATGCGCTCGGCCTTGTCGAGATTGTCCTTGCTGATCACGATCGGCGTCAGGAGAACGAGCTTTTCCGCTGGCTCTGTCTTGTCCCTGGCATAAGCCACCGCGATGCGAACGGCGGTGCGGGACTGTTCGCCGGGGAACTGCTCGACAGTGCCGGCAAGCTTGCCGTCACGTACGGCA
The DNA here is from genome assembly GCA_026400435.1 of Hyphomicrobiales bacterium. Lineage (GTDB taxonomy): Bacteria > Pseudomonadota > Alphaproteobacteria > Rhizobiales > Rhizobiaceae > Mesorhizobium_K. The sequence goes on along the minus strand of JAPLOZ010000036.1, from coordinate 310 downwards.
ACGATCGCCTCGGGAAGCGCATCGAAGCCGTAGATCTTCACGTCGTTGAAGCCGCGCGCCGCGCATGCCTCGACGGCGCCGAGCGCCATGTCGTCATTGGCGCAGATGATCGCGTCCGGCTTGCCGTTGGCTGCAAGGCCGGCTTCGGTAACCGAGAGAGCCTCGGCGCGGGCGAAGTTCGCGGTCTGCTCGAAGACGATCTGGTACTTGTCCTTCATCCCGTCGAGAACGTTGTGTACGCCCTTGTTGCGGTCGATCGCCGGGCCGGCGCCGGGCTGGCCCTGCAGGTGGAAGATCTTGGCGCCGTTCG
>JAPLOZ010000032.1 GCA_026400435.1 Hyphomicrobiales bacterium | reverse complement strand
CGTCGAAGTAACGCCGCAGCGCCTGAAAATAGCCGAAAACGCCGCGCTAATCCTGTCGCTGCACGGGGAACTGGACCGGATGCGGGAGGCCAAGGCGGTCAAGGGCACCAAGATTGGCACGACGGGACGCGGCATCGGACCTGCCTATGAGGACAGGGTAGGACGTCGCGCGATCCGTGTCATGGACCTGGCGGATGTGGCAACGCTCCCGGCCAAGATCGACCGGCTGCTCGCCCATCACAATCCGCTTCGTCGCGGCCTTGGCGAGAGCGAGCTGGACGCCGCGGCCGTACTCGACGAACTGACCTCGGTCGCCGACAAGGTGCTGCCCTACATGGACCGGGTCTGGAAGGTGCTGGATGATCACCGGCGGGCTGGCAAGCGCATCCTGTTCGAGGGCGCGCAGGGTACCCTGCTCGACATCGACCATGGCACCTATCCGTTCGTTACCTCGTCGAATACCGTTGCCGGCCAGGCGTCGGCGGGTTCAGGAGTTGGTCCGGGTGCGATCAACTACGTGCTTGGAATCACCAAGGCCTATACGACCCGCGTCGGCGAAGGTCCGTTCCCGACCGAGCAGGACAACAAGGTCGGCGAGTTCCTGGGCACGCGGGGCCACGAGTTCGGGACCGTCACCGGAAGAAAGCGGCGTTGCGGCTGGTTCGACGCCGTACTGGTGCGCCAGGCTGTCGTCGTGAACGGAATCAAGGGCATAGCGCTTACCAAGCTGGACGTGCTCGACGGACTTGAGGAAATAAAGGTGTGCGTCGGGTATCTGCTGGACGGCGAGGCCATCGACTACCTGCCGGCAAGCCAGGCTGCGCAGGCGCGCGTGGAGCCGATATACGAGACGCTGGAAGGCTGGAATGGCACCACCGCCGGCGCCAGAAGCTGGAACGATCTGCCGGCGCAGGCCGTCAAATATGTACGCTACATCGAGGAACTGATCGGTGCGCCTGTCGCGCTTCTGTCGACAAGCCCCGAACGCGACGACACGATACTTGTTACGGACCCGTTTCAAGATTAGTTAATGGGCTTCCCGGCATAATTCGGTCAATGACTTAACGCACACCGGGCACCGGCTTATAGGTCGAATGGGATGGCAGATTTCGTAGCGGTTCTGAAGAAGACGCTCGACGGCATGGGCGAGACCACGCCGGCGATCCGTCAGCGCGTGTATGAGAAAGCCCGGCAGACGGTCGCGGCCAAGCTCGCCGCCATCAGTCCTCCACCTCCGCCAAGCGTCGCCGACCGTCAGCGCCGTGCGCTGGAAGACGCAATCGCGTCCATCGAACGGGGATATGTAGCCAGTTCCGATCCGCTTTCCGAATTGGAAGACGTGTTTGCGTCATTGAAGAATCCGCAGCCCAAGGTGCTGCAGCAGCCGGTAGCAAAGACCGGAGCGTGGCCGAAATCCACGCCAACGCCCGCGCCCCCGCCGGCCCGCCCGGCCGCTCCGCCCCTCGCACGGCCGGCGCCTGCCCCACAAACGCCCCGTCAGGCTCCGCCGCCTCCCCCGCGCAAGCCGGCGCCCCCGCCAGAGCAGGACCAGATCGGCCTCGACGAGGACGATGTACCCGGAACCTATGCACGCCGTCGCCCGGAACCGGCGCGACGCCGCAGCTTCGGCCCGTTGCTGCTCGCGGCCGTGCTACTCGCGGTCATCGCCGGAGGCGGCTACGGCATCTGGCTCAACCGCGATGCGTTCGGCGCTCTGTTTGGCCTTGGCGGCGGTTCCAGCACCGCCGAGACCGCGTCCCCGGCTCCTGCCGCTGATGCGCCCGCCGCCGATGCGCCGGCGGAGCAGTCCGAAGAAACACCCAAGTTCACGCAGCGCCTAAGCACCGACGGCGCCGAGACCGATCCCGGACCGGCCAATGGCAGTTCGACGGTTGGCGAAGGCACGTCCGTCGCAACATTGACGCAGCCGCCGGGCGTCAACCCGCCAATGTCGGGTTCGCCGGAAATACCTGCCGCGGAAGGTCAAGAGGCAATCCCAGATGCCCCGCAAGACGCCGCCGCCGCTCCTGCGGCCGGAGCGGCAGCCGATCCGGCTGTCGCAGTCGCTCAGAAGGCAATCTTCTATGAGGAGCGAACAAGCGCGTCGGAGGGCTCGGCTGAGCCCGGAACGACCGTCTGGTCGCTGGTTCAGGAGTCACCGGGCGGCAACCTCCCGCCGGAAGCGGCGATTCGCGCTGAAGCGGTCATTCCTGGCAGGGACATCAAGCTGCGCATGACGATCAAGCGCAATGCAGATCAGTCGCTGCCCGCGAGCCACATAATAGAGATGATCTTCATCACGCCCGAGGGCTTCCCCGGCGGCGGCGTCGACAACATATTGCGCGTTGCGATGAAGGGCTCCGAGCAGGAAGCCGGCAATCCGCTGATCGGCATACCCGCCAAGATCGCCGACGGCTTCTTCCTGGTCGCACTCAACGACGGCAAGGCGGAGACCGAAGCCAATCTCACGCTGCTGCGCCGTCAGAGCTGGATCGACATTCCTGTCGTCTACAAGTCCGGCCGCCGGGCACTTTTCACCATGGAAAAGGGCGTTCCCGGCGACAAGGTGTTCGAGGATGCGATGAAGGCCTGGTCGGGCGCCAGCGCAGGCGACGCGACCGCGCCGGGTTGAGGCGAACGGCGCAGGGAGCGCAATTCGGACGGATCCGCTTCAGCCTTCGAGCTGCTCGCGCAGCATTTCCAGCTCCAGCCACTCTTCTTCCATGCCGGCGAGCGTCTGCCGCTCCTTGTCCAGGGCGGCGATTGTCTTGGCGAAGGACGCTGGATTCTTCTCGTAGAAGGTCGGATCGGCAAGCTGGTTTTCCAGCTTCGAGATCGAAGCCGACACCGCGTCCATTTTCCCAGGCAGGCTTTCAAGCGCGAATTTCTGTTTGTAGGACAGTTTTCTGGTCGGCGCCTTCGGCTGGGTCGGGTCGCCCAGCCTGGCGGGCTGTTCGGCCTGGGACTTGCTTAACTTCCGGTCGGAAAGCTTGGTTCCGCCGCGCTGCGCAAGCATGTCGGAGTAGCCGCCGGCGTACTCCGTCCACCGTCCACCGTCGTCCGGTGCAATGACGCTCGTCACGGTGCGGTCGAGAAAGTCGCGGTCGTGGCTGACAAGGAGCACCGTTCCAGCGAAGCCGGCGACGAGTTCCTGAAGCAGCTCGAGCGTCTCCATATCGAGATCGTTGGTTGGCTCGTCCAGGACGAGGAGATTGGCCGGTCGCGCCAGAACGCGCGCCAGGATGAGGCGCGCCCGCTCGCCGCCCGACAGATCGCGCACGGGCGTGCGCGCCGCTTCGGGCTTGAACAGAAAATCCTTCATATAGGCAACGACGTGACGCTCTTCGCCGTTGACGACGAGCGTCTCGCCGCGGCCGTCGGTCAGGAAATGGGCCAGCGTCTCGTTGGGGTCGACGGCGGCGCGCTTCTGGTCAAGAGTGGCGATCTTGAGGTTCACGCCGAGCCGCACGGTGCCGGTATCTGGCGCGAGTTCGCCGGTCAGCATTTTCAGCAGTGTCGTCTTGCCCGCACCATTCGGGCCGACAAGGCCGATGCGGTCGCCGCGCTGGATGCGTGTGGAAAAATCCTTCACGACCGTGACTTCGCCGAAGCTCTTGGAAATCGATTTTGCCTCGACCACCAACTTGCCGGACTCGGCCGCGTCGCTGGCCGCCATCGCGGCGGCACCCTCAGCACCGCGATGGGTGCGGAACTTCTGGCGCATGGATTGCAGGTCGCCCAGCCTGCGCATGTTGCGCTTGCGCCTGGCGGTGACGCCGTAGCGCAGCCAGTGCTCTTCGCGCACAATCTGCCGGCCGAGCTTGTGCTGCTCGCGCTCCTCCTCCTCGAGGATGGTGTCGCGCCATTCCTCGAAATGCGAGAAACCCTTGTCCAGGCGTCGGGTCGTGCCGCGATCGAGCCACACGGTGGCGCGGCTAACCCGCTCGAGAAAACGGCGATCATGGGAAATCACAACAAGCGCCGAGGATGAGCGGTTGAGCTCGTCCTCAAGCCATTCGATCACGGCGAGGTCGAGGTGGTTGGTCGGTTCGTCGAGCAGCAATATGTCGGGCTCAGGCGCCATGACGCGGGCAAGAGCTGCACGGCGTGCCTCTCCGCCCGAAAGTTCTTCGGGCTTTTCTTCGCCGGTCAGTCCCAGATGGTCCAACAGATAGGTCGCGCGATGTGGATCGTCGGCTGGACCCAATCCGGCCTCGACATAGGTGCGCACGGTCGCGTAGCCGTCCATGTCCGGCAGCTGCGGCAGATAGCGGATCGTAGCCGATGGATGACGGAATACCTTTCCTTCCTGCGGTTCGACCAACCCCGCGGCGATCTTCAGCAATGTCGATTTGCCGGAGCCGTTGCGGCCGACAAGTGCGATGCGGTCGCCTGTCGAAGCCGACAGTTCGGCGCCATCGAGCAACGGGGTGCCGCCGAATGTCAGCACGACGCCATCGAGCGTCAGGAGTGGTGGCGCCATGGGGTGCTTGAAGCTCTAGTAGGTTTCGCCTGGATAGGGATGGGCGAGCAGCAGAGCGCGTCCGACGCCGAGTGAAATCCTGAGGTCGCCGCGCACCTCGTTGGACAACGTCAGCGAACTGCCGAAGGGAACCTCCACGCAGTCGAGCGGCCACCTGGCGCCCATCACTGTCACGCCGGACAGATGAGAAAAGCCGAGGATGCTGAACAGCGTGCCGTCATCGAAATCGAAATCGCGCGCCCCCGGCAACAGGGGGTAGGCTTCCTGATTGCCGCTGGTCAGCAAGACCGGAAGACCTTCCTTGGCGCGACGGATGGCCAGCGCGACATGCAGGAAGGCGTGATCGGCGCGCCCGCCGAAGGCGCCGGCAAGCACGAGCGAAGTCGCGCCGCGCTTGAGCGCCTCGGCGACAGCCAGCTCGCCGTCGGTGTTGTCCTTGTCCCGCGGGTAGCGGTCCTGTGGCACGGCGGCATATTCGGCTGCGATGTCGTCTGTGACGGAATCGAAGTCGCCGACCCACAGTTCGGGCGTGATGCCCAGCGTCTTGGCATGATCCATCCCGGCGTCGGCCGCGATTGCGCGCGCGCCCGCCACCTGGGCGTCGAGGCGCGGAGTGCGCACCAACTTGCCACCGAGCAGGATGATGAATTTGCTCATGGCGTGGCCTTACCATGCGTCGCGCGGAATGTGGAAGGCGCAATGCCAGGCATCCGCAAAGAAAAGCTTGCCTGCCCGATACTTGGGCACTATTTCTGATTTCGCTCTAACGGGGTGCCGGAACTGACCGGCTGAGAGGCAAACGCCAACCCGCTGAACCTGATCCGGTTTGTACCGGCGGAGGGATTAGACGTTTCGGACAATCCGACGCCTGTCTTCCCTTCAACCCTAACGAAGGAGGCGCCGATGCGCACGAGAACTGCACTGCTTTTCGCTCTTGCTTTTGGCCTGTCGGTGTTGCCCGCCGCCGCAAAGGAAAAGCTCACCATCTACACCTACGAGAGTTTCACCGCCGAGTGGGGTCCGGGTCCGCAGGTCGAAAAAGCATTCGAAACGGCATGCGGCTGCGACCTGGAATTCGTGGCGGTTGCCGACGGTGTCGCGCTCCTCAATCGCCTGAAGCTGGAAGGCGCGTCGACCGGCGCCGATATCGTGCTCGGCCTCGACACCAATCTGACCGCGGAGGCAAAGGCGACCGGACTGTTTGCGCCGTCGGGCGCCGACCTGGCTTCCATCAGTGTGCCGGGTGGCTGGAGCGACGACGTTTTCGTGCCGTATGACTACGCACACTTCGCGGTGGTCTACGATTCCAAGGCGCTGAAGAACCCGCCGGCCAGCCTTCGGGAACTTGTCGAGGGCGATCCGAACGAGAAAATCGTTCTGCAGGATCCGCGCACCTCGACACCGGGGCTCGGCATGGTGCTGTGGGTCAAGGCGGTCTATGGCAACAAGGCGCCCGAAGCCTGGGCGAAGTTGAAAAACCGCGTGCTGACGGTGACGCCGGGGTGGAGCGAGGCCTACGGGCTGTTCACCAAGGGCGAGGCGCCGATGGTGCTGTCCTACACGACGTCGCCCGCCTATCACATGGTTGCGGAGACCACCGATCGCTACAAGGCGCTCGCATTCGAGGAAGGCAACTACCTGCAGATCGAGGTCGCTGGCATGACCACGACCGGAGCCAAGAATCCGCTGTCGGCGAAGTTCCTCGCCTTCATGACAGGACCGGAGTTCCAGGACGTCATCCCGGAAACCAACTGGATGTTTCCGGCCGGCGCCACGAGCAAGCCGCTAAACCCCGCTTTCGGCAAGCTTCCAGATGTGCGCAAGACACTGCTCTTCCCGGCGGATGAGGTGGCTGCCAATCGCAAGGCCTGGGTCGACGAATGGCTGGCCGCGATGAGCAGGTGAGCCGCGCAGAGCTGTAGCTATGACGGCAGTGCCAGAGAGGATGGTCAGTCTTGGTCGGTCGCTGTTGCGCTGATTCGCGTGTCTTTGCCGGCATGCTCGCGCTTGCACTCATCGCGCTCTTGATCGGCGGCGCGTTCGCCGGACTGATCGCGGAAGGCGTTCGCGACCCTTCAGGCGCGCTCGCCGCGTTCGATGGCTATCTCGCGCGAATCGTCTGGTTCACGCTGTGGCAGGCGCTGGCTTCGACCGTTCTGGCGGTCGTTCCAGCGGTCCTTGTCGCGCGTGCGCTTTCGCGCCACCCGGACTTTTTCGGGCGGGGCCTAGTGCTACGGCTTTTCGCCTTGCCTCTTGCCCTGCCGGCTATCGTCGCGGCGCTCGGCATCCTTGCGTTGCTTGGCCGCTCGGGCTTTCTCGCGCCGCCGCTCTCGGCTCTTCTTGGCGGTTCGTGGCCTGGCACATATGGGCTTTCAGGCATCCTCTTCGCGCATGTATTCTTCAACCTGCCGCTTGCGACGCGGCTCCTGCTGGAGGCGCTCGATACGCTCCCGGCGGACCAATGGCGGCTTGCCAGCCAGCTTGGAATGGGGTCTTCGGCAAGCTTCCGGTTGATCGAATGGCCGACGATGCGCAAGGCGCTGCCCGGTGTCGCCGGTTTGGTCTTCATGCTTTGCGTGACGTCGTTCACCATTGTCCTGACACTTGGCGGCGGGCCGGCCGCCACGACGCTGGAGGTCGCGATCTATCAGGCATTGCGCTTCGATTTCGATCCAGCGCGCGCCGTCGCCTACACGCTGCTTCAGATTGCCTTGACCGTCATCGTGGTCGTGGTGCTGGGGAGGCTCGGCGCAAACGTCGCGCTTGACGCGAACCCGAGCGTGACGTGGCGCAAGTTCATCGTCGTCGGCCGGCTCGAAGCCGCGTTCAACGCAACGATCCTGCTCGTGGCATTGATCCTCGTTGCAGGGCCGATCGCGGCCACCGTGGCGGCAGGCCTTGGTTCCGACATTGCCAGACTGGCAGGGGAGGCCGCGGTCTGGCATGCCACGGCGACAAGCATTTCACTCGCGGTGCTCTCTGCCCTTCTTTCGGTCGGGATGGCCTTGTCGCTCGCCAGCGCACGCCGCGCGGTTGCCGACAGGAATTCGTTCGGGGCCGGACTGTTCGAAAGCGCGGCGGGCAACGGAGCGGGGTTTGTGCTGGTCGTTCCGCCGATCGTCATCGGAGCGGGCTGGTTCGTGCTTCTCAGGCACACCGGGCTCCTGTTTGCGGCTGCTCCGCTGATGGTCGTTGTTGTCAACGCAGCGATGGCCATGCCTTTTGCGATGCGGGCGATTAGGCCCGCGCACGATGCCGCGGCCGAGCGCAACGACAAGCTTTGCGCGCAGCTTGGCATTGGCGGCTGGGTCAGGTGGAAGTTGATCGACTGGCCGGCGCTGCGCCGTCCAGTTGCCACGGGGTTCGCATTCGCGATGGCCTTGTCGCTTGGCGATCTCGGGGTGATCGCGCTGTTTGGCAGCGACAGCGTCCAGACGCTGCCTTACCTGCTGCTGGCGCGCCTCGGCTCCTACCGTACCGACGACGCTGCCGGTTTGGCGCTTCTGCTTGGCCTACTCTGCCTGACGCTTGTGTTCGTTGCGGATCGCTTCGGACGGGAGGAGGCCCGATGACCGGCCCAAGCGCAGTCACCGGGGCGGGTGTACTACTCGATGACATCAGGTTCAGCTACGCCGACACAGCGATGCATTTCGACGTTGCGCTCAGGCCGGCGGCGATTACCGCCGTCATGGGGCCGAGCGGCTCGGGGAAATCGACCTTGCTCAACCTTGTCGCGGGGTTCGAAAGGCCGCTCTCGGGCCGCGTCTTCATCGGTGGTGTCGACATGACCGTCGAGCCGCCCGCGACGCGGGCGGTGTCGATGATCTTTCAGGAAAACAATCTGTTTGCCCATCTCGATGTCGAAAAGAATGTCGGACTTGGGCGGTCGGCGGCGCTGCGCCTCACCGAAGCGGATCGGGCGGCGGTTGACAGGGCCCTGCAGCGCACCGGCCTTGAGGGTAAGCAGAACCGCCTGCCGCGCGAACTCTCGGGTGGCGAGCGTCAGCGGGTCGCCCTGGCGCGGGTTCTGGTCCGCAACCGTCCGGTGCTGCTGCTCGACGAGCCTTTCGGATCCCTTGGGCCGGCGCTGCGCGACGAGATGCTTGAGCTGCTGGCGAGCGTTCAGGCGGAGCGGAAAATGACGGTGCTGTTCATAACGCACCAGCCCGAGGACGCCGAGCGCGTCGCCGATGAGATGGTCTTCGTCGAGGAAGGCAAAGTCGCCGCAGCCGGACCGGTCGAAGATTTTTTCGGCCGAGCTGGTCCGGACGGGTTCCGGCGTTATATCGGCAACAGGCTGGAATTTGCCCGCAAGCGGACATAATTTACTATCAAACAGCCTTTTGGGGGCCATAGTCGTACCCAAGTCGCCGTGAGAGCGTAGTTGCTTCGACAGCCATACGGCGCTTGAACATCGAAAGGATCTTGTTCTGTCGTTTCGCAGTATCAGCCGAGGAGGGACCTTGCCGCGGTTGTCCCGCCCGCTGAACCGCGCCGCACGCCTTGGCGTCGGCGTGGCCCTGATGGTGTTGCTCGCGGGGTGCCAGGCGCTATCCAGCCTTTCCACAAGCGGCGAGATCAAGGAATCGGCGTTCCGCCCTTCGGAAACGCCGGTCACCGTCGATTCGGTCTCGCGCAACGACAGGCTTGCCGAACTGGCACGCGCTCAGCATCCGAGGATACTGGCGACCTACGGTGGCGAATATTCCGATCCCAAACTGGAGCGCATGGTTGCCAAAGTGGTCGGAAACCTGACCACCGTTTCGGGCAATCCGGGGCAGGCGTACCGTATAACCATCCTCAATTCGCCAAACGTAAACGCATTCGCGCTCCCCGGCGGCTATCTCTATGTGACGCGCGGCCTGCTTGCCCTTGCCAATGACTCGGCAGAACTCGCCGCGGTCATCGCCCATGAAATGGGCCACGTTACAGCCAACCACGGCTTGCAACGGCAGCAGAAGGAAGCGGAGGAAGTGCTGGCCACCAAGGTGGTGACCGACGTGCTCGGCAACAATCCAAACACCGACGTCGCCCTGCTGCGGGGCAAGTTGCGGCTCGCGCAATTCTCGCGCAACCAGGAGCTTGAGGCTGACGCGATAGGCATCAAGACCAGCGGACTGGCAGGCTACGACCCCTATGCGGCCGGCCGCTTCCTGCAATCGATGTCGGCCTACACCGATTTCCGGTCTGTCAGCGGCGCGACGGATGCAAGCCTGGACTTCCTGGCCAGCCATCCCAACGCGCCGCAGCGCATCGATCTTGCGCAACGCCATGCCCGGCAGTTCGGCCCGCCTGGGCAGGGCGCCCGCGACCGCGATTCCTTCCTGGCCGGCATAGACGGCATCCTCTACGGCGATACGCCGGAGGAAGGCTATGTGCGCGGCAATACTTTCCTGCATCCGCGCCTCGGCGTCTCCTTCTCCGTGCCGCCGGGCTTCATCATCGACAATTCGGCGGCCGCGGTCACAGCGACGGGTCCGGGAGATCTTGCCATCAGGTTCGACGGCGTGGCGCTCAATGCGCGAACCCAGTTGCCGGACTATATCCGGTCAGGCTGGGTTGCCGGGCTCGACCCGTCGAGCATCCGGACGCTGACCATCAATGGCAACGAAGCGGCGACAGCGCGTGCAGCCGCCGATGGATGGAAATTCGACATAACGGTCGTCAGGGCCGGCGGACAGGTCTATCGCCTTCTGACGGCAGCTCCGCTCAACAGCGATCAGCTGGACGCTGTCGCGCAGACGGTTGGCGGAACCTTCAAGCTGCTTTCGGCCAGTGAGAAGGCAAACCTGAAGCCGCTCAGGATTCGTGTGGTGTCCGTCAAGCCCGGCCAGAATATCGGCTCGATTTCGGCGATGATGGTCGGCGTCGACCGAAAGCTTGAACTGTTCCGCGTGCTGAACGCACTGCCACCAGGCGCCGGCGTATCTGCCGGCGACAAGGTCAAGATCATCACCGATAGCTGACGCTGACGTCAGGCTTGCTGGAAGCCGGAATGCTGCTCGATCAGGGCTGACTTCAGCTTTTCAAGCGCGCGGCACTCAATTTGCCGCACGCGCTCCTTGGATATGCCGAGCTGCTCGCCAAGCGCCTCCAGCGTGGCAGAGTTTTCCGACAGGCGACGCCCCTTGATGATGGTGATCTCACGGGCGTTTAGGACTGCGAGAGCCTTCCTCAGCCAGACGGCGCGTCTGGCCACGTCGATGGTCGCCTCCACGATCTCGTCCGGCAGCGGCTCGTCCGATACCAGGAAATCAGCGCGTTCGGCGGAAGTACCGCCGTCATCTACAAGCGGAGCGTTGAGCGAAGTGTCCGATGATGACAGACGCGAGTCCATCAGGGCTACGTCTGCCTCCGACACTCCCAAAGCGTTTGATATCTCGCGCCTGATCTCGATGCTGGATAGATTCGCGGAGGCCTGGGCGAGCCTCGCGCGCAACCTGCGCAGGTTGAAGAACAGCGCTTTCTGCGTCGAACTGGTTCCGCCGCGCACGATCGACCAGTTGCGCAGGATGTAGTCCTGGATCGACGCCCGTATCCACCAGCTTGCATAGGTTGAGAATCGCACCTCGCGATCCGGCTCAAAGCGCGCCGCGGCTTCAAGCAGGCCGACATGGCCCTCCTGGACCAGATCGCCCATCGACAGGCCGAAGTGGCGAAACTTGCCAGCCATCGCAATGACCAGCCGCATGTGGGCGGTGGTGATCTGGTGGAGCGCCTGCTGGTCCCGATGGTCTTTCCAGCGAACCGCCAGAGCGTGTTCCTCGTCACGTTGCAGGTAAGGCGCCCGCATCGCGACCCTGATCATCGTTCGATCCGAGGCTTCCCGGCTCACGCGTCGCTCCATCGCCCGGCGCGCATTAGACGCGCAACACTATGAACGCTGCAGCCTGGGAATTGTTCCGGGCGTTCGGCTCGCGGCCGAAAACAAAAAACCCGGCGCAAGGCCGGGTTCTTGTTTCAAGAAAACGCGTTGATTGATCAGGCCGCCTCTTCCTGTTCGGCTTCTTCGTTGTCAGCCTTGGCGCCGCGCTTGGGGCCCTTGGCGAGGTTGACCTCGATCAGGCGGACCGCTTCTGTCTCGGACATCCTGTTGACGGCCGCGATCTCGCGCGCCATCCGATCGAGCGCCGCCTCATAAAGCTGGCGTTCGGAATAAGACTGCTCGGGCTGGTTATCGGCTCGGAACAGGTCGCGCACGACTTCGGAGATCGAGATCAGATCCCCGGAGTTGATCTTCGCGTCGTATTCCTGAGCGCGCCTTGACCACATGGTGCGCTTGATGCGGGCGCGGCCCTGCACCACTTTAAGCGCGCGGTCGACATAGTCGGTTTCGGACAGCTTGCGCATGCCGATGGAGGTGGCCTTGGCGACAGGCACCTTCAAGCGCATCTTGTCCTTCTGGAAGTCAATGACGAAGAGTTCGAGTTTGTGGCCAGCCACTTCCTGCTCGTCTATCGACACGATCTGGCCGACGCCGTGCGCCGGATAGACGATGTATTCGCCCGTCTTGAAACCGTGGCGCTGCGAAGACGACTTTTTCTGCTGGGTGGTGGTTGCCATTACGCCTGAACTCCTTAGCTGCAGCTGCCGGCATGCCGGCAAACCAGATGCGATGGCCACGAAGGCCACACTGATGCCATTGGAAAACAGGCGCCTGCGACGGGACAGAGCAGACCGGCACGACGCAATACGTCCGCCTGGCCCAGATCACCCTGGTCCGAAGTCAGATTGCACCTTTCAATGATTAGGGCTCACGCGCCTTGATTGACGTTTTGCCATCGGCATATTTGCTACAGCTAGCACAAAAAGTCGCAAGAATCAACAATTTGCTGCATAGGCGAAGTGCGCCGCAGGCCACGGCGCCGCAGACTGGTTAACGCCGTCGCGCCGGCACACGGGTTACCGCAACGGCAGTCAGTCGCCTTCGCCGGGCTCGGCAGAGAAATACTTTTCGAACTTCCCGGCTATGCCGTCGAACTCCTTGCCGTCGGCAGGAGGTTCCTTCTTGGCCGTGATGTTGGGCCATTTCGCAGCGTATTCGGTGTTGACCTCCAGCCATTTCTCAAGGCCCGGTTCTGTGTCGGGCTTGATCGCATCGGCCGGGCATTCCGGTTCGCATACGCCGCAATCGATGCACTCGTCCGGATGGATAACGAGCATGTTGTCGCCTTCGTAGAAGCAGTCGACGGGACATACCTCGATGCAGTCCATGTATTTGCATTTGATGCAATTGTCAGTAACGACATAGGTCATCGGGGGCTCCGGGAAATTTCCCGCATTTACAGTGTTTTGGGTGAGTTAGCGTCTTTGCCGGGACCTTGCAAGGTTCCGCGTCCTCACAGCACACCGCGCCCGGGAATAGCTTTTCGCGACGCGGCGCAGGTTCGAGCCGAAATGCTAGGATTCTCTGCCACGCAGTCGGTCCGTATCGCGGCGTTCCCTCTTGGTCGGTCGGCCACTGCCGGATTCCCTGACAGGGACGATCGGCGATGCCGCCTGCTTTGGCGCGCGCGGCGGCGACATATCCTCGTAGAGACCCCGAGCCTCTTCCGCGGGTCCGCGCCGTTCGCCGGTTTCAACGATCTTGTAGACCAGGATGCGGCGGTCCAGCGTGATGGTTAGTACATCGCCGGGCTTGACCATGGCGGCCGCCTGCGACGCCTTGTCGCTATTGATGCGGACACGGCCGGCACCCGCCAGCTTGGCTGCAAGCGAACGAGATTTCACGACCCGCGCGAAGAACAGCCATTTGTCGATGCGCTGGCGGCCGTCCGCCATCGACTACTTCTTTTGCTGCAGTTGATCGCGCAGGGCGGCAAGCTTGGCGAAGGGCGACAGCGGGTCGATCTTGGCCGGGCGCTCCTCGCGGGCCTGGGCTTGGAATGCCGGCTTTGGCCCACGGTTCTCGCTGCGCCCTTCCGCAGCTTTGCCCTTGCGGAAATCCGGACGTGCGCCTTCGATCCTTGCACCGTCTGCCGGTCCCGCATCGTTTTTTTGTTTCGGCGGGCCCTTGTAGCGGCTGCGGTCGAACTTCGGCTTGCCGGCGTTTGCGCCGCCCTCGGCGTCGCGACGGCCCTGGAAAGCATGGCGCGGGCGTTGGCGCTCGTCGCGTGCCGGTGTGCATTGGCCTGCTTCGGCTCCTGCCGGAGGGGCCGCGGGCTGGCCGTGGCCATGCCGCTGGCGATCGTGCCTTCTGCCCGGGGACTGCCGGTCGAAACGACCCGGGCGCCACAGCAGCACCGGCTTCGGCTCTTCGGCGGAAGCTTCCGCGCTAACCGGACCGGCTTGCGGCTCAACGGCGACGGCAGCCGCCGTATCGGGCGGCAAGGCTGCGGCGAGCGAGGCCTCCTCGGCCGGCGGAGAGGGCGCCTCCTCGATGGTGGAAGATGCGGATACTGCGCCGGCTTCTTCTGCAGCCGGCACCTCAACGGCAGCTTCGAGCTGAGTGCCCTCAACCGGGGTTGCAGCGATTTCGACAGTGCCCTCGGCGGCGGCGTCTACCTGTTCGCCGCCCGCCTCAACCGGATCGGCCACGGGTTCTTCACCTGCCGCCTCGGCCTCGGACGCTGCCTGCGCTTCGGCGACGGCCTTGGCGGCGTTCTCGGCCTTTTCGGCCTGCGCCATCGCAGCAGCCTCGCGGGCCGCCTGGTCCAGCGCCTCGAGCTTTGCCTTCACATCGGCAGCCGGCTTCGGTTCGGCGCGGTAGCCCAAGCCCTTTAGGATCTCCTCCATGTCGTCGGCATTGGCGCCGAGGATGGACATCATCGACGGCGTCACCATGAATGCCTGACCATCGAATGCGCCGTCCGGACGCGCGCCGAGCCCCGCTTTCCAGGCAAGCGCCGGACGAATGAGATCGGCCAGGCGTTCCAAAATATCGACACGAACGGCGCGACGGCCGAGTGGCCGAAAACCGGCGAGCTTGTAGAAGGCGCGGTCGAAGGTGGCGTCGACCACCACCGAGGTCCGACCCGAGGCAAGCGCGTGAACCACGTCGCCGAAGCCCGGCTTGTCCTTGCCGTCGTTCTTCAACGCCCACAGCAGCGTGACCAGCCCCGCTGGCGCCGGCTTGATGAGGGATGGCACGAAGATGTGGTAGGCGCCAAAGCGCACGCCGAGCCGGCGCAATGCGGCGCGCCCGGCCTGATCGAGCGACTTCACGTCTTCAGCGATATCGCGGCGATTGATCAGGCCGAATTCCTCGACGAGACGAAACGCAATGCCACGTCCAATGCCGGTGATCTGGTCGGCATTCTTGAGATCAACCAGCGGCTTGAGCAGCAATTCCACCTGAAAATTGACAAAACGTTCGGCGCGGGCCGCTACCTTGTCGCGGGCGGGGCCGGTGAGCTGCTCGTCGGCCAGCATAATCACGCGCGGCTTCAACGCCTCCTCGCCCGCCGCCAGCGTGCCGATCGGTGCGCCGATCCAGCGCAGGACGCCGTCCGAACCGAGCGCGATATCGCCATTTGCCGACGCGGAGAAGCGCTCGGCCCGGCTCTCGAACTCGGTCGCCAGGGCCTTTTGCGCCGCGGCGCGGATCGCCTTGCCATCCTCGCCATTGGCGCTCTGGTCGGCGGTGAAGCGGAAACCCTGCAACTCGCCGACGTGATGGCCTTCGACCATCACGGTGCCCGAAGGGCTGATTTCGGCTTCAAGCATCGTGTTTTCCCGGAGGCGCCGCACAAGGACGGAAGTCCTGCGATCAACAAAGCGTTTCGTCAACCGCTCATGCAGGGCATCCGACAATCTGTCTTCGATTTCGCGCGTCTTTTCTTGCCAGTGTGTCGGATCGGCAAGCCAACCGGGCCGGTTGGAGACAAATGTCCAGGTCCTGATCTGCGCGATGCGCTGCGACAGCGCGTCGATATCGCCGTCGGTGGAGTCTGCCCGGCGCACCTGCTCGGACATGTAGGTTTCGTCGACATGACCTTTGCGGGCAAGGTCGTCGTACATCGAGGCGATCAGGTCGGCGTGCTGGGCCGGCGCTATCCGTCTGTAGTCGGGCAGCGCGCATGCCTCCCACAGAAGGCCGATTCGTTCGCGACCGACGGCGAGATCGCGCACCGCAGGATCGCGTGACAGATGTTCCAGCGCCTGCTGATCGACAGCGGGCAGGGCGCGGGTCAGACCTTCGACCGGCGCCGGCGTGTCGATCGATCGCTTGAGGGCATCGATGCTGGCGAAGTCGAAGTTGACGGTCCGCCACTGCAGGACCTTCACAGGATCAAAATCGTGCGCTTCGATCTTCTTGACCAGCTCTTCATCCAGCGGATCGACCTGTCCGGTTACGCCGAATGTACCGTCGCGCAGATGTCTGCCGGCACGGCCAGCGATCTGGCCAAGCTCGGCGGCGGAAAGGTCGCGGAACTGGTAGCCGTCGAATTTCCGGTTCTGCGCGAAGGCGACATGGTCGAGATCGAGGTTTAGCCCCATGCCGATCGCGTCGGTGGCGACGAGATATTCGACGTCGCCCGACTGGAAGAGTTCGACCTGAGCGTTGCGTGTGCGCGGCGACAGCGCGCCAAGCACAACCGCCGCGCCGCCGCGCTGCCGGCGCACCAGTTCGGCGATGGCGTAGACCTCGTCGGCCGAGAAGGCGACGATCGCCGAGCGGGCCGGCAGCCGCGTCAGCTTCCGCTGTCCGGCATAAGCCAGGTGGGACAGCCGGGGACGCGTCACCACCGAGATGCCCTTCAGCAGCTTCTCCAGTATCGCGCGCATCGTCGCCGCGCCAAGCAGCAGTGTTTCCTGGCGCCCGCGCAAATGAAGCAGCCGATCGGTGAAGATATGGCCGCGCTCGAAATCGCCCGCGAGTTGCACCTCGTCGATGGCGACAAAGGCGGCATCGGTTGTGCGCGGCATGGCCTCGACCGTGCAGACGGAATAGCGGGCGCCTGGCGGAACGATCTTCTCCTCGCCGGTGATCAAGGCGACCTTGTGCGCGCCGACCTTCTCGCAGACGCGGACGTAAACCTCGCGCGCCAGCAATCTCAGCGGCAGGCCAATCAGCCCGCTCTCATGCGCTACCATGCGTTCTATCGCGAGATGCGTCTTGCCGGTGTTCGTCGGTCCGAGAACCGCCGTTACATCGCGGCCCGACAACAATAGCGGCTCGCCTGCCTTGGGATGGATTGTCATCGGGTCGGAACGTAGCCTTCCTGGCTGGGCGTTTCGGAGCGGCCTGTCAGGCTGCATTGCCATCCAAGGACACAGCGACACATAGGGATTTGCTGGCGGCAGCGAAAGTGAAAACTGGCCGGCGTTAATGGTTGGAACGAGTCTGGAACGAATCAGCGACGAATCACTGACTCGCCCTGATTCAGGGTTTGTTCCCGGCTACATGTAGCATCGCTGTTCTGAACGCTTACCAAATGCTGAATCGCAAAATTCATTAAGTACGGCAACATGCGCTCGCTGAGCCGAGAACGTTAACGACTGTGCGGGCAGGCCGGGAACAAGACCTGGCGACCAGTACAAATTGATCGAAACATTAATTCTTTCTGACTGCGCGCCCGCTGCATTTCGGCTTTATGGGGGCTCGGCGTTAACGTTTGGCTCAAAGGCGGAACGAACAGGCGACGAATCACCCTTGTACGCGATTTCTCGGTCTGTTCACCCCTGCATCTTGTGCGGCAGCGGTCATGACAGACTATTGCCGCCGGTTCTGGACGAAGCCATTAGCTGAACCTGTCATCGTCGTTAACGTATCTGTCCCGCCGTGACACATGACATCCAAAAAAGCTGTGACTTTGCTGCTGTAGAGAGCCATCAGGCGCAAAGGCAGATTGCCATTGCGCCGGCGCAGGTGTTTTCGTGGCGCGCACATCCAAGGAGGGACAGATGTCGAAAAGATTGTTAGCGGAATTTCTGGGTACGTTCTGGCTTGTGTTCGGGGGCTGCGGCAGCGCGGTGCTGGCTGCAGCGTTTCCAGAACTTGGTATCGGCTTTGCGGGCGTGGCGCTTGCCTTCGGGTTGACGGTGTTGACCATGGCCTACGCCGTCGGCGGCATTTCCGGAGGACACTTCAACCCGGCCGTCTCGGTCGGGATGGTGACCGCCGGCCGCCTGGAGGCCAAGCACCTCCTTCCTTATATCATAGCGCAGGTGATCGGCGCCGTGGTCGCTTCGGCGGTGCTCTACGTCATCGTCAGCGGCAAGGCTGATTTCGCCGGCATCGGCGGTTTCGCCACCAACGGATACGGCGACGCGTCGCCCGGCAAATACGGCCTGAGCTCGGCGCTGCTCATTGAGGTCGTCCTGACCTTCATGTTCCTGATGATCATCCTCGGTTCCACGCATGGCCGCGTGCCGGTCGGGTTCGCGCCGATCGCCATCGGGCTCGGGCTGACGCTGATACACCTGATCTCGATCCCGGTGACCAACACCTCGGTGAACCCGGCGCGCTCGACCGGCCCGGCGCTGTTTGTCGGGGGCATCGCATTGCAGCAGCTGTGGCTGTTCTGGCTCGCCCCGATCGTCGGTGCGGCAATCGCCGGCTTCACGCACAAGGCGCTGTTTGAAAACGACTGATCGGGCCGAGTGCCCGAACAAAAACGGCGCCCTCGCGGCGCCGTTTTTCGTTTCAGGGGAGACGCCCGGCGTCAGGCCATGTACTGGCCGCCATTGGCCGTGATGGTCGATCCGGTAATGAAACCGGACTGGTCGGATGCGAGGAACACGACGCAGCGTGCGATCTCTTCCGGCTCTCCAAGACGGCCGGTCGGTATCTGCGCGACAATCGTCTCGAGCACCTTTTCCGGCACGGCGCGCACCATCTCGGTGCCGATATAGCCTGGACAGATGACATTGACCGTGATGCCTGCCCTTGCGCCTTCCTGCGCGAGCGATTTGGTGAAACCGATGTCGCCTGCCTTGGAGGCGGAATAGTTCGCCTGGCCCATCTGGCCCTTCTGCCCGTTGATGGACGAGATGTTGATGACGCGGCCGAACTTGCGGTCGCGCATGCCGCTCCACAGCGGGTGCGTCATGTTGAAGAGGCCCGACAGGTTGGTGTCGATCACCTCTTTCCACTGCTGCGGCGTCATGCGGTGGAACATCGCGTCGCGCGTGATGCCGGCGTTGTTGACGAGGATGTCGACCGGACCGAGATCGGCCTCGACCTGCTTGATGCCAGCCGCGCAGGCGTCGTAGTCGGCGACCGACCATTTGTACGTCCTGATGCCGGTTTCGGCGGTGAACTTGCTGGCGGCCTCGTCATTGCCGGCGTAGTTGGCGGCGACGGTGTAGCCGGCATTCTTGAGTGCGACCGAAATCGCAGCGCCTATGCCGCGCGAACCACCGGTGACGAGTGCCACACGTGCCATGAGATGTTCCTCCGTTGGGTCGAGTCAATGGTGAATGGAAAAATGGCGAATGGGAAGCGGCGAATGCGCGACCGGCCACCATTCACTATTGACTACTCACCATTCACATCGCCTCGACGCACATGGCCACGCCCATGCCGCCGCCGATGCAGAGCGTGGCAAGGCCCTTTTTGGCGCCGCGGCGCTTCATCTCGTGAACCAGCGTGTTGAACACGCGGGCGCCCGATGCGCCGACCGGATGGCCAATCGCGATCGCCCCGCCGTTGACGTTGACGATCTCCGGGTCCCAGCCCATGTCCTTGTTGACAGCGCAGGCCTGCGCGGCGAAAGCTTCGTTGGCCTCGACGAGATCGAGATCGCCGACCGACCAGCCGGCCTTTTCGAGCGCCTTGCGCGACGAGGGGATCGGACCGGTACCCATGATCGCCGGGTCGACGCCCGCCGTCGCCCACGACACGATGCGCACCAGCGGCGTAAGCCCGCGCCTTGCTGCTTCCTGTTCGCTCATCAGAACAACCGCTGCCGCGCCGTCATTGATGCCGGACGCGTTGGCGGCGGTCACGGTGCCGTCCTTGTCGAAGGCCGGCTTGAGCTTCGAGACCGTTTCGAGCGTTGTGCCGGCGCGGATGTATTCGTCCTGGTCCACCACGGTGTCGCCCTTGCGACCCTTGATCGTCACCGGGACGATCTCGTCCTTGAACTTGCCAGCCTTCTGCGCGGCTTCGGCTTTATTCTGCGAGGCGACCGCGAACCTGTCCTGTTCGTCGCGGGTAAGCTGCCACTGGCGAGCTACGTTCTCGGCGGTGATGCCCATGTGGTAGCCGTGGAAGGCGTCGGTCAGCCCGTCCTTGATCATGGTATCGATGAGCTTCAGGTCGCCCATCTTCACGCCGCTGCGGAGATACTGGGCATGCGGCGCCATGGACATCGATTCCTGTCCGCCCGCCACGATGATCCTGGCGTCGCCGGAAACGATCTGCTGCATGCCGACCGCGATGGCGCGCAGGCCCGAGCCACACAACTGGTTCAGTCCCCACGCCGTGGTTTCCTGCGGAATGCCGGCGGCCATGGCTGCCTGGCGCGCCGGGTTCTGGCCCTGCGCGGCGGTCAGGATCTGGCCGAGGATCACCTCGTCGACTTCCTTGGCGTCGATACCGGCCCTGACAAGCACCTCCTTGACGGCGATCGCGCCGAGTTCGTGGGCAGGCAGATTTGCGAAAGCTCCGTTGAAAGAACCGACCGGCGTGCGGGCGGCGCTGGCGACGACGATGGATGCGGACATTCGAATTCTCCGAAGCATTTGGCTGGCTGAGCCGGATTTAGTGACTTTTCTTCCGCGTTTCCACTGTCGGAGTCAAACCGGAATTGGGCCGTGCGGCGCTGCGATGCACCATCGGCTGTTCATGCTGCGCAGCATGATTTTCCGGCACCGCAGCATGGCTATCATCCCGCACTGCACAAAGCGCTTGGAATTGCGGGGCTTTTGGGCATATCCTTTCGCCCAGGCGCAATCGTGCCGGGGCTGAGGGGCTGCCGGTCTTCTGGGAGGATGATATCGATGCCCGCCAAGAACGAACCGGTCGTAATCAAGAAATATGCCAACCGACGTCTCTACAATACCGGCACCAGCACGTATGTGACGCTCGAGGACCTCGCCGGCATGGTGAAGAAGGGCGAGGAGTTCACGGTACAGGACGCCAAGACTGGGGATGACATCACCCATCCCGTGCTCACCCAGATCATCTTCGAACTGGAGAACAAGGACGGGCAGAACATGCTGCCGATCCCATTCCTGCGCCAACTGATTTCCTTCTACGGCGACCAGATGCAGATGGTCGTGCCGAGTTTCCTCGAGCAGTCGATGATCGCCTTCGCCAAAGAGCAGGAAAGATTTCGTGAGCAGATGAAGTCCGCCATGGGCAAGGGACCTGCGGAGATGATGAAGATCGCAGCGCCGATAAAGGCGATCGAGGAACAGACGCGGCGCAACATCGAAATGTTCCAGAACGCGATGCGCATGTTCACGCCGTTTCCTGCCGGCGGCCAGGCCGCGACCGCGGAGCCGGCCGGCGCGGCGACGGAAAAGTCGGCCGAGCTTTCGGAGTTGAAGCAGCAGATCGCAGCGATGCAGCGCAAGATCGATTCAATGGGGTGAAGCGGTCGTCCGGTCCGAAGGCTGCCCGACATACTGCACAGACACCGGAGACAATGATGACTGATCTGACGCTTGCCAAGGCGAACACAATCATCGCGACCGCCTTTTCAAAGGCCGCCGAACTGAAGCTGAAACCGCTCGGGGTCGCGGTGCTGGACGCCGGGGGGCATCTGGTGGCGCTCCAGCGTCAGGACGGCGCTTCCTTCCTTCGCCCGCAAATGGCTTCGGGCAAGGCCTACGGAGCGCTCGCACTCGGCATGGGGTCGCGTCGGCTCGAAACCTTCGCCAAGGACCGGCCGCATCTGATGTCGGGCGTAGGCGACGTTTCCGGTGGCCGGATCGTTCCGGTCCCGGGCGGTGTGCTGATCCGCGCGGCATCGGGTGCGCTGCTTGGCGCTGTCGGAATTTCCGGCGATACTTCGGACAATGACGAGGCTGCGGCCATAGCCGGCATAGAGGCGGCCGGTTTCAAGGCCGAAGGCTGACGCGTCGTTCAGTTGATGCTGATGTCGCGTCCTGCCGAGCGCAGCGACACCGAGAACCCGGCCAGCACGTCGATGAGCGCGATCACCATCAGAACGAAGAAAACCGGGTGAGCAGCCCCGCGCACAAGCAGGAATTCGACGAGGAACGCCACGAAGACGAAGGTCGACAGGAGGTGGTCGACCAACGACGCATTTGACGTGCGCGTCGATTTCACGATCTCGACGAAGAACAGCAACAGCGCGATCACTACCATCAGCATGCCGAGCGTCATGGAAAACACGCCGCCAGACATCATCCGGAAGGAAAACAGTTCGGTCAGCCAGGGATCGCCGCCCGGTCCCTCGC
>JAPLOZ010000048.1 GCA_026400435.1 Hyphomicrobiales bacterium | reverse complement strand
CCTTCAAGCCAGGCACCGGCCCGGCCGACAGCTACTGGGTCATCGGCATGGATGCCGGCGGCGAAATGGGCGACGCCATTTCGCCAGCAGCGAGCCGCGCCATCGAATCCGGCGGTGGCGGCGGACTTTACTAGATCCCTGATTTCGGTCGTCGGACTGGGCAAATGGCATAGCCGTTTCCGGCTGACGGGGCTGCGTTCTCAGGCAGCAGGGATGGGCGGACCGGCGGTTCGCCCATTTCTCTTTCGGTGCTTTACAGCTCTGGACCTCGTCCCTATGGTCCGCGCCGATTCAACAGCTCCATCCGACAGGAAGTCCCTCCAGCCATGCGCGCGGAAACAGAAAAGCTCGTCGACGAAATCAAGCAGGGCATAACCCTGCTGAGGAGGCATCTTTGACTGGGATCAGGCGCTGAAGCGGCTTGATTACCTCAACATGCGCGCGGAGGACCCGACCCTCTGGAACGACGCGCAGGAAGCCCAGAAGATGATGCGCGAACGCCAGGGCCTTGACGATGGCGTCAAGGCTGTACGCGAACTGACGCGGGCGCTGGAAGACAACATCGGCCTTATCGAGCTCGGCGAGGAAGAAGGCGACCAGCCGGTCATCGAAGAGGCGGAAGGCTCGATCCGCTCGATGGCAGGCGAGGTCAAGGCACGCCAGATCGAGACGATGCTGTCGGGCGAGGCCGACGCCAACGACACTTACCTCGAAGTCCATGCCGGCGCGGGCGGAACGGAGAGCCAGGACTGGGCGTCGATGCTGCTGCGCATGTACACCCGCTGGGCGGAGCGCAGACGCTTCAAGGTCGAGGTTCTGGAAGTCCACGACGGGGAAGAGGCCGGCATCAAGTCCGCCACCGTCCTCATCAAGGGCCACAACGCCTATGGCTGGCTGAAGACGGAGTCGGGCGTCCACCGCCTGGTGCGGATTTCGCCCTATGACAGCAACGCGCGCCGCCACACCTCCTTTGCCAGCGTATGGGTTTATCCTGTCATCGATGATTCGATCGATATCGAGGTCAGCGAGTCCGACGTCCGTATCGACACCTATCGATCCTCCGGCTCAGGCGGACAGCACGTCAACACCACCGATTCGGCGGTGCGCATAACCCATCTCGCCACCGGCATTGCGGTCGCCTGCCAGGCCGAGCGCTCGCAGCACAAGAACAAGGCCAAGGCTTGGGAGATGTTGCGCTCGCGTCTCTATGAGGAAGAGCTGAAGAAGCGCGAGGCGGCCGCCAACGCCACCGAGGCATCCAAGTCCGACATCGGCTGGGGCCACCAGATCCGGTCGTATGTGTTGCAGCCCTATCAGCTGGTGAAGGATCTGCGCACGGGCGTCGAAAGCACAAGCCCTTCGGATGTGCTCGACGGCGACCTCGACGAGTTCATGGAGGCTTCGCTGTCGCAGCGGATCGAGGGCGGCGCGGGGCAGATGGTGGCGGATATCGAGTAGCCTCGCGCGCAGCTCTCGCCCGCGACATTGTGCACTGCAGCATAAATCCACCATCGACGAAGCCGGTCCGACGCGCGCGGCCGGCGCATGCCACTGTCGTTTGGTTCCTCGTTTGGGTACGGCTGCGTGAGCCGCTTCGAATGGCGACCCGCGCGCTTGGTCGGCTTTTCGCCGCATTTCATGCTACAAGGCGGTGACCGGACTGCCATTCGCCATGCGCGCGAACGATCTTGGAGGGACATTCGATGACCAAAAAACTGATCGCCGTTCTAGCGGCCGCGGCGCTTTTGGGCGCCTGCTCGACCGACCCCTTTACGGGCGAGCGGAAGGTGTCGAATACTGCCGGCGGCGCGGCGCTGGGCGCCGGCCTCGGCGCACTTGCCGGCATGGCTGTAGGCGGCTCGTCGAACGCCCAGCGCAATGCGGTTCTGATCGGCGCCGGGCTCGGCGCCCTGGCCGGTGGCGCGATCGGCGCGACGATGGACAGGAACGAGGCTGACCTGCGCGCGGAGCTTCAGGGCACCGGCGTCAGCGTGACGCGCACCGGCGACCAGATCATCCTCAACATGCCCGCCGACATCACTTTCAATATCGACCAGGATGCCGTGAAATCAGGGTTTTTCCCGGTGCTGAACTCGGTTGCTAAGGTGCTTATCCGGTATCGCCAGACCGTCGTCGACGTGTACGGCTTCACCGACAGCACCGGAAGCGAGCAGCACAATCTCGACCTTTCGCAGCGCCGCGCCATGTCGGTCGCCAACTACCTCAGTGCGCAGGGCGTCGACTCGCGCCGTTTCGCGGTTACCGGCTTCGGCAAGGCGCGCCCCATCGCGTCCAACGCGACGGCGGAGGGCAGGGCGCAGAACCGGCGCGTCGAGATTCAGCTGTCTCCGCTGACCTGAACGGGCTGCATGTCCCGCCAAAGCAAAACGGCCCCGCTTGGGGCCGTTTTCGTATCCGCAAGACATGATCGACCCGGGTCGGGCCTCCGTCAGACCTTGGCGGCGATCTGCATGAACGCGGGCATGTCGTCGCCAAAGCCTATCGTACCGTCGTCGGCGTCGTGATCGCGGCGCCCTTGGCGCTTGTCGTCACGGCGCGGCGGCTGCGCATCGCGCGGCTTGCGTTCGCTGGCGCCCGCGGCTCCGCGCCCTGACCCGCGCTCCACGTTGTCGGACTTGATGGCTTCCTTGCGGGCGCGGCGCTCGTCGGCGATGTCTGCGACAGGCGCCTCCTCGCGAGCAGCCGGCTTCTCTTCGGATTTTGCTTCCGCGGGTTCCGCGCGACGGTCGCGGCCGCCGCGCTTGCGCTCGCCTCTCTGGTCGCCTTCGTCCTTCCGGCCGGCCCGACGCGGAGCGCCACGGCCGCGCCGGGGCGCCTCGTCATCCTCGGTGCTTGCCACGACAGTCGAAAGATCCCCGTCGTGCCATTCGACCTTCTGTCCGGTGAGACGCTCGATGGCGTCGAGATATTTGGTGTCGGCGCGGGTGACGATGGTGAACGACTTGCCCGAACGCCCGGCGCGGCCCGTCCGGCCGATTCGGTGGACATAGTCCTCCGCGTGGATGGGCACGTCGAAATTGAAGACGTGGCTGACGTCGGG
>JAPLOZ010000071.1 GCA_026400435.1 Hyphomicrobiales bacterium | reverse complement strand
GCGCCACGATGCCCATGATCTCCTCGTTGCCGCCATGCGAATTGACGAAGACGATCTTCCTGATGCCGGCGCGCGCCACGGACGCCCCGAGATCGGCCCAGGACTGGATGGCGGCGATCGGCGTCAGGGTGAGCGTGCCTGGCGCATGCACATGCTCGTTGGACTTGCCGACCGACTGGACCGGCAGGATGCGGATGTCGAGATCGTCGGGCAGGCGCGCGATGACGGTCTCCAGCATGCCGTTCATGATCGTGGTGTCGGTGGAAACAGAAAGATGCGGGCCGTGCTGCTCGATCGCGGCAACCGGCAATATGGCGATTGTCGTTTCCGGATCGACAGCCGTGTAGGCGGTCGTCGGAAAATCCCCCCACCAGACGGGTCGCTTGGCTTTTGTCATTTGCCGTCACCCTCGGGCGCCACCGCCGTAACCTCTACCTCGACCTTGAACTCCGCGCGCGTGAAGCCGGTCACGATCATCAGCGTGGAGGCGGGCGGCGGGTCGCCCACAAGCCTGTCGCGCACCATCATGTAGTCCTTCATGTAGGCCCGGTCGGTTACGTAGGCGTTGATCTTGACGATGTTCTGGATGCCAAGGCCAGCCTCGGCCAGCACCGCTGCGATGTTCGAAAAACACAGCTCGGCCTGCGCTTGCGCCGACTGCGGGATCACGTCGTCTGGACCGACGCCGAGTTGTCCCGACGTCATGACCATGCGCCGGCCGGCAGGAACCTCGATGCCGTGGCTGTACTTTGCAAAGGTCGGCCTTATCGACGTGGGTGCGAGTGGTTTGATCATCTGCGTCTCATACCCTGCAATCGTTGGATTGTCGCGGCTGTCATCATGCGGCAGGATCGCTCTGGGACTACATGGACTCGCGCCTTAAAAATAGGCACCATGCCCTCCGCATGGCAGGAATTGGCCGTTTGTCGCGGCCAGACATGGCGTCGGCCGGTGGCACGCCTCTTGCTTGGAACATCAAGGTCTCGACGCCCGCGCAGCCGCGCGACAAACTGAGGGAAACGTCCATGAACAGGCTTCTTTCGATCTCCACCGCCGCTGTCGCCATTGCGACGGCCTCGGCGACCGCTGCCTTCGCGGTTCCGGTCATGTTCGGCACCAACTGGCTCGCCCAGGCCGAACACGGCGGCTACTACCAGGCGGTTGCAGACGGCACCTATGCGGCCTGCGGCCTGGAAGTCACCATCATGCAGGGCGGGCCGCAGGTCTCCGGCAGGCCGCTGCTCCTGGCAGGCAAGATCGACTTCTACATGGGCGGCAACATGCAGCAGGCGTTCGACGCCGTCACCCAGAACATCCCGCTGCGGGTCGTCGCCGCATCGTTCCAGAAGGAGCCGCAGGTGGTGATGTCGCACCCTGGCGAGGGGCTCGACACATGGGAGGACCTGCCCAAGGCCGACCAGTACATCATTGGCGATGAAGGCGCGCAGAGCTTCCTGCTCTGGATGGCTTCCGAGCATGGCTTCGACGTTTCGAAGCGCGTGCCCTACACCTTCAACCCGGCGCCGTTCATCGCCAACAAGAAGTCGATCCAGCAGGGCTACGTGACGTCCGAGCCCTACGCGGTCGAGAAGGAAGGCGGGTTCGTGCCGAACCAGTTCCTGCTCGCCGATTATGGCTATGACACCTATTCGACGACGATCGAGACCATGCAGGACACGATCGACAAGCGTCCGGAGGTCGTCCAGTGCTTCGTCGATGGCTCGGCGAAGGGCTGGTACAACTACCTCTACGGCGACAACACCGCCGCCAACGCCGCGATCAAGAAGGACAATCCCGACATCAATGACGAGCAGATCGCTTTCTCGATCTCCCAGATGAAGAAATTCGGCATCGTCGATTCCGGGGACGCCGAAAAACTCGGCATCGGCGCGATGACCGATGCGCGCGTGCAAAGCTTCTACGACAAGATGGTGAAGGCCAAGGTGCTGCCGGCAGGCATCGACATCAAGAAGTCCTACACGCTTGATTTCGTCAACAAGGGCGTCGGGCTCGACCTGAAGAAGTAGCCTTGGCCGCATGCAGCGCAAGGTGCGTGCCCAGACAGGCGAATCGCCGGATGGAGTGAAGGGCAGGGGCGGCGAAAAGCCCCTGCTCATCCTCAGCGACGTCGGAAAGACGTTCTCCAACGGCGTGGCGGCGCTGCGCAATGTCGACCTGACGATTCGCGAGGGCGATTTCCTGAGCCTGCTCGGTCCGTCGGGCTGCGGCAAGTCGACGGCGCTGCGCATCATTGCCGGGCTGTCGACGCCAACGACCGGCCTGCTCGACTGGCGCGGCAACGCACGCGGCCGCTCCGACATTGGCTTCGTTTTCCAGGAGCCGACACTGCTGCCGTGGGCCAGCGTGTTCGACAATGTCTGGCTGCCGCTGCGCCTGCGCGGCATTTCACGTGACAAGGCCACGCCCGTCATCCGCGAAATGATCGAGCGCGTCCACCTGACAGGTTTCGAGAACGCTATGCCCCGCGAGCTTTCAGGCGGCATGAAGATGCGTGTCTCGATCGCGCGCGGTCTGGTCACCAAGCCGCGCCTGTTGCTGATGGACGAGCCGTTCGCCGCACTAGACGAGATCACCCGCTTCAGGCTCAACAACGACCTGCTCGACCTGTGGCAGGATGAGCGTTTCACGGTCATCTTTGTCACGCACAGCGTTTTCGAGAGCGTTTTCCTGTCCAACCGGATCGTCGTCATGGCGGCGCGGCCGGGCCGGGTCTTTCGCGAGATTGACGTTGCCGCACCCTATCCGCGGGACGACGTTTTCCGGACTTCGCCGGATTACGCAGCACTCTGCCGCGAGGCGTCAGGCGTGCTGGGCCAAGCCATTACACTCGGCGGAGGCGTACATGACGGCCATTGAGCGCCGAGCCGATGCTGTCGTGCTCGACCCCGAGGAACTCCGTCGCGTACGCGCGGCAAGGCTGGAGCGCATCGGCAAATGGCT
>JAPLOZ010000027.1 GCA_026400435.1 Hyphomicrobiales bacterium | reverse complement strand
GGGGCTGGACGAGGTCGTGGTCGACCGGCAGCCCGAGCGGCGCACCCTGATCGACGATATCCGCGTGATCTCGGGCGCCTCTGGCGGCGCGGTCACCGCAGCCTATTTCGGCTACAAGGGACGCGACTATCGCGACCTGCGCGAGCGCTTCTTGCTGGCGGACGCCGAGAAGGAACTGCACAAGTCGGAATTCTCGCCGGCCAATTGGGTCCGCATCTACAATGGCGGCGCCAACGATCGCACGACCTTCGCCGAATGGCTGAACCGCCGCGTCTTCGACGGCAAGACATACGCGGCTTTGCAGCGACCGCACGCACCGATCGTCTGGATCAACGCATCCGATATCTACAACGGCACGCCGTTCACCTTCACCTACGATACGTTCGCCGCACTCTGCAGCGACCTCGACAAGCTCCGCATCGCCGACGCGGTCGCGGCGTCGGCCGCCTTTCCGGTCGTCTTCGCGCCCATCGCCGTGTCCACGACCGCCACCGCGTCCAGTTGCAACTACCAACAGCCGGAATGGCTGACGAGCGCCCTCAAGGATCCGGGCGCGTCGGTGCGCCTCAAGGCCTATGCCCGCGCGCTCGATACCTACCAGAACGACCGCGACGTCGACTACATCAAGCTGCTCGACGGCGGCCTGACCGACAACATCGGCGTGACCGGCTTTACGATGGAGAGAGCGTCGTCCAAGACGCCGCATGGACCGCTCTCCGCCGAGGAAGCGGTGAAGATGCGCACCTTCGTCTTCATCGTGGCGGACGCCAGCATTCGCACCGAGGGCGACTGGGTCAAGACGCTGAACGGGCCCAAATTCCCGGACATGGTCAGCGCCATCTCGAATGCCGGCATCCGCTCGTCGGTGCGCGACGAGTTCGACGCGCTGACGCTTTCGGTCGAGATCTGGCGCGGCCAGTTGATCGCCTGGCGCTGCGGCCTGCCCGCGGAGACGGTGCGCCGCTACCGGGGAACGGTGGCCGGCTGGAATTGCAGCGACATCGACCTGGTCGTGGAAGACCTGTCGTTCGACGATTTCCCGCGCGCGACACGCGACAGGCTTAACAACATCCCGACCCGGCTGAAACTGGGCAAGGACGACGTCGATGACCTCATCGCGGCCGGCCGTGATGCGATCCGCATCAATCCGCGCCTGCAGACTGCGTTTGGGGAAGTGCGCCGCCGCGCCGGCGTCGATCCGCTGGCGGCCTCGCTCGACTGACGATCTTGCAACTGGCCCGGCGCTCCTGTAAGAGACCGCGCATGTTCACGCGCCCGGCCACCGCCAAGTCCAAACAGTCCGCTTTCGCGGCTGAGACCTTGCGCGCGCTTTCCTCGGCTCTGCTGCTCCTCGGCCTTATGGGCGATCGCCGGGTCAGCTGAAGGAGCGCCCGGCGGTCGATCGAGCCGCCCCGCGCTGCAAGCTCCTTGCCAGTCACCACATCAGCATGAACAATCGACAGGCGTCGCCTGCGCATGTACGCAGCCGCCGGGAGCAGACCAAGATGGACGCAACCACATCACAAGCCACCGCGAAGGGCATGCCAGACGCTGCCCGCAAATATCAACCCTACCCGTTTGTCGGCCTGTCCGACCGCACATGGCCGTCGAAACGCATCGAGAAGGCGCCGATCTGGTGCTCGGTCGATCTGCGCGACGGAAACCAGGCGCTGATCGATCCGATGGGCCACGAGCGCAAGGCGCGCATGTTCCGCCTGCTGCTCGACATGGGTTTCAAGGAGATCGAGATAGGCTTCCCGTCGGCCTCGCAGACTGATTTCGACTTCGCACGCTGGGCGATCGAGGAAGCCGGCGTGCCAGCCGATGTGTCGCTGCAGGTGCTGGTTCAGTGCCGACCAGAATTGATCAGCCGCACCTTCGAGTCCCTCCAGGGCGCCACCAACCCGATCGTGCATTTCTACAATTCAACCAGCGAATTGCAGCGCCGCGTGGTCTTCGCCAATGACGTCGCCGGCATCAAGCAGATCGCCACCGACGCCGCCAAGATGATCACCGACATGGCGGCCAAGGCAGGCGGCGGCTATCGTCTCGAATATTCGCCCGAAAGCTTCACCGGCACCGAACTCGAGGTGGCGCTGGAGATCTGCAACGCGGTCACCGAGATCGTTCGGCCGACGCCCGAGAACAGGCTGATCCTCAACCTGCCGGCGACCGTGGAAATGTCGACGCCCAACATCCATGCCGACCAGATCGAATGGATGTGCAGGCAACTCGACAACCGCGAGAACATTATCGTTTCGCTGCATCCGCACAACGACCGCGGAACCGGCGTTGCCGCTACCGAGCTTGGCTTGATGGCGGGGGCGGACCGCGTCGAAGGCACGCTGTTCGGCAATGGCGAGCGCACCGGAAATGTCGACATCGTGACGTTGGCGCTCAACATGTACACGCAGGGCGTCGATCCGATGCTCGACTGCACCGACATTCCGCGCATGAAGGACGTCTACGAATATTCGAACCAGCTCAGGATTCCCGAGCGCCACCCCTATGTCGGCGAACTTGTCTATACGGCCTTTTCCGGCTCCCACCAGGACGCCATTAACAAGGGCATGAGAGCGATCAAGACGGCCAACAAGCCGCAATGGGAAGTGCCTTACCTGCCGATAGACCCGCAGGATGTCGGCCGCACCTACGAGGCGATCATCCGCATCAACTCGCAGTCGGGCAAGGGCGGCATCGCCTATGTGCTGCAAGCCGACTACGGGCTCAACCTGCCACGCAACCTGCAGATCGAGTTCTCGAAGGAGATCCAGGCGATCACCGACGCGGAAGGCAAGGAGCTCTCGTCGAAGCGCATCTATGACCGCTTCCGCGAGGTCTATGTCGACCAGCCTGCGGGACGGCTGAAGTTCGTCGACCACCAGACATATCCCGAAAGCGCGGCGAAGGGACGCCGCATCGTCGAGGCGACGATCATCGACAACGGCGGCGAGGTCGTCATCAAGGGCAGCGGCAATGGGCCGATCGACGGCTTCGTTGACGCGCTGTCGCGCCATCTCGGAATTGAGATGTCGGTGCGCGAATATTCCGAGCACTCGATCCAGCACGGATCGAACGCCGCGGCGATCTGCTATCTTGAAATGGAGTATCCGGGCGGCGTGCTGTTCGGCGCCGGCATCAACACCAACATCGTGGCTGCCTCTCTCGAGGCGGTAACCTCGGCGGCGAACCGCATCCTCGCCACGAAATAGACGCGAGACTTTGCGTGGAGCTCAAGCGGCCCAGACCCCGCCGCTTGAGCGTACAGCCTAAAAAAGCCTAGATTAGCCGATTGTTAACCGTGTTTTACCGGCTGGGACGCAATGAGCGACAAGGCTGAAACAGAGAATTCGCCTGCGCGGGTCCGGCGGCTTGCCGAGGTCATGCGCGAGGTGAAGAACGCCGTGGCCGACCGCGACGACGTCGTAGTCGAACTGCGTGAGGCGACGCGCACGCGGCTGGAGCTGATGGCGGCCGAGCTCGCGCCGCTGTTCGGCGAGGTGCCACCGGATATCGATCTGTTCGACTTCACCATCTCGTCCGGGCTTCAGCCACGCCTGTGGATCGACGCGGTGAGCCACGTCGCAATGGCGCGCGACCGCCGCACCTATCGCTTCCTCAAGGACACGCGCGCCGGACGCGTGGTGCTTGCGGAGGATACCGCGATCAAGCCGGTCGCCGACCAGGTTGCCCGTTATGTCGCAGAACGGATCATCGAACGCCAACGGCTGATGGAAGGCCCGGTCGAGTCCGCCCTGCCGGGCCTCGCTCGCGGCGTCGCCGACGAGGAGACCACCATTGTGCGGCGCGGCGGCTGGCCGGCTTTCCTGTCGGGGCTGGGGTTGGTGGCGGCGGGCGCGCTGGTCGGCCTCATAGCATCGACCATGGCGCTCTGGGATCGTCTGCTCTCCGCTTTCGGCTCGATGCATTGAATTGCGCCGCTCAGACGGCGGGGTTCTCGACAGTTCTCTCAGGCCGGCCGGTCAATTGGGTAGTCGACAATTCGCCCACCGGAATTGTCGGACCCGACAAGCCGCGGCGCACCAGCCGCACCGACCACGCGTGGGTATGGCCTGAAATTTCGAGCAGGTTCCATTGTGCGGCCGGGTGCGAACCGCCGACCGCCTGCCCCCCGGCGGCGACGCCGACCACTGGCACCTTGCTGTTCCGACCAGCGCCGATCCAGTAGAGCGTCGGATCGTGCGAATGGCCGTGCAGGACGAGGTCGGCGCCGTGCATGGCGACCGTCTTCTGGAAATTGCCTATGCCAAACAGGCGCTTGTGCTGGGGAACCGCGCCGCGCACCGGCGGATGGTGGATCATCACGACCCGGAAAAGCCCTTGCCTGGCCGTCTTGTCGAGCAGCGCGCCCAGGCGATGCGACTGGTCCTCGCGGAAGAACCCGTTGGCCATGAATGGTGCAGTCGCGCGTGCGCTCGATACGCCGATCAGCGCGACGTTGCCGCGCACCCGCAGATAGGGGAAGGAGTGCCTTCCAGCAGGTATGGACGCGCCGTCGCCGGCCATCCATGCGCCCCATGATCGGCAAATCTTGTCGAATGCGCCCGGCACATAGGCGTCGTGGTTTCCAGGCACCACCGAAACATCGGCAGGGCTGCCGAGGGCTTCAAGCCACAGCCTGGCAAGTTCGATCTCTGCGTCGAGCGCAAGGTTGACCAGATCGCCCGTCACGGCCAGGTGATCGACGCCGGCAGCCTTGATGTCGGCAACGATATGCCCGAGCACACCATCATGCAGGATATGGCGGCGGTTTCGCTGCCAGTTGACGTAGCCCACCATGCGCTTTGACGCGAGGTCCCGATAGGTTACATCGGGCAATGGACCAAGATGGACATCGGAGACATGGGCGAGCCTGAACATCGTGCCTTTGTAGGATACGCAGCCCGCGCTTTCCACCCGGGCAATCCGACTTGACCGGAACGCGCCCCGACCGCTTCCGCCAGACTGGGTGGCCCGGGATGCGCGGCCGGCTGTTCCATCTCTATTTCCTGCTGAGACGCCCGATGACCTTCGGGGTCCGCGGGCTTATCCACGACGCCGGGCGGAATTCGGTCTTCCTGATCCGCCATACGTACGTGCCAGGCTGGCAGCTGCCGGGCGGAGGCGTGGAGATTGGCGAGACCGCGCTGCAGGCACTGGAGCGCGAATTGTCCGAGGAAGGCAACATCGAACTGTCCGGGCCGCCGGTGCTGAAGTCCATCCACTTCAACCGCCACGCGAGCCGCCGCGACCATGTCGCTTTCTATCTTATCGAGAATTTCCGGCAGCCGTCGCCGAAGCTGGCCGACCGGGAGATTGCCGAAGCCGGCTTTTTCCCCCTCGACCGGCTGCCGTCCGAGACCACGCCCGCCACCCTCAGGCGCATCGCCGAAGTGTTCGCGGGCGCTGCCCTGTCACAGGACTGGTAGGCACGACTGCTACGCCGCCTCGGCGAAACGGGCCCGGTCGTGAGGCGCTGCATAATCGATCTCGGGTCCGACGGGCACGATTCCGGTCGGATTGATCGTCTTGTGGCTGCCGTAATAGTGCCCCTTGATGTGGAGCAGGTCGACCGTCTCGGACACGCCGTCCACCTGGTAAAGTTCGCGCATGTAGTTGGACAGGTTCGGGTAGTCCGCAATCCGCCGCAGGTTGCACTTGAAATGCCCGACATACACCGGGTCGAAGCGCACCAGCGTCGTGAACAGCCGCCAGTCGGCCTCGGTAACGCGGTTGCCCGCGAGATAGCGTTGCCTGGACAGCCGCTCTTCCAGTGTATCGAGCGCGGCGAACAAATCGCCGAATGCCTCCGCGTAGGCTTCCTGCGTGGTTGCGAAGCCGGCCCGGTAGACCCCGTTGTTGATCGAGGGATAGACAAGCGCATTCACGCGATCGATTTCCGGCCGCAACTCCTCGGGGTAGAAATCGACGGCGGCGGCGCCCCACTGGTTGAAGGCCGTGTTCAACATGCGGATGATCTCGGAGGATTCGTTGGAAACGATGGTCTCTTCCTGCTTGTCCCAAAGCACTGGGACGGTCACGCGGCCAGTATAGCCGGGGTCCGCCTTCGCATAAATCTGGTGCAGGAAGTCGAGACCGTAGAGCGTATCGCCCGTTGCACCTTCCTCGGCAAGAAAGGTCCAGCCATCCTTGCCCATGTAGTGATGGACGACGGAAACCGAAATGACGTCTTCGAGCTTCTTGAGCTTGCGCAAGATCAGCGTTCGGTGCGCCCACGGGCAGGCGAGCGATACATAGAGATGGTAGCGGTCCGGCTCGGCCTTGAAGCCGCGAACACGGCCTTCGGCAGGCGCACCGTCGGCCGTCACCCAGTCGCGCCACTTCGCGTCCTGACGCACGAACTTGCCGCCGGACTCCTTCGTGTCGTACCAGCGATCAACCCATTTTCCGTCGACCAGAAGTCCCATTCGCATGATCCTTTTCCGTCGGGCACTATCTAGTGCTGCGACGGCCGGGTGCACAGGAGCGTTCGGCGTGACACAGCGTCGCCAAAACGCATCGCATGCGGCACGCGCAAGCGGGCTTTCGCGGCAAAACAGACAAATGGCATGGACGGGCAGGCGAAATGATGTTAGCGGGCGCGCCATGCTCGCAATCCGGACCAGCCGACGACGAATGGGTTCCCGCGCCTGAAAGGCGCAGATGGCCCGCCGCGCCTTCGCGGCAATCCTTCCTCATCGCCCGGACGAGACAATGACCGCCGACGTGACCTATCTGCCGGAAGATCCGGCCCATGATCCAGAAATCGCGCACATCAACGAGGAGGCGTTCGGACCTGGGCGCTTTGCCCGCGCCGCCTACCGGATTCGCGAGGGCGGACCGCACGAGCGCGCACTGTCCTTCGTGGCCGTCATAGGTGGAGCAGTGGTCGCCTCGGTCCGCATGACCCGCGTCGCTGCCGGCGAAGGGCGCGGCCTGCTGCTTGGTCCCCTGGCTGTGCGGCCGGCTTTCAAGAATCTCGGCATCGGCCGGCGTTTGGTTGCCATGGCGCTCCACGCCGCCACCGAGGCGAATGCGGCGGCGGTCCTTCTGGTCGGCGACGAGCCCTATTACGGGCCGCTCGGCTTCAAGCGCGTGCCGCGCGGGCAGGTTTCAATGCCTCGCCCGGTCGATCTCGACAGAATTCTGGCGGTTGAAATAGAGCCAGGCACGCTTGTCCGCTTCGTCGGCGAGGTCCGCCACGCCGATCAGGTGGAGATGGCCAGGACGGCAGCACGGAATTCTTGAACGGAAGTTGAATTGGAGCGATGAGTGGAAAGAACGAGTCCGCTTATTGCGAGCAGCATGGGCAACAAAACCACAGACGTGATCCGCGCGACCGACGCCGACAGCATCAGGCTGGCAAAGAGCCTGTTGCGCTCGGCCCGCGTCGGAGCGCTTGCGGTGATTGAGTCCGGCACCGGGCACCCTCTTGCCAGCCGCGTTGGCGTAGCGACCGATGCCGACGGGACGCCGCTGATCCTGGTGTCCCAATTGTCCGCCCACACCGGAGCAATCCGTGCCGAACCGCGCTGTGCCCTGCTGGTCGGCGAGACTGGCAAGGGCGATCCCCTGGCCCATCCCAGGATGACCATCGTCTGCCGTGCGGCAAAACTCGAGCCCGGGACGGCGGCCCGCGCGCGCGCCGAACGCCGCTACATCAACCACAACCCGAAGGCGAAACTCTACGTCGGCCTTGGCGATTTCTCTTTCTTCAGGCTCGAAGTCGAGCGGGCGAACCTGAACGGCGGGTTCGGCAAGGCCTATCTGATGGCAACCGACGACCTCATCGTCGACGGACCCGTGGTCGACGAACTGGCCGCAGCCGAACAGGGCGCGCTCGACCACATGAACGGCGACCACCTCGACGCCATCGCAAACTATGCCAGCCATTTCGCAAAGGCGGAAGGCAGCGGCTGGACCATGACCGGTCTGGATGTCGACGGCTTCGACCTCGCCGCGGGCGACGACATATGCCGGGTCTTTTTCAGGTCGCAACTGAAGGATGTCCGGGAGATGCGCGTTGCGCTGGTCGATATGGCGAAGGAGGCCCGATCTGCGGATACAATGCAGCGATGAAACTTTCCGGCCCGCCGCGCGTTACGTGTCTTGAGATTCGGAGTCGTTACGCTAGGTTGTATCAAGGGTGTAGGCGAACATGTCGTTTGCGCAGGGATCGCGCGTGCATTCGGAAGTGCCCCAGGCGTCCGGACGAAGAATCGGCGCAGGGGGAAGGATGGTTTCCAAGAAACTTCTTGAGAATGCGGGCGCGGCTGCCGAATTCCTCACTCTGATCAGCAATGA
Source organism: Hyphomicrobiales bacterium (assembly GCA_026400435.1). GTDB lineage: Bacteria > Pseudomonadota > Alphaproteobacteria > Rhizobiales > Rhizobiaceae > Mesorhizobium_K. Next base: position 15,261 of record JAPLOZ010000027.1, on the reverse strand, counting down.
GAAGCGTCTGGCTATTCTGGCGCTTCTGCTTGGCGACGAGCTATCAGTAGGAACAATCGCGAACAAGGTTGCGCTCAGCCAGTCCGCGCTGTCGCAACATCTCGCCAAGCTGAGGAGCCTTGATCTCGTCGAAACCAGACGCGACAGGCAGACGATATACTATTCCTGCAATTCCGACGCCGTCCGCCAGGTGTTGCGCACGCTGGACGGGATTTTCGGCGCGAACTGAAAAACGCGTTCGCGTCTGGCGGACGACCGCCTGCCTTGACCTTCCATGCGCTGGAACCCTTATCTGCGTAAAAGTCGGATCGTCGGGACAGCGCCAATGATTGTTTATCTGAACATCGCCGGAATGACGTGCACGGGGTGCGTGAGTTCGGTGCGACGCGTGCTGCAAGCCGTTCCGCTGGTGGAGGCAGTGTCGGTCGACCTGGAGGCCGGACGTGCCACGGTCGAGGCCGCCGCCGCGGTCAATCTCGCTCTCTTGATCTCTGCTGTCGAGGATGCCGGATACGACGCGCGCATCGACAGTGTCGCCGGCCCGTCGTCGCCATGAGCCACGTCGTCCTCGACATCTCCGGCATGACCTGCGCGGCCTGCGGCGCGCGCATCGCCAAGGCGCTGTCGCGCATCGACGGGGTTGCCGACGCCGAGGTGAACCTGGCGGTCGAGCGCGCCACCATAGAGCTTGACGGCGAAGTGACGCCGCAAAGGTTGATCGAGGCCGTCGAGAAGGCGGGGTATGGCGCTACCCTCAGGAGCTCCAGCGAGGCGCGCAGACGTCTTGCCGATGCCGAGCGCGAGGCGATGCGGCTCGCCGACGAGCGGCAGACGCTTCTTCGCTTCTCCGGTTCGGCAATTCTGTCCCTGGCGCTGGTGATCGGCACCTTGCCCATGATGCTCGGCGCCGGGCACAGCTGGATAAGTCCCTGGACCGAGGCCGGGCTGGCCGCCGGCGTGATGTTGCTGTCGGGCACGCGCTTCTACCGGGAAGCATTCAATGCGGTGCGCGGTGGCGGCGCCAATATGGCTGTGCTGGTTTCGCTGGGCACCTCGGTCGCCTTCTTCGCCTCGCTTGTGGAGGTGGCGCGCGGCAATTCGCACGCCCATCTCTATTTCGAGGCGGCTGCGGTCGTGCTGACCCTGGTCATGCTCGGCAAATATCTGGAGGCCCGCGCCAGGCGCGGCGCAGGCGCCGCCCTTGCCGCCCTTGGCAGGCTGCAGCCCGCACAGGCGGAGGTGGTGACTGCCGAAGGACCGCGCACGGTGCCGGCTTCCGCGCTTGTCTCCGGGGACGTGGTTCTCGTCAGACCGGGAACTCGCTTCCCGAGCGACGGCGTGGTGCGCAGCGGAAGGTCGTCGGTGGACGAGGCACTCGTGACCGGCGAGAGCCTGCCTGTGGAGCGCGGCGAGGGTGACGCCGTCCTGACCGGAACCGTCAATGGCGAGGCGCCGCTCGAAGTCACGGTCACCCGCGTCGGCGAAGACACCAGGCTTGGCCGCATGGCGCGCCTGGTCGAGGAAGCGCAGACGGGCAACGCGCCCATCCAGCGCCTTGTCGACAGTATTTCGGCGATCTTCGTTCCTGCCATCCTTGCAATTGCTGTTGCCACTTTTCTGGCCTGGTGGCTGGGGCTCGGCGATCCGGCGGGCGGGCTTGCCGCGACGATCGCCGTGCTGGTTATCGCTTGTCCCTGTGCGCTTGGCCTTGCAACGCCGACCGCGCTGGTCGCGGGGACCGGCTCGGCGGCACGTGCGGGCATTTTGATCCGGGATATCGAGACACTCGAGCGTGCGGGCGGCATCGAAGTCGTCGCATTCGACAAGACAGGAACCCTGACGCTCGGCCGGCCTACAGTGGCCAGGGCCGTCGCGCTCGATGGCGACGCCAGGTCGATGCTTGGCATTGCGGCTGCGATCGAAGCCACGAGCGAGCATCCGCTTGGCAAGGCGCTGGTTGCGCATGCCCGTTCCCAGGGTATTGCCGTCACGGTGGGCAAGGGCGTGCGTGCCGCCTACGGCCAGGGACTGACGGGAACCGTGGACGGCAAGGCAGTGGCGGTTGGAAACGAGCGGCTTGCGGCCGGCCTTGGCACGAGCCCGCCGGAGATCGCGGCCTTGTCGGCGAGACTTGGAGAAGGTGGAACGCTGGCTTTCGTTCTGATCGACCGCAAGCTCGCCGGAGGAGTGAGCTTAGTCGACGAACCGCGCCCGGAAGCGAAGGACGCGATCGCCGCTTTGCACCGCCGGGGCATTCGCACCGCCATGCTGACCGGCGACAATGAGGCGGCGGCGAGCGCCATAGGCTTCGCGGTCGGCATCGACGATATTCGCGCGCGCCTGCAACCGGAAGAGAAGGTTGCCGTCCTGAACTCCTTGGCCGGCCAACGCGGGGGTGGGACAGCCTTCGTCGGTGACGGCGTCAATGACGGTCCGGCGCTGGCTGCGGCGCGACTTGGCATCGCCCTGTCCTCTGGCGCCGACGTCGCGCGCGAGGCAGCGGCCGTCACACTGATGCGGCCTGACCTGCGGCTGGTGCCGGCAGCACTCGACATCGCCGCAAGAACCCGCCGCACCATCAGGCAGAACCTTGGTTGGGCGTTCGTCTACAACCTCATCGGCATTCCGCTCGCCGCAACCGGTCTGCTGTCGCCGATGCTGGCCGGAGCGGCCATGGCGTTATCCTCCGTCTCGGTGGTTGCGAATTCGCTTCTGCTGGCGCGCTGGACACCTGGCCGGAGTTGAGCAATGGAACCCGTCCGCATCGACGATCCAGCCGATCCCCGGGTGGCCTTCTATCTTTCCGTCCGTGAGCGCGACCTTGCCGGACGCCAGGGCCGCTTCGTCGCCGAGGGCAAGGTGGTTCTCAACGTACTTTTCGAGGCGGCTCGCTTTGAGCCGGACTCCATTCTGGTGCTGGAGAACCGGCTGCCTGGCCTCGCCGACACGCTGCGCCTCGCCCCAGCGACGATGCCCATCTATGTGGCCCCCCAATCCGTGATGGACGCGATTGCCGGCTTCCACATCCATCGCGGCATCCTTGCCATCGGCCGCAAGCGGAGTGCGGAAGACCCGCAAGCGATCATCGCCTCCCTGCCCCGGCGCGCGCTCGTCGTCGTGCTGGTTGGCTTGTCGAACCATGACAATGTCGGCGCGATATTCCGCAACGCCGCGGCATTCGGAGCGGATGCAGTGCTGCTCGACACGGCCTGCTGCGATCCGCTCTATCGAAAGGCGATCCGCGTCTCGGTCGGGGCTGTGCTGAAGGTTCCGTTCGCCATCGCGCCTGACGCTTCCACGATAGCCGCGCTGCTCGATGGCGAAGGTTTTGGCCAGTTTGCCCTATCGCCTGGCGGAGCAGGCGATATCCGCGACACGGCGCGGCCGGATCGCGTTGCCGTATATCTCGGAACCGAAGGCGATGGATTGCCGCAAACGCTCATGGCGCGGCTGCGGACAGTCCGCATCGGCATGGCGCCGGCCTTCGACAGCCTTAACGTCGCCGCCGCATCAGCAATTGCGCTGCATCATTTTGCGACGACGAAAGGTCGCTAGCCGGAAGCGGCCGCCTGCAGCGCGCGCACCCTGTCGGCGAGACTGGAGATCTTCTTGCCGGCATCGTTGTCGGCGTCACTTGGCGGACCAAGAGCTCTGTCGATCGCCGAATTGGGACCTTCAAGCGTAGCGGTGAGGCGAACGACCTCGGCGGCGAGCTCGTTCATCTGCTCGCGCAGCATCGCGCTTTGCCGGCGCTCGCCGCTCCACTCCTCGGACTTAGTGCGTTCGTGAACCGCGACATCCACCTTGAGCTTGCGGTTCTCGCGGGTCAGCGCCTTCAACCGCTCCTCCAGCAGGTCGCGATCGGACGAAACCTTGCCGAGCAGCTTTTCCATGTCCCTCGTCTTGGCGCCGGTCACGAAGCTCGCGACCTGTTCGGCGAGCTCGGCCCTTTCGGCCTCGAGCTTTGCCTTCTCCGCCTGGAGGGCGGTGATCTGCGCCTGCAGTTCGCCTTCGGACGACGAGCTTGCCTTGACCGTGTCGCGCATGCGGACAGCTTCCCGCTCGGCGCGGTCGATCTTCTCGTCCCGGTCGGCGACGGTCGTCAGCAGTCTTTGGATCCGGGCTTCGAGCGCAACCGCCCTCTCCTGCTCGGCCTTCAATGCCTCTCTTACGCCGCGATTTTCGGAGGTCACTTCCTGATTGCGGCGGTCGATCTCGCGGCGCTCCGAACGCAGCATTGCCATGTCGTTGTTGATCTTCTCGATCTCGCTTTCGCGCGCCGCGATCTCGACCTGGCGGTTGGACGCGGTGAAGCTCGCATCATCATACATGCGGCCGAGCTTCTCAATTTCTGTCGCACGCTGCTCCAGCAGACTGTCGGCCTGGTCGAGTTTTTCGGTGAGTACCTGAAGTTCGTCCTCGCGGCGGCGCAGTTCAGCCCTGATCTCGCCCGACTGCACTTCGAGCCGTGTGAGCGCCTCGTGCCGCTCGCTGCGTTCCGCCATCAGTTGCTTGAGTTCCTCGCGGTTGCGATTGATTTCGATGATCTGCGAGGCCGCCTTTTCGCGAAAATTCTTGAAGTTGATCTCCAGCCGGCGCGTCGCCATCGCGAACTCCGCCCGCATGCGATCCTTGTCGGCCTGAATTTCCGACTGGGTCAGCGGCACTGATGCTTCTATTCGCTTGCGCGTCAGCGCGACGGCTCGGCGCCATACCATCGGCGCGACGATGAGAGCGATGAAACCGGCCGACAGAAAGCCGAGAACGAAGATCAGGCTGGACTGCATGTTGGTTCCGTGCGGGCGGACAGGTCCGCGCAGGACCGCTTTTGCCATGCCGCAGGACGCGAAACCAGAGCGGACTCGAAAAGTTCAGCAATTAAATGCAAGCGTTGCGGCCGACCGCACCGGCGGCGCCCAAAAAGCGAGCGGCGGCTCCAGGCCGCCGCGACAAGTCAGTATGACGAGTTGCCCTGATCAGAAGGGGTTCCAGGTCGGACGATCCGTGAGCTTGAGATAACCTACATTGACCCCGAGGCGGGCACCGACTCCGGTGCGGACGGGGACCAGCATAATGTTGCCGTTCTTCATGACGTTGAAGCCGAGGCCGGCCACGACATATGCCGAACCGGCGACGCCCGCGAACCGGTTATAAAGGTGGGGCACGTCGTCGAGATTGTAGACCAGCATCATCGTGCGTGAGCCTTGGCCGCCGAAATCCCAGCCGAGCGACGGACCCTGCCAGAACACCTTATGGTCGCCGGCGTTCTTCGTGTAGAGGGTGCCTTCGCCATAGGTCAGGCCGCCGACGATGGCGCCGGAACCCTCTTCACCGAGAACATAGCCGTTCGGCAGACCGTACGAGGCGAAGATGTGCTCGACGACGCTCGCCAGGCCGCCGGAGGTGGCGCCGAAGAAGCGGTGTCCCGATTCGACGATTTCGTCGGCCGTGTATTCCTGTGCCCGCGACGGTGCTGCCGACATGGCCATGATGAAAGCAACGGCAAATAGCGACGCGATAGTCCGGAACGAAATCCGGTAGAAAAGTCGGGAAAACATGCTTCCAATCTCCGTCCGGGAGCTCTGTCGCCGACGCCTGACCCTGTGCGGCTCTTTTGCGACCGCTCTTTTCCGGAATTGAAGACAAACTATGCCCCATTCCTTTTCCAACTGTTAAGCACGCCGAAGATGGCGGATCGAAGGCGACTGCGCGGGTCTTTGCCCACAAAAGCGCGGCGATTCTTGCCGCCTGCGATCTGGCTGTATACCAATTGCGGCGGGGGACGATCGGTGATTCGCATCGGGAGGCAGCAAGGGCTATTCTGCAAGGGGACAAAGCATAATGTCTGATCTTTTCACGTTGTCCGCGCCCGATTTGGCGGCGCTCCTGTGCAGCCGGGTGTGCCACGACATCATCTCGCCGGTCGGAGCGATCAACAACGGACTTGAACTTCTCGACGAGGGCGGCGCCGACGAGGACGCCATGAATCTCATTCGCCAGAGCGCCAGGAACGCGTCGGCGCGGCTGCAATTCGCTCGCATCGCGTTTGGCGCAGCCGGCTCTGCCGGAATGCAGATCGACACCGGCGACGCGGAAGCGGTCACTGCGGCCTTCCTCAAGAACGAGAAACCCGAGCTTGTCTGGAACGGCACGCGCGCGCTGCTGCCGAAGAACCAGGTAAAGCTGCTCCTCAACCTCGTTCTGGTGGCGCTCGCATCGATACCGCGCGGCGGAAAGATCACGGTCAACCTGGAGGACGTGAACACGCAGCCTAAATTTTCGCTGACATCGAGCGGGCCGATGCTGCGTGTGCCGCCGAAATTCCTCGAACTGCATTCCGGCCGCAAGCCCGAAGAGCCTATCGACGCGCACGCGGTGCAACCCTACTACACACTATTGCTCGCGCGCGAAGCCAACATGACCATCTCGATCCACGCGACGGCAGAAGAATTGACCCTCGCCGCCGTGTAAAGCGGGCGATTTCCAAAAATTTTACCTAACCAGTTCTCTGCTTGTTTACTCAGCTCTGCTAAGGTTCCTGCATCTCGCCCCAATGCGCGTTGCCGGCGATACCATGCAAGGACCGGGGAAATGAAGCGCTGCCTGTTCGTCGATGATTCCGCCGTCATCCGCAAGGTTGCAAAGCGCATCCTTGGCGGCCCCGACTTGCAGATCGTCGAGGCGGCGACAGGGTTCGATGCGATCGCGCTCTGCTCCAGCGAGATGCCCGACATCATCGTCTTCGATGGCGCCCTCCCCGACATGACCTCGGTTGAGTTCATCCGCCGTGTGCGCGGTATCGAAAGCTCTGTCAGGCCGCAGATTGCTATCTGCCTCACGGAGGTCGACCTGTCGGCGATCATGCGGGCCAAGCGGGCCGGTGCCCAAGGCTACCTGTTGAAGCCGTTCAACCGTCCGCAGCTGCTCGACCGCTTCCGCGTCCTGCAGAACGCCGCCTGAACTAAAATACAATTTTTTGCAATGCCTTGAAACGAAAGAACCCGGCGTTCGCCGGGTCCTGCAACGTCGCTGCTGGTACGATCAGGCGCTTGCGCGCAGGTCTTCCGGCTCGCGCAGCACATAGCCGCGGCCCCATACAGTCTCGATGTAGTTCTGCCCGCCCGACGCGGCATCGAGCTTCTTGCGCAACTTGCAGATGAAAACGTCGATGATCTTCAGTTCAGGCTCGTCCATGCCGCCATAAAGGTGGTTGAGGAACATTTCCTTGGTGAGGGTGGTACCCTTGCGGAGCGAGAGCAGCTCCAGCATCTGGTATTCCTTGCCGGTAAGGTGGACCCGCTGGCCACCAACCTCGACTGTTTTTGCGTCGAGATTGACCACCAGGTCGCCAGTCGTGATGACCGACTGCGCATGACCCTTTGACCGCCGCACGATGGCGTGGATGCGCGCCACCAGTTCGTCCTTGTGGAACGGCTTGGTCATGTAGTCGTCGGCGCCGAAGCCGAGGCCGCGAACCTTGTCCTCTATTCCGGCCATGCCGGACAGGATCAGGATCGGCGTTTTCACTTTGGAGAGGCGAAGCGTCCGCAGGACCTCGTAGCCGGACATGTCGGGCAGATTGAGGTCGAGAAGGATAATGTCGTAGTCGTACAGCTTGCCGAGATCCACGCCTTCCTCGCCGAGGTCGGTCGTATAGACGTTGAAGCTTTCCGACTTCAGCATCAGTTCGATGCTCTGTGCCGTTGCACTGTCGTCTTCTATCAGCAGAACGCGCATTCTATTCCCCTTTTCTGCTGCCGGACCGTCTCGAGGTGGCACCCGGTTTCGGAGCAGTTCATGCTTGAATCAGAAGCTGCCATCGAATGGTTAACAAAACCTAATTCCCCTTGGCAAGCGAAAACCTTTTATGCAACTTTTGCATACATTGGCTTGAATCTCCTGCAAAATCGCATTTCGAATTCCTTAACGTTTTGCTTTAACAGGAAACGCTAAGCCAGTTTTGCGAGTGCGCAGGATTCGAAGCAGTTGCGTGTTTGGATTTACCCTGCCTTAAGTCCTGACGCGTATGATTAACAATGCGCGTAAACGAATGGTTACCGTCGGCAAAGAATCTTAGGGATCTGTTTCCCATCTTGCCGGTGCCGGGCCTTCGGGTACGCGGGAAGTGTGTGTTGCAAGGCGTACGCGTTTGCGGGAGTTCCGAGCTATGAAGACACGTGATAACCACGTTCGGCTGAAGCAATTTCAGGTGAACGAGAAACGTCGGCAGTTGCTTCAACTCGACATGATGATCGCCGAATTCGACCGCATGGCCAACGAACTGGACCTGCAGATCGCCGCCGAAGAGAAAAAGGCCGGCATCACCGACATCAGTCATTTCGCATATCCGACCTTTGCAAAAGCCGCGCGCCTGCGCCGCGATAATCTCAAGAACTCCCAGGGCGACCTCCTGCAGCAGAGGGCCGCAGCCGAATCCATACTCGCCGAAGCTGAAGCGGAGCTTTCCAAGGCGGAGGCGCTGGAAACGCGCGACGCCAGAAATCGCGAGAGCGAGACCACCCTGCGCAGCGCGATGATCGGCTGATTTTCGCCGCAATATTCGCGCCGTTCGACTTCCTTCCGCCGGCCTGCCTGCGCTATGGCTTGGCCATGCGCATTGCCCTTCCGCTGATCCTGTTCGCATCCGGCCTGTCGCTTGGGCTCGGGCTTGTGCTGCCTTTGATGCAAGTTGAGCGGCTCTATTTCCTGACCGACGAGCCGTCGCTGCTGGCGATCATCTCCGGTCTCTGGAGCGAAGGCGAAGTCCTTCTGGCAACGATTGTCGCGTCGTTTTCGGTGATCTTCCCGGTGATCAAGCTCGGCTTGCTCAATGTCGCGGCCTACGCCGGCACCGAAGCCGCAGGGCGAATCCCGGCATGGTTGCGGTCGCTTTCCAACTGGTCGATGCTTGACGTGATGTTGGTGGCGCTGGTGATCTTCGCGGCAAAGACGAGCGGGCTCGCGGCTGCGACCACCCAGCCCGGTCTATGGTTCTTCGCCGCTTCGACCGTCTTGACGGACACGGCTTCGGCGCTGCTGAAGGAGCGGGGGTCGGAAGGGGTCTAATGCCTGTACTGCTGGATGCGGGTGGTGCGCAATCCGGCGAGCCCGTACTCGTCGATCGACGCTTGCCAGGCCAGGAATTCCTCGGTGGTGAGTTTGTAGCGCTGGCATGCCTCTTCGAGGCTGAGCAGCCCGCCGCGCACGGCTGCGACGACCTCCGCCTTGCGCCTGATGACCCAACGCCTGGTGTTCGTTGGCGGAAGATCTGCGATGGTAAGCGGACTGCCGTCCGGCCCTATCACATACTTGATTCGCGGTCTAATCAGATCGGTCATCGTACTCTCTACACAACCACAACGCTACGTACGCAATGACAGTCACATTAGCGCCACAGCTTTAAAAATTGCCTAAGCGTTTCCTAATGCGTAAGTAACGTTCCTGAATCCCGCGTTAGGGATTTCATTAAGATTTGAGGCGGCCTTTCCGGCGCCCCGGATAGGCCCCGAAGCCAAAAGATTGGCGTCGTGCGGGCTTTGACCTATATTCGGCGCACCTGCGTCAGAACGCGCAACGGATCGCAACCATGAACAGTCTCGACCTTCCTGGAAGGCCTGAAGATACCCGCATCGTCGTGGCGATGTCGGGCGGTGTGGATTCCTCGGTCGTGGCCGGGCTGTTGAAGCGCGAGGGCTACGACGTCATCGGCATGACGCTGCAGCTCTACGACCATGGCGCTGCGGTGCATCGGGCAGGTTCGTGCTGCGCGGGACAGGACATCGACGACGCGCGGCGCGTGGCCGAGACGCTCGGCATCCCGCACTATGTTCTCAACTACGAGCAGCGCTTCCGCGAGGCGGTCATCGACCCCTTCGCCGCCAGCTACGTGGCGGGCGAGACGCCCATCCCCTGCGTCGCCTGCAACCAGACCGTCAAGTTCGCAGACCTTTTGGCGACTGCCCGGGAACTCGGCGCGGACGCGCTGGCAACCGGGCATTATGTCCGCAGCCGGGCCGGCGCCGGGCCGGGCGGCGCCCATCGCGCGCTCTACCGGCCGGTCGACGCCGACCGCGACCAGAGCTATTTCCTGTTCGCCACCACGCAAGCGCAGATAGACTATCTGCGCTTCCCGCTTGGCGACTTGCCCAAGCCGCGGGTGCGCGCGGCTGCCGAGGAGATGGGTCTGACCGTCGCCGCCAAGGCCGACAGCCAGGACATCTGTTTCGTGCCGCAGGGTAAGTATTCCGACATCATCGCGCGGCTGCGGCCCTCGGCCGCCAATCCCGGCGAGATCGTCCACATCGACGGGCGCGTGCTCGGCCGCCATGACGGCATTTTGCACTACACCATCGGCCAGCGTCGCGGCATCGGCATCGCCTCGGGCGAGCCCCTCTACGTCGTGCACACAGACGCCGCCCGCGCGCGCGTCATCGTGGGGCCACGCGAGGCACTCGAGACCCGCAAGGTTTTCCTGCGCGACGTGAACTGGCTGGGCGACGCACCGCTTTGCCACATCCCGGCAGAAGGCGTCGAACTTTACGCCAAGGTCCGCTCGACGCGTTCCCCGATGCCCGCTGTGCTGCACCGCGACGGGTCGTCGGCCTGGGTCGAACTCAGCCAGGGCGAATCCGGCGTCGCGCCAGGCCAGGCCTGCGTGCTCTACGGCGACGACAGCACCGCCGCCCGCGTCTATGGCGGCGGCTTCATCGAGCGCTCCGAGCGAGGCCACGAAGCCGAGGCGATGCTATCGCGGCTAGCGGCAAGGCCGGCGCAGGTTCCTGCAGAGTAATCGCATCCCATGCTCGCTCGTGTGAAGGGCTGGGCAAGAAGCATAAAGCGCGATGCCCGCGCACTCCTTCTCGCCGCGCGCGACGCCCGGACGCCTTGGCATGTGAAGGTCGCGGCGAGCTTGGTCGCGGCCTATGCGCTGAGCCCTATCGACCTCATCCCGGATTTCGTGCCGGTTCTTGGCTACCTCGATGATCTTATCATCGTTCCGCTTGGTATCTGGATCGTCGTAAGGTTGATGCCCAACGAGTTGATGAACGAACTGCGGATCAAGGCCGAGCTTATGGAAGCAAGGCCCGGCAGCCGTGTCGGCGCGGCGATCGTCGGTTCGCTTTGGGCGATCTCGGCTGCCGCGCTTCTATGGTGGTTCTGGCCGAGAGCCAAAAACGGCTAGACGAACAGAACCCTAGACGTGCACAACCGTGCCTGTCGTGAGTATCCTCAGGACCGTGATAGCTTCTTCGCCGCCAGTGCGCGGTTGCTCGCGCGTCTCGATGCAATGCAGAAAGTGCTCGAGTTCACGCGTCAGCGGCATGCCCTGCTCGATGGGCACATAGGCGGGCTCATTGGCCGTGAACGCCCACTGCCCGCTGTCCTGCCACACGGCGTGGCGGTACACCGCGAGCTTGCGTTCCCATGGCTCCACGTCGTCGAACACCGCCATCGCCTTGGTGCCGACGACAGTCAGCCGACGCTCGCGATAAGGGTTCAGCCGCGACGCGAAGAGATGGCTGCGCACGCCGTTGGGAAAGCGCATATGGACATGGGCGAAATCGCTGAGGCGGTCGAGCAGCGCTGCGCCCTCCCCGCGAACTTCCACCGGAGCAACCCCGGTGATCGCCAGGATCATCGACAGATCGTGCGGTGCTAGATCCCAGAGTGCATCGTTCTCGGTGTGGAACTTGCCGAGGCCGAGCCGGTGAGAATGGATGTACTTGACCTCGCCGAGTTCGCCGGCGTCGATCAACTCCTTGAGCCTTTCGAACGCGGGATGAAACCGCAGCACATGGCCGACCATGAAGATGCGGCCATTGCGCCGTGCCGCCTCGACCGCCCGTTCGCCGTCAGCGACCGTCAACGCGATCGGCTTCTCGACGAGCACGTCCTTGCCCGCTTCCACGGCCTTGATCGCCAAGTCTGCGTGGAACTGCGGCGGCAGCGCCATCACGATGGCGTCGACATCGTCTCGATTAAACAACGCGTCCGGGTCGACGGCAAGGCAGCCCTGTTCACTGGCAAACCCTTCGGCGCGCGCACGGTTGGCGTCAGCCACGGCGTGAAGAGCGCCGAGCGCCTTGAGCGTGCGTATGTGGTTCGAGCCCCAGTAGCCGCAACCAAGGACTGCTATGCGCGGTGTCATGACATGCCAGTTCAGGAAATTGTGACGGACACATAACGGCGCTACCCCGCGAACTCAAGCCGCACCTTGCATGCCGCCGCCTGCCGCGGACGATTTGCCGCTCACCCCGCAATGACGCGGACGGCCTGGGGAATTCCCCGGCTTTGTAAGCTTGACAGCTTCGCCGCCCGAACCTTATATCCGCGCGACCTTGGCGAACGCCTCGAAATGCCTTGCGGATTATCTTCGCGATCTCGGCGCATTTCGGCCTTTTGCCGCCCTGGCGGGGTAGCTCAGTTGGTTAGAGCACGGGAATCATAATCCTGGGGTCGGGGGTTCAAGTCCCTCTCCCGCTACCACAATTCTCTCAATGATTTCAAGGGCCTACAGCTTCTAACACGCGGCGACCGGACGTGTCATGTCGCGATCGTGTTGCAACTGGTTTCCCTTGATTTCCAACGGTTTTCACAGACACTCGGCTAGTCGACGCGACATGTGACGCGACATGGGAGGGGACAGTGTACGAGTGGCCGGACACGAGCCTGTACCATCGTTTCCGAAATGCGGTGGACATTTTAGCACGAAGCAAGGGCAACTATGCCCATCGGGCCTATTCGGCTGCGCAGCAAATTCTCGTATGCGCGCCGACTGATTTTCCTACTGAAGAACTGCTTGCCCACTACCGCACGATTAATGAGTTGGCCGCGAAAGCGGCTAGGCGTTACGAAGGGGCACTGCACTTCTCAGGCATGTTGGGCATGTCCGCTAGGGACCGCGACCAGTTCACATCTGCAGTTGTTGCGCTTTTCGAAGCTGCCGCGAAGGCGCGAGGTGCGAATCAGAGATGAGAGGCGGCGCGACATGAACGACATCAAGCGGAGAGCTAGGGAGAAGGAAGCATGGGCGAACTACTCGACAGAGGCTTTCAACGGAGCCTCCTTGAAGGTCTGGCGCATCAGTATCCAGGCAACAAAAATTTCGAGGACGAGAGCGGCAAAGGGCCGACCGATAGCACGCTGATCGTCAATCTCACTTATCTGGAGGCCCACGGTCTGGTTGAAATTGTTCGGCGTTCGCATGACAAGTGGGGGCCGATCCGGTTCGCTAGCATTACCGCAAAGGGTTTGGACTTCATCGCTGATGATGGCGGCCTCAGCGCAATTCTCGGCGTCGTCACCATCAAACTGCATGAAGACACGATCAAACGCATACTCATCGACAAGATCGCCGCATCGCCTGAGGATGACACGATCAAAAGCAAGACAATTGCCGCGGTTAAGGAACTGCCCGCAGAGGCGGTGAAGAACCTTGCAACCAGAGCACTCGAGGCCGGCCTCGCAGGAATGCCAGCCTTGGCATCAACGGTTTACAATTGGATCACCGGCTAGGCACCAAGTTGAGCCCAGCACCGCGCCCGGCAGCGGGTCGAGGCTTCGGGCCGCACCATTGCCGGCAGCGCATTCCCACACGGCAGCGCTATTTTTCCACGACAGAAGGTTGGGGACGTTGGCACCACCGGGTCCGTAGAGGAACATTGCCGCGACACAGGCTGCGTTTTCGTGTTTCCAGCTATAGGCAGTCACGGTTTCGTTAATTTTGTCAGTAAGTGGCCGGCGTTGAGCAGGGTCATCGAGGTCAAATTTGTAGCTAACCATCAGCATCTAAATCGCCGCGGGTAATTGCACTTATGCCTTCGCTCGTCCTTGATACTAATGCATTGACCGATCCGCAGCTGAGCGATCTGGGCCAAACAACTCCGTTCAAGTTTGTGATTACCGATGTCGTCTCGCGCGAGATTTATAAAGGCGCCAGCGTCGACAATGTACGAAACAGCTTGCAGATATTGTCTCGATTTCCAAAGCGCGTGATCATCCTGAAGACAATGGGAGAGTGCGCGCGTATGAGCGGGAGAGGGAGCGGTTTGGTTCGACGTTTGATTGATGAACGGGCGACGGCGGGATTTGGGGAATTTTGCAGCGTTCTCTTTCGAGACGATTCAATCGCGCGTCGCATGATCGAAGAGCGAAATACATGGGTCGAACGAGATCGCGCTGTCTTTAGACCCTTTGCAGAGGATTTTCCGAACGTCGCGACCGACCTAGTTTCCAATCTTTTCTCAGGGTCTGAAGTCGCCATATTGCGTCGCGGCAAAGAGCCATACCCCGAAACGCTGATCAGCAAGGTTCTAAACCTCACGATTGAGGTCACACAAAATGTGATGGGAGCTTCGGCAATCCGACTTCCTACAAGCGATGGCGAGATGATCAACACGGTGCTTTTTCGAGGCACCCTTTCATTCGTCATAAACGCACTAAATTGGATCCGAACAGGCAGACGAGCAGATCAGGCAAGCGTGGAGCGGGTGGAGAATGATCACGTCGACAACTACGTTGCGGCATACGGGACGTTCTTCGATCAAGTGCTGACCCGGGATCAGAAGCTTCTCGACTTATACAGCGAACTTCAATTCTTGAGGTTTCGCCTGTCCGCAGCGGTCAGCTCCAGGTAGGTCAACCGTGCCTGACGATACGCCAAGCGAATTCGATTGCGTTTCTCATTCCACTGGTTTGAATGGCAATTGGGCCGCCGAGCGGAAGGAAATAGGATGGCAAAGCTGAAATGCACGCACACGGACTCGTTTCAGCAAATACCGATGCCTGACGAGGCATTTGCACACCGCTTGTTTCAGCTCTCCGACAGCTATCCTGCAGGCCGGAAAGTCCGTTTTAAACGCTGAGAACGGCAAGGAATGGCGTCCCGCCTATTTCTTGCTGTTTCATGCCATCGAACGGCCCTAAAAGCACATCTCGGTGTCAAAGGGATCACTACCAACTTAAGCCAAGACCGCCTTGGCCATTGTCTCTCGTGCTTGTTCCGGGCCGTCACAGGTAGCGGCCTCAGGATCGTTGTGGACGAAATTGAAAGCCGTCACGACCATATTCGAGACTACGCAGAGCTGATGCGGGATCCAGATTTAGGATTGAAGCAGAGGATTGCCTCGCCGGCGAGCCGATGGCTCAGCTGCACGATCGCCAGCCCGCCATCCTGCCGCCGTACGCCTATGACGCCTGGCTCGACCCCGCGACGCCGGCGGCGGATGTGAAGCCGCTCCTGGCGCGCGATCTCGACTGCGA
>JAPLOZ010000038.1 GCA_026400435.1 Hyphomicrobiales bacterium | reverse complement strand
AACCTGAAATTCTATCTGGTTCCCTCAATCTCCCGATTTCAAAGAATCTCTCAGCAAACCTGTCGAGACTAATGCAGAACAATTTTTCGATGGGTTTGATGGACGAGGGAAGCCGTCGCGATTTCTGACTAGATATCAGCGTAGTAGGAGTTTCCCTCAGGGGGGCATGCTTCCCGGCAGATTCCCAAAGGAACCGTTCTTACGGACTTCTTCGGAAAGACGGTCGCTGTCTTTCCAAAAAGCAGCCGTTTTTTGATTGCGGGCATAGATAGCGTACTTTCGTTGGCCTTCCGTGAGCTGCCAATTTTTCCCTTCTCGGTAACCAACGCGGGCGGAGCAGTGCTGTATCTTTCGCCTGGCGATTGCTTTCCATTCCAAGGGGAGGGCCCAGCCTTCAACAAACTGGCGCTGTTCGATCGAGGCGACTGCCTGGTCAAGCGTGTAAACCACCCCCAGCCCAGAATTAGCAGTGAGCACTCCTTCAATCGCATGATCGATGTCGCTGAGCGAGGACTCAATCATCTCAAAGCGCGCAGCGGTCAGCGGCGGATCTCCGAAAGGGTTCCATTGGCTCAGGTCGATGGACAAGAGATATTTCACGAAGGCTGCAATATTTGCGTCGCTCTGAACCCAGGCATGAAATTCGTCACGAAGAGCGACCGGTAGCCTGCTCCCATTCGACAAAATTCCCAAGCGACGCTCATCACGAGGGATGGCGAGCGCATCTTTATGATTGGTTGCAAAGATGAAGGTGGCGAATGTCTTCTCCTGGCTGTTCTTCAGATACTTGCGTTTTACCGAGAGCATCCGCGGGCGCGGATCGACCAGCCTTTTTATGTTCTCATAGGCTTCGCGACGCTTCGAGAATTTGCGGTTCCCATCGTCAGCTGTTTCATCGACGCAAACGATAACTGACTCGACCATAAATTCGTTGTATACGGCTTGTGAGGTGCTACCGGTTACATCCGAAAAATCAACTTTCGCGATGTAGCGCCTGCCGAAGATGCGCGGCAAAAGTTCATCGAACAGCGCTCCTCGTCCTGTGCCGTGCGTTTGATGTGCGACCATCATCACGCCGATACCTGGAACCCATGGGTTTCGATACTTGTGTGCCAAAAAGCAAAGGAGCCAGGCCCGCTCAACTGGATCTGGAATAAGGTGCTCCAAAAGCCGGATGCCAACTTGCGCATTTCCGCCGGCGGCGGTGTGTGTAGGTGGGTGATATGTGTTGATCCACAAAAGACCTTCTTCTTCGAAAGTCGGCGAGCACCGGTCCGGGCGCATCGCTAAGCCAACGACCGATTTTCGATCGGGACGGCACTCCCATAGCTTCGCCGGATTCTGGCCACCCCCTTCGTACTTCCGCATCTCACGAACAAAGTTTTCGAAGGTCATGCCAGCGGCTGGATCGCTGGTGTGAACCGGAACAACTGGCCTAGATCGATCTGCACAAAACGCATACATCGCTATGAGATCGTCAGCGGTAACGACTTTGCTAGCGTTGGATTGCTCCGCGTGATTGCCTACGTCGTAAACCTTCCGGCAATTGCTGATCGCGAAGCTGATCGTCATTTCACGATAGGCCGGCCGGTCCGCGTATTTCGGCCGCATAAGCTGGGACATTTGAAAAAGGCGATCCATGCGCGCCGCGTCTTTGCCGGTCCAGAATGCCAGGTGCGCCATTAGGGAAGCGTCGGCCGACGATCGGTCATAAACGTCACCTGACGGCGACGGGAAGATTTGAGACAGGTTCGCGGCGTCGCCAGTCCATAGGTCTTTCGCTGACGCCTTGGTGCCGAATTGTGCACCGATCGACCCGCGCGACGCGACCATGCGCCGGATCAGTTCGGCGTCGTCTTGCGGTCCGGTATATTCCGGCGCGGGACCTGACAGCATGGCGACGGGATCGACGGCCGGCCGCTTCGGAACAAGCTGCAAAAGCGGTTGCGTCCATTCGAGATTGAAATCGCCTTCGAAGCCTCGACCCAGGGCGATGAATCGTTCGGCCGTGTAGAATTCAAGCCAGTTCGGGCGCGACGGTGTGCCGAACTTGTTCCGGCGATCGGAAAGCACAAGCTGGTCGCAACGCCCCATGACGTGCAAGCCTCGACCGCTGATCGAGATTTCCCGCGCGGCACCTGGGAACATATTGAAAATGGCGGTCGCTTCGTCCGTCCAGGCACCGTTAGTCCAGCAATCATCCATATCGAGGAAGAAAAACGGATCAGCATGGGTCAGCACGAAACCCACGGGCGCGCCGGTCGCGGCGGCTTCGTCATGGGTCATCCAATTCAACGGATTGTGCGGGTCGATATTGTGACCGTTCCGCGCGTTAAACGGGACCTTGCGCGGCTTCTTTTCGCCGTCAGGGACTTCGTGCCAATTGATAAATTGGCGATATGCAAAAATGCTCACAGTGTCAGCCCCATGGCTTTGCCTTGCGCGCAAACATCAGCACGGGCTCGATCGTCCCGGACGAACCCTGCAAGCAGATCGGCACCGTTTGGAAAATTCGAACGGACCGTCGCAAGTTTTGTCTTGACGGTGCATCTTTGAAATTTCCGATGCGTCGCGGCGACCGTCCATTGCGTGTGACCGCATCTATGTGAAGACAATCGCGTAGGTTTTGTTGTTTGGACTCCGCCATGAGTCACGCGCTGTTTTCCGAGCGATTCTCGTGGACTTCACGTCCGCTATTGGCGCGATCCCATGTCTCCAGGTCGGCCAAGTGCCAATATCGCATTTTTCGAATACGTATTGGCTTGGGGAATCCAAGGCGGTCGTCTACTAACCACCGATGAATGGTCATAGACGTCACGCCGTAGCGCTGCCAAACCTGACGCGCTGGCAGATACTGGTCCTTTAGATTTGAACGAAGGGAAACTTCGGATTGCATATCGGCCTCTCTTGTCAAGACTTGGCGCAACAGGGGCGCGGTCATTAATCAAAAGGAGACCGGAATTGACTTCTAGGCAGAAATTAAATCGGTGTTCAGAAAATTCCTACCTATTCAAAAGCGGTTCTTTCTGCACCTCAAGACTCTGCTGTAGACGGGTGTACATAGCGTCTGCAGAAAGTGGCTGGAGTCCTAGTTTTTTAGCGACTGGCTCCGCCGCCACCATCATAAATCGCGAGTAATCATTTGAGGGAAGATTCTGGTATTTGCCGGGTTTAGGATTACTGCCAGTTGCTGCAAACCATATCCGGCTGGCAATTATCAGAAAGCGCGAAAAGGCCCATTGCCCCACGTTTGATTTGCCTTCACCCTTAGCTAGAAAATCTAGATTTTTTTGCCTTTTTTCGTGGAAATCAATTGCCAGCTTTATTGTATCTAGGGGTGACGGCGATCTATCGCCCCAATAGTTTCCTAAAGTATCGATCGCTTCTTGGTTCAAACTTTCAAGCGCGCGACCAAGCCTCTTGATATGTTTCTTCGCAGCAACCATCGCGGCAAATTTTCCATTGCTCAACAGGTCAAACTCTCGAACCGTTTCCGCAGCGCTGCGGTCGATATCGAAAATTGGTCTGTCAAAAGGAACGGGTGGGTTGTCCGGTTGAACGCATTTCAGACTGCTGACCAACTGTTCTATCTGAGAACGAGTGTAGAAGCGGCCTTCATCTTTTTCTTCAGCAAACATCAGTGTTTGGCTTCACGAATAGGTACGACATCCGCCGCCGATTTTTCGTTGACTAAGTTGAGCACGAAGCTAGACCAGGCATCTAGCGCCAATGCCATTTCAGTTTCGAAACTATGGCGCTGGTATACGCCTGCGACGCCGCCGAATGATCCACTAATGTGATTCAGAACACGCTCGATCACGGGCAAATTGACGCCAATCCGCGCCATACCCGAAGCTGCTGTTCGCCGAAGGTCGTGAAGCGTGAAATTCGACCGCGCCTGAGTAGCTTGATCGAAACTAGTCCCTCGTCCAGGTGTCCACATCGCTTTGTCCAGTCGAATCTTCGCTCTGCTATAGCCAGACACTGGCGTTTTGCCATTTGTCGAAAATACTATTCCCGTCGATCCCGCAACGCGTTTCACACTGTTCAAAATTGCCATAACTTCGGGCGACAGGTGAACGCGATGTTCTTTGCCGTTCTTGGCTCGATCGGCCGGAATAGTCCATTCCGTGCCCACTACCTCCGTGTCTCGCATTTGTCCTACCTCACTGCGCCGCTGACCGGTCAGCAAGAGCATACGGAAAATCGGCCCGAATACAGGATCCGCATCGGTGGCTTTCCAAAAAGTGCGGATTTCTTGATCGGTTAAGATCCTTTCCCGACTTCTCTCAACTGCCGGTGGCCTAACGCCAGCAGCTGGTGACATTCCGACAATGTCGCGCGACACCGCCCAATTGAAGAATTTGCGAACGGCAGCAAGCGTTCGGTTCGCCATAACGGGTGAGCCGCGATCGACGATGCCGTCTAGCAGATTAATCACGTCTCTTCGCGTGACTTCCTGAATGTTCTTCTTGCCCCAAGCAGGGAAAATTTCGCGATCGAAGACGCGTTGGCTCTCGTTGGCGGTACGGTTCTTGCTGGCATGTCGCTTTAAAAAATCGGCAGCGATCGCGCTCACAAGATTTCGATCGCTAGGAGTAGCTGCAGCACGCTTGGACGTTGCCGGATTACCGCCTTGAGACACTAGTGTGAGTGCGTCTCTTGCCAATTGCCTAGCGTCAGCGAGACCAAGAATCGGAAACCGGCCAAGCGTAAACTTGGCCGGTTTGCGTGTAGCAGGAGCGCGGTAGCGAACCGCCCACGACTTGGCACCGCTCGGTTGAATCACAAAGTAGAGACCGGAAATGGCGCCGTCTGGAATTTCCAGCCGCCTTTGCGGATCTGGCTTGTATGTTTCAATTGACTTCACCGTCAGCACTTTTGACATCATCAACCCCTAGGGTAACGACTGGGTAACGGATTTGTCCGTGTTTTCATGTTACCCCACGTTATCACATTAAGGGGCTCGTCGCCGGATTTCCATAGAGTCGCGCACTTAATGCGACTGCGATGCACTGATATGTTATGTGCCGTTAGCCGTGATAATTTGACTCTTAATCAGCGGGTCACAGGTTCGATCCCTGTCGCACCCACCAAATAGTACTCAAAAACTCAATAAGATGCATAGCAGGTTCCGCCGGCTATCATCGCGTTGAACAAGTGATCCATCCGCCAAAGCGACTTTCGTATGCGGAAATACGAAAGTCGCGACCGGATTGTCTTAGCCTGCTCACGCTGTCCGCTCGCAGATCGCTACGCGGTTCATGAAACAGAAGCGCAAGCCGCCGACGGGAATGTTTCGCCTGTGCTCCAGATACTTGGCTGGGACGGACAAACGACGTGACAGCAGGTTTCACCGGAGGTAGCTTGGCTCCAGACCGGGCGATTGCAGATCGCGGACGAATGTCCGCAACGAACTCGCTCCGGTAATATGCTTCGTACGCAGTAAGTCACAAAGTGTGGTTCGATGACGCAAGAGCCTGTTGCAACTGAATTGATCTCCAACGACGTCTCCGTCGACCTGTCTGCCCGGCGAACCGGTATGTCGTTTCAGCGGACGCGCCTGAGCGCCGATCGCACTCTGATGGCGGTGATCCGTACGTCCTTGTCGCTGATCTCCTTTGGCTTCACCATCTACCAGATCTTTGAGAGGCTCAAAGAAAACGCTACGCTGGCGCACGCTGGGTCATCGCGCAACTTTGGCGTGACGCTTGTGGCGCTGGGGATCGTGATGCTGATTCTGGGAATCGTCTATCACACCCAGTTCATGGTCGGGCTTCGCCACGAGCGCGAGGACATGCGCAAGGCCGGCCTCATTCACGCGCAGAGCAAATTTCCGCCATCGATGACGCTGATTACCGCGTTGCTCCTCCTGTTGATCGGACTCGCCGCCATCACGAGCATGGTCTTCCAGGCAGGACCATTCGATTGAGAGTCAGAGAACCTGCTGGAAATCCATCAAGATCAACGAGGAGGACGACGATAAATGGCTAAAGCACCTAAGACAGACAAACCGAACGTCTTGGTTATGTGGGGCGACGACATCGGTCAGGCAAACCTCAGCTGCTACACCAAGGGCCTGATGGGCTACAGGACCCCCAATATCGATCGAGTGGCCAAGGAAGGCATGATCTTCACCGATTCCTATGCCGAGCAGAGCTGCACCGCCGGTCGTGCGTCGTTCATCACCGGGCAGTGCGGGCTGCGCACCGGCCTGACCAAGGTGGGCCTTCCCGGCGCCGAGCTGGGTCTCAAGGCCGAGGATGTCACCATCGCCGAAGCGCTCAAGCCGCTTGGCTACCGCACCGGCCAGTTCGGCAAGAACCACCTCGGCGACCGCGACGAGCATCTGCCGACGATGCACGGGTTCGACGAGTTTTTCGGCAACCTCTACCATCTCAATGCGGAGGAAGAACCCGAAGAAGTGGACTATCCGAACGAGAAGGACTTCCCCAACTTCAAAAAGAAGTATGGAAAAGAAGTTCATTCAGTCCGCCCACGACGCCGGGGAGCCTTTCTTCGTCTGGTTCAACACCTCGCACATGCATGCGTGGACGCACGTGAAGCCGAAGAGCCGCGGACAGTCCGGCCGCTGGCAATCCGAGTACCACGACGTGATGATCGACCATGACAAATGCATCGGCGAGATGCTCGATTTCCTGGACAAGCTCGGAATCGCGGACAACACCTTCGTGCAGTACAGCACCGACAACGGGCCGCATATGAACACATGGCCTGACGCGGGCATGACCCCGTTCCGGTCCGAGAAGAACACGAGTTGGGAGGGCGCCTATCGCGTGCCGTGCATGGTGCGTTTTCCCGGCAAGATCAAAGCCGGCTCTGAATCGAACCAGATCATCAGCCACCAGGATTGGTTCCCGACCATCCTGGCAATCGCCGGCGTCGCCGACATCAAGGAGAAGTTGAAGAAGGGCTACAAGATCGGCAAGAAGACCTACAAGGTCCATCTCGACGGCTTCAACCTGCTTCCGTACCTCACCGGCAAGGAAGCGACGAGTCCACGCAAGGGCTTCATCTACTTCACCGACGACGGCGATGTCGCAGCGCTCCGCTACGACAACTGGAAGATGATGTTCTTGGAGCAGCGTGTCGAAACCACGCTGAAGATCTGGCTTGAACCGTTCGTCGTCCTGCGCACGCCGTATATCTTCAATCTGCGATTGGACCCCTACGAGCGCGCGATCCAGACCTCGAACACCTTCTATGACTGGATGTTCCGGCACATCTATCTGTTGGTGCCTGCGCAGGCCGGCGTCGCAGAATTCCTGCAGAGCTTCAAGGAATTCCCGCCGCGCCAGAAGTCGGCGAGCTTCAGTCTCGACCAGGTGCTCGATAAAATGACGGAAGCGTCCGCCTCCGGCGGGCACTGACGACACAGGCACGAACGGTTGGCAGGGCAGGCAGCAGGCTTCGAGGTCCCCAATGAATAAGGGGCTCCTTCCTGCTCTAGCCACCGTTTTCTGTCTCTGGTTTCTTTCTCGGGGCTACACCGATGCACACCATGACAGCCTCATTGCCATCGACGTACTGCTACAGGCTGACGAGGCAATGCTAGCAGAAGCATCCGCCTGGAATGCGCGCATGCGACAGCAAAGTCCCTGCGGGTTCAAGCTGGACGAGGAGCACGCTCCTCACATCACGCTGTTCCAGTGTTTTGTCGCCGAAAGCGATCTGGCCTCTGATCTAGCGAAGGTTGATGGAGTCAAAAGGACATTCGACACGTCGAAGGGGCAGATGAAGGCAATAGGCATCTACCATATTCCATCTGGCAAGATTGGATTGGCCGGCATCGTTGTCGAGCCGTCAAGCGACTTGATCGCCCTGCAGCAAGCGATGATCGACACCGTGAATCCGTTCGCGAAGCAGGGCGGGGCCGCCTCAGCCTTCGTGCCTGATGCTACCGGCGCTCCTTTCGATGCGCTGCTCTTCAAATACGTTGATACGTTTGTTCCAAGTCAGACGGGCGAGAAATTCAATCCACATGTGACCATCGGAATTGCGCCTCTCGGCTGGCTGGAAGAGCAAGAGGCACAAGTTTTCAGTCCATTTAATTTTGGGGCCAAGGGAATTGCCGTCTATCAGCTAGGCAATTTCGGTACTGCTTCCAGACGATTGGATGGCGCCAAGTGAAGTGGACGGACACGGACCACCGGTCGACGAGACGACAGCGGGCGATGGGAGCGATCTCGATCGCCGCGCCGCCGGAGTCCAGCGCGACGGTTAGACCGGTCGAACAGCAATGACCGGCGTTGCCCTCCCGTCCTGGAACGATGGCGCAGCGAAGTCCGCGATCCTCGATTTCGTTGCCCGCGTCACGACGCCGGGCAGCCCCGAATTCGTGCCGCCGCCGGAGCGCATCGCCACCTTCGACAATGACGGCACGCTGTGGTGCGAGCAACCGCTTCAGCCGCAGGTGTTCTTCCTGATCGATCGGGTCAAGGAACTGGCGAACTTGGACCCTGGCATGAAGGAACGCCAGCCTTACAAGGCGTTGCTGGAGCAGGACTACAAAACCCTGTTGAGTCTCGGAAAACAGGCGTTGATGGAACTGGCCTTCGCCACCCACGCCGGCGTCACCGACGAGCTGTTCAACGATATCGCCGAAGATTGGTTTCGCAAGAAAAGCAACCCCAAGTTCGGCCGCCTGTTCAAGGAATGCATCTATCGGCCGCAGGTCGAATTGCTCGGTTTTCTCCGCGACAACGGATTCAAGACATTCATCGTCTCGGGCGGCGGAATCGACTTCATCCGCGCCTTCGCTGAAGAAGCCTATGGCATCCTGCGCGAACAGGTGATCGGCTCGAGTGTCAAGACGCACTGCGAGATAAAGGGTGACCGCGTTTCGGTGGTGAAGCTATCCGAACTCAGCAGTTTCGACGATCGCGAAGAGAAGGTCGTCAACATTGGCCGGCACATAGGACGCCGGCCGATTCTCGCCTTCGGCAATTCCGACGGCGACCTCGCGATGCTGCGCTATGTGCTGTCCGGGCCTGGCCTGCGGCTTTCGCTTCTGGTCCACCACGACGATCCGGAGCGAGAGGTCGCCTACGATCGGGAATTCAAGCTCAGCCCCCTGGCCGAGGGGTTGGACAAGGCGGGGCAATACGGCATCACGCTGGTCAGCATGAAGAATGATTGGAGCACGGTGTTCGGCGGCAGTTGACCACGCTAAAGGATAGCCAAAAATGCCGACAATTTCATCGCGGGTATGGCAAGGGGCGGGATTGTGACGCTTCAGCAACTCATTACGCTTGGCATCACGATCAGCCTCGTGATGCTGGTCTTTTCGCTAGGGCTAAAGGCGGCGACCGGTGACCTGCTGTATCTGTTGAAGCGGCCGGGCAAGCTAATACGTTCAATCGCCGCGATGAACATCGTCATGCTGATCTTCGCGGTCGGCGTGGCCCTGACCTTACCGCTTGCCATCGAAATCAAGATCGCGCTGGTCGCTCTCGCGGTTTCGCCGGTTCCGCCGATCCTGCCCGGCAAACAGACAAAGGCTGGCGGCACCCAATCGTATGCGCTGAGCCTTCTCGTTGTTGCATCGATCGCGGCGATTGCCCTGGTGCCGATCTCCATCGAGATCGTGGGCCACATTTTCCAGGCAGAGTTCCACATGCCGATGGCGCGTGTGTTGCCACCGGTCCTGGTAACGGTGATCGTGCCCCTCGTGCTGGGTGTATTCTTTCGGAGGCTTCTGCCAACGACAGCGGAACGAATTGCGCATCCGATCTCGCTTTTCGCCACCATCCTCCTTGTGGTCTTGGCCCTTCCCGTCGTCATTACAAGCGGGATGACGTTCTGGATGCAGATCGGAAACGGCGTGGTCCTGTTCCTCGTCCTGTTCACCGCCGTCGGTATCGTGGTTGGCCATATGCTGGGAGGACCGGAGCCGGATGACAGGTCGGTCCTCGCACTGGCCACCGGCACCCGGCACCCGGGTGTCGCCATTGCCATCGCCAGCCTGAACTTCGCCGACAACAAGGCGGTCATCGTGTTGATGCTGTGGCATCTGGTCATCGGAGCGATCGTGTCTGTCCCGTATGTCCGGTGGCGCAAAGCCCAGCATGCGAAGGCTTCCCTCGTCGAAGCCAACGCGCGAACCCACACAGGTGGCAAATGAACATTCAGTCCCAGTCGGTATCGCATAGGGCTTCCGCCTTGTCGCTCGGCCAAAGATAGAAGGTTGATATGGAAGCTCTTCGGGAATCCTTCGCGCAGCTCACCGAGGCGTCGATCCTGCTGATCGACTTCATGGCCCTGCTTATTGTCGTCTACGCAACATTGGAGGCATTTTGGGGCGCTGCCAGTGCTGCCTTTGGTCAGGCGCGGCCGCAGTATCGTCACATCTGGCTGCGGTACGCGCGCTGGCTGGTTGCGGCGCTGACCTTTCAACTGGCAGCCGACATTGTCGCGTCTGCGTTGACCCCAAGTTGGGAAGACATAGGACACCTTGCGGCGATCGCCGTGATCCGCACCTTCCTCAACTACTTCCTCGGTCGCGATCTCGTGGAAATTGAGGAGGAAGAAAAGAAAGAAAACGGCGGCGACTCTTCAGAAACAGCTGTAGAACGTTGACGGCGATTGCGGCTATCGCACCATCAAGCCGTATCATCGCACGATTTCGAGCACACTCCGGTCGGCCAGGGTCATGCCGAAGCCTGGCGCGTCGGAAAGTTTCAGCTTGCCGTTCTGAGGCATCTGTTCGCCTTCGAAAAGGCTGCCGAACACCGGCATGATCGTGCGGCCGTCAGGACTTGCGGCGACGTATTCGCAGAAGGCCGGGCCGGTCTGGCTGGCGATGAAGTGGTAGGAATACGGCCCGCTGCCGTGCGGTACGACCGGGATGTCGTAGGCCGATGCGTGCGCGGCTATCTTCAGCAGTTCGGTAAGGCCGCCGACCCACATGACGTCGGGCTGGATGATGTCGAGCGTGCGCTCCTCGATCAGGCGACGGAAGCCATAACGGCTGTATTCGTGTTCGCCCGTCGTCCACTTGATGGTTGGATGTGCCGCCTTGATGGCGCGCAAACCCTCGACGTCCTCGGGCGACAGCACCTCTTCCCACCAGTGGATGTTGAGGAATTTGGCCGCCTCGGCGAGGCGGATCGCATAGTCGACGCTGAGCGACATGTAGCAATCGACCATCAGCGGATAGTCGGGCCCGACCGATTCGCGGTGCCGGCGCAGGAACTCGACATTTGCCCGCAGTCCCTCCTCGCCTTCGAAATGGCTGTGGGGCAGCGGCACCTTGGCGCCCCAGAAACCCAGCGCCTTGATGGCGGCAGGCTCCGGCGTGGTGCAGTAGAAGGTGATCTCGTCGCGCGCCATGCCGCCGATCAGATTATAGACCGGTTCGACGCGGATCTTGCCGATCAGGTCCCACAGCGCGAGGTCGACCGCGCTGATAGCCATGACCGGCAGCCCCTTGCGCCCATAGGGCAGGGAAGAGCGGTAAAGCTGGTCCGACAGCATGTTCGTCTTGCGCGCGTCCTCGCCGATCAGGAAGCGGCGGAAATGATGGTGGATGATCCAGGCCGCCGGGGCGCCGCCCGAGCCGGTGGCGACGCCGATCGTGCCGTCCTCGGCCTCGATCTCCACGACGATCGCGCCAAGCACGCCGATGCCCCAGCTCGAGCGCTTCTCCCGGTAGCGGGCATATCCCGACATCGGGTTGGAGATAAGCGAATCGACCAGCCAGTGCCTGGCTTCGCCCGGCTTGAAATAGGTGCCGGCCTCAGCGCGCTGCGCGATGGTGTAGACGCGCAGGTCCTTGATGCGGAAAGCGGAACTCATGGCAGGAAGAAGACCTGCTTCAGCGGAACCTGCACCGGCACGTTGTCGGGATGGGTCTGCATGATGTCGGCCATGTGCTTCCACCAGCGCTTCATGATCTCGGTGCCTGGCAGCTTGTCCATCGTGTGGCCGTCGGCACGGGTCAGTATTCCGAAGAGGTGGTTGCTCTCGGGATCCAGCCATATGGTGTAATCGGAAACGCCGGCATCCTTGAGCGCCTGCGACAGCTCCGGGAAAATCTCGTCGTGGCGCTTTTCGTATTCGGCGGCCTGGCCGGGGAAGAGGTTCATGCGGAAAGCTATGCGTTCGGGCATCGGCTCACACCTTTTCCTTGAGCGCCGCCATGGCCTGGATGGTGGTATCGCGCACGTGCTCGAGATGCGCGCTATAGGCGGTCGCGGCGGCTTCGGCATCGCCCGCCAGCAGCGCCTCGGCGACCTCGGTATGCTGGCGCACGCTTTTGGCGATGATGCCGAGCCGCTCGCTCGCGGTGCGTCGAACGTCGAGGCCGAGGTCGTAGAGCACCTGGGCCAGTGAAGCCAAAAGCGGGTTTCCCGCGCCTGCGTTGATCGCCTGGTGATACTCGATGTCGATCAGGCGGAAGGCGACGGGATCGCCCTCGAAAGCCCCACCGTCGACTGCAAGCTTCAAGATGCGTTGGCGCAGTTCCAAGCTGGCGCGTTCCGCGCAAAGACGGATCAGCGCGATGTCGACGACCTTGCGCGCCTCAAACTGATGGTGCACGTCGTAGTCGGCCATGGACAGGGCCGTGTTGAACGGCGCAACGAGCCGGCTCGGCGACAGGTCGGTTACCGTGTAGCGGCCGCCCTGTCGGCTTGCCAGAACGCCCATCAATGTCAGCGCCTTAAGGGCTTCGCGCAGCGGCGGCCGGGATATGCCAAAGGCGATGCCCATCTGCTGCTCGGTCGGCAGGCGGTCGCCCGGCTTGAGGTTGCCCGACTTGATCATGCCCATGACTCGATTGGCGACCTGCTCGGCGATCGAGCGTCGTTCCAGCACGCCACCGCCGAAATCGTCAGTGCGCTCGGCCATATCGGCGAACGGACCGTCGATTTTCGTGAAAGCCGACATCTGTTCTCCCTCCTGACGTCTTCCACCGCTCGGCGACGGCCCCTGCCGGACGCTGGCTGCCATGTCCCTACGAATGGCTACCGCTATAATCTTGTCAAACTAATTTTTGTCTGACAAGTTGCCTTCGAACCAGAAGAGCGAGGTCGACCTCGCCAGGTCGCTTTGGAGGAAGCTGCGCCGTGACACTCACTGTTTCCACTCGCCGTCGCGTAGCGCAGACCGATCTCGACCTCCCGGTCCTGGGACTTGGCACCGCGCATCTGGGCGAGCTCTACGGCAAGGTAGACGAGGCCGCGTCACGCGCTACGTTGGACGCCGCCTGGGCGGCTGGCGTGCGCTACTTCGACACCGCGCCGTGGTATGGTCGCGGCCTCTCGGAGCACCGGCTCGGCGGATTTCTTCGCACCCTGCCGCGCAGCGAGTTCCAGGTGACCACCAAGGTCGGCCGCACCCTGCACAGGCCAGCAAACCCCGCGACGTTCGACCGTTCGCCATGGACCGGCGGGCTGAACTACGAAGTGAATTTCGACTACAGCTATGATGGCGTCATGCGTTCCTATGAGCAGGCCCTGCAGCGCCTTGCGCTGGATACGGTCGATGCCCTCGTGATCCACGACCTCGACAGCGGCTATCATGGCGACAAGCAAGCCGGTTACGAGCGGCAGCTGGTGGATTCCGGCATCAAGGCGCTGGTCGAGCTGAAGAAGTCCGGCGACATTCTGGCTTATGGCATGGGTGTCAACACGAACCAGGCGTTGGAAGAGGTTGCCACTCTGGTGGACCTTGATTTCTGCATCGTCGCCATGCCCTACACGCTGATCGACCAGGAGAGCCTCCACCGCGGCATGAAGACCTGTCTCGATCGGGACGTTTCGGTGATCATCGGCGCACCGTTCGCGTCGGGCATCCTTGTCACCGGATCGGGCGCCGGTGCGAAATACGCCTACGGCGCTGCGTCGCCGGAGGTGCAGGCGCGCGTGCGCGGCATCGAGGCGGCGTGCCTGGCACACGGCGTCAGCATGCCGGTGGCGGCGCTGCAGTTCGTGCTCGCGCACCCGGCTGTCGTCTCGGTCATCCCCGGCGCGGCCAAGCCAAGCGAGGTCGAGGCCAATGTCGCGGCCCTCACAGTCAAGATTCCCGCAGCGTTCTGGGCAGACCTGAAGGCACGGAAGCTGATCCATCCGGAAGCGCCAGTGCCACTATGAAGAAGGCCGATGCAGTTCCTTTTGTTTCGGCCCGGGGCATTTCCAAATCCTTTGCGGGCATCGAGGTTCTGCGCGACGTTGATCTCGACCTGGCGAAGGGCGAGATCCACGCTCTCCTGGGCGAAAACGGGGCCGGCAAGTCGACCTTCGCGAAGATCCTGGCCGGCATACACCTGCCGACGCGCGGCACGCTATCGCTCGACGGCAGGACGATTGAGGTGTCCAGTCCGGTGGCGGCGCAAAAGCTGGGGATCACGCTGATTCACCAGGAGCCCATTTCCTTTCCGGACCTTTCGGTAGCCGAGAACCTTGTGCTGGGACGCTCCGAGGATGGATGGTTCTCCCGTGTGCCGTGGGCCGAGATGACCATCGAGGCACAACGCTCGATGGATTTGCTCGGCGTCCACATCGACGTGGCGCGGCCGATGCGCGGCCTTTCCATCGCCGACCAGCAGATGGTGGAGATCGCGCGCGCGCTTGCCTCCGACAGCCGGCTGATCATCATGGACGAACCGACCGCTCCGCTCACGCCGCGCGAGGTCGAAACCCTGTTCGGCATCGCACGGCGGCTGCGCGACGAGGGCCGAACCATTGTGTTCATCTCGCACCGGTTGGAGGAGGTGCGCGCGCTCTGCGACCGCGTGACGATCTTCCGCGACGGCGACAAGGTCGCCACCGACACCATCGGCAACCTGTCGGACGTCGACATAATCAGGCTGATGATCGGCCGGCCGCTCAAGGAATACATACACAAGCATTCGGCCGAGATCGGCGAAGTTGCGCTGGAAGTGCAGGGGCTGACGCTGCCCGGCGTGTTCCACGACATCAGCTTCTCCGTCAGGCGCGGCGAGATCGTGGGCCTCGGCGGCCTGGTCGGCGCCGGGCGCACCGATGTCGCCCGCGCAATCTTCGGCGTGGTCCCGGCGACCGGCGGTGTCGTCAAGGTCGACGGCAAGGCCGTGCATATCGATGAGCCGGAAGAAGCAATCGCCCTAGGCATCGCCCTCGTGCCCGAGGACCGGGCAGCAGCGGGAATTTTCCGCACGCTGCCGGTCGAACAGAACATCACCGCCGCCGTCCCCGACAGGATCGCGCCGACGGGCGTCATCCGCCGGGCGATCGAAAGGAGCCTTGCACAGGACTCAGTCGCCAAGCTCCGCATTCGCCTTGCATCGCTGAACCAGCCGATCGGCGAACTGTCGGGCGGCAACCAGCAGAAGGCGATCCTCGCCCGCTGGCTGCTCGTCGACCCGTCGATCCTCATCCTCGACGAACCCACGCGGGGCATCGATATCGGCGTGAAGGCCGAGTTCTACGACATGATCGGCGAACTGGCCTCGCAGGGTAAAGCCATCCTCCTGATCTCTTCCGAGATGCCTGAATTGCTGGCGCTGTGCGATCGCGTTCTGGTGATGGCGGAGGGCAGGCTCACCGCCGAGATTGCGCGCTCCGAGGCGAGCCAGGAAAGGATCATGAGCGCAGCGGTGCCGCGCGTGGAGGCGGCGGCGTGAACGCGCTCGGCCGGATCCTTGCCCGCCGCGAGACCGGCATCGCGGTGATGATCGTGCTGTTTGCTCTCGCCGTGTCGCTGTACAAGCCTCAGTTCCTCACGCTCAACAGCCTGCGGGTCATCCTGCTTCTCACTCCGCTGGTCATGATCGCGGCCATGGGGCAGATGCTTGTGCTTGTCGCGCGCCACGTCGATCTGTCCATCGGATCGATGCTCGGCCTGTCGGCCATGCTCACCGGCATGATGTTCCGCGACCTGCCCGAGATACCGTGGGGGCTCGGCTTCGCAGTCTCCATAGGCATCGGCACGCTGCTCGGGCTGGTCAACGGTGCTCTCGTCACCTTTTTCCGCCTGCCGTCCATCATCGTGACGCTCGGTACACTGAACCTCTACCGCGGGCTAACGTTCATCGTTTCCAACGCGCGGCAGGTCGACCGCCAGTTCATTCCCGCCGACCTCAAGGGGATGAGCCAGACCTCGCCGCTCTTGGGCATCCCGTGGATCATCTTCATGGCCTTCGCGGTGGCGCTGCTGACCTACTGGTTCGCCATGCACACACGCGT
The DNA here is from genome assembly GCA_026400435.1 of Hyphomicrobiales bacterium. GTDB lineage: Bacteria > Pseudomonadota > Alphaproteobacteria > Rhizobiales > Rhizobiaceae > Mesorhizobium_K. The sequence continues at coordinate 21,488 of JAPLOZ010000038.1, read as the reverse complement.
GGGCCGGCAGATCTTCGCTTTGGGCTCGAACCCGATCGCCGCGCCGCTGCGCGGCGTCAAGGTCACGCAGGTTACGCTGCTTGTCTTCGCCATTTCGGGCGCCCTCTCTGGGCTCGCCGGCATCATGTATGCGAGCCGCTGGGGCTTCGTGAACCCGTCCAACACCGGCTTCGGCTTCGAGTTCCAGGTGATCGCGGCGGTGGTGATCGGCGGCGTTTCCATCAACGGCGGCGTGGGCTCGGTGCTCGGCGTCATGCTCGGCGTGCTGCTGATGGGCTGCGTCGCGGCGGCGCTGCCGCTGCTCGGCATTCCGGGCACGGCACAGAGCGCGATCTACGGCGCGGTGATCCTCGTTGCCTTGCTGATCGACCGCTCGGTGCGCCGGCAGGGCATCGCCAGATTCAAGGCGGCGCGCGCATGAGCGCCGCGGAGACCACTCCACAACGCATTGCCGGCCGCGGCGCTGCGCCGCAGCGATCGCTCTGGCATGTCATTCTCGTTCGCCCCGAGACGATGACGCTGGTCCTGTTGGTTCTCGCCGTGATCCTGGCCAGCCAGTTGTCGCCGTTCTTCCTCGACATCAGCTACATTCTCAGGAGCTTCACGCTCTCGGCGGAGTTCGCAATCGTAGCGCTGGTGCTGACGATGGTCATCATCGCCGGCGAGATCGACCTGTCGCCGGCGGCCAACATGGCGCTTTCGACCTGCCTGTTTGCCTGGGCACAGGCCTCGGGCGTCCCCATGCCGATCGCCATCGCCATCGGTTTGGTCGCAGGCCTCGCAATGGGCGCGCTCAACGCCTTCATGGTCATTGGGCTGCAGTTACCGTCGATCATCGTCACCATCGGCACGCTGACGCTCTATCGCGGGCTGGCACAGATCATCGCCGGCGACAAGTCGATTCGCATGCCGGAATGGTTCATCGGCATCGACAAGGTTCTTGTCTTCGGCGTACCGGCGACGGTTGCGATCTTCGTGGTTGTCTCCCTCGTCCTCGGCCTGATCCTGGCCGGCACCATCTTCGGCAGGCAGATCTACCAGATCGGCACGAACGAAGTGGCGGCGCGCTATGCCGGCATCCGCACGCGGCGCATCAAGCTCATCCTGTTCCTGCTGATGGGACTGGCCGCGGCAATCGCCGGCATGCTGACCGCCTCGCGCCTCGGGTCGGTTCGCTACGATCTGGGGCTCGGCGGCGAACTTCAGATGGTACTCATGGCGATGCTTGGCGGGACCTATATCTTCGGCGGGCGGGGAACCATCCTGGGGACGTTCCTTGCAGCGTGGCTGCTTGTCGTCGTGTCGACCGGCATGACCGTCGCCAACCTGTTGCCGGCCATTCAGCTCACGGTGCTCGGCGTGCTGCTCATCGTCGCCATCATCGCCACCAACCTCATCTACTCCCGCGCCCAAAGGTAGCGGGCTAACGACCCCGGTTCCACCGGGTTATTTCAACAGGACTTTAGACAAGGAGGATGTAAAGTGCTGAAGAAATCTCTGATAGCCATGGCAGCGGGGCTCGCGCTCTCTACCGCCGCGCTTGCCCAGGACAAGATCGACATCGTGTTCATAGGCAAGAACACGGGCAACCCCTACTTCGATTCCCTCACCAAGGGCTTCGTCGAGGCTTGCCAGAAGATTGCCTGCAACTTCGAGTTTGTCGCGCCGGCGACCGCCGAGGCCACCTCGCAGATCCCGTTCATCGAAGCCCAGATCCAGCGCGGCGTCGACGTCATCGCCATTTCGCCCAACAGCCCCGACGCGTTGAACCAGGTGTTCGACGCGGCCCGCGCCAAGGGCATCATCGTGATGACGGTCAACGGCGACATCACCGGGAACGAGGCTCACCGCGACCTGACCATCCTCCCGACCGACTTCACGAAGGTCGGCGCGGACCAGATCGAGATGGTTGGCTCGCTTATCGGCTATGAAGGCGAGATCGCCATCCTGTCGGCGACAACCGAGGCGCCGGACCAGAATTTCTGGATCAAGGGCATGAACGAGGCGATCAAGGACCCGAAATACGCCAAGATGAAGCTGGTCGCCACGGTCTATGGCGACGACCAGCCGGAGAAGTCGACCAGCGAGATGGAAGCGCTGATGGCCAACTTTCCGGACCTCAAGGGCGTGATCGCGCCGACGACCGTCGGTATCGCGGCCGCCGCGCAGGTGGTGCAGTCGCGCGGCGTCGCCGACAAGGTCAAGGTGACGGGGCTCGGCCTGCCCAGCGAAATGCGCGACTTCGTGAAGGACGGCACGGTGGCTGCCTTCCAGCTCTGGTCGCCCTACAACGAGGGCTGGCTTGCCGCGCACCTCGCGGTCGACCTGAAGGCCGGCAAGGCGAAGAACGAGGTGGGCTCTACGTTTGAAGTGCCGAACCTCGGAACCATCACCATCAACGCCGGCAATTCGATCAACACGCAGTCCGCGCTGACGACGTTCAACGCCGAGAACATCGACCAGTTCGACTTCTAAGCAGAACAGTCCCGAAGGGCGCCGGCCGCAAGGCTGGCGCCTCTCTGTCGCCCGGCGCGTTAACGAAACGTGGGCGAACACGATTCTTTGACAGCGCGCTGCATAGCAGCCTGAATCCTTCCGGTAACGGATAGTGTAGTCGAGAGACATGATGGCGTTACCTTGCGGCCTGCAGTGTAGCGCTCAATCCCTCGCTCTCCCCCTGGAGGTTTCATGAGACCGCTGTTCGCATTGATAGTCGCCACAACAACCATCCTCGCCTCTGCCACCCTGCCGTCCTTCTCAAGGGATCAGGTTGGACAGGCGACACTGATCAAGACGACCGTTTCGGGCGAGTCCGGTTCGCTTGCCGTCAAGTCGCCGGTGTATCAGGACGAACGCATCCGCACGTCTTCCAGCGGGCTCGGCGAGTTCCGCTTCGCCGACGGAACGAAATTCGCTGTCGGCGGCAGTTCGTCGGTTGTCATCGATCGCTTCATCTATGACAGCACCAAGACCTTCGACAACCTTACGCTCAACGCGGCGCGCGGTTCGTTTCGCTGGATCAGCGGCAAGTCGAAGTCACAGGCCTACAAGATCGTGACGCCGGCCGGCACGATCGGTATACGCGGTACGCGGCTCGACATCTTCGTGGGCGCCGGCGGCATAACCTCCGTTGTCCTGCTTGAAGGCGCCGCGCGCTTTTGCGGAGCCAATGGCTGCAAGGACCTGCGGCGGCGCTGCGATGTCGTGGTTGCGACGCCGGGAGGCGGCGTCAGCGACGCCTCCCGTGTCAACCAGAGCATCTTCCAGACCGTGGGTACGGATCGCGCCTTCCCCTTCCTGTCCGGTCGCCAGCAGCTCTCGAACAACTTCTATGGGGTCTCCAGCAACAGTTGCGGGCTCTCGTCGACCAACGCGCGCGGCAGGACCGAACGCGGCGGCGGGACTGATGCGCCGAAGCACGAGGTTCAGAGGCCGGACGACGGCGGCTACGATGATGGCGGCGGGTGCGGCAGATCCTGCCAGTGACCTCTGCCGGGAACGGCATCCAGGCTTAGCGACACCGGCGCGTCCAGACGCGCCGGTGTCGTTTTTGTGCCCAAGCATGTTGACGGTTGACGGCGCCGCGCCTTATCGATCTGCCGCCAGTAGGCTCCATCAACAGGCGCGACGCAGATTCGATGTCTGACAGGCTGTCCGAAAAATCGCTGCCAAAACTGCCCGTGTCCGTACTTCGGCCTGGCTACGACCGCTCGTCGGTCACTCCGGGCATCGTCCATCTTGGTGTCGGCGCCTTCCACCGTGCCCACCAGGCCGCTTATGTCGACGATTGCATCGCGGCCGGCGACAGCGACTGGGGCATTGTCGGCGCTTCGCTACAGAGCGCATCTACCGCCGAAGCGCTCGACCCGCAGGACGGGCTCTACACACTTGCCGTGCGCGGTAGCGCGACCGAGACCCTGCGCGTCATAGGCTCGATCGGCCGGATGCTGGTCGCGCCGCGCGATCCCCACGGATTGCTCGACGCGCTGGCCGATCCCAGTATCCGCATCGTCACGCTGACGATCACCGAGAAGGCCTATCTCAGAAATGCATGGGGCGATCTCGACCAGACGCACCCCGGCATCGTCGCCGACCTTGCCGATCCCGCCCATCCGCGCACCGCGCACGGTTTCCTTGTCGAGGCGCTGGCGCGCCGCCGCGCCGCCGGCACGCAGCCCTTCACCATCCTGTCGTGCGACAACCTTCCGTCGAACGGCGCCACGCTGCATCGCCTGCTCGTGCAATTCGCGGCGTTGCGCGATGCCGCGCTCGCCGAACACGTCGCCACGGTTTCCTGCCCGTCGAGCATGATCGACCGCATCGTACCTGCGACCACCGATGCCGACCGGGCCCGCATTTCCGGCGCGCTCGGCGTCGAGGACGCATGGCCCATCATGACCGAGCCGTTCAGCCAGTGGGTCGTCGAGGACGATTTTCCGGCTGGTCGCCCGGCTTGGGAAAAATTCGGCGTCACCATGGTAAGCGACGTCCGTCCATTCGAGGAGATGAAGCTTCGCCTGCTCAACGGCGCGCATTCCTCCATCGCCTATCTCGGTCTGGTCGCCGGCCACGACACGGTGGCAAAGTCCTTCGGTGATCCCGCGATCCGCGGTTTCGTAAAGTCGCTATGGGTCGAAGCCACCTCGACCCTGCCCACCGATGCCGGGCTGGACACGCAAGAATACGTGCGCGAGCTTACCGAGCGCTTCGACAACACCGCGCTGGCGCACCGCACCGCGCAGATCGCCAATGACGGCAGCCAGAAACTGCCGCAGCGCATCATCTCCTCCGCGCTCGACCGGCTAGCCGCCGGCGCCAGTGCGGACCGACTCATGCTTGCCGTGGCCGCCTGGATTTGCGCCGCCCAGCAACGCGGCACAGTGTTGCCCGCAAACCATTTCACCGATCCGCTGGACTCCAAGCTTGCCGCCCTGCCGTCAGGCCAGCCTGCTCCTGACGCAGTGCGCGCGGTCTTCGACCTGGCGGGCTTCGCCGGGGGCAGTGCTTATCGCGCCGATCTGGAGGCCGTCACGTCGAGGCATCTCGATGCGCTGCGCAAGGGCGGCGTTGCGGCCGCGCTCGCGGCATTTTCACCCCGGGGGGAGACAGCTTGAAACAGACGTGGCGATGGTTCGGCCCCGACGATCCCGTCCAGCTCGCGCATGTCCGGCAGGCCGGCGCCACCGGCGTGGTGTCGGCGCTCCACCATCTCAATGACGGCCGCGCCTGGCCCGCCGACGAGATCGCCACGCGCAAGGCCTCAATAGAGGCTTCCGGCCTCGAATGGTCGGTGGTGGAGAGCGTCGTCGTGCACGAGGACATCAAGACCCGCAGCGGCCGCTACCTTGAGCTGATCGAAAACTACAAGGGGTCGATCCGTGCGCTCGCCGCCGCCGGCATTCGCATCGTCTGCTACAATTTCATGGCGATCACAGACTGGACGCGCACCGATCTCGACTACCCGATGTGGCATGGCGGCACGGCGCTGCGCTTCGATATCGTCGACTTCTGCGTCTATGACCTGCTGGTGCTGAAGCGTGCCGGCGCCGAGGCCGACCACCCCGCCGACCGCATCGACGCCGCCAAGAGGCGGCTCGCCGCCATGAGCGAAGGCAGTCTCGCGAAGCTGGAGGCCAATCTCATCGGCTGGGTGCCTGCGCGAGAATTCATCCATGATCGCGAAGGGTTCCGTCGCGCGCTCGACCTCTACAGGGACGTTTCGCCGGAGGGGTTCAGGCAGAACCTTTTCACCTTCCTGCGCGAGATCGTGCCGGTTGCCGAAGAGGCTGGCGTCAGGATGGCGATTCATGCCGACGACCCGCCGTTCCCGCTGTTTGGCTTGCCGCGGGTCGTTTCCAACGCCGAGGATATCGCGGCACTTCTTGCGGCCGCGCCGTCACCGTCCAACGGGCTCACATTCTGCACAGGCTCCCTGGGCGCCAACCGCAGGAACGACCTGCCGGCGATGGCGAAGCGCTTTGCCTCCGACATCCACTTCGCGCATCTGCGCAACGTGACCAAGGAGCCCGACGGCTCGTTCCACGAGGCCGAGCATCTCGACGGCGACACCGACATGGTGGCGGTCGTCGCAGCGCTGCTCGCCGAGGAGCGCCGCCGCAAGGAAGAGGGCAGGCCGGACTGGCAGATTCCGATGCGCCCGGATCACGGCCACGCCATCGTCGATGACATCGGCAAGAAGGTGAACCCCGGCTATTCCTGCATCGGCCGGCTGAAGGGCCTCGCCGAATTGCGCGGCGTCATGCGCACGCTGGAACAGCTCGCCGGCTGAGGTTCGGCCAGCCGTGCCCCTCTAGCCCTCCGAGACGCCCGCCTCGGCAAAGCTCGCCATGCCGACGTGGCAGGCCAGCGCCGAGCGCACCACGTTGATGGCAAGCGCCGCGCCCGATCCTTCGCCGAGCCGCATGCCGAGGTCGAAAAGCGGCGTCAGCCCAAGCGCTTCCAGCAGCTTGCGATGTCCCGCCTCGGCGGAGACATGGGCGGCCATCACATGCGCGAGGCCGTTCGGGGCCAGTCTTTGCAAGGGCGCCACCGCCGCCGTGCAGACGAAGCCGTCGAGCAGGACGGGCACATTCTTAACCCGCGCGGCGAGCGTGGCGCCCATGATCGCGGCGAGTTCGCGTCCGCCAAGCGCCGCTGCGGTCCGCAGCGGATCGCCGAGCGCTGCCTTGTGGAGCGCGAGACCCTTTTCGATCGCCGCAGCCTTGCGCTTCAGGCCGGCGTCGTCGACGCCGGTGCCGCGCCCGACCCATGACGCGGGCTCGCTGCCGAACAGGGCCGCCGCGATCGCTGCCGCCGTCGTCGTGTTGCCGATGCCCATTTCACCGAAGCAGATCAGGTCGGTATCGGCATCGACGGCGTCATAGCCCGTCGACACCGCCGCAAGAAATTCCTGCTCGCTCATCGCGGCGGTCTGCGTGAAGTCGCCCGTGGAACGTTCGACCTCCAGCGGAACCACCGTCAGTTTTGCGTCGGCGGTGCGCGCCAGCTGGTTGATCGCGGCGCCGCCGCCGGCGAAATTCGCCACCATCTGGTGCGTCACCTCGGCCGGGAACGCCGATACGCCCTGCGCTGTCACGCCGTGCGAGCCGGCGAACACGACCACCTGCACCTTGTCGAGCCTGGGCATGGCGCGGCGTTGCCATCGCGCCAGCCAGGCGGCGATCTCCTCCAGCCGTCCGAGGCTGCCCTGTGGCTTGGTCAGCGTGTCCTGGCGGGCGAGGGCCGCCGCCGCCGCCTTGCCGTCGCCGGCAGGCAGGTTGGTGCAGGCGACGAGCAATTCGTCAAAGGATTTGAAGGGCATCGGGAAACTGTCTCCGTATCTGAGTCAACGCGTTGAGAAATCGATTCATGCAAGGACCGCGGATGCGACGACAAGCACGGCGATCTCGCCGACCTGCTGCAGCGCGCCCAGCGTGTCGCCGGTCTGCCCGCCGATCTGTCGCAGGCAGAGCGCGCGGAAGGCGAAGAAGACGAGCGCCAGCACGATCGCCGACGCTAGCAGCCCGCCAAGGCTGGTCGCCAGCAGCGCCACCACGCCGATCGCCAGTGCGACGTATGCCGTATTCGCAGCAACGGCTCCCGCGCCGGCCGACAGGCCGTCGCTGCGCGCGGCGGGAAGCGCGTGCATGAAGAGAGGCAGCAACGCGCGCGACGCCGCATGGGCGGCGATGAGCGCCGTACCGGCGTAGAACGGGTTGGCGAGCGCCGCGATAGCGCTCCAGCGCAGCAACATCGACATTGCCAGCGCCGCCGCACCGTAGGCCCCGATGCGGCTGTCGCGCATGATTTCGAGCTTCTTCTCGCGCGACCTGCCGCCTCCAAAGCCGTCGGCCACGTCGGACAGTCCGTCTTCGTGCAGGCAGCCGGCTACGAGCATGGTCGTGGCCAGTGCAAGCGCAGCCGCCACCGGGATCGGCACCGACAGCATCAGGGCAACGACGTATGCGAGGCCGCCTGCCAGCCCGACCGCTACGCCGACGAGCGGCGCTGCCCAGATCGCCTGCGCCAGCGCGCGGCCACGGAAATCGAAAGACGGCAGCGGCAACCTTGTGAAGAACACGAGGCAGAGCGCGATATCCTCGGCGATCTGGCGCGGCGTCATGGCCATATGCCCCTCTCGCCATGTCTTATTGCCATTATTCCACCCTCGCGATCGCATGGAAAAACGTCCCGCTGACATGACCGCGTCGTCCGCCCGAGGCGCCCAGCGCGTTGCCCTGTCCGTCGGCGATTTCGGCGAGCGGATCGTCCGCGCCGGCGTCGATCACCTGCGCGTAGTGGAACTCATGCCCGCGCACGGCGGTACCGGCCGGTCCCAGTGCGCAATCCGCCTTGAGCCGGGCCTGCCGGTAGCCGAGGTTCATCTTGCGTTTGGCAAAGCCGGTTGCGTGCCCGAGCAGTCCGAGCATTTCGTGCCGCGTTCCCTCGGCGTCGACCAGCCCTTCTCCCATCACCATGAAGCCGCCGCACTCGCCATGCACGGGCTTGGCTGCTGCGAAACCTCGTAGCCCGGCACGAAAAGTCCGCGCCGCCGCCAGTCGTCCGGCGTGCAGTTCGGGATAGCCGCCCGGCAGCCAGCAAACGTCTGAGCTTGCGTCCGGCGCTTCGTCGGTCAGCGGCGAGAACGGCACGATCTCGGCGCCCATGCGGCGCCAGTGGTTTGCCACATGCGGGTAGAGAAAGCTGAACGCGGCGTCATCGGCCAGCGCGATTCTTTGGCCCGGCGGTGGCAGCGCGGCTGTATGATCGCCGCCGACCGGCGCTAGCGGCGTCATCAGGCCAAGCACGCGGTCGATGTCGATCGAACGCTCCATCGCATCGGCAAGCCGGTCGATATAAGCGTCGATGTCTTCATGTTCGCCAGCCTGCACAAGGCCGAGATGCCGCTCCGGCAGCGTCAGGGACGGATCGCGCGCAACCCCGCCGACAACGGGAATGCCCAGCGCTTCGATAGCTTCGCCCGCCAGCCTGCGGTGCCGCTCGCTGCCCAGCCGGTTCAGCACCACCCCGGCAATCCTGACCGCCGGATCGTAGCTCGCGAACCCCTTTGCAACCGCCGCCGCCGTCTGCGATTGCCCTGAGACGTCAAGCACCAGCAGCACCGGCAGGCCGTAGAGCCGCGCCAGGTCCGCCGCCGCGCCCGAGCGGCCGGCCGCCGCCGGTATGCCGTCGAACAGCCCCATCGCGCTTTCGATCACCACCGCCTCGGCGTCGCGCGCGGCATCCGCCGCAAGCGCGGAAAGCAGGCCCGGCGGCATTGCCCAGCTATCCAGGTTTACCCCATCGCGTCCCGTCGCCTCTGCATGAAAGCCGGGATCGATGTAGTCCGGCCCGGATTTGGCGCCGCGCACCGCGATGCCGCGTCGCTTCATTGCGCGCAGCAGGCCGATGGTGACCGAGGTCTTGCCCGATCCGGAACGCGGAGCCCCGACGATGATCGCGCGGGCATTCATTTTCCTGGCGTTCATCGCCCGAACTTCTCGCGCAGCGATACGATGTGCCCGACCACTATGAGGGAAGGGGACACGACCTTCTCCCGATGCGCCGCTTCGGCAAGCGTTCCAAGCGTCGCCACCACTGTGCGCTCCTCGGGCAGCGTCGCGTTCTCGACAAACGCCGCCGGCGTGTCGGCGGCGAGCCCACCCTTCATCAGGTCGGCCACCGTCGCCGCCATGTGCGTCAGGCCCATGTAGATCACGATCGGCTGGCCGGTGCGGGCAAGCGCTGCCCAGTCGGGCCTGTCGTCGCTATCGGCGGCGAAGCCCGTTGCCAGGATTACCGCGCCGTTGATGCCGCGCATCGTCGCCGGGATGCCCGCCGAGGCCAGCCCGCCGAAGGCCGAGGTGACGCCCGGCAGCACGCGAAACGGCACTTGCGCCGCCGCCAGCGCCAGCGCTTCCTCGCCGCCGCGCGCAAAGACCAGCGGGTGTCCGCCCTTCAGCCGCACCACCTTGCGGCCCTCCTTCGCCAGCCGCACCAGCAGCGCATTGATGTCGCCTTGCGGGATCGACAGCCGCCCGCCGCGCTTGCCGACGAAGAATTTTTCCGCCTCGGCGGCCACCGCCACGACCTTGTCCGACACCAGCGCGTCGTGCACCAGCGCGTCTGCCTGCGCCAGCGCCGAAAGCACGTCGAGCGTCAGCAACCCGGGGTCGCCCGGCCCTGCGCCGGCCAGCCAGACATGGCCGGGCTGGAGTTCGGGCGCGTCATGCGCCAGTCGCGCCATTGCCTTGTCGAGGAAATGCTTGCTCATGCGGGCCGCTTTCGCCGATAGATCGCGGCATGGAAGACGATGCTCCTCACGACAGGCCGCTGCGGCGCGGCTGGACGACAGGCGCCTGCGCGGCGGCCGCCGCCAAGGCGGCCTGCGCAGCGTTGGTCTCGGGCGATTTCCCCGATCCCGTCGAGATCGCGCTGCCATCGGGCCGCCGCGTCGCCTTCGCGCTCGCGCGCCACGACCTTGCCGCTGGCTCTGCCACCGCCGCGATCGTCAAGGATGCCGGCGACGATCCCGACGTCACCCATGGCGCGCTGGTCACGGCGACGGTCAGGCCAGGCAAGACTGGCTCCGGCGTCACCTATGCGCGCGGCGAAGGCGTCGGTCTGGTGACTCGGCCTGGCCTGCCGATCGCGCAGGGCGAACCGGCCATCAACCCCGTGCCGCGCAAGATGATCGCCGCTTCGGTTCGCGAGGTCGCCGGCGAAGACGCCGACTTCGAGGTCGAGATTTCCGTGCCCGGCGGCGAAAAGCTGGCCGAGCGTACGCTTAACCCGCGCCTCGGCATCGTCGGCGGCATCTCGATCCTCGGCACCACGGGCGTCGTCATTCCCTATTCCTGCTCGTCGTGGATCCACTCCATCCAACGCGGCATCGACGTCGCCCGCGCCATGGGCTTTTCCCATGTCTCCGGCGCCACCGGCAACGCGTCCGAGCTGGCCGCCCAGAAGCTGCATGGACTGCACGAGGTCCAGCTCATCGACATGGGCGACTTCGTAGGCGGCATGCTGAAATACATCCGCGACCATCCGGTGCCGCGTGTGACCATTGCCGGCGGCGTGGCCAAGATGACCAAGCTGTCGCAGGGTCTGCTCGACGTCCATTCCGTGCGCGGCATGGCCGACCTCGACGCGCTGGCTATCGTCGCCGAACGGACCGGCGCGTCCGACAGCCTTGCGACGCGCATCCGCGCGTCCAACACGGTCGCCGAGGCGTTCTCGCTGGCGGCCGGGGAGGGCGTGCCGCTCGGCAACGCCATTGCGGCGTCCGCCTGGTCCATCGCTGCGGCGGTTCTCAAGGGCACGGGCATCGAACTCGAAGTGCTGGTCTTCAACCGCGACGGCGCGTTGATGGGCAAGAAGGGTTTTTCCGTAGTGCCATAGACGGCAAGGAACCACGTCATCCTCGGGCTTGTCCCGAGGATCTACTGACGCCTGAAGCCTGACCCGATGCAGATTTCTGTCAGCGCCGCAGATCCTCGGGACAAGCCCGAGGATGACGGCGGGGGAGACCAAAGCCTCCACTTCCCTCATCCTGAGGTGCGAGCGCAGCGAGCCTCGAAGGACGCACCGACCAGCCATGCCCATCATCGGCCCTCCCGCCCGCGAAACCGCCGCTGGTAGCTCGGGTCGTACAATGAACTCTCGCGAAACTCCTCCGCCGCGAGCCCGCGCCCTACAAAGATGATCGCCGTGCGCTCGACAGGGTCTGCCGCCAGCGCCGCCTCGATGCCGGCCAGAGTGCCCCGGATCAGCCGCTGGTCCGGCCACGATGCGCGAAACACCACGGCGACCGGACAGTCAGCCCCGTAGAGCGGCGTCAACTCGTCGACGATCTCGCTTATCGCATGGATCGCCAGATGGATCGCCAGTGTCGCGCCGGTTGCCCCGAACCCTGCCAGCGTTTCGCCATCAGGCATCTTCGAGGCGCGCCCGGAGACCCGCGTCAGCACCAGCGACTGCGCCACCTCCGGAATGGTCAGTTCGCGGCCCAATGCGGCCGCCGCCGCGGCAAAGGAGGGCACGCCGGGCGTCAACGTGTAGGGGATGCCGTGTCTTTCCAGCCGCCTGATCTGTTCGGCCACCGCGCTCCACACAGACAGGTCGCCCGAATGCAGCCGAGCCACATCCTTGCCCGCTTCATGCGCTGCGACATATTCGGCCTCGATTTCGTCCAGCGAAAGCGGCGCAGTGTCGACGATGCGCGCGCCTTGCGGGCAATAGTCCAGCAGTTCCGGCGCCACGATCGAGCCGGCATGGAGGCAGACTGGGCACTTCGCCAGGAGGTCGCGCCCCCGTACGGTTATCAGGTCGGCCGCACCAGGCCCGGCGCCGATGAAATGGACCGTCATGTCCCGTCTCCGAAGGCGATGGCGCAGGTCACGCGGCCGAGGGCGGTTCTGGGGCCTGCCAGTCGCGCGCCATCTCCCGCCGCCGCAAGCGCTGCAGCTTCTGAAACGGACGGCGTTCCGGCTGCCGCCATCGATGCGCCGGATCGGGTAAGTGTAAGATCAGACATCTGCGCCAGCGCCGCCGCGTCGACGAGCGCGAGCGGGAGCTTCATGGAACTGCTCGCCACTACAATGCCGGCTTCGTCCCGCTTGAGGCTTGTCGTCGCGAGCATCGTCAGGCGGCTCATTTCCAGCCCATGCTCCCGCAGCGCCGCCTCGACCGCCGCGACCACCTCGGTCACGCTGACGCCCTTGCGGCTGCCGATGCCCGCTACGATCACGGCTTCACCCACAGCCACTGCGTCACCGGCATGGCGGGGCGCCAGCCGCTCATCGTGCCGATCGCGGCTTCGCGCGAAATGGCGATGCGCACGAGGTCGCCGCCGAGTGCTGCATGCCGCGCCAGCAACAGCGCTTCCATCTCCAGCGTCACCGCGTTCGCCACCAGCCGGCCGCCCCATGGCAGCGCCGCGACCGCCGCATCCATCACGCCAGCGTCGGTGCCGCCGCCGCCGATGAAGATCGCATCCGGCGTTTCAAGGTCGGCGAGCGCTGCGGGCGCCGCGCCCCTGACAACCGTCAGCCCCGGCACGCCGAATGCCCCCGCGTTCCTGCCGATCCGCGCGACGCGTGCTGCATCTGTCTCGATCGCCACCGCCCGCATCGACGGGTCGGCGAGCATCCATTCGATCGAGATCGAGCCCGACCCGGCGCCGATGTCCCACAGCAGTTCGCCGCGCTTTGGCGCGAGCGCCGCCATCGTCACGGCGCGGACCTCGCGCTTGGTGATCTGCCCGTCATGCTCGAACAGATCGTCGGAGCGCCCTGCCGTCAGCGGAAGCACACGCGCTTCATGGTTTGATTCAGCCTCCACCGCCAGCACATTGAGCGCGTTGATGTCTTTCAGGTCGAAGTCGGCTGCGGTCGTCGTTCGGACGCGCTCGTCAGAACCGCCCAGCGCCTCCAGCACGGTCAGTCTCGACGCACCGAACCCACATTGCGTCAGCAACGCGGCGACCGCTTTCGGCCCGTCGCCATCGGAAGTCAGCGCCATGATGCGGCGTCGCGGCTGCAGCAGCGGCCGGATCAGGTCGATGGCGCGGCCGTGCAGAGACACCGTCTCGATGTCCTGCAGCGCCCAGCCGAGCCGCGCGGTGGCAAGCGAAAAGGCCGATGGGGCAGGGATCACCAGCATTTCGTCGAACGCGACATGCCGCGCCAGTGTCACGCCGACGCCGTGGAGGAAAGGATCGCCCGAGGCAAGCACGCACACCCGCCTGCCGCGTTGGGCGATGACATCGCTCATTGCCGCGTCGAACGGGCTCGGCCACATCAGCGCTTCGCCTTTGATGAGCGCCTGCGCAAGCGCGAGGTGCCGCCTGCCGCCGAACACGATATCGGCGTCTGCGATCAGGCGTTTTGCCCGGTCGCCCAATCCGGCCACGCCGTCCTCGCCGATGCCGACGACCGTGAGCCATTTTGCGGAGCCCGTCATCGTTCCGCACCTTCATCGAGGTGACGGACTCTCAGAATTTGGGTTCCTCGCCCCTGCGCAGTGGGGGAGAGGTTTCGAGGTCGGTAGGACCGAGACGGAGAGGGGGTCTTTGCAGGAATCTCTCTGCCGTCATCCTCGGGCTTGTCCCGAGGATCTGCAGACGCAGGTGAATTCCGCAAACCACCGAACATCTCCGAACCGCAGCAGATCCTCGGGACAAGCCCGAGGATGCCGCCGCGCGGGCCTCTCCCTCTGTTCAACCGGACAGGGTAAGGATGACGGGCAATGGCACACCACACCCCATGAAACGCATCCTCATCCTCGGCGGCACAACCGAAGCGCGGCAGCTTGCAGGCAAACTCGCGGGCCACTCCGACGTCACGCTGTCGCTCGCCGGCCGCACCGAAAATCCGGTCGCCCAGGGCGTGCCGGTGCGCACCGGAGGCTTCGGCGGCGCGGAAGGGCTTGCCACCTATCTGAGGGACAACCGCATCGATCTCCTGATCGACGCCACCCATCCCTATGCCGCGCGCATCTCCGCCAACGCCGCTAGGGCCGCGCAGCTCGGGGGCGTGCCGGCCATTGCGTTGCGCAGACCCGCCTGGAAGCGAGTGCCCGGCGATCGCTGGACGTCCGTGGACGGTCCCGCACAAGCCGTCGGCCTGCTCGGGTCGACCCCGCGCTCCGTATTTCTCGCGCTCGGCCGGCAGGAACTCGCGCCGTTCGAGGCCGCCCCGCAGCACGCCTATCTCGTGCGCAGCGTCGATCCGGTCGAGCCGCCGCTCGGCGTGCCCAATGCCACCTATATCCTTGCGCGCGGGCCGTTCTCCGAAGCCGATGACCGCGCCCTGCTTGAGGCGCGTGGCATTGATGCGATCGTCGCCAAGAACAGCGGCGGACAGGCCACCTACGGCAAGATCGCGGCGGCGCGAACGCTTGGCATCGAGGTTTTTATGATCCGCCGGCCGCCACTCCCGGACATGCAGTCCGGCCCCAGCGTCGAGGAGGTCCTGCGCCTCGCCGGTCATGCGCCTGACACCGAAAAGCGCGGCGTGTAAACCAGCGCCGGCCTGTCGCCGCGCTCGATGACGCGCGTCTCGGCCGAGCCGATGATGACGCAGGTCGCCATGTCGGCGCGCGCCGCGTCTGCCTCGCCGAGCGGCGTCACCTCGATCTTCTCGTCGGGACGCCCGGCGGCGCGGCCGAAGATCACCGGGGTTGCCGCCGGAAGGATCGCTCGCAATTGGTCGAACGCCTTGCCGAGCTGCCACGGACGCGCCTTGCTGATCGGGTTGTAAAGCGCGATCACGAAGCCGGCCCTCGCCACTGCCTCCAGCCGCTTCTCGATTACGTCCCACGGCTTGAGATTGTCCGACAGCGAGATGGCGCAGAAATCATGCCCCAGCGGCGCGCCGATCCGTGCCGCCACCGCCAGCATCGCGGTCACGCCGGGCACCACGGTCAGGTCGATATCGCGCCACTCAGCCGGTCCCGCCTCGATCGCCTCGCATACCGCCGCCGCCATGGCAAAGACGCCGGGGTCGCCGCCCGACACCACGGCGACGCGCTCGCCTTGCGCGGCCTTCTCCAGCGCGGCTTGTGCCCGCGAAATCTCCTCGCGGTTGTCGGACGCAACCTTGATCTGGTCAGGCCGAAGCTCCAGCCGGTCGACGTATGGGCCGTAGCCGTAGAACCATTTCGCGGCGGTCACGGCGGCGCTCGCCTCGGGCGTCGCCTGCGCGGCGCTGCCCGGCCCGAGCCCGATCACCGCGACATGGCCAGCCTTGCTCATGGCTTTCCGGCCCATCCAGGCACCAGGACTATGGAGAAGTAGGGCGCGTTGTCGTCTCCCTTGTCGGCCAGCCTTATCGAACTGGTGTTGGCCATGGTTCCGCGCTCGACATAGATCGCCCGGTCAAGCAGACCCGTCGTCGCCAACGCTTTCCTGATCTTGGGCAGGTTGCGCCCGACCTTCATGATCACCGCCGCGTCGGTGTCGGCCAGCCGACGCGTCAGTTCGAACTCGCTCAGCGTACCCGGCAGTACGGTCAGGATGTCGTCGCCCTGCACGATCGGCGTGCCGGTCTGCGACCAGCATCCCGACATCGCCGTGACGCCGGCAATCACCTCGGTTGGCCAGCGTTCGCACAATCTGACGTGCAAATGCATGTAGGATCCGTAGAAAAGCGGGTCACCTTCGGAGAGAATCGCGACGGTTTTGCCGTCTTTCAGGTGACTTTCGATCTGTTCCGCGGATTTTTCGTAGAAGCCAGCGATCGCGTCACGGTACTCCTTGGCATCCTTGTGGATTTCCGTCGTCACCGGGTAAATGAGCGGCAATTCGATCCACTCGTCACGGAAATACGGCCCGACGATCCCGCGGGCGTTGCCGTTGCTGCCGCGCTTGGCGAAGAAGGCGACGACATGAGCCTCCTGAAGCGCTCGCACAGCCTTCAGCGTCAGCAGTTCCGGATCGCCCGGACCGGTGCCCACGCCAATCAGTCGCCCCGATTTCAGCTGCATATTCAAAGGCCTGGCCTCGCAAGTGCGTTGACTGCGGCGGCGGTCATGGCGCTACCGCCCATGCGGCCGCGAACAATGGCCCATGGAATGCCTAGGCTACTTTGCGCCAGCGCTTCCTTGGACTCCGCCGCGCCGACGAATCCCACCGGCATGCCGATGATCGCCGCGGGTTTCGGCGCACCTTTCTCAATTATTTCAAGCAGATAGAACAGGGCGGTCGGTGCGTTGCCGATTGCGATGACCGCGCCTGCCAGCCTGTCGCGCCACAACTCCAGCGCGGCAGCCGAGCGCGTGTTGCCGATTTGCTTTGCGATTTGAGCGGTTTGCGGGTCGCGCAGCGTGCAGACCACGTCGTTGTTGGCAGGCAGCCGCGCCTTGGTCACGCCGCGCGACACCATCTCGGCATCGCAAAGGACAGGCGCGCCCGACAGCAGGGCCTGGCGGGCCGCAGCTACGAAATCTTGTGAGAAAACAAAGTGTTGCGCGGCCTCGACGATGCCGCAGGCGTGAATCATCCTGACCGCGACATCGGCCTCCGCATCGGTGAAACGCTGGAGGTCGGCCTCAGCGCGGATGATCGCGAACGACCGTTCGTAGATCGCGTTGCCGTCGTGGATGTAGTCGTACCCGGTCATCTGCCGCCTTGCCCGAACGCTTCCGCAAGCACGGAAACCCCAATTCTTTGAATGGCTTGCGCTGTCGTCTCGTCATCGCGCCTGTGTGCCGCAACGTGCTTGGCCACGGTGGCGAAAGCGCGCCCGGCACCGCCGCTGTTTGCATAGGCGATTGGTTGATCGCGCGCGGTTCCGGCGACGACCAGGCCGGTCCCCGCTTCGCTGCCGACCAGTGCCAGCGTCGCTTCGCCCGGATGTGCGCACCCCTTGGCGCAGCCGGACACGTGGAGATGTGCCGAGCCATCGAGCAAGCTCCTGTAATCGTTTGCCATTTCGGCGGCCATCTGTCTCGCCGGGAGGTGTCCGGATGCGCAGTCGGGTGCACCAGGGCAAGCTGAAACGGACAGTCTGGGGTCATCTTGCGAGGTCACAAAGCCGAGCGCTTGTGCGACTTCATGCAGCTTTTCTGCCCCGTCCCGGGTCCCGCAGATGGCGACCAGAGCGCGCCCGGGGGCCGGCCTTACGTCGTCGATGCCGAGGTCCATGGCAGCTTTGGCAAATGTTTTCAGCAGCTTGGCGGTGGTATGGCCGAACGGTAGGGCAACGCCGAGCGCAATATTGCCGTTGCGCAGGTCGACGATGCCAACCAGCCAACCCGCGAGGTCGCGTCCATTCGCGCGCCCCTCTGGCCTGACAGGGTGCAAAGCGCTGAAGACGCCATGCAATTGGTTGTCCTCCAAATCCCGCGCCCGAGTCTCGCGGCCCCTGGCTGCGATCTCCGACAGTAGCACCAGAGTTGCGGCGCAGGCTGCCGTGTCGTCTGCCGCCTGGCCAAGCGGCCGCGCAGTCAGCGCATTGCCGGCGACTGCGACCCGCCAAACTCCGGCCCCTTCGGCCGTCAGCCTGACATCGGCGGCGACGTCGCCAAGGGCGCTCCGCCCGCCACCGACGACGACGACCGAGACCTTCGGCCCGAGCGAACCTTCCAGCCCGGCCTCGGCGATGCCGGCACGGATCATGTCGCAGAGCGCGCCCGGGTTGGCGATCTCTTGGGGATCGAGCCCGGCCAGAACGCTGGTCTGCACCGGCACGCCGGTGCGCACGGCAATGCCGAGTTCGTTCACGCAACCTGCCAATTCCAGTGCCGAGCTTTCCGTCAGGCCGCGGATCTGGATGCTGCCGCGCGCGGTTACCTCGACGATGCCGTTGCCATGCGTTTGCGCCGCTTTGCACAGGCCAATCAATGCTTTAGCCGGCAGTCCGGCAACCACCGGGTTGAGACGCACCAGCAGCCCGTCGCCGGTTTTCATGGGCGCGGAGAGGGCAGGGCATGCGCCTCGGCGCGAAAAGCCGCCGGCCAGTGGCCGCTGTGCCGCGAGCGCGTTCATGCCGCCGCCTGCGTGCCGCGCGCCTCGGCGATGAGCGCTTCGAGGTCGTTGTCGATCGAATTGCGCAGCGGGTTCCACAGTCCGCGCCGCCGCGCCGACAGCAGGCGCTCGGCGATGAAGGCCGTGGCCTTGGGGTTTTCGCGCAGCATGAATGCCCGCACATTCCCGTCAACGACATAGGCGTCGTACAACGCCTCGATCAGCGCACCGGGAATGGCGCCGGTCGTTTCCGCGAAGCCGACCAGGCGGTCGACCGTTTCGGCGAATTCCGAGGCGCCGCGCGGCCCGTGCCGCATCTGCCCTTCGATGAAGCGCGAATTGGTCGCCCTGGCGCGCACGACGCGCGTCACCGCCTCGGTCACGGAACGGGGTTTTGGCTTCAGCGGGTCGGTCGTGTCGAGCATGATGACATCGGCCTTGCCGCCGAGCAGCGCCGCCGCCGCCGAAAAGCCGCCGACGAAGGCGACATCGGCCGAGCCTTCAAGAATGTCGCGGCCGGGATCGTCGCCGCTGTGGACCAAAAGGTCGGCCTGCGCCACGCGGCCGGCAAACGCGCCGGGCGCCGAAACGCCTTCCCCCTCAGTGCCGCCATAGGCGTGCGAGGCCGCATCAAGATAGGCGCGGCCGAGTTCTTCGCGCTGCTCCCATTCGCCTCGCGAAAGGAGTTCTTCTGGACCCGCTCCATAGGTGCCGGGCGAGGAGCCGAAGATGCGCGGCGGCGCGGCATTTTCTATCCTCGCAGCTTCGGCCAACGGGTTTTCGGAAGCGTCCTCGTCGCGTGCGGCGACAGCCCTTGTCGCGGCGTCGAGCAGCGCGATCTGGGTCGGGAACATGTCGCGGAACAGGCCGGAGATGCGCCAGGTGACGTCGACGCGCGGCCGTCCAAGGGTTGCGGGCGGCATGACCTCTATGCCGGTCACGCGCCCGGTTGCGGCGTCCCATTGCGGGCGGCAACCCATCAACGCCAGCCCCTGCGCCATCTCCTCGCCGCCGGTGCGCAGCGACGCCGAGCCCCAGAGATCGACCACAAGGGAGCGCGGCCAGTCGCCGTGGTCCTGCGTGTAGCGGCGCAGCACTTCGCCGGCCGCCGCCTCGCCGATCTCGAAAGCCGTCGGTGTCGGCATGGTTCTGGGATCGGCAGTGAAGAGGTTGCGGCCGGTTGGCAGCACGTCGGTCCGGCCACGCGCCGGCGCGCCGGACGGGCCGGCCGTCAGGTGCTTCCCGTCCAGCGCTGCGATCAGCGCGGTTCTTTCGGCATCGGCGCTCTGCCGGCGGACCGGCTGGTCGTCTGGCGCGGCACGGCCATAGACGTGAAGCCCGTCCTTGATGGCGAAATCCTTGAGATCGCAGAGCCACGCATCGATGCGGCGCAGCGCCTCGTCGGGCTGGTCGGCGTCGGCAACGCCGGCCTCGGAGGCCAGTCCCGATGTCAGCGCGGTATCGACAATCAGCTTCGCCAGCCGGTCGCGACGGCGGCGGTCGAGGCCGTCGGCCTGCGCATATTCGTCGACCAGCCGCTCAAGCTTCTGCTTCTGCTCGTCCAGCCCGGCAGAAGCCAGCGGGGGCGGCAGATGGCCGATGGTCACCGCAGCGATACGGCGCTTGGCCTGGGCGGCTTCGCCGGGGTTGGAGACGATGAAGGGGTAGATGACGGGCAGGGAGCCGGTGACGATCTCGGGGAAACACTTGGCGCTCATCGCCACCGTCTTGCCCGGCAGCCATTCGAGCGTGCCGTGCGCGCCGACGTGAACGAGCGCGTGGACGCCCAGCTTCTTGCGCAGCCAAAGGCCGAAGGCGACCAGTTCGTGGCGCGGCGGCAGGGTCGGATCGTGATAGTCGGCGCGCCGGTCGGCTGATCGTCCGCGGTCTGGCGCCAGCGCGACGGTGACGTTGCCGAAGGTCGCTGCGCGGAAGGGGAAGGTTTTGGCTGGACGTTGGCGCCCTACGGCGCCCCCCTCTGTCCTGCCGGACATCTCCCCCTCATGGGGGGAGATCACGCTGTCGCCAATGCCGTCGCCAATCGCAGACGTTTCAGAAACAGCTGCGCCGACTGTGCGACTGATCTCTCGCCTTGAGGGGGAGACGGCCGGCAAGCCAGAGGGGGGCGTGAAAGAACTCAAA
The DNA here is from genome assembly GCA_026400435.1 of Hyphomicrobiales bacterium. Classification (GTDB taxonomy): domain Bacteria; phylum Pseudomonadota; class Alphaproteobacteria; order Rhizobiales; family Rhizobiaceae; genus Mesorhizobium_K. The sequence goes on along the minus strand of JAPLOZ010000038.1, from coordinate 880 downwards.
TTCGAAACATTACCCCAAGCTGCTTCGACAGCAGACTTCGCCTCAGTGGGGAGCTCGGCCGACAGCGAGACATACTCGTCCAAGCTCAGCCCGTCCCCGCCCGCTTCGATCAGATCGAGCAACGCGCGCGGCGATTTCGGAATCCCCTCAACCGTGTAGCCCGCATCCTTCATGTCGTGCAGCATGGCGATTACGGATGAGGGCACGTCCAGCCCGACCGCATAGCCCGTGCGACCCGCTGCACCGGGGTAGTCGGGCATCAGGATCGCGACGCGACGCTTTTCCAGTGGCGCCGCCTGGAGGCGGATCATCGCCTCTATGCGCCGGGCGACCTGCTCCACGCGGTCAGGCTCGGGCCGATTGGCGAAGGCGCGAAAACCGAGCGCGGGGTCAAGCTCGTTTTCGGCCTTGAACGACAGGGCTCCGGCAAGGATGCGTCCGTCGAGTTCCGGCATCACGACATGCATCGCGAGGTCGGCCGGGCCTAGTCCGCGCTGGCTACCTTGCCAGGCTTCCCGCCGCGTGGTGGCGACGATCACCTGCATCACGGGAACGCCGGCGCGGTCGAACAGAGTTTCCGTACCCGGTTCGGCGCCTGCTGCGAAGGCGGTCGCCGTGACGACGAGGGCAGGGCGCAATTCGCGGAGAGCCTCTTCCACGAAATTTGCGGAGGCAGGATCCTTCAGGCTCGCCACGAAGATCGGGACAGGATGCATGCCCCTGGCGGCAAGCGCCTGCGCCAGCGCGTCGATCGGCGCGACATCGGACGCGAGCAGCATCGAACGGTAGAAGAGGATGGGGATAACGGGGGCTTGTTCACCCCATCTGGCCTGCCGGCCAGAGGGGGGTATTGGGTGATGCCATTCGTGACATAGTCGTA
>JAPLOZ010000059.1 GCA_026400435.1 Hyphomicrobiales bacterium | reverse complement strand
GCGCGCGGTGCGCCGATCGCGTGACCAACTCACCCATCAGCCGGGCAACCTCACCTTCGATCGCGAGCTCCTGAAGCTGCATGCCCACGCTGTCGGCCATGTCGCGCTCGCCATCCCGGTCATGGTGCTCTCCATTGCCGTCACCGGCTTCTACCTGGGCATCCGCAACGAGATGCTGGCGTGGGCGGTGATCGCCCTGGCCGGGTACGCGGTGCTTGCCCTCGTTGCCCGCAGGGCCGACAGGACCGAGGCTTCGAGACTGGATGTCGCCCGGACGCGGCGGCACTTCCTGATGGCGCATTTCATCAGCGGACTGGGTTGGCTGTATTTCGTCATTGTCGATTGCGACGCCTGCAGGATCGAACAGTTCACCGAGATCAAGGCCGTTGTGCTGCTGCTGGCGGTGGCGGCGACAGCGCTCATCGCCTCGCTGTTGCGGGGCGCCCTTGCCACGACCTTTGCCGTGCCGGTCGCTGCTTATGTCCTGTTGGCGCCCCATCAATGGACACCGGTTGAAATCCTCGTTGCGACGCTGCTCGTCGGGTCGCTGCCGTTTTTCGCCTATGTTGCAGGCACCATGAACCGGGCCGCATTGATGCTGCTCTCCTTCAGAACGGAGAAGGACGCGCTGATCGCGGAACTGGACACCGCCAGGTCGATGTCGGACGAGGCGCGCCACCGCGCCGAGGAAGCGAACCTCGCCAAGTCCCGGTTCCTGGCATCGATGAGCCATGAATTGAGGACGCCGCTCAACGCCATACTGGGCTTTTCCGAGGTGATGGGCAGCGAGGTGCTCGGGCCCATGGAGAACCCGACCTATCGCGACTACGCAAAGGACATCCACGCCTCGGGCCAGCATCTGCTCGACCTGATCAACGAGATCCTCGACCTGTCGCGCATCGAGGCGGGCCGCTCGCAGTTGAACGAGGAACCGGTGATGGTCGCCGCCGTCGTCGAGGATTGCTGCCACATCATGGAGCTCAAGGCGCGAAACAAGGATATCCGCATCGTGCAGCACTTCGAGCGGGACCTGCCGCGACTGCTTGCAGACGGCCGCGCGGTGCGCCAGATCACGCTCAACCTTCTCTCCAATGCGGTGAAGTTCGCCACGCCGGGAACCGCGGTGCTCGTGCGGGTGGGCTGGACCGCCGGCGGCGGCCAATACATCTCCGTCAGGGACAGCGGCCCCGGCATTCCGCCAGAGGAGATCCCCGTGGTGCTTTCGGCCTTCGGTCAGGGCTCGATCGCCATCAAGAGCGCCGAACAGGGAACCGGTCTCGGCCTGCCGATCGTGCAAGGGCTTGTCGCGCTGCACGGCGGCGAATTCGAACTGCATTCGAAGCTGCGCGAAGGCACCGAGGCGATCGTGATCTTTCCGCCGGCGCGCGTGATGGAAGCCCTGCCGCCCGTGCGGGCACAGAAGACGGCCGCCAAACGCTAGCGCATCACCGGCTGGCCGGCCCGCTTCGACTGTTCACCGCCGCGGCCATTCCGGAACTCAGCATCGCGGCGGCCTTGACGATCCCGGCGGCGAGTGCTGCCCCAACCCCTTCGCCGTGCGCGAGTTGCAGGTCGAGGAGTGGCGTGAGCCCAAGATGTTGCGCTGCCCGCGCCAGGCCAGCATCCGCCGGTCGGGCCGCCAGCAGGCAATGGCCAAGGATGGCCGGATTGACGGCATGCAGGACGGCGGCTGCCGCAATCGCCGCGCAACCGTCGAGCAGCACCGGCACATTGGCCGCACGGGCGGCGATGATGGCGCCGGCGATGGCTGCGAATTCGCGCCCGCCGACCCGGCGAAGCACCTCGAACGGATCGTTGCGGTGGGCGCCATGCAGCGCCACGGCCTTGTCGACAGCGTCGGCCTTGCGCCGAACCATCGCGGCGTCAGCGCCTGAACCAGGTCCCGTCCAGTCGGCTCCGACGCCGCCGTAAAGCAGGCACAGGATCGCCGCCGCGACGGTCGAGTTGCCGACGCCGAGATCGCCCAGGCAAAGCAGGTCAGTGCCGCCGGCGGCGGCTTCCATGCCAAAGGCCATGGTGGCGGCGCAGCCGTGTTCGTCTAGCGCGGCCTCGCGCGTGATGTCGCCGGTGGGCAGATGCAATGCAAGGTCGAACACCTTCAGGCCGAGATCATTGGCAAGGCACAGCTGGTTGATGGCCGCGCCGCCTGCCGCGCAAAGTTCAACGGCGCGCTGCGTGGCATCGACCTGCCGGGGCGACACGCCCTGGGCGGCCACACCATGATTGCCCGCGAAAATTGCAACCTGGGGCCGATTGATCGAAGGCGGTGCTCGGCCCGACCATTGCGCGAGCCAGGCAGCGATCGCTTCCACGCGGCCAAGCGAGCCGGCCGGCTTCTCTGCCCTGGCAAACAGCGCGCGAACGCGATCGGCGGCGGCCGCGTCGCCGTCAGGCAAAGCCTGCATGAGGTTACGGAAATCGTCGAAAGGAAGCGCGCTGGTCATGAGGTCGCTCGCAGGTCGGAAGCCGCTCGCGGCATAGCCGTCCCCGTCCGCGCGCACAATGCCTGAACCGACGGCCGCGACACCGGGCGTCGGCGGCAGGCTTGCATAGCGGCCCGGCTTGTCCCATCTGTGACGCAGCGTGCGGAACATCCATGGCTACGATCGAATCTCCCTGCATCCTCGTCTGCTCGGTCGACATGAAGACCGGTTACTGCTTCGGCTGCGGGCGCACCCGCGACGAGATCGCAGGCTGGCTCGACATGAAGCCTGAGCGCCGGCAAGACATCATGGCGACCCTGCCGGCGCGCCTCGAGACCGTCGAGCGTCGTCCACGCCGCGAAACGCGTCGCACCCGCATGGCGCGCGAACGCGACCAGGCCTGACGGCAACGATGCGCAGCTTCTGGATCGGCATCGCAATCCTCGCAGCCGGACTAATTGTCCTCTTGGCGCTCGGCTCGGGCGGCAGCGTCCTGGGCATCGACAGCGACCGCTTCGGCCACCTCGTCTATCTGGCGGCGCTGGGCGCGGTCATCGGAACGGGCATCCTCGTTTCGGGGCAGCGCTTCGGCCAGACCGTGCGCACGCTTGCCGTTTGGTTGCTGGTGATCCTGGCGCTGATGGCCGGCTATGAATACCGCTACGAACTTCAGGATGTGGCAAGCCGCGTCAGCGGCGGGACGATACCCGGCAGCCCGCTTTCGATCACCGATGGCGACGGGCGGGCGACGGTGACGCTGCAAAAGCGCATGGACGGCCATTTCGACGCCAGCGTGGTCGTCAACGGCCAGGCGGTCCAGGCCATGGTCGATACGGGCGCATCGGCGACGGTGCTGACCGCTGCGGATGCCGAGAAGGCCGGTTTCGATCCGCGCGCACTGGTCTTCAACGTGCCGGTGTCGACCGCCAACGGCGTGGCGAAAGCCGCTCGCGTGGTCGCCGACGAAGTGTCTGTGGGCGGCATAACGCGCACCAACCTGCCGCTTCTGGTTACCGAACCCGGCCAGCTTGGCCAGAGCCTGCTCGGCATGAATTTCATCGGCACGCTGTCGGGCTTCGACGTGCGCGGCGACCGGCTGGTGTTGCGGGACTGACCGATCCGGCAGCCGCTAGGCTGCCTGCAGTTCCGCGCCGTCTTCGACAACCGAGAACGCCTCGCGCAGCACATCCGTACCTGCGCCCGGGCGGGCCGCATCGACCGAAAGCATCTGACGGAAGCGCCGCGCGCCGGGCAAGCCATGGAAGAGGCCGACCATGTGGCGCGTGATGTGCCCGAGCTTGCCGCCGGCCGCGATATGGCGGCCGGCATAGACGCACATCGTTTCGAGCAAGGCATTGCGATCGAACTGTCCGGCGGGCTCGCCATAGATTGCCGCGTCGGCGCCAGCCAGCAGGCCCGGCGTCTGATAGGCCGCCCGCCCGAGCATCACCCCGTCGACATGGGCGAGATGCGCACCGGCTTCGGCCAGCGTGCGGACGCCGCCGTTGAGGCCGATGAAGCGGGACGGATGTCTTTGCTTGAGACGATGGACGCGGCCGTAATCGAGCGGCGGAATGTCCCGGTTTTCCTTGGGAGACAGCCCTTCGAGCCAGGCTTTGCGGGCATGCACCCACAGCGCATCCGCGCCCGCCGAAAAAACGCCGTCGGCCAGCGCGTCGAGCGCGATTTCAGGGTCCTGGTCGTCGACGCCGATGCGGCACTTGACGGTAACCGGAACAGCCACGGCCTCTTTCATCGCGCCGACGCAGTCCGCAACCAGCGCCGGCGTCTTCATCAGGCAGGCCCCGAACGTGCCTGACTGCACGCGATCGGACGGACACCCGACGTTCAGGTTGATCTCATGGTAGCCGAAGGCCTCGCCAATCGACGCCGCCTGCGCGAGCTTCGCCGGATCGGAGCCGCCGATCTGCAGCGCCACCGGATGCTCAGCGGCGTCGAAACCGAGCAGCCTGTCGCGCGCGCCGTGGATGACTGCGTCGGCCACCACCATCTCCGTGTAAAGCAGCGCGCGCCGCGTCAGCTGGCGATGGAAGAAGCGGCAATGCCGGTCCGTCCAGTCCATCATGGGTGCCACGGCAAGGCGGTTCGAAAACATGTTGCTCTACTTGGTCTCTCGCACGGAGCGCACAGCTTGACAGTGCCCGACCGCGATGTCGGCGCGATACCTAGAATGCCCGCTATTAATTTTCAAGGACTTAGCGGGACTCTTGTGCCTGGAACCCGGCAAGCGCAGCCTGGGATCGGAACGCGATCTAGCGGCTGTCGCGCTTCGCCTGGGCCACCGCGCCGGCCTTGCGCTGGCGACCGCGCTCCATCGGTCGCATGAGGTCCTCGCGACGTTCGCTCGCATTCTTGCGCATGCCGTGATGGGCAGTGCGCGCGTTGAATGCGCTCTCGGAAAGATCGGCGGAGGCAGCCTTCTTCAGCACGAGAGCGGCGCGCGCATTTTCGACCAACGAGACCTTGGCGGTGAGGCGCCGGCGACGTTCCGCCTCGCCGTTGAGCCTGCGCACGGCCATCGTCAGCACATCCAGCTTGATCCTTGAGCCCTCGTCGGCCTTGGATGCGACGGCGCCCTTTGGACTTCCCTTTCCGCGCATCTCGCGTCGCCGGCGGCTGGCCTCGGCTTGCGCCTTGTCGCGCCGCGTGCGCACCAGCTTCAACAGGTCGGCGAGTTCCTTGTCGGAGAGTTCCTGAACCACCGGATGATGTGACTTCTCGACCAATGCGCGCTCGTCCGTGTCCAGCGCCCGCTGCTCTTCCTTGCGTGTAATGGCCATGCTTTTCCTCGTGTTGCAGGGTGTAACCAGCCGAACGGCCTTAAGGTGTCAATAGCCGGTTCTGGCGGCAACCTCCACCCGCCAACCTGCATCTGCCGCCTTCTGCCTCTTTCGCTTTCTGTCGACATCCCATCCAACACGTGGAACTATGGGAGCTGTCGCATCGTTCCCAACGCAGGAACTGCGTTTTCCGCGAGGACATGTCCATGAAATCGGCTTGGGACAATCTGACCGCCGCCTGTTTGGTCGCCGCGCTGGCGGCGGGCGCAACGAGCCCTGCCATTTCCACGCCCCTGTTCGTGCCCAAGGCCGCGACGGCCCAGTCGGATATCGTGCAAGTGCGCGATGGCGTCCGCTTTCGCAGGGGCTGGCACAATGGCTACCGCGGCTATCCCAACTACCGGCCTGGCTACCGTTACAACAATGGCTGGTGGTTCCCGGCAGGCGCATTCGTGGCCGGCGCATTGATCGGCGGCGCTCTCGCCAACGGCAACGCCTATTACCGAGGCGGCTACTACGCCGGCGGCTACTATCCCGGCGGCAACACTTACTACCCGCGCTACTATGCTCCTGCGCAGGCCTACTATCCGCCGGGATCGTCTTACAGGGATGGGTATCGTGCCGGATACCGGGACGGCTACTCTGCCCGCCGCTACGGCGGCGACATCACTTGCACCGCCCGGCTGCATGAATCAGGCAAGTGTTGAGCAGGGTAGCTACGTGACCTCAGGACACCTCATGCGCCGGGCATTCGGGTTCGCCATTGTGTCGCTTGCCTTGATGTATGCGGCCGAGGCGAGCGACAACCGGCTGGTTGTTCCGCAGATCAGCACGGGCGCCCTTGTGAACCTGCAAAGCAGGCAGCAACGGCTGGACTTCCAGCAGCGCCAGCAGATCAACCGCGAAATCGACAGCCTTGTGACGAGACAAAGTCAGCCTCGGCTGGACATCCCGGTTATGAAGCCGAACTGCCGCCCTCGTCAGCTGGGCAACAGCAACATGGCGCAGACCTGCTAGCGATGGCGCCGGCCCTTGCGGGCCGGCGACTTTTCAGGCAGCCCTTGCGGCGCGCCTGCGCTTGACATCGGGGGGCGTGGCTTCGTCCACGAGCGCTGCTATTGCAGCATCAAGGGACATCGACTGCTGGTCGCGCGAGCCGAGGCGGCGAACGTTGACGGTGCCCTCCTCCGCCTCGCGCTTGCCGCACACGAGAATGACCGGGACCTTTGCGAGCGAGTGTTCGCGAACCTTGTAGTTGATCTTCTCGTTGCGCAGGTCGATCTCGACGTTCAAGCCCGCGTCCTTGAGCTTTTCGACGACCTGCCTGGCATAGTCGTCGGCATCCGACGTGATCGTCATGACCACGGCCTGCACCGGCGCGAACCACAGCGGCATCACGCCGGCGTGACTCTCGATCAGGATGCCGAGGAAGCGCTCCAGCGACCCGGCAATGGCGCGGTGGACCATGACCGGCTGCTTCTTTTCGGAATCCGAGCCGATGTAGAAGGCGCCGAAACGCTCCGGCAGGTTGAAGTCGACCTGCGTTGTGCCGCACTGCCACTCGCGGCCGATTGCGTCTTTAAGCGTATATTCGAACTTCGGACCGTAGAAGGTCCCCTCGCCTTCGTTGATGCCCGTCTTGATGCGGCTGTCCTCGCGCGCCATGCGCTCGAGCGCACGCCGCAGGATGTCCTCGGCGTGATCCCAGGCGGCATCGGTGCCGACACGCTTTTCAGGGCGCGTCGCAAGCTTCACCACCACCTCGTCGAAGCCGAAATCGGCATAGACCGACATCATCAGGTCGTTGATCTTGAGGATCTCCGCCTCGAGCTGTGCTTCCGTGCAGAAGACATGCGCGTCGTCCTGCGTGAAGCCGCGCACGCGCATCAGCCCGTGCAGCGCGCCCGACGCCTCGTAGCGATGCACGCTGCCGAACTCGGCTAGCCGCAGCGGCAGGTCGCGGTAGGATTTCAGCCCATGCTTGAATATCTGGACGTGGCCCGGACAGTTCATCGGCTTCAACGCAAAGATGCGCTGGTCGGCCTCGGGGTCATCGGGGTGGGTGAAGGCATGGGCGGACTTCACCGCGAACATGTTCTCCTGGTACCAGCCCCAGTGTCCGGACGTTTCCCACAAACTCTTGTCCAGGACCTGAGGGGCGTTGACCTCCTGGTAGTCGTCGCCCAGGCGGCGGCGCATGTAGGAGATGAGGTTCTGGAACATCCGCCAGCCCTTGGCGTGCCAGAAGACCACGCCCGGTCCCTCTTCCTGGAAATGGAACAGGTCCATCTCGCGGCCGAGTTTTCGGTGGTCGCGCTTCTCGGCTTCCTCCAGCACATGGAGATAGTGGTCGAGGCCGGCCTGATCCGCCCATGCAGTGCCGTATATGCGCGTCAGCATCGGATTGTTGGAATCGCCGCGCCAATATGCGCCGGCCACCTTCATCAGCTTGAAGGCGTTGCCGATCTGGCCGGTCGAGGCCATGTGGGGACCGCGGCACAGGTCGAACCAGCCGCCCTGCGCGTAGATCTTCAGGTCCTGGTCGGCGGGAATCGCCTCGATCAGTTCGAGCTTGTAGCGTTCGCCCTTGTCGGCAAAGACCTTCCGGGCCCTGTCGCGCGACCACACTTCCTTTGTGAAGGCTTTGTTGCGGCCGATGATCTCGCGCATCTTCTTCTCGATGACGGAGAAATCGTCGGGCGTGAACGGCTCGGTGCGTGCGAAGTCGTAATAGAAGCCGTTCTCGATCACGGGACCGATCGTCACCTGCGTGCCGGGCCACAGTTCCTGCACGGCCTCGGCCAGCACGTGCGCCGTGTCATGGCGGATGAGTTCCAGCGCGCGCGGATCCTCGCGAGTGACGATTTCGATGCGTCCGGACTTGCCAAGCGGATCGGAAAGGTCGCGAACGGTCCCGTCAAGGACATAGGCAACTGCCTTTTTCGCAAGCGACTTCGAAATGGATTCGGCAAGCTGCGCGCCGGTCGTGGATGCGTCGTACTCGCGCAGGGAATCATCGGGGAATTTGAGGGAAACTTGGGCCAAGAGTCTGCTCCTTTATCCAGTCCCGCATACGAGCGCGGGTGGCGTGGCGCCGGAGGCATCCGGCAGAGGGCGTCTTTTAGTGATGGAAAGCAGCGCCGTAAAGCGCTTGCTTGGCGAAGGGCTACTCGCCCGAACGCTTGGCCCCAATGATTGCGTACCGCCACGGGGTGAACCAGCGGTAGCGGGCGTCAAGCGTTTCCGGCACTCGATCTATCCCATGCGTACCGAACGGGCCGCAGCGCGCGACCCGGAACACGCTCATCCAGCCACCGGCCCAGAAGCCGTGCCGTGCGATCGCCTCGTGGGCGTATTCCGAGCAGGTCGGCAGATGCCGGCAGGAATTGCCGACAAACCCGGACAATGTGAGCTGGTAGAGACGCACCAGCGAGGTGCCGAGCACACGACCGGGCGTCTTGCGCCAGGGGCCCGGCCAGTTGCGGCCCGCAGGCCGGCGCGTTGTTGGATGCGAATGTCCACTCATACCGGTCACTTCGAGGTGCCTATTGCGTCGCCGCCGACAGTCTGTTCACGCGCGACGATTTGATTGCCGGCAGCGCCACACTTAAGTATCGCAGCGCAACTTCCCAAGCTACATCCGCAAACACCAGCCAATCCTAGAAGTGGACGCCATGCCCGACACCGGCCCGATCGAACTTGGACTAGATACGTTCGGCGACGTCACCGTCGATGCCGCCGGCAATCTGCTGTCGCAGGCGCAGGTGCTGCGCGACGTCGTCGAGGAAGGCGTCCTGGCCGATCAGGTCGGCATCGATTTCATCGGCGTCGGCGAACACCACCGCGACGACTTCGCCGTCTCTGCGCCCGACGTGGTGCTCGCGGCAATCGCCTCGCGCACGGCGCGCATCCATCTGGGCTCGGCCGTAACCGTACTCAGTTCCGACGATCCCATCCGCGTATTCCAGCGCTTCTCGACCATCGACGCGATATCCAGCGGGCGCGCAGAGGTCATCCTCGGCCGCGGCTCGTTCACCGAATCGTTCCCGCTGTTCGGTTTCTCGCTCAACGACTACGAGCGGCTGTTTTCGGAGAAGCTCGACCTGTTCGCCGCGTTACTGAAGCAGGAGCCGGTCAACTGGAAGGGTTCGGTTCGGCCGGAAATCAAGAACCAGCTTGTCTATCCGCCGGTCGAGAATGGCCGCCTGAAGACCTGGATCGGCGTCGGCGGCAGCCCTGAATCGGTGGTGCGGGCTGTCCAGTATGAACTGCCGATGATGCTTGCGATCATCGGCGGCGACCCCGTGCGCTTCCGGCAGTTTGTCGATCTCTACCATCGCGCCGCGGACCAGTTGCAGAAACCGGCATTGCCGATGGGCGTGCATTCTCCGGGCCATGTGGCCGAGACCGACGAGGAAGCGCGCACGCAGCTCTGGCCCGGCTACAAGGCGATCCATGACCGCATCGGCGGCGAGCGCGGCTGGGGGCCGACCAGCATGACAAAGTTCAACGCCGAGGCCGACATGGGCTCGCTCTATGTCGGCTCGCCGGAAACAGTGGCGAAGAAGATCGCCAAAACCGTCAAGGCGCTGGGCGTTCAGCGCTTCGACATGAAGTATTCGTCGGGAACCCTGCCGCACGCCCACATGATGAAGAGCATCGAGCTCTACGGCACAAAGGTCATGCCGATGGTGCGCGAAATGCTGGGCGGCTAAGCCGCCTCGCCCTGCCGCTTCTTCTCGATCTGGCCGATGGCGTCGACAACCGCGTCGAAGGTCAGCATCGTCGAGGCATGGCGCGCCTTGTAGTCGCGCACAGGCTCGAGATATTTCAGGTCGGCGAAACGGCCCTCCGGCGGCGGGCCATTCTGTTTGAGCATTCCAAGCATGCTTTCGCGCACTGCGCGCAGTTCTTCGGCCGAGGCCCCGACGACATGCTCGGCCATGATCGCGGAAGATGCCTGTCCGAGCGCGCAAGCCTTCACGTCATGCGCGAAATCCGTCACCACGCCATCGCGCATCTTCAGGTCGACTGAGACAGTCGAACCGCATAGCTTCGAATGAGCCTTGGCAGTCGCATCCGGGTCGTCGAGACGGCCGATGCGCGAGATGTTCCCGGCAAAGCCAAGAATTTTCGCGTTGTACACGTCGTCTATCATTCTTTTCCATTCCGTCGCCGTTTGACGACCGGTCGATGCCGCTCCCGCATCTTCCTTTCGAACTGTTCGATCATATATAATGCTCGCGCTCGGCTATCGACAAGGCGGTCCAAACGCCTGCCGGAGCATACTGCGCATGGACGGTCCCATGACAGGCCATGATCCGTTCAAAAGGTTCCCGCGTATATGCAGGGAACCGCTGGAGACACCTTATGGACGCCCTCATCAAGAAGATCATGCCGCCCTCGTCCTATATGGACAAGCCGGTTACCGACCGGCCGAGCGAGGCCGAGGTCGAGGCGGCGGTGCGCGTGCTCTTGCGCTGGACCGGCGACAATCCGGACCGTGAAGGCTTGATTGACACGCCCAGGCGGGTTGCCAAAGCCTATCTTGAGATGTTCGGCGGGTACGACATGTGCCCGGCGGACGAACTTGGCCGCACCTTCGAGGAGGTCGCCGGTTACGACGATCTCGTCATCGTGCGCGACATCCAGTTCCATTCGCATTGCGAGCACCACATGGTTCCGATCATCGGCAAGGCGCATGTCGGCTACCTGCCGGACGGCAAGGTGGTGGGACTGTCGAAGATCGCGCGCGTGGTCGACATTTTCGCACATCGCCTGCAGACGCAGGAAGCGCTCACGGCGCAGATCGCGGCGGTGATTCAAGACGTGCTGAACCCGCGCGGCGTTGCCGTGATGATCGAGGCCGAACATATGTGCATGGCCATGCGCGGCATTCGCAAGCAGGGCTCAACCACCCTGACGTCCACCTTCACCGGGACCTTCAAGGATACGCCTGAAGAACAGGTGCGTTTCGTGACGATGGTGCGTGGCGGTCATATCGGTTGACGCAACGGGCTGCACCGCCAGCCGGTTCCGCCCCTGGGGCCGAGGAAAAGACATGAGTTCGATCGAATTTCCAAAGCCATCGGCCGACAAGAAGGCGCTGGAAGAAGGCGGCGTGTTCTCTCCGCGTTTCGACGCCAACGGCCTGGTAACGGCCGTCGTCACCGATGCCACCGACGGTGCGCTCCTGATGGTGGCGCACATGAACGCCGAGGCGATTGCGCTGACATTGGAGACCGGCATCGCACACTACTGGTCGCGCTCGCGAAACAGCCTTTGGAAGAAGGGCGAAACGTCGGGCAATTTCCAGCAGGTGGTCGAGTTGCGGACGGACTGCGATCAGGACGCGGTCTGGCTGAGCGTAAAAGTCGCAGGCGACGGTGCAACCTGTCACACCGGGCGGCGTTCCTGCTTTTATCGGGTCGTACGGCTGGCGGAAGGCAAGATTTCCCTCGTGGACGACGCAAGCTAGTCGTGGTTCGATGCGTCGAACGCAACAAGTCGTGAACCTGTCGGAGGCGTGCCCGCACACAGATTCACCATTTTGATACGGCCTGAGGGTACGCTTTGGGCCGACCAAGGAGTTCATGATGCTCGAGTGGGCGTCATTTCGCGGCAGATCGGATGTGAGGGAAGCTAACGGCCCAGCATCGTCCGGAGGCGTGTCCGGGCCGCTTGCAGGCAGAAAAACCGGGATTTCGCTTGCTCTGGGCGGCGGCTGCGCGCGCGGCTGGGCTCACATCGGCGTGCTGCGCGCAATCGACGAGGCCGGCATAGAGGTCTCGATGATCGCCGGGACATCGATCGGAGCGCTGGTCGGAGGCTGCTACCTCGCCGGCAAGCTGGACCAGCTTGAGGAGTTCGCGAGAAGCCTCACCAAGCGTCGCATCTTCGGACTCCTCGACATCAACCTCGGCGGCAACGGCCTGTTCCGCGGCATGAAGCTGGACGCCAGGCTGCGCGAGCATGTCGACGGAATACGGTTCGAGGATCTGCCGAAACCATTCGTTTGCGTTGCCTCCGAAATCCGCACGGGGCACGAGATATGGCTGTCGAACGGCTCGCTGATTACGGCAATGCGCGCGTCCTATGCGCTGCCCGGAGTGTTCGAGCCGGTGGCGGCCAACGGCCGCGTGCTGGTCGATGGCGCGCTGGTCAATCCTGTCCCGGTCTCGGTCTGCCGCGCCTACGAACAGCCACTGGTCGTGGCAGTGAACCTCCACTACGACCTCTTCGGCCGTGCTGCCGTGATCAAGCACAACGCAGGCGAATTGATAGTGGAGCAGGACGCCACTCCCGCCGTCAGGTTCCATGCCGAATCCCGTTCCAAGGAGTCCCGCATCGGCCTGACAGGGGTCATGGTCGAGGCGTTCAACATCATCCAGGATCGCATTTCCCGCGCCCGCCTGGCGGGCGACCCCCCGGACATGTCGCTGCAGCCAAAACTTGGCCATATCGGCCTGACCGAATTCCACCGCGCCGACGAGGCGATCCGCGTCGGCTACGAGACGACCAAGGCGCAGTTGCAGGACCTGCAGCGCCTGCAGACGGTATTGGCCTAGAGCATCGGACCGAAAAGTGGTGTCCGGTTTTCGGATTGCTCCGATGCTCCAGTATCATTTTAGATCGTCCTTTCTGCGTCCGAAAGGACGCAGGGCGATCTAACCCAATGCCACGTCGATGACGCGGAACTGCACCGAACGGTTGCCATTCCAGTGATTGACCGACAGCGACCCAGCGACGTGAACGGTCGAGCCGCGAGCGCCAACCAGAAAATCGCCCAGCGCGGTATCGGCCGCCCGAAACGCCATCGCCTGGATGCGGCTGCCGCCGTCCGATTGCAGCTCGACCCGGATATGGTTCGTGCCGACCAGCCGCGCATCCGCCAGCCTGTGGCGCGGCAACACGAAAACAGGCGCGACATGCCCGGCGCCAAAAGGGCCGGCCTTTTCCAGGGTTTCCAGAAGGGCGAGCGTTGCGCCCTCGGCTGACAGCGCGGCGTCGATTTCGAGCGCCTCCTGGTCCTGAAGGCGAAACACCTCGGTAGCGGCGCGTTCCTCGAAGAAGGCGCGCAGTTCTCCGAGCCTTTCGCGCTGCACGGTGATCCCGGCGGCCATTGCGTGACCGCCGCCCTTGACGATCAAGCCCTCCGCGGCGGCATCGCGCACCAGCCGCCCGAGGTTGAACCCGGCAACCGAACGGCCTGAACCGGTGCCAAGTCCGTTCGCGTTGAACGCTATTGCGAAGGCCGGGCGGCGGGCATGCTCCTTCAGCCGGGCGGCCAGAAGGCCAGCGATGCCGGGATGCCAGTTCTGGCTCGCCGTGACGATGATTGCCGGACCGGCGCCTCCTGCGAGTTCGGCGTCCGCCTCGGCCTTTGCCTCGGCGAGCATCTGCTGCTCCATCTGCTGCCGCTCCTGGTTGAGCCTATCCAGCGTCTCGGCGATCTGGCCGGCCTCGACGGGATCGTCGGTCGCCAGCAGCCGGCTGCCGAGTGCTGCGTCGCCGATGCGGCCTCCCGCATTGATGCGCGGGCCGATCAGGAAGGACAGGTGAAACGTGCCGATCGGCTCGCCGATGCGCGAGACCCGCGAAAGCGCGGCCAGACCTGCATTGCGCTGCTGGCGGGCCGCCACAAGTCCCTTCACGACAAATGCCCGGTTCACTCCGGTGAGCGGCACCACGTCGCAGACGGTGGCCAGTGCGACCAGATCGAGCATCGACAGCAGATCGGGCTGCTCAGCGTGAGGGCGCTCGATGCGCAGCAGCCGCGCCGTCTGCACGAGGGCGAGGAAGACCACGCCGGCCGCGCACAGATGCCCCTGTCCCGACAGGTCGTCCTCGCGGTTGGGATTGACCACCACGACGGCGACCGGCAGCGGCCCGCCGACCTGGTGATGGTCCAGCACGACCACATCCGCACCGGCCAGCAGCGCGGCGTCTATCGAGGGCCCGCTGTTGGTCCCGCAGTCGACGGTGACGATCAGCGTGGCCCCACGGTTGGCCAGTTCGCGCATCGCTTCGGGGTTCGGCCCATAGCCCTCGAAAATGCGGTCGGGAATGTAGATTTCGGCTTCGATCCCATAGAAGGCAAGGAACCGTTTCAGCAGCGCCGAGGATGCCGCGCCGTCCACGTCGTAGTCGCCGAATATGGCGACCTTCTCGCGGTTGCGGATGGCAGCCGCAAGACGCGCCGCCGCGCGCTCCATGTCGGTCAGCGAGGCGGGGTCGGGCAGCAGGTCTCTTACGGTCGGGTCGAGGAAGCGCTCTGTGCCCTCGGCCGTCACGCCTCGCCCGGCAAGCACTCGCGCCACGATGTCGGGAATGCCGTGCGACTGCGCGATGGTCAGCGCCGCCATCTCCTGGCGCTCGTTCAGCCGGTGCTCCCAGCGGAGCCCCGTCGCCGATCGCTTCACGCCAAGGAAGATGCGTTTGCCCGCCATCAGTGCCCGCCAGTCATGGCGCGACGATAGGCGACGATCACATTGGCCGAAACCGGAATCTCAGCCGGCCCGCTCGATGCGGATGACCTGCGGCTTGTCAATCAGGTGACCGTCCTTCTTCATCCCGTCGGTCGCCTTGCGCACGGCCGCCTCGGTGGTCTCGTGGGTGACGAGGATGACCGTCTTGTGGGTCACGGAATCCGCCGAGCGCTGGACGATCGATTCCAGCGAAATGTCGTTGTCGGCCATGCGCTTGGCAATCGCGGCGAACACCCCGGTGCGGTCAGACACCGTCAGGCGGATGAAATAGCCGCCGGCGTGGCTGCGCATCTGCGCCTTCTTGTATGGCTTGAGCTGTTTGGCGGGCCAGCCGAACACCGGACCATGCTGGAAACCCGGCCGGCTCTTGGCAATGTCGGCAATGTCGCCGACCACCGCCGACGCCGTGGCGTTGCCGCCGGCTCCGGGACCGGAAAGCAACAGTTCGCCAAGAATGTCCGTCTCGATCGCGACTGCGTTTGTCACGCCGTGCACCTGCGCGATGACAGAGGCGGTCGGCACCATGGTCGGATGCACGCGCTGCTCGATACCGCTTTCGGTCCGCTGCGCCACGCCGAGCAGCTTGATGCGGTAGCCGAGCTCCGCTGCTGCGCGGATATCGGCCTGGCTGATATTGGAAATGCCTTCCCTGTAGATATCGCCCGCCGAAATCCTGGTGCCGAAAGCAAGGGCTGTCAGAATGGACAGCTTGTGCGCGGTATCCTGCCCCTCGATGTCGAAGGTCGGATCGGCCTCGGCATAGCCCAGCCGCTGCGCGTCCTTCAGGCATTCGTCGAAGGAGATCCCCTCGGCTTCCATGCGGGTAAGGATGTAGTTGCAGGTGCCGTTCAATATTCCGAAGACACGGCTGACCGAGTTACCTGCCAGCGCCTCGCGCATGGTCTTGATAACGGGGATGCCGCCTGCGACCGCTGCCTCGTAGTTGAGGAGGACGCCCTTCTTCTCGGCAATCTCGGCTAGCGCCACGCCGTGCTTGGCGAGGAGCGCCTTGTTGGCGGTGACCACATGCCGGCCCGCTTCGAGCGCTGCTTTCACCGCGGCGCGCGCCGGTCCTTCCTCGCCGCCCATCAGTTCGACGAACACGTCGATGTCGGCCTCCCCCGCGAGCTTGACGGGATCGTCAAACCATTTCGCTCCGCCAAGGTCGACGCCGCGGTTCTTGCGCTTGCTGCGCGCCGAGACTGCCGTAACGGTAATCGGCCGCCCGCACTGGCGCGTGAGTTCGGCGGTCTTCTCGATGAGCACGCGGGCGACCGACGCGCCGACCGTGCCAAGGCCCGCAATTCCAACACGCAATGCTTCAGCCATGTGCCGAGATGCCCCTCAATCCGTCTTTGATGCCGTCGGGGTCAGCGCCGGGTGGCGAGCGACACCACGTTGTTGGGTTGTTTCGCCGAGGAGGTGAGGAACCGCTTGATGTTGCGCGCGGCCTGGCGGATGCGGTGCTCGTTCTCGACGAAGGCCAGGCGCACATAGTCGTCGCCGTGCTCGCCAAAGCCGATGCCGGGCGCCACCGCCACGTCCGCATGCTCGATCAAAAGCTTGGAGAATTCGAGCGAGCCGAGGTGCTTGAAGGCAGGCGGGATCGGCGCCCAGGCAAACATCGATGCGGCCGGCGGCGGAATGTCCCAGCCGGCGCGGCCGAAGGAATCGACCATCACGTCGCGGCGCTTGTGATAGACCTCGCGAACCTCCGCGATGTCGGAGCCGTCGCCGTTGAGCGCGGCGGTCGCGGCCACCTGGATCGGCGTGAAAGCGCCGTAGTCAAGGTAGGACTTTACCCGCGTCAGCGCCGATATCAGTCGCTCGTTGCCGACCGCGAAGCCCATGCGCCAGCCGGGCATGGAGAAGGTCTTCGACATCGACGTGAACTCGACCGTCACATCGACCGCGCCCGGAACCTGGAGCACCGAAGGCGGCGGATTGCCGTCGAAATAGATCTCCGAATAGGCAAGGTCCGAAAGGATGATGAGGTCGTTCTTCTTGGCGAAGGCGACGACATCCTTGTAAAAATCGAGGCTTGCCACGAGCGCCGTCGGGTTCGACGGATAGTTGAGGATCAGTGCCAGCGGCTTGGGGATCGAATGGCGGATGCCGCGCTCCAGCGCCGGGATGAAACCGTCATTGGGCTCGACCTGCAGCGAGCGGATCACGCCGCCGGACATGATGAAGCCGAAAGCGTGGATCGGATAGGTCGGGTTCGGGCACAGGATCACGTCGCCAGGCGCGGTGATCGCCTGCGCCATGTTGGCGAAGCCTTCCTTGGAGCCCAGCGTCGCCACCACCTGCGTGTCGGGATTCAGCTTCACGCCGAACCGGCGGGCGTAATAGCCGGCCTGCGCGCGACGCAGCCCCGGTATGCCACGCGAGGAAGAATAGCGGTGGGTGCGCGGGTCGCGCACGACTTCCACCAGCTTGTCCACGATCGCCTTCGGCGTCGGCAGATCGGGGTTGCCCATGCCCAGATCGATGATGTCGGCGCCGGCGGCGCGCGCACTTCCCTTGAGCCGGTTAACCTGCTCGAAAACGTAGGGCGGAAGGCGGCGGACCTTGTGAAAATCTTCCATATCGAGAAATCCGGGCGCTGGGGGCTTGCTCGCGGCGCGTATATACCGATTTGACGTCTTGGTCGAGGCTACTCGCCCTCGATGACCTTCAGCGTCTCGTCCTGGTTGTCCGCGGAGACCTTGAGGCGTT
The DNA here is from genome assembly GCA_026400435.1 of Hyphomicrobiales bacterium. Lineage (GTDB taxonomy): Bacteria > Pseudomonadota > Alphaproteobacteria > Rhizobiales > Rhizobiaceae > Mesorhizobium_K. The sequence goes on along the minus strand of JAPLOZ010000059.1, from coordinate 60,464 downwards.
TGCGCTGCGCCTCGGCGGCGGCATTGGCGTCCGGGTCGCCGGGATTCTGCTTCGGCTGCAATGCGGTGAGGCGCGAGAGCTTCGCCTTCTTCTCATCCTCGGTGAATTGCGTCGTCGCCGCCTGCTGGGGAATGTTCAGGTTGGGGAAGGTCCCCGTGTCGGTCGGCGTTCCGCTGCGGCCCGGCGCCATCGCGACCTCCTCCACCGGGGCGGTGGTGCAGCCTGCGGCGAGAACGGCTGCGGCGAGCATGGAGAAGCTCACGTTGGAAAAAAGCCATCCGCCTTTACCATATGCCATATCTTCGCCCGCCGCATAGTGTGGTGGATTGGAAGTTCGCTGTCGGTAGCAGCAACTCAGGGACGAACTTCAAAATCCAAAACCACACAAAGATCATATCTTGCTGGTGTCCTGTCGAATTCGAAATCCGTGTTGCGCCGGCATATATCAAGCCGGGATTTCGTATTCGGGACATCGGCAATAGAACGCATTGGACGTCCCATGATAATATGTCAAGAAAACGCCTGAGGAGGAACCCTTTCAAATGTCCAAGGCCGCGGAGCCGGGCAAGGCCGACGCCGGTGAAGCTCCGGACGTCGAGCAATACCTGGTCAAGGACCCCGAGCAGTTCGCGCTCAATGTCGCCCGCATGATCGAGCAGGCCGGCAAGGCCGCCTCGGCATGGGTGGAGCCGCGCGAGACGGGCGAGCGCCGCGACACGGTCGCCGAGCCGATGACCGACATGGTGAAGACCTTCTCGAAAGTCACCGAATACTGGCTATCGGACCCCGCGCGGGCGCTTGAGGCGCAGACCCGGCTGTTCGCCGGCTACCTGACCGTCTGGAGCAACGCGATCAGCCACGTCAGGACAGGCGTTCCGCCGCAGGACGCGGTCGAGCCCGATCGCGGCGACAAGCGGTTCCAGGACCCCGAATGGGGCAAGAACGCATTCTTCGATTTCCTCAAGCAGGCCTACCTCGTCACCTCCCGCTGGGCGGGCGACCTGGTCGACCGAGCCGACGGGCTGGACGAACACACGCGCCAAAAGGCGAGCTTCTACGTGAAGCAGATTTCCAACGCGATCTCGCCGTCGAACTTCATCCTCACCAATCCCGAGCTGTTCCGCGAAACGGTCGCCTCCAACGGCGCCAACCTGGTGCGCGGCATGAAGATGCTGGCCGAGGACATCGCGGCGGGACATGGCGACCTCAAGCTCAGGCAGGCCGACCCGTCGAGCTTCGAGATCGGACGCAATGTCGCCACGACCCCCGGCAAGGTCGTCGGGCGCAGCGACGTCGCCGAGATCATCCAGTACGATCCGGCGACCGACACGGTCCTGAAGCGGCCGCTGCTGATCTGCCCGCCCTGGATCAACAAGTTCTACATACTCGATCTCAATCCGGAAAAATCCTTCATCCGCTGGGCTGTCGCGCAGGGCCACACCGTGTTCGTGATCTCCTGGGTCAATCCGGACGAGCGCCACGGCGCCAAGAACTGGGAAGCCTACATCCGCGAAGGTCTGCAATACGCACTCGATACGATCGAAAAGACGACCGGCGAGCGGGAGGTCAACGCGGCCGGCTATTGCGTCGGCGGCACGCTGCTCGCAGCGGCGCTCGCCCTGATGGCGCAGGAGGGCGACGACCGCATCAGGTCGGTCACCTTCTTCGCCACGCAGGTCGACTTCACCTATGCCGGCGACCTCAAGGTTTTCGTCGACGAGGACCAGGTGGCGGCTGTCGAGCGCTCGATGACCGACAAGGGCTATCTCGAAGGCACAAGGATGGCGACCGCCTTCAACATGCTGCGCTCGGGCGACTTGATCTGGCCCTACGTCGTGAACAACTACATGCGCGGCAAGGATCCCCTGCCCTTCGACCTGCTCTACTGGAACGCCGATTCGACGCGCATGGCGTCGGCCAACCACTCCTACTACCTGCGCAACTGCTATCTCGAGAACACGCTGTCGCAGGGCAGGATGGAACTGGCGGGGCGCACGCTGTCGCTGTCGGACGTCACCATCCCGGTCTACAACCTCGCCACGAAGGAGGACCACATCGCGCCGGCGCGCTCGGTATTCCTGGGCAGCAGGTTCTTTGGCGGCGACGTCGAGTTCGTGCTGACCGGCTCGGGGCACATCGCCGGCGTGGTCAACCCTCCGCACGCCGGGAAATACCAGTTCTGGACCGGCGGAAAGCCGACCGGCAGCCTGGAGGACTGGCTTGCCGGGGCAACAGAGACCGCCGGCTCATGGTGGCCGCACTGGCAGGACTGGATCGTCAGGCAGGACGACAGGCGCACCAGGGCGCGCAAACCGGGCAAGGGCGCGAAGGTTCTGGGCGATGCCCCAGGCACCTATGTGAAGGTCCGCGTGTAGCGTTGCCCGTCGGCCCGCCGCAAGCGCTGTGGATTGACCTGGCGGGTCAAAGCGGGCGAAAAGGTGTCCGCAAGACATGATCCGGACTCAATTGGTGCCTAGCGCCGACCTTGAGTATGCGGTTCGGCAAGATGTCTGAGCTCGTGTGAGAGCGGCGTAAGGGCGGGTGGAGCCCGCAACCGCGGCAGAGCAGGGGAAACGTTTGGTTTCAGGAATGCGCCCGACGCGTGGAGGACGCAGCGCTGCCGTGGCGGCGATCCTTGCCGTGTTGCTGGCTTCCTGCTCGTCGACGACCGAACCGACGATGGAACTCGCGCAGTCGACCGAAGCCGGGGCGCCCTCGGCCGACCTTGCGCTCGCAGGCGAAGCCGCCGCCGCCACCCCGGATGCGGAGCAGCCCAAAGGCAAGGCTGGCGCCAAAACGCCGGCCGAAGCCGCGGCTGCCGAAGCCAAGCCTTCCGAACAACAGTCCGCCGAACTTGCGCTCGCCGCAGCCGGGGGCGAACCTGCCGCGGCGGCCGAGCCTGCCGCCGCGCCCGCCAGGAAGATCGTGGAGCTTGAGCCATCGCCGACCGGGCAGGTGCTCGAGAACGGCGGACCGATCCTGACGGCTGGCACCATGCCCACCGCGCCCATCGAACCCAAGAAGAAAAGCTTCCTGTCATCGTTCTTCGGATCGACGCCTTCGGATGCCGGTGCAACCCAGCCGGCCGCCGCGCGCGAGGCCAAGGCCAAGCCGGTCATCGCGCTTCCCGATCCGAACGAGGAGAAGCGCAAGGAGCAGGCTTCGGTGCGTTTTGCAGCACTCGGCGCCGAGGACAATGGCGTTGACGACGGCGCCGGAGATTTCTCGCTGCCCGGCGTGCGCAAGACCAATCTGTTCGAGATCAAGCGCAAGTCCGGCATCGACGACGACAGCGACATCGACGTCTACGAGGACGAGATGGGCGGCGTGCAGATGGCGTCGGCCGGCGGCATGGCGCGGCTGGCGCCCAACGGCCTCTTGAAGCAGCGCGAATCCGTCGACACCGCCTGCCTCAAGCCGAAGCTGGTGCGCATGCTCAAGCAGATCGAAAGCCATTTCGGCAAGCGGCTGGTGGTCACCTCCGGCTACCGCAGCCCGTCCTACAACAAGAAGGTGCGCGGCGCGGAACGGTCGCAGCACATGTTCTGCGCGGCGGTGGACGTGCAGCTTCCGGGCGTCAGCAAGTGGGAACTCGCCAAATATGCCCGCGCCATGCCCGACCGCGGCGGCGTCGGCACCTATTGCCATGCGTCTGTCCACATCGACATCGGGCCAGAGCGCGACTGGAACTGGAAGTGCGGCGGCCGCAAGACCTGATCGCGCCGCCGACTGCCCTTTATCCCGCGCCCGTCGGCCTCGAGCCGCACCCTTTCGCGGGAGCGCCGCCCCTCCCGCATTCGCGTCAAAAAAGATTGGCCCGGCAGGCGTTTGACGGGTTGCCGCGTGCCTGCAACGCATCTATAAGCCGCTTCGTCCTGGAAGCGCCCATCGTCTATCGGTTAGGACACCGCCCTTTCACGGCGGTAAGGCCGGTTCGATTCCGGCTGGGCGTACCAATTCTACTAGACATTCTGCCTTTCTCCTCTGCCGATACGTATAATATCCCCCCTAGTATCGGTCAGTGGATGCAAACTAACGGCAAATGATTCATCGCACCGATTTCTTACACGCATCAGGTCCCCGCGACGCGGAGGGACATGGGCACTATCCACACCACGCCGCCGGGAGATTACGCATGGCAGACGTTCCGCCTCTCGACACCGACATCCCGACCCATCCGGAGGAGATGAAGGCCAACTACGCCGTCAGGATCGGCAAGAGCATTTCGATCCAGGCGAGCGCGCGGATCACGCCGGCGGGCATCGTGACGGTCGGCGTGACCACGCTGTTGGTGGCGCTGGCTTTTGCGGCGCTAGCGCCCAGGCGGCGGTATTAGGCAGGGGTGGCGAGGCTCACGCGCCTCGCCGGACAAGGGCAACGGCTTCGCTCGAACAGGCGGCTACTGCGCCTCGGTTTGCTTGGGAGCGGCGGTCAGCACCTGATTCAGCCCAGGCGAAGGCTGCTGGTAGCCGAAACTGTTCATCTTGTAGCGAGGGCGCCGATGCCCGTCGTCCCAGTGACCATGATCGTCCCAATGGCCCCCGTTGTCCCAATGGCCCCCGTTGTCCCACTGGCCATCCGCCCAATCGCCGCGATCGTCCCACCCGCGCCAGTCTTTCGACCAGCGCCAGTCGTCGCGCCGTTCGTGCCAGCGGCCGTCGCGCCTTGGGCGATTGCCGTCGTAGACCCGGAAATTGCCTTGGGCGTCGTAGGCATATTTCGGCGTGGCGCGGGGCCGATAGATGTTGTTGCGTCCTTGCCCGTCGCGCGCTTCGCGGCGGCCTTCGCGATGCACTTCGCCGCGATGGTCCGGGCGGTTCCACGCACCGTCATGCGGCTTGTCGCGCCGAATGATCTTCGCGCTGTCCTGAACCTTGACCACGTCGGATCGGGCGGCGGGGGTATCGACTGCCAAACGCGGCGCCGCCGAAAGCGGGAAGGTCAACGCCAGAGCCACGCCCGTGGCGAGAACCATGGCGCGAATGGCAGACCGGGGCTGTATCATCGTCCAACTCCTAACAGGGACTTGCAGCGCATCCAAAACGGAAGATAGGGCGGTTTGGCCGCTTAGGCCAGAGCGTGGTGTGAAACAGGGTTACCCACGCCGGCAGCCGCCGAAGCGGACTTACTGCGGCACCGCGTGGCGGCCGGTCATCGTGTCGATCGTTATCTTGTAGAAGAGGTGCTGCGGGGGAATGGCTGATGTCACCGGCTTCAGCGCGCCGGGCTCCCACCAGTTGGCGTGCGCGCTCAGCAGCGACCAGGCGTGTTCGCGCTCCAACTTGGAGCCGATGCGGTCGGGCAATTCGACGAATGCCCCGTTGACGACCACGCTCTTCCACCCGCCGCCCTTCCCGAAATCGTCGACCTGGAGGCAGACGTGCGGGTTGGCCCGCATCCATTCGATCTTCTGGCCGGGCAGCGAGAAGCTGTAGATGCTGTGTTCCGCAACGGCGATGGTGATCGGCACGATGTAGGGGCGGCCGTCCTTCGCACAGGCAAGATGAGCCATCCGCGCGGCCTTGAGAACCGCCAGGCAGTCCTGTTCGGGCATTTCCTCGATGACCATGGCAGATACCTCCGCCGACGTGGTTGATGCGCGGCAAGTCGGCGAAAAGTACCGGGAAAAAGCCCCAAATGCCAGCCGCGCGGTGTCGCAGGGCAAACCGGCACAGGCAGGACGCTGGTGCGGATGAAGGGACTCGAACCCCCACGCCTTTCGGCACTGGAACCTAAATCCAGGGCGTCTACCAATTCCGCCACATCCGCGCGACAGCGCCAATCACATGGCAGCCATCATTCTGTCAATGTCGCGGCGGAGAGGTGGTTCGAGGCGACCGGGCGCGAAGAAGTGTTGAAAATAGGCGACGTGTGTGACAAAAGGCGTGGCAATTGTGACGGGAGAGAACGATCCGCAGCTGGCGGGTTTGGTAAGGCGCTGAAAAAACAATGACTTACTGACCACAGCGCGTGTCGAGCGCAAGGAATCCGAGCCGGCAGCGGCCGGCAGGACTGCACGCTCAGCCCGCACATTCATTAGCCACTCCGGCACGAATACACCGGCAGGCTGAACGGCGAGGCCGTACAGGTTGCACGGATTCTGGAAACGAAGGTCCTTGACGATGCAGGTTACCGAAACGCTGAATTCCGGCCTCAAGCGCGAGATAAAGGTCACAGTGCCTGCCGGCGACATGGAAGCCAAGCTTCTGGCGCGGCTGCACGACATCAAGGACAAGGCCCGCATCAACGGCTTCCGGCCCGGCAAGGTGCCGCTCCAGCACCTGCGCAAGGTCTATGGCAAGTCCTTCATGGCCGAGGTGGTGAACGATCTCCTGTCCAACCAGGCCCGCCACATCATCGCCGATCGCGGCGAGAAGGCCGCCATGCAGCCCGAGGTCACGATGACCGAGGACGAGAAGGAAGCCGAGAAGATCCTCGCCGGCAACGCCGACTTCGAGTTCCAGCTCGCCTACGAGGTCATCCCGAGCTTCGAGATCCAGGCTTTTTCGGGCATCGCGGTCAACCGCCCGGTTTACGACGTCCCGGACAGCGAGATCGAGGATCAGGTGAAGCGGGTTGCGGAGTCGACCCGCAGCTACGAGGCGAAGGACGGCAAGGCCGAGCAGGGCGACCGCGTCACAATCGACTATCTCGGCAAGATCGATGGCGTCGCCTTCGATGGCGGCGCCGGCAATGGCCAGCCGCTGGTGCTTGGCTCGAAGGAGTTCATCCCCGGCTTCGAAGATCAGCTTGTCGGCGTCAAGGCCGGCGACCAGAAACAGATCACCGTCACCTTCCCGGACAACTACAGCGCGCGGCATCTGGCGGGCAAGGAAGCCACCTTCGACGTTACGGTCGGCGAAGTGGCGAAGCCGGGCCCGCTCGAGATCAACGACGAAACCGCCAAATCGCTCGGCCTTGAGTCGCTCGACAAGCTGCGCGAGATCGTTCGCGGCCAGCTTGAGAACCAGTTCGGCTCGATGACGCGCCAGAAGGTCAAGCGCCAATTGCTCGACCAGCTCGACGGCGCCTACAAGTTCGAAGCGCCTTCCAAGCTTGTCGAAGCCGAGTTCACCAACATCTGGAACCAGGTCAACCGCGATCTCGAACTCGCCGGCCGGACCTTTGCCGACGAGGAGACGACCGAGGAAGAGGCGCGCGCCGAATACACGCGGCTTGCGGAGCGCCGCGTACGGCTTGGCCTCGTGCTTGCCGAGATTGGCGACAAGGCCGCCGTGCAGGTGTCGGACGAGGAAGTGCAGCGCGCACTGTTCGACACGGTGCGCCGCTTCCCCGCCAACCAGCAGCAGGAAGCCTTCGAATTCTACCGCAACAACCCCAACGCCATCAATTCGGTGCGCGCGCCGATCTTCGAGGAGAAGGTCATCGATCACCTGCTCGGCCAGGTTTCCGTCACCGACAGCAAGGTGTCGAAGGAAGAGCTGATGGCCGACGACGAGGCTGAAACCGAGGCTGCTCCCGCCAGGAAGGCCGCGCCGAAGAAGGCCAAGAAGGCCGACGAAGCAGCCGCCGGCGAGACTGCTGGCGAAGCACCCAAGAAAAAGGCGCCCGCCAAGAAGAAGGCCGCCGACACCGAATAATATCCGGTCTGTATCTGTATCAAGGGCCGCGCGGACCTGGTCTCGCGCGGCCCTTCGCGTTTCAGATCAGTTGCAGGCCCTTCATGCTGGCAAATCCCTTCTTCCCCACGATGATGTGATCGTGCACGGCTATCCCCAGCGGCCGGCCGGATTCCATGATCGTCTTGGTCATCTCGATGTCGGCGCGCGAAGGCGTCGGGTCGCCGGAAGGGTGGTTGTGCACCAGGATGATCGCGGTCGAGGACAGTTCCAGCGCCCGCCTGATCACCTCGCGCGGATAGACCGGCGTATGATCGACCGTTCCGGTCTGCTGTATCTCGTCGGCGATCAGGGCATTCTTCTTGTCGAGGAAGAGAATGCGGAACTGCGGCCTTAGGTAGCAAACGCACCAACTCTCCGCAGGACCATAGACCCGGATTCCCCTAGAATAAAGGGATGCCGAGAGTTGCCCCCATTGTCCGCTCCACCCGCTACGAACACGCGATCAATGCGCTGGTCGCCAAGCGTGCCGAGATATCCGGTCTGATCAAGTTCAAGGGTGCGGACCTGGCGGGCCAGCTACAGCACATCGACGCCGTGCTGCTGATCCTTGGCTACAGGGGCGACCCGTCGCAGATCGTGCCGCTACGCCAGAAGCCGAACCGCTTTCGCAGGGGCGAACTGTATAGTCTGATATTGAAGCACGAGGCGGAAGGCAGCGCGTCGAACAAGGAAACGGCCACGCGCATCGTGCAGGACCGGGGATGGGATGCCGCGCTGGTCAAGCCGATTGCAGATTGCGTGAAGACGGCAAAGGGCTGGCGGCGGAAGAAACCAGACGGCATTTGAAGTAAGCGCCGCAGTGGTATACGCGAAGACGTTTGTTTCGAGTGATTCTTTGTTGCGCACCGATGTCTCGTGAATCTTGGGACCAAGACATGACGGACGTTCATGTCCATACCCTATGGAAGGGAAGACGCGAGGGCTTGGAGCCGTTGGCGTCCCATGCGCTATACTCTGCGGCCAAAGGTCAGCGTGATTTTGACGCAGCGGCTGAGCTTTTGGACGATATAGTTTCTGAGAGGGTCTACTACGCTCTTTTCGATGCGGTCGAAGACTTTGGCCTCCGCCCGGTTCTTATTGCTCCAGCAGCGCAACCCGCTGATTCCAATAACGCTTTGGCGATCTCGTATGCCCGTTGGCTGGGCCGAGAATTTGACTGGCCGGTCGAAACCCGAGTGTTCCATAGAAAGTCATTCAGCAGGGACTTGAAGGGTGCGTGGCCCCGGATTGCGCACCCATGTGCCTTTTATGGTGAAATTGACACTGGGGCGGCTTATGTCATAGTGGATGATGTAATGACCTTGGGCGGAACGATTGCCGACCTTCGGTCGTTCATCCTGCGTAAAGGTGGCCGAGTTATAGCTGCAAGCGCAATCGCATCCCCAAGTGGCGACAACGAGCGGATAAAGCTAGGCGATGATACTCTCAAACGCATTCGGGGCCTCTATCGCGACGATATCGGCAAGGTTGATGCCATCTTGGGCTATCGACATGTTTGCCTCACCGAAGCCGAGGGCCGCAGAATCGGCGGATGTTACGGTTATGTCGACCTCAGAAAAAAAATATTGGGAGCGCGTAACTCTCGAAATGCATGACGAAGCCACCAAGGCTATCGCCAAGCGTCCGCGTCGCTTCGAAAAACCCCGCGCCAAGAAGGCAGCGTAGTTAGCGCTGCCAATAGCCCGCCCAAATTCTCGAAACCGGATGATTGAGCGCACCGCCAAGAATGGCGAAGGCGTTTGCGCCGTTTGAGCGGCGGCGATGGTCTTCCAGCCACGCGGCGTGGTTGGCGTACTGGTACAGGTACTTGTGGCTCACAAAGTGGTGCTGTCCGGCGACCATGCGGCGAAGGCGGGAGAAGAAGCTTTCGACCATGTTGGTGTGCTTGCCGTGACCGTCGCTGTAGCTGACGCTATGGTTGATGCGGCCGGTCGAGAACTGCAATTCGAGCGCATCCCAATGTGCGGCTTCGTCCGCGAACAGCTTGGTGCCGTCTGCGAGGCGCTGGCGCGCGATCAGTACGCCTTCCGCCTCACGGCGCCGAACGAACGTCAGGCTGCGACCGCCGCGTTGGCGCAAGGCGATTACGACACGCTTGCTGCCCTGATTGGCCTTCAAGCGACGGTCAACACGATCTGCAATGCGGTTCGCCGGGCGACCGTTTTGGGCAAAGTGCGCCCCGTCAATTTCGACCTCGCCATCAAGGATTTCGTTCGCCGTCTCGGCTGCCAGAGCCTCGCGAAGCTTGTGAGCGAGTACCCACGCGGTCTTATACTGGCAGTCCAGATCGCGGGAGAACTGGACCGACGACATGCCCTTGGAGCCATTCACGAACAGGCAGATCGCGGCGAGCAGATCGACAAAAGCCATCTTGCGCGAAGCGAACATGGTGCCGGACGTAACCGAGAATTGGTGAGCGCAGGCAGCGCACTTGAACTTGCGGCGCGTGGGGATGCTGTAGAAGTCCAGGCAGCCGCACTTAGGGCAAACGGGGGAACCGTTCGTCTGCGACCAGCGCAGGCGCTTGAACGTCTCGTATGCCTGTTCCTCGCCGCCCTTGTAGATCGCCTTCAAGGAGAGGGTGCGGCTTTCGGCGGAAAGGAGGAAGTGTTGGGCCATCGACGTATCAAATCCGTTACGTATGTATCGGATATAGTACGTTGACGTATCGAAGGCAAGGGCATATGTAACGTTTACGATACCTTTTTAATCGTGAGCGATACGGATGCCCGATAAGACAGACTATGAAGCCCTAGCGGCAAATCTCCTGAAGGCCGAGTTGAAGCGGAAGGGCGTCACCTATGCTCAGCTAGTGGATAAGCTGGCCGCAATAGGAGTCGATGAAAAGGAAGTGAACATCCGCAACAAGCTGTCGCGGGGAAAATTTACCGCCGCGTTCCTATTTCAGTGCCTAGCTGCTTTGGAGGTATCCGTAGTTCACCTGTAGCCTTCATTGTTTTCATCACGTCCTGAAGGCTGCGAAGTGCGGTATCACAGACGACAATCAAAGCTTCGCGGCGACCTGTCTGTCCATACCGTTGAATGTCCATTACGTATTCATCCGGATTGCGGATCCAGCGCAGCAATTCCTCTAAGTCGCTACCTCCAAAAAGCGCGATAAATGGCATGATCTGCTGTTTCGCCCAATCCAGCCGCCCCGACGCTTCATCCGCCTCTCTGGTGAACTGGAACGCCCGCACAGTTGCTATGTGCGCTGCTAGGCTAGTGAGGTTTTTGTAAGCGTTTTCAACGTCCGGATTTCCGGCGACCGGGAGCCCCAGTGCGCCCGTCTTGGGAGCCGGCCAGGCGACCCACGACAATACGGTGTGGACGATAAGTAGGGTCGCCATTGTAAAGACAATGCCGCCCCAAAATGTCGGAACAAAACTAAGCATGGTCGCCACCCACGACCACGCGTTCGCCTCTAGAGCGGGCTGGATAGTCCCATTCCAGTATTCTTCGATTTCGACGCCAAAGATTGTGCGCACGAGAAATAGGAGGAGTAACCACCCTCCCGTTATCAAGACCTCGCGCAGAAACCGCCCCATAGGGGCAACATGCCCGGAATTTTGATCGTTGTGGAGTCACGGAAAACCTCCCGCGACCTTGGTGCGTTTGCTACCTAAGGCCGCGGAACTGCTCGCGTTCCTCGAAGGCCATAGTGGCGCGGCAGTATTCCAGTACCTGCTCCCAGGACGAAAGCAGTTCCCTGCCCTTGATCGCGCCGCGCGTCATCCGGCGGGCCGCCGCGGCGATGACCTTCAGGTCGAACGCTACCGACGCGCCGATGCCTTTCACCTCCATCAGGCGGGGTACCGCCGCGCCCAGAACCTCCGACAGCGAGCCGAACCGCGCCAGCAGCGCCTTGGCGACCGGCTTGGTGTCCGCGCGGGGAATGAGCCTGAAAAGCAGAAGCTCAAGCAATTCGTAGTCCGCCAGGGCGTCGTCCGGTCCGGCTGCGGAGAAACGCTCGCGCAGCCTGTCGCGATGGCCTACATAGTGGGGCGCCGGCTTCGCGGATGGTGTCTTGCCCGGTTGCGTCTTGGCCGGTTGTGTTTTGGTCAGTTGCGTCTTGGCCGGTTGTGTTTTGGCCGGGCGCGGCAATGTCTGTTCGCCAAAAAACCCGCGCTCGTCCCCCTCGTCTGCAGCCATGACCAGCCTACGCCCCGACCAAAGTACGGCGCAAATAATTCCGCCGTTCCGGCAAGTATTACGAAGGCAGGCCGGGCCGGTCGAGCCCTTTCGGCGACAGTGTGAAGATTTCGCAGCCTGTGGCGGTCACGCCGACGGTGTGTTCGTACTGCGCCGAAAGGGAGCGGTCGCGCGTCACGGCGGTCCAGCCGTCCGAGAGAACCTTCACGTGCGGACGTCCCAGATTGATCATCGGCTCAATGGTGAAGATCATGCCTTCACGCATCTCGACGCCCTCGCCCGCGTTGCCGTAGTGCAGGATGTTGGGCGCGTCGTGAAAGAGCTGGCCGACGCCGTGGCCGCAGAAGTCGCGCACGACCGAGCAGCGCTCGGCCTCGGCATAGGCCTGGATTGCCGCACCGATCGCGCCGGTCCGGACGCCCGGCCGGACAGCAGCGACGCCCCGCATCAGGCATTCATGGGTCACCTCGAGCAACCGTTCGGCCGCCCGCTTGATCTGGCCGACGGGGTACATGCGGCTGGAATCGCCATGCCAGCCGTCGAGGATGTAGGTCACGTCGATGTTGACGATGTCGCCTTCCCGCAGCGGCTTGTCGTCGGGAATGCCGTGGCAAACGACGTGGTTGATCGAGGTGCACGAAGACTTGGTATAGCCGCGGTAGTTGAGCGTCGCTGGCATCGCGCCATGGTCCATGCCGAATTCGAACACGAAGCGGTCGATCGCCTCGGTCGTCAGTCCCGGCTCGACTTGCGCGGCCAGTTCGTCAAGGCACGCAGACGTTATCGCGCAGGCCTTGCGCATGCCCTCGAATGCGTCCGGCCCATAGAGCCGGATCTGGCCCGTGTTGCGAAGTGGCGCCACTGCAGCGTCGAGATAGGTGATCATGAAGCCAACGCCCTTACGCGCAAAACCGATGTTTCCGGTCAGATTTGGCACCGGATCGCCGCGGGTTCAACCCCCGCAAGGCGCAAGGTGCCGCCGATCGCCCGCGCAGCCGTCGCGAACTTCCTTGCACGGGGCGACGTTCGCCGCTATGCGCCGGCCTCAAACGGAGAATGCGCGTGCAGGATCGAATCCGTATCAAGTCAGTGGAAATCCTGTCCGATGACTGGGCAAGGGTGACCAAGACGACCTTTGACTATCGGCGCAACGACGGCACCTGGGAGACCCAGATACGCCAGACGTACGATCGCGGCGACGGCGCGGCAATTCTGCCTTTCGACCGGCAGCGCGCGACGGTGCTTCTGGTCAGGCAGTTCCGCTATCCGGCCTATGTAACCGGCCATCATGAGCCGCTGATCGAGGCCTGCGCCGGTCTCCTTGACGAAAATGACCCAGAGACCGCGATCCGCAAGGAGGCCGAAGAGGAACTCGGCTACCGGCTGCGCGCCGTCCGGCGTCTCTACGCGCCCTATATGAGCCCGGGCAGCGTCACCGAGCGGCTGACATTCTTCCTTGCCGACTACACGCCCGCCGACCGTATCTCATTGGGCGGCGGCGCGGTCGAGGAAGGGGAAGACATCGAGGTGCTGGAAATGACGCTGGACCAGGCCTTTGCCGCGATCGGCGACGGTCGCATCGTCGACGCCAAGACGATCATGCTGATCCAGCATCTCAAGCTTGAAACGCTGACGCCTCCCTGAGGCGCGCCGCGGTTACCGGATGTTGGACAGTTCGGGGAACGAGTAGATCGTCCCGGAGTTGCACTGTCCGGCATCGCGCATCCTGGGCGGGCATTGACGTGAAACCGCTGTGGGAGATGCGCCCGTCTGTCCGGTGTTCTGGCAGGCTGCCAGCAACACGAGCGGCAGCAGAGTGACAACAGGCAAGAATCGCATTTTCAGGTCTCCCACGTTTAGCCGGACAATAGCACAGGCAGGGCGCGCGATGGAGTCCCGGCCATCGCCGTTTGCGGCGGCGTCACATGTGTCACCGTTTCCCTCAATAGAGCGGCTCTTCATAGAGCTTCCTGTCGCCATCCATCAACGCCTTGATCTGCGGCACGCCATCGGCGCCCACGGCAGCCAGGATGCCGAATGGCCGCTCGCGCATGTCGCCCTCGATGTCTCGACCCTCGCCTTCCGGCACGTAGTACCGATCAATGTCGTAGTCGACGCTGAGGGAAGCGTCCGGGCCAAGCGTCCAGCCGCCCGACACGGTGCCGCGAATGTCGACTTCGCCGCTTGCCGGCCCCTCGCCCGGCTGGCCGAACGATGCCGACCGCGGGCGCCAGTATCCGTCGGCATCCTTGCCTAGGCGAACGAAGATCGGCCCGTCCGCGGTGACGAATTCCCCGGCCGGCGCGTCGGCGACGATCTTCACCGGAATGTTCCTGATCTCGTAGTTCAGCTGGACATAGTCGCCGCGCAGCAGATCGCGGGGGTCGATCGGCTCGACCTTGAGCAGCACGTCGCGTCCGTCGCGCAGGATCGCGGCGCGGCCGGCGATCATCCAGGACAGGAATGCGATCTGGGCCGCGGCGAGAACGACAGCCACCATGACGAGCTTCTTGCCGTTCATGCGGTTGCTCCCTGGGGAAGGCGTGGGGCTTTCATCCTTTTTTCGATGCGGATGATGGCAAATGCGAGCAGGCCGAGGATGACGCCCGCTGCAAGGAAGAAGCCGGCGGTCCCGAGCATGTCCTGGACCATCACCGCATAGATCAGGCACAGTTCGATCGCGAACCCGGTGTAGGCGATCCACCGCAGACCCCGGCTCTCGCGGCCCGCCAGCACCACGGCGGCAACTATTCCGGCAAGCGCGATCGCCGCCGCCACCGCGAAGCCTGTATCCGCACTGTCGCCGATATCGATCTGCGTCATCATGATGCCGGTCAGGAAACCGATCAGCGCATGCACGGGCAGCAGGCCGTCGATCCGCGCGATCCTGTCGACGGCCGCCGGCATCGCGACGGCAAGCCCGAACAGCAAAGCGGACACCGCAGCGAGCACCGGCGCGACGCGGGTGATCTGCGTATCGGCGGCCAGCAGCGTGCCGTAAAAAACCAGCGACAGCAGCAGGAGGTGGCGCGCGGCGGCACTTCGCGTCCAGTAGGAGACGAGCCAGATGACAGCGGCAAGGGCGATGTAGGCGTGCGGGAACGGCGCGCTGCGCCAGAAACTTACGCCCACGAAGAAAAGCCAGGCGGCGCCGAGCGCTGCCGCGGCCATCGTCAGCGGACCCGAGCGAAGCGCCGCCGCGGCGATTGTCGTGCCGGCGCACCACACAAGGATCGCCTGCGTCTCGTCGCCTGACAGATGGTACATCTGCCCGATCAGCGCGATGGATCCGCCGAATGCGGCTGCGGCGATCAGCCAGAGAGCCTCGGCCAGTGCGCCATGGTCGACCAGTTTCAGCGCGGCGCCGCCGACATATCCGGCGAAGATGACGGAAAACAGCGCGCCGACCCTGGCGAGGCGCGGGATCGCTTCCCAGTTCGAGGCAACGAACAGCAGGATGGCGGCCCCGAAGAGAAGCGCGGCCATGATGGCGAGTATCGACCCGAAGCTCAGCGAGCGGCGGTCACGCGCGTCGACATCGGCCACGATGGCTTCGGCGACTTTCGGTTCGACCAGACCCAGCGCCACCCAGCGGGCAGCGTCGGCGCGCACACGTGACGAATAGCTGGCCATGGCTCCCCCCAGCGGCCGATGATTCAGTAGCCGACAAACGGCCCCAAGCCGTTGCAAACGCTACCCTTTCGGACGATTTCGCCCGATTTATGGCCGACCTCTACAATCGTTTCATGCTGCATTGCACAATTTGCAATGCTGCCATGCACCAAAAGCGGTTTTAAAACCCCCCAACCGGACATACCTTCTGCGTGTACCGAAGAGAACGAACCAAAGACGAATTGAGAAGACGATGAACCTGATCCGCAATTATCGCAACTGGCGCTTGTACCGGGACACCGTGTCCGAGCTGAACGGTTTGACGAACCGCGAACTTCAAGACCTTGGCATTGCCCGTCGCGACATCCGCGAAGTGGCTCGCAAGGCCATCTAAGGAATTCCGCCAGGGTCTACCTCCTCCCAGACCCTGTGGGATACGGCCGATCTTCACCTCCTCCCGAGGATCGTCCACAAAAACGGCGCCCGCCGGACCTCCTCCCCCGGCGGGCGCTGTCAAACCAAGGTTTCGCCCCTGTTCAAAATGGCGAAAGGAATTTCGTCAAAGCCGACCTCCTCCCCGGCAATGACGGATAGGCCGGTTCCTCACCTCCTCCCGGGGAACCGTCCACAAAAACGACACCCGCCGGATCTCCTCCCCCGGCGGGTGTTGTCTTTTTGGGAACTGGCTGTGAAAGTCCAGTTCAGCGGCTCGCCCTAGAATTGCCTAGGTTGCTCAACAGCGTCGTCCGCAATAACTCGGACGATGCCGTGGAGGGGCTGGTGAATTCCGGAGACGCAGACGCCTTGGCTCGATATCAGGCGGGCCGCCGCGCCATTCTTGCAATCATCATCGTGATCGCCTTCGCGGCGTTGGTCTTCGTAGGATCGATTCATGATGAGTTGACGCATGAATACATCGAGACGCTTGGTCTTGTGCTTATCCTTGTCGGGATCGGCGGGCGGCTCTGGGCGACGCTTTACATCGGCGGGCGCAAGTCGGCCGAGGTCGTGTCGACAGGACCCTACTCCATCACCCGCAACCCGCTCTATCTCTTTTCCTCGATTGCGGCGGCCGGCGTGGGGGCTCAGACGGGCAGCTACGTTGTCGCCTGCTTGTCCATGCTGATGTGTGCGGCAGCCTTTCACCTCGTGGCTCGCCGCGAGGAACGATTCCTGTCCGCCACGCTGGGCGGAGAGTATCTTTCCTATCTGCAGCGGGTTCCGCGCTTTTTGCCCAATCCGTCGCTCTACCGCGACGACTTGGAAGTAACGTTCCAGACCGGAAAGCTTCGCGTCGCGTTTGTCGACGGCCTTGTCTTCCTGGCCGCGATTCCATTGCTAGAGGTCATCGAGGAGGGCCACGAGTCCGGCACAATTCCCATTCTTTTCTGGCTGTTCTGAGACTGCGCCGATAGCCGCCAGCTAAAGCGTTCAAGCTAGATCGCGCTAGTTCAGCGGCTCGCTGTCGTACTGGCCCCGAAGCTTCCATTGCCCCAGGGGCATGATGTCCGGCGCGCCGCCCATCGGCTTGTACCAGGAGTCCACCACCCATTCGACGCCCGCGGGATCGCTGATCACCGCCGTGAAGTGAGGGTAGCGCTTGTCGAGGAAAAAGCCCCGGCTGACGTTGTGCTCGACCTTGTGATGCCTGAGCAGACCACGCTCGGCGAGATAGAGCAGAAGCGCGCGGGTGTTGGTGGACTCGTCGATACAGTCCATCTGGCCGCGCTCAGGCTTGCCGATCTGCGTCTTGGGAAGGTCGCGGAAACCGGTGGCAGCGAAGGTTCTTTCCTCGTAGTAGCGAACCGCGCGTGAGAGTGCGGCCCGTTCTGCCTCCGGCGAGCCCGCTCCGGCCGACATGATCGAACGGAACCGCGCGCCGTCCGACGCCGTCAGCACCAGGCTCGAGTGAAACTTGCAGCCGTAACCATGACAGACCTGGATCGTCTTGGGCGTGCCGGCCGCGACTGCCGCCTCGGCGAGGGAACCATTGAATGCGGCGGCGAAAGCCACCAGGAGCGCCGGGAGTTTTGCCGCCCGCCGACTGGTACCTGGGGCCGGCCGATTCTTAGTCAACTTCATAACGCGCATTCGTCTGCATTTGCATTGGACGGGTCAAGGCATTATTGCGACGCGCTATGAACAAGAAGCCCATCCATATCGTTGGCGGCGGCCTCGCCGGCTCTGAAGCCGCCTGGCAGGCGGCCGAGGCAGGCGTCCCGGTTATCCTGCATGAAATGCGTCCGGTGCGCGTCACCGACGCCCACAAGAGCGACGGACTGGCCGAACTCGTCTGCTCCAATTCGTTTCGCTCGGACGACGCCGAGAACAACGCGGTTGGGCTCCTGCACGCCGAAATGCGGCTTGCCGGCTCACTGATCATGGCCTGCGGCGACGCCAACCAGGTGCCCGCCGGCGGCGCCCTTGCCGTCGACCGCGACGGTTTCTCGTCGGCCGTTACCGCAAGGCTTGAAGCGCACCCGATGATCGAGATCGTGCGCGAGGAGGTTTGCGGCCTGCCGCCGGCCGACTGGGATCAGGCCATCATCGCCACCGGGCCGCTGACCGCGCCGTCGCTCGCCGATGCGATCGCCAAGGAAACCGGCGCCGACGCACTCGCCTTCTTCGACGCCATCGCGCCGATCGTGCATTTCGACACGATCGACATGGATGTCTGCTGGTTTCAGTCGCGCTACGACAAGATTGGTCCCGGCGGCACCGGCAAGGACTATATCAACTGCCCGATGGACAAGACCCAGTACGAGGCCTTTGTCCAGGCGCTGCTGGACGGCGGCAAGACCGAATTCAAGCAGTGGGAAGGCACGCCCTATTTCGACGGCTGCCTGCCCATCGAGGTGATGGCCGAGCGCGGCGCCGAAACGCTGCGGCACGGACCCATGAAACCGATGGGGCTGACCAACGCGCACAACCCCGCGGTCAAGGCCTACGCGGTCGTCCAGCTTCGTCAGGACAACGCGCTCGGAACGCTCTACAACATGGTCGGCTTCCAGACGAAGCTCAAGCATGGCGAACAGGTGCGCGTGTTCCGCGCCATCCCGGGCTTGGAGAACGCGGAGTTCGCGCGGCTGGGCGGGCTGCACCGAAACACCTACATCAACTCGCCCACCCTGCTCGACGGGTCGCTCCAGTTGAAGAGCCGCACGGGCCTGCGCTTCGCCGGCCAGATCACAGGCTGCGAGGGCTACGTGGAAAGCGCAGCGATCGGACTTCTCGCAGGCCGTTTCGCAGCGGGCGAGCGGAACGGCATGCCTGTCCGCCTGCCTCCGCCCACAACCGCTCTGGGCTCATTGCTTGGCCACATCACCGGCGGTCACCTCGTCTCGGACGACGAACCGGGCAAGCGGTCGTTCCAGCCCATGAACATCAATTTCGGCCTGTTTCCACCGCTGGAGCCCGGCACGAACCTGCGGCCTGAGGGTTTCGAGGGTCGATTCCGGGGCAAGGATAAAACGGCCGCCAGGCGGCGCGCGGTCACTTCCCGCGCTGTTGCCGACTGCCGCGAGTGGCTCGGCCTGTTGGCAAGGGCCGAGGCGGCGGAGTAGTCCGTCTATCCTGCGTCACGGCCACCCTTTGGCCGCTCTCCTGAAGATCAGCCAGTGCTTGCGCCATGCCGCAATGTCCAGGCTTGCCGTCAAGAGTTCCTCCTCGCGGCCAGCCATCTTCGACAGGATTGCGCCCGTCGTTGCGACAGGCAGGAACGCGGCGCGCGCGGTTGCAGGCAGGCCGGCAGCGCTCTGCTCGAATGCGGAAAGATGTTCGCGGGCCAGCGCGATCATGGCCGCCACCGCGCGCGCCGCGTTCGGGCCGCCGCCGGCGACGAATTCCTGCGGCGTCGTGCCGGCAGCGGAAAGAATATCCTTGGGAACGAAGCACTGCCCGCGACGGCGATGCTGCCCCAGCTTTCCGAGCAGGCGAACGATACCCAGCGCGCAGCCAGCGTGGCCTGCCATGCCGGCGGTCCGCGCCGCGGCCTTGGGGTCGAGCACGATCGCCGAAAGCTGGACGATCGCCGCCGACGTCTCGCCGCAATATCCCTCAAGGTCGCCGCGCGTCGGCATCGGATCGTCGTAGAGATCGAAAATCCTGGCGTCGAGATAGTTCTGGAAGGTCTCGCGCGGCAGGTTGTTGCGCCGGATGGCGTCAAGCAACGCTTCCGCCACGGGATGTCCGGCGCCAGCGCCGGCCTCGTTCGCGGCGATCACGTCGCGCCACCACTGCAACCTTATCTCGCCCGGCAGCGCCTCGCTGACGCGGTCGCGTATTGCGCTGATTTCGGCGTCGAAGGCATCGAGCGCCAGGAGGTCGGCGCGCCTGTCCTGCGGGGCGTACAGCACGGAGACGTAGCGGTCGCGGTCTGCCGCCCGCACCAGGTCCAGCAGCGGCTGGCTTTCAGTCGACGGCGACAAAGGCGGCCGCCACGGCGCGGTCCTCGGCCAGCAGGACGTTGTAGGTGCGCACGGCGGCGCCGGTCGACATCGGGTCGGCGGAGATACCGGCGTCACGGAATGCCTGGCGCAGTCGAGGCGGCAGCGGCTTCAACGCGCTTCCCGTGCCGACCAGCAATATCTCGATCCGTCCGGACTGCTGGAACACGCGCTCGAAATCGCCTTGGACGAGTGCTGCAGGATCGCCCGGCTCCCAGCCATGGATGCCGGAGGGGAGACACAGGATCGACCCGCGATGCGACATGTCCGCGAACCGGAAACCACCGTTGCCGTAGGCATCCACCGGCGCACGACCGGGGAAATGCGCCTCGCGGATGATGATCCCCTGGTTCATTGGCCTCAGGTCGCGACCGCTTTGCCTTCGGCCGCGGCGTCCTTTTCAGGAGCATCTGCCGAACCCGGGCGCAGCTTGAACAGGATGAGCAGGGGCGCGGCGATGAAGATCGACGAGTAGGTCCCGAATACGACGCCGAACAGCATGGCGGCCGTGAACGACCGGATGACTTCGCCGCCGAATATGAACAGCGCCAGCAGCGCCAGAACCGTCGTCAGCGACGTCATCGTCGTGCGAGACAGCGTTTCGTTGATCGCCGTGTTGAGCAACTGGCCGAGCGGCATCTTCTTGTATTTTCGAAGCTCTTCACGGATGCGGTCATACACTACGACCGTATCGTTCAGGGAGTAGCCGACGATCGTCAGGATGGCCGCTATCGACGACTGGTTGAACTCGACCCCGCTGATGACGAAGAAGCCGATGGTCATCACGATATCGTGGATCGTCGCAATGATGGCGCCCATGGCGAACTGCCACTCGAACCGGAACCAGACGTAAACCAGCACGAGACCCAGCGCGACGATCACGCCGATCGTGCCCTGCGCGGCAAGCTCGCTCGAAACGGTCGGGCCAACTGTCTCGATGCGCCGGAAGTCGTAGGTTTCCTCAAGCTCGCCGCGCACCTTGGTGACGACGGTCTGTTCCGCGTTGTCTCCGCCGTCCTGCGCGCCGACGCGGATCAGGACGTCCGTCGGGTCGCCGAACTGCTGCACCTGGACGTCGCCGATGTTGAGCTCCGAAAGCCGCGCGCGAAGATCGGCCAGGTCGGCTGCGCCACTCTTCGACTGGACCTCGATCAGCGATCCGCCCTTGAAATCGACGCCGTAGTTCATGCCCATCGTCATGAACAGCACGATGGACAATATCGACAGCGCCGACGACAGCGCGAACGTGTAGCGCCTTATGCCCATGAACGGGATCTTGGTGCCCGGCGGGACCAGCGTCAGGATGCCCTTCGGCAGTTCCTTCGGCTTGCTGCGGCGGACCCACTCGGCGACGAGCCAGCGGGTGAAGGTGAAGGCGGTGAACACTGTTGTCACAATGCCGATCGCCAGCGTGACGGCGAAGCCCTTCACCGGGCCGGTTCCCAGATAGAACAGCACGGCCGCTGCAATCAGCGTGGTGACGTTGGCATCGACAATCGTGGCCAGCGCCTTGGAGAAGCCCGTATCGATCGACTGGATCACCGATCGCCCGTTGCGCCGCTCTTCGCGTATGCGCTCGTAGATCAGCACGTTGGAATCCACCGCCATGCCGATGGTCAGCACGATGCCCGCGATGCCGGGCAGTGTCAGTGTCGCCCCGAGAATGGACAGGATGGCGACGATCATCGCCACGTTGGCCACCAGCGCGATGTTGGCGATGACGCCGAGCGTGCCATAGGCCACGACCATGAACACCACGACGAGGATCGCGCCGATGACGCTCGCGATCTTGCCGGCGTCGATGGAATCCTGGCCCAGGCCCGGTCCAACGGTGCGCTCCTCGACAATCGTCAGGTTTGCCGGCAAGGCGCCGGCGCGCAGCAGGACCGCGAGATCGTTTGCGCCCTCGACGCTGAAATTGCCGGATATCTGGCCGGTGCCGCCGAGGATCGGCTCGCGGATCTGCGGCGCTGAAATCACCTGGTTGTCGAGGATGATCGCAAACAGCTTGCCAACATTTTGCTGCGTGGCCTGGCCGAACCGCTGCGCCCCCTTGGAATCGAAGCGGAACGAGACGACCGGCTCGCTTGTGCGCTGGTCGAACGACGCCTGCGCGTCGACCAGGTTCTCGCCCGACACGATGATGCGGTTCTCGATCAGATACGGCACAGGCGGATCGTCGGCCGAATACATGACCGTGGAACCCGCCGGCGGGCGGCCCTCGATCGCCTCCTGCACCGGCATGGTCTGATCGACCATCTGGAAGCTCAGCTTGGCGGTCTGGCCCAGAATGTCCTTCAGCCGCTGCGGATCCTGCAGGCCCGGCACCTGGACCAGGATGCGGTCGCTGCCCTGGCGCTGGATGATCGGCTCGGTTGTGCCAAGTTCGTTGACGCGGCGGCCCACGACTTCGATCGACTGCGTCAGCGCGCTGCCCAGGCGGTAGTTCAGGCCTTCCTCTGTGAGCGTGTAGCGCAGCACGCCGGGCTCGGGCTCTTCGAGCGAGCGCTCGGTGATGCTGCCGGCGCCAAACAGGCTCGACGCCACCGGCTCCAGCAGGGACGCCAGCGCGGTCTTGGCGGCGTCGAGTTCGGCGACGTCGCGGATGCGCACCTGCACGGAGTTGCCGCTGCCGGTCAGCCCGGTGTAGCCGATCTTGGCGTCGCGCAGCAGCGTGCGTATGTCGTCGCGCGTGACTTGAAGCCGTTCGTCGGCGAGGTCCTGGCGCTCGATCTGCAAAAGGATGTGCGAGCCGCCCTGCAGGTCGAGGCCCAGCGTCATCGGCCGGTCGGGCACCCAGGACGGCAACGCCGAATGCCAGGATTGCGGATAGACGTTGGGCAGCGAGAAGATGACGCCGAGAAGGACGACCGCCCAGATAGATATAGTCTTCCAGCGCGAGAAATAGAGCATGGTCGGTCTTCCGTGTCAGACGCAACAGGCGACCGGCAATTCCCGTCTCGCCCCTGTGTTTGGTCGCTTCAGCGCGCTGAAAGCGACTATTTCTGGGCGTTCTGGTTGGCGACAGGCTCGCCTTTGACCCGAACTTCCATGATCGTTGAACGAAGCGCCGTGACCTTGGTGCCGCCGCCGAGATCGAGTTCGAGCTCGTTGTCGGAGGCCTTGGTGACCTTGCCGATCAGTCCGCCGCCGGTGACGACCGTATCGCCGCGCCGGACGGCCGCCAGCATCTCGCCGCGCTTCTTGACCTGCGCGCGCTGCGGGCGAATGATCAGGAAATACATGATCACGAAAATCAGGACAAACGGCAAAATGCTGATCAGCATGTCCGGGCTGGCGCCGGCACTCTGCGCGTATGCGGGTGTGACAAACATCTAGAACTCCTGATAGCGGCCCAAGCCGGCCGGAAAGTGGCCGGAATATAGAGCCAAAAGCTGTGTTTGCAACCGGATATCCCGGCTTTCGCGCCTCACCGCCCTGTGTTACAGCGCCACGGCTCGCATGTCCCCGGAACACCGCGCAATGACCGACAAGACATTGGAAACGCTCGCGGAAAAGCTCGACCGGCTGATCGAGGTCATCGGCCGTCTCGCGCCGGCGGCGCCAGTCGCGTCAGATCTGGCGGCGGCGGACTGCTTCGTCTGGTCGGCCGAACAGGGCAATCTCGAACCGGTTATCCGGGTCAACCGCGTCGACATCGGGCTGATCCGCGGCGTCGACCGCGTGCGCGACATCCTCATCGACAACACCGAGCGTTTCGCCGCGGGCCTGCCGGCCAACAACGTGCTTCTGTGGGGCGCACGCGGCATGGGCAAGTCGTCGCTCGTCAAGGCCGCGCACGCCGCTGTCAACGCCGCGCGCAAGGGTGCCGAACCGCTCAAGCTCGTCGAAATCCACCGCGAGGACATCGATACGCTGCCCAGGCTAATGGGACAGCTCAAGGCCGCGCCTTATCGCTTCATCCTGTTTTGCGACGACCTGTCCTTCGACCATGGCGATACGTCCTACAAGTCACTCAAGGCAGCGCTGGAGGGCGGCGTCGAGGGGCGGCCTGCCAACGTCATCTTCTATGCGACGTCGAACCGCCGGCATCTGTTGCCGCGCGACATGATCGACAACGAGCGTTCGACCGCGATCAATCCCGGCGAAGCCGTCGAGGAGAAAGTCTCGCTGTCGGACCGTTTCGGGCTGTGGCTCGGCTTCCACAAATGTTCGCAGGAAGATTATCTGGACATGGTCGCCGGATACGCCCGCTATCACGGGCTCGCGGTCGATCCCGAGACGCTGCGCGCCGAAGCGCTGGAGTGGTCAACCACGCGCGGCAGCCGGTCAGGCCGCGTCGCCTGGCAGTTCACGCAGGATCTCGCCGGAAGGCTGGGGCAACCGCTCAGGGACTGAGGGCCGTCGCCGGCCCAGCATGCTGCCGACCAGATCAGGCAGCTCGGCGGGGCTCGCGGCGATGTGGGCCACGCCGGCGCCTTCCAGTTCGCTCCTGTCGCCGAAGCCCCACAGCACGCCGATCGCCGGGACGTCATTCTTCGCGGCGCCGTGGGCGTCGTGCAGGCGGTCGCCGATCATCACCGTGCGCGTTGCATCGAGCCCTTCGGCATCGAGGATATGCCGGATGAGTTCACCCTTGTCGGCCCGCGACCCGTCGAGCGCCGAACCATGCACCGTGCGGAAGAAGCGGGCGAGGCCGAAATGGTCGATGATATCCAGCGAATAGGTCTCGAGCTTCGACGTCGCGACAAACATCGCATACCCTTCCTCGCTCAGCGCCTCGAGCGCGTCGACCACGCCGGGGATCAGTTCGTTCTCGAACTTGCCGACCTCCCCGTAGCGCTGCCGGTAGTGTCCAAGTGCATCAGCCGCTTGGCCGTCGTCGCCGAGTATGTCCAGAAACGTGGCTTGCAGCGGCGGACCGATGTAGCGGCGCAGTTCCTCTGGAGCCGGCGGTTCCAGGCCCATTGCGCGCAATGCATGCTGCAGCGACCTGGTAATGCCGGTGAACGGATCTGTCAGCGTGCCGTCGAGATCGAAGAGTATGGACGCCGGCGGTTCCTTCATCAGGCAAATTCCATGATCACCGCGTCGACCGCCAGGCTGTCGCCCTGCCTGGCGTTGATCTTCGCCACGGTCACGTCGCGTTCGGCCCGCAGGACGTTTTCCATCTTCATCGCCTCGACGACGGCGAGCGTCTCGCCCGCCTTCACTTCCTGGCCAGCGGCGACGCCTATCGAAACGACGAGACCAGGCATCGGGCAGAGGAGGAATTTCGAGGTGTCGGCGGCAGCCTTCGTCGGCATCAGCCTTTCGAGTTTCGCCACATGAGGCTCCATCACCAACGCGTCGATGGACATTCCCCGCCATGCCATCGAAATACCGTTGAGGCGCGGACGGATCTGCACGACGACCGCTCGTGCGCCGACCGTTCCGCGCCAGACAGGTTCGCCGGCGCGCCAGTCCGAGGCGATGGCGAGCGAAGCACCTCCGTCAACCACGACCGCGCAATTCGCTGGCCCCTCGCCCGTCACCGATGCCGCCACATAGTCGTCGCCCAGCCGGACGATCCATTCGCGGCAATCGCGCGCGACCGCGCGACGCAGGCGGCCCGACAGACTGGCAAGGCGCTGGCAGCGAACGAATTCGACAGACGCCGCGACAGCGCAAAGTATCGTCTTCTCCTCGGCGTCGGGTGCGACGGGATGAAAACCGTCCGGATATTCTTCCGCGATGAAGGCCGTCGATAGACGGCCCTCCCGCCAACGCGGATGGCGCATCAAGGCGGCAAGAAACGGCATGTTGTGCTGGATACCGTCGACCACGAAGGCATCGAGCGCGTCCGACATGGCGTCGATGGCCTGTTCGCGGGTCGGCGCCCATGTGCAGAGCTTGGCTATCATCGGATCGTAGAACATCTGGATTTCCGACCCCTCGGTCACGCCGGTGTCGTTGCGCACGATCACGTCGCCGGTCCTGCCCTCGGCCGGCGGCCGGTAGCGCGTCAGCCTGCCTATCGAAGGAAGGAAATTGCGGTAGGGGTCCTCTGCATAGAGCCTGCTTTCCACCGCCCATCCGTCGAGCCGCACATCCGCCTGCCGGATCGCCAGTTTTTCTCCCGCCGCAACGCGGATCATCTGCTCGACAAGATCGATGCCGGTGATCAGCTCTGTGACCGGGTGCTCGACCTGCAGCCGGGTGTTCATCTCGAGAAAGTAGAAATTGCGGTTCTTGTCGACGATGAACTCGACAGTGCCCGCGCTCTGGTAGTCGACGGCCTTGGCCAGCGCCACCGCCTGCTCGCCCATGGCGCGGCGTGTCGTCTCGTCGAGAAACGGCGACGGCGCCTCCTCGACGACCTTCTGGTTGCGCCGCTGGATCGAGCATTCGCGTTCGCCCAGATAAATGACGTTGCCGTGGCCGTCGCCGAGAACTTGGATCTCGATGTGACGCGGGTCGACACGAATTTTTCGATGAAGACGCGGTCGTCGCCGAAGGAACTTTTGGCCTCCGAGCGCGCGCGGTCGAAACCGTCGGCCACCTCGTCGGCGCTCCAGGCGATGCGCATGCCCTTGCCGCCGCCGCCGGCCGACGCCTTGATCATGACGGGGTAGCCGATCTCGCCCGCGATCTTGCCTGCGTGGACGGCGTCCTCGATGACACCCAGCCAGCCCGGCACGGTCGAAACTTTTGCCGCGTTGGCAAATTTCTTCGATTCGATCTTGTCGCCCATCGCCTCGATCGCCCTGGGCTTGGGACCGATAAAGACAATGCCCTGCGCCTCCAGCGCCTCGCAGAACGACGCACGCTCGGAGAGAAAACCGTAGCCCGGATGCACGGCCTCAGCGCCGGTTTGCCTGCACGCATCGATGATCTTTTCCGCCACAAGGTAGCTCTGCGCGGCGGGTGACGGCCCGATATGCACCGCCTCGTCGGCCATCTCGACATGCACCGCGTCGCGATCGGCGTCCGAATAGACGGCGACGGTGGCGATCCCCATTTTCTTGGCCGTCCTGATAACCCGGCAGGCGATCTCTCCGCGGTTGGCGATCAGTATTTTCTTGAACATTCCTGGGAGACCTGTGTCGGCAAAGGTTCGTCTTACTTCGATGCCTGACTCCGCTCAAGGCGGCGAATGGGTGTTCCGGGGAGCTTGACGAACGGATGATTTACTTTAAGTTGTATTGAATCTCTCTTATGCAACCTTTGGATGGTCTTATGTTTGGCTCCGAGGTTATTGAAGTCGGGATTGGCATCGCACTCCTCTTCTTTTTCATGAGCCTGAT
The DNA here is from genome assembly GCA_026400435.1 of Hyphomicrobiales bacterium. Taxonomy (GTDB): domain Bacteria; phylum Pseudomonadota; class Alphaproteobacteria; order Rhizobiales; family Rhizobiaceae; genus Mesorhizobium_K. The sequence continues at coordinate 33,365 of JAPLOZ010000059.1, read as the reverse complement.
CGCAACGGCGTTTTGCGAGGCGGTCGAAACCGTCGTGAAGACACGGGCCAAATACCTCGAGAAGGGCATCAAGGAACTTCTCGGAAAGGACAATGCCGATCTCGTGAGGCGCTTCTACGAGCATCCGGTCATCTCGGCGCTGTACGACGGGTCTTACGTTTCGGGCAGTCGCTCGCTGCCATCCTACATACCCCGCGAAAGCTTCTCCCTGGCCATTCTCGACATCTTGCGCCCGGAGCACACCCCGTCGCCCCTGTCGCTGGAATCGCTGCGCGCTTCGCTCGATACGATCGAGGCCGCCAATCCAGTCAAACAGGTCGTCCTTGCGATGATCGAATCCACCGGCAGCGATCTCGCCGCACTGCGGCGCAGGCTCGAAGGCTGGTTCGATGGGACAATGGATCGGGTGTCGGGATGGTACAAGAGACGCAACAGCTTCGTTCTAGCCGGTCTCGGCCTGTTCGCCGCCGTTTCGCTGAACGTCGACGCGCTGACCATTGCCCGGCACCTTGTCACCGACAAGGCGCTGCGCGCCGCCGTCGTGGCGGAGGCCGAAAAAGCGATCAATACCGGGGACGCCGCGACGAAAAAGTCGATTGCTGAGCTCAAGGGCGAATTTGCGGCGATCGGCTACCCGGCCGGCTGGGCATCCAATGAAGGATCGTACATTCCTTATCCCGGCCCTCAGGCTTGCACACCGGCGCAAAACTCCTCCGGAACAGACGCCGGTCAAGACACGGCGCGATCCTGCCGCAGTTGGCTGTCAGCGGTCGCGTCCGCGGTTCCCGGCTGGTTCATCACGGCCCTCGCGATCATGCTGGGCGCACCGTTCTGGTTCGATGTGCTCAACAGGCTCATGGTCGTCCGCGCAACCGTGAAGCCGTCCGAAAAGAGCCCTGACGAACCGTCTCAGGACAGCGTCCTCCCAGCGAAGTCTGCCCAGGCACAGGCAGCACTCGTGGCTGCCGCTGCTGCAGGGGCGCCGTCTGCGGTCGCTCCGGAAGCCGCAGGAACGGCAGAGCAAGGCGCCGACCCGCAATGGCTGGCGATGGCCGAGGCGTCCTTCGTCCCCATGGAGTGGGCGCACGGGCATCCGCAGGAAGGCGTGGCGTGAGGGAGAACCAAAAATGTCGACGGCGGTAAGCAAAGACCTGAAGGAACTGGCTCCCAAATTCGCGCAGGCTGTCCAGGAGGGCCTTGATGCAGCCAGGAAGGCGGGCCTGGAGGCAATGGTGTTCGAGGCGTTCCGGAGCGATGAACGGCAAAGATTCCTCTACCGACAGGGTCGCACGATCATCCCGCCCAAATCGACCGTCACCAACGCTCCCACGGCTGACTATAGCTGGCATGGCTACGGCCTGGCGGTCGACGTCGTTCACCAGACGAAATTCTGGGAACCTGTCGAGGGCGAAAAGTGGTTCAAAAAGGTCGCCGACATCTTCAAACAGCATGCGTGTAGTTGGGGTGGCGACTGGAAGAAGCCCGACACACCGCATTTCCAATGGCATCTCTGCAAACCGAGCCCCTCGGAAATCGCGCGGGACTTGAAGCGGCGCGAGGGTGCGAAGGCGGTTTGGAAAGTTGTTCAGGCGGTCTGAGCGGCGACGCTGCGACAACGAATAAACTCGTCTCGTATTGAACTCGACGGGAAATCCTGAAACCTTGCACTCCGCAGGATTTGAGGAGGACCGTCCCATGAAAACCCGCGCCGCAGTCGCCGTCGCCGCCGGAAAGCCGTTGGAAATCATGGAGGTCGACCTCGAAGGCCCGAGGGCAGGCGAGGTTCTGGTCGAGGTCAAGGCGACCGGTATCTGCCACACCGATGAGTTCACGCTGTCGGGCGCCGACCCCGAAGGCCTTTTCCCGGCGATCCTCGGCCACGAGGGCGCTGGCATCGTCGTCGACGTCGGTCCGGGCGTCACCAGCGTGAAGAAGGGCGACCACGTCATCCCGCTCTACACGCCGGAATGCCGCCAGTGCCCATCCTGCCTGTCGCGCAAGACCAACCTGTGCACCGCGATACGCGCCACCCAGGGCCAGGGCCTGATGCCCGACGGGTCGAGCCGGTTCTCCGTCGGCAAGGACAAGATCTTCCACTACATGGGCTGCTCGACATTCTCGAACTTCACGGTCCTGCCCGAGATCGCGCTGGCCAAGGTCAATCCCGACGCCCCCTTCGACACCATTTGCTACATCGGTTGCGGCGTGACGACCGGCATCGGCGCGGTCATCAACACGGCGAAGGTCGAGATCGGCGCCACTGCAGTCGTGTTCGGCCTCGGCGGTATCGGCCTCAACGTCATCCAGGGCCTCAGGCTTGCCGGAGCCGACATGATCATTGGCGTCGACGTCAACAACTCCAAGAAGGAGTGGGGCGAGAAGTTCGGCATGACGCATTTCGTCAATCCCAAGGAGATCGACGGCGACGTCGTCCCCTATCTTGTCAACATGACGAAGCGCGGCGCCGACCAGATCGGCGGCGCGGACTACACCTTCGACTGCACCGGCAACACCAAGGTGATGCGCCAGGCGCTCGAGGCGTCGCATCGCGGCTGGGGGCAATCGATCGTCATCGGCGTTGCCGGCGCCGGCCAGGAAATCTCGACCCGCCCCTTCCAGCTCGTCACCGGGCGCGTCTGGAAGGGCACCGCCTTCGGCGGCGCGCGCGGCCGCACCGACGTGCCGAAGATCGTCGACTGGTACATGGACGGCAAGATCCAGATCGACCCGATGATCACCCACAAGCTGAAGCTCGAGGAGATCAACAAGGGTTTTGACCTGATGCATGCGGGAGAGAGCATCAGGAGCGTCGTGGTTTACTAAAATATTTCGCATAGGACGGCCGCCGACCGAACGGGCCAGCGACTGAAGTTGCAGCGGTTCAACAAGGGAGGACTACGCATGCCTGAGAAACTTCATCCAAGGATCGACCACGGACTGCCCAAAGAGAGCGCTAGCTTTTCAGGCGGCACGCTGGTTTGCGCCTGCACCAGCAAGCCTGTGAAGGTGAAGGTCAAGGGCCAGATCGCCCACAACCACGCCTGCGGCTGCACGAAGTGCTGGAAGCCCGCAGGCGCCATCTTCTCGGTGGTTGCGGTCACCCCGCACAGCAACGTTACCGTGACCGAGAATGGCGACAAGCTCAAGGTCGTCGACCCATCCGCGCTGATCCAGCGGCATGCCTGCACCGGGTGCGGCGTGCACATGTACGGGCCGGTGGAACGCGACCATGCCTTCAAGGGACTGGACTTCATCCATCCCGAGCGTTTCCAGGAAGACGGCTGGTCGCCTCCGGGCTTCGCGGCGTTCGTGTCGTCCGTCATCGAGTCCGGCGTCGATCCGGGCCGCATGGCCGGCATCCGTTCGCAGCTCAAATCGGCGGGGCTCGAACCCTACGATTGCCTCAACCCGCCGCTGATGGACGCGCTGGCCACCTTCGCGGCCAAGAAATCCGGCGCTCTGCCGGCTTGATTGTATCCCGCCAAAGCTGCATCCCTCCGGAAGGCGGGATGCAGCCTCTCGCTGGATTGATCTTTGATGAGTGCCCCCCCTGCCCCGCCCTCGATCTACGTCGACGCCGATGCCTGCCCGGTGAAGGACGAGGTGGTGAAGGTCGCCGAGCGCCACGGCCTGGTCGTCACCTTCGTTTCGAACGGCGGCCTGCGGCCCTCGCGCGACCCGATGATCCGCAACGTGGTGGTATCGAAAGGCGCCGACGCCGCCGACGACTGGATCGTCGAGAATGCGAAGGCCAACGACATCGTGGTCACCGCCGACATCCCGCTTGCCGCCCGCACGGTGGCGCTCGGCGCGCATGTGCTGGGCATGACGGGCAAACCCTTCACGCCTGAGACCATCGGCATGGCGGTTGCGATGCGCGACCTCAGACAGCATCTGCGCGAGACCGGCGAAAGCAAGGGCTACAATGCGAGCTTTTCGCCGCGCGACCGTTCGGCTTTCCTGAGCGCTCTCGACCAGGCCGTGCGACGGGCCCTGAGGAGCGCGGCATGAAGTCTCTTCGCCGCTACGCGTCGTTCTATTGGGCGGTCACCGCGGCGGTTTTGACGCTGGCGCTGACCCTCTGGCTGCGGCCCGAGTTGTCCGTACAAGCACCCGCAAACGTCTTCTTCGTCGTCTACCTGTTCCTTGAGTTGCAGAAATTCCGCACGCTGACGCCCGAATTCCTCAAGAAGCACGTCGCAAGCACGGACGAACCCGCCTGGGTCATCGTCATTGTCACGTTCCTCGCCGTTATGGTCGCGGTCGGTTCGCTCTTCGTGTTGATCAATGAAGGCAGCGAGCCCAATGCGCTCGACCTCGTGCTGGCGCTCACATCGGTCGCGCTTGGCTGGATCAGCATCCACACCATGACCGCCCTCCACTATGCGCACCTTTACTGGCGGCCGTCGGGCGCCAGGGGCAAGGCCGGCGACGCGACCCTGCAGGGTCTCGACTTCCCGGGCGACGACGAGCCCGGCGGCTACGACTTCCTCTATTATGCGCTGGTCATCGGCATGACGGCGCAGACCGCCGACGTGGCCATCACCAAAACCCGCATGCGCAAGCTGACGCTGGCGCATGCGGTGGTGTCGTTCTTTTTCAACACGGTGCTCGTCGCCGCCGCCGTCAACGTCGCGGTGTCGCTGGCGGCCGGATGAAGCGGCCGTCGCGCTTCGGTCGCCCTTGCTCCGCCTTCAGGCTACCTTTTCGAGCAGCATCTGCAGATCGGGATGGATCGAGGGCGACGTCTCCTTGATGAAGCGGACCAGCGCCAGTTCGTTCTGCTGAAGCCGCCCATCCTTGCCGATGCGCTCCGCCAGCCAGCGCGCCTCGACATTGTCGATACGCTCGGCCCGGCGCGAGCAGGCGTCGTGCCACTGGTTGCGCGCTTCCCAATCGGCGTCGATGTCGACCGAATGCCGGTAGGCCGCCAGCAGTTCGCGCCCGCCGGTTGAAGCCATGCGCGCCATGAACCCCCCGATGTCGGCGTCGGCCCGGTCGAGGAAGTTTTCCTGGCGCAATGCCACCTCGCGGGTCGGCGCCTGATAGCCCGATGAGCACATCACGAAATTCGCGACCGCCTTGACGAAAAGGTCGTTCCACGAGGGATCGTTGCGCGCGTCGGCGACCGCGTCGTTGATCTCGAACAGCACCTCGGCTTCGGAGCGCGTGATGGCGATGTTGCCGTCGCCGCCGAAGGCGTAAAGGATGCGGCGCAGCAGGTCGACCTCGGGCTTTTCGATGACGCCGGCGGTAAGCTCGCCACCCTTCATCAGCGGGCCGGTGCCGTCCACGACGGCAAGCTTGACCTGCTGCAGCGCGAAGGCGACCAGCCGTTCGGTCGAGAACTTAGCCTTTTCCAGCACGTTGACCAGCAATTCGAGTTCACAGGTCGTATCGACCTTGCCGTCGTGCGAGATGGCCTCGATCAGCCATTCGGCGTTCTTGGCCGACACGTAGCCGGCCGGTTTCGTCTGGTAGACGACGTGGTCGGTGATCGCCTCGACGAAGAATGCGCGCCACTCGGCGCATTTTTCAAAGCAGGTCGCGTGCAATGCGAACAGCGCCGCTGCTTCCTCGCACGAGACGACCCCGTCACGGAAAATCAACTGCCTCAGTTCCAGTACGTCCAGCGGCGTGATCCGCTTGGCGGATTCAATCTCCACGATGCGCTTGAATTCCTTGTCCCTGTCCATGCCCAAAGCCCCCTTTTGGCCTCCGCCGACTTCGCTGCGGCGGTTCAGACTGGAGACACGCTAGCAGAACAGATTTGAGGAAGAGCAAAGGGGCTTGGTTAGCGAAATGCTTCTAAGGCGCGGGGGACGGGTCCCGGTTTGAATGCGGCTTTGGATGGATTGCGGTGTCGCAGCCGATGGAAATTTTGGCACGCACGTCGATTTCCAAGATCCAAACCCGAGGCTGCGGCGTAGACTCTGTTTGTAAACGCAGGAAGGCTGCCATGGATATTCGCAAAGCAGGGCTTTTCCTTTGGTGCTTGGTGCTGATTGGCTTTCCATCGCTGGCGACCGCGGAGCCGAAGGTCGCGCAGGTTGGGAGAAGCCACTACACGGGCACATGGCTGGAAATTGCCCGCACGCCAATGTTTATCACGGACGGCTGCGTAGCGGGGTTCACCACTTATCGAGCAGGCAAGCGCAGCGATGAGGTATCCGTCGTTGACGGCTGCTACGAGGGTGTACCGTCAGGCAAACTCAAGACGGTGAACGGCAAGGGTCGACTGTCGGACGCCACCACCACCCGCGCCAAGCTTCGTGTTCGTTATCCCTTCCTGATTACGTTCGACTATTGGGTGTTGTACACATCGCCCGACAAGAGCTGGTTCATCAGCGCCGACCCAAAACTGAAACATCTCTGGATTTATTCGCGGACGGTGCCGTCAAGAAAAGCACTCTCGATCATGGTTCGGAAAGCTCAAACTCTCGGCTATGACGTCGGCAAGCTGGAGTTTCCTCCAGCCAGGTGATTGGCCTCGGCCGGTGAGGGCCATTCTACTTGCTCGGGGCGTGGTGCACGTCGTGGCGGAAAATTGCTGGGATCTCGACAGCGAGCCGCCGAGAATTGATTTGGAGCAATGGATCAGAGAGATATCGCTGTCGTGTTCGGGGCAACCGGTGGCATCGGCTCGGCCTTGACGGAGGCCCTGCGGCAGTCAGGGCAATTCCGTGAGGTCGTTGGGTTTTCGCGCCTGAAGGAACCCCGTTTCAACGTCGAGAACGAAGCGACGATCAAGGATGCTGCCGAAAAAGTCGCCAATCGCGGTGTCCCTGCCTTGCTGATCAACGCCATTGGCCTTTTGCATTCGGACGGTCTCCAACCCGAGAAAAGCTTGCGCAGCCTGAACGCAGAAACCTTGGCCCGCCTCTTTGCGGTGAATGCCGTTGGCCCGGCGCTCCTCATGAAGCATTTCCTGCCGCTGCTCTCGAAAAACCGTCGCGCCGTGTTTGCGACACTTTCGGCGAAAGTAGGCAGCATCGGAGACAACGCTCTCGGTGGTTGGTACGGCTACCGCGCGTCCAAGGCTGCGCTAAACCAGTTTGTACGAACCGCATCGATCGAACTCGCACGGACCAATCCGCTGGCCGTGTGCGTTGCTGTTCATCCGGGAACCGTGGATACGGCGCTCTCGAAACCATTTGCCAGGATCGGCTTGCCGCTGCAAACCCCTGCCGAAGCAGCATCGACAATACTGCAAACCTTGAGCCGGCTGACGCCCGGGCAAAGCGGCAGCTTCATTGATCGATATGGGGAAACGCTTCCCTGGTGACGAATCTTGGAAGCCGCACCGATGCTGCGAACGCAAGGCCAACTCGACGGCCAGCGACCGTGCGCCAAGCGCAGACAGCATGCCGCGTGATCGCGGCAACCCGGACTCTTCCCCCTTCTGTTGGTCCCGCGTGACAAGCCGGCCCGGATGGGCTAGCGTCTGCCCGTCCAGAGTCCCGCAAGGGACTCACATGTTTGCGGGAGAGAGCAGCGAAAGCTGCCGCCGAAGGGGAAATCGCCCGAAATCTCTCAGGCACAAAGAACCGTAGACGGACGGACGCTCTGGAAAGTCGGGGTTCTCCCCGCGCCGAAGGTGTAAGCACAGCCGACAGGGTTCCGGTTGTGCAAGTCTCTCAGGCTTCAGACAGAGGGGCACGAAGCGGTCGCGCAAGCGGCCGGTGGCGTGTTGTTCTGGAGAAGTCATGACGGACGAACGAGCCGCGGGCGGGCAACTCAAATCGCTCCCACTTGAAGATCTGCACAAGGCAGCCGGCGCGCGCTTCGGCGGCTTTGCCGGCTGGTCGATGCCGTTGACCTATCCGGCCGGCGTGATGAAGGAGCACCTGCACACCCGCGAGCACGCCGGGCTGTTCGACATCTCGCACATGAAGCTGTTCGAGGTCGCCGGACCGGGTGCGACGGCGCTGCTCGATCGCGCCTGTCCGCTCAATTCGGCAGCGATGGAACTGTCGCAATCCAAATATACCTTCTTCCTGACCGAGCAGGCGGGCATCATCGACGACCTGATCGTGACGCGGCTTGGCGCGGATCGCTTCATGGTGGTCGCCAACGCCGGCAACGCCGCGACCGACGAGGCGCATCTCAAAAGCCTGGCGCGCGATGTCGATGTCACGGTGACGCCGCTCGACTGCGTCTTCCTCGCGCTGCAGGGGCCGGCGGCCGCGTCGGTCATGCTCGGCATAGGCATCGAGACGGACGCGCTCACCTTCATGCACGGCATCGAACTCAGGCACGACTGGTTCATGAGCCGCTCGGGCTATACCGGCGAGGACGGTTTCGAGATCGCCCTGCCCGCCGCCGATGCGCCGGGCCTGGTCGCCGAGCTGACGGCGGATGACCGCGTCATGTGGATCGGCCTTGCGGCGCGCGACAGCCTGCGGCTCGAGGCCGGGCTCTGCCTGCATGGCCAGGACATCACAGGCGACATCGACCCCGCCTCCGCCGGGCTGATGTGGGCGATCCCCAAGGATATCCGCGCAAACGACGAATTCATCGGCGCAGAGGCTTTGCGCAGGATCGTTACCGAGGGCCCCTCGAAAAAGCGCGTTGGCCTGAGGCCGGAGGGCCGCCAGCCGGTGCGCTCCGGCACGGCGCTGGTCGACGCCAGTGGAAACCCCGCCGGGATAGTCACGTCCGGCGGCTTCGGCCCCTCGGCCGGCGCGCCGGTCGCCATGGGCTACGTACCGGCCGCACTGGCCAGGCCCGGCTCGCGCTTCTTCGCCGACATTCGCGGGACGAAAATCCCTCTGGACGTGTCGCCGCTTCCCTTCACACCGCATCGCTACCGCAAAGGATAGAGTTTTATGGCAACGACCTATTTCACCGAAGACCATGAGTGGATCCGCGTCGAGGGCGGGGTGGCGACCGTCGGTATCACCGACTATGCGCAGGAACAGCTTGGCGATCTCGTCTTCGTCGAATTGCCGCAAGCCGGCCGCGCGATGAAGAAGGGCGATGTCGCCGTCGTCGTCGAGTCCGTCAAGGCGGCGTCCGACGTCTACGCGCCCGCCGACGGAGAAATAGTCGAGGCCAACGCGGCGCTCTCGGCCGATCCCGCTCTGGTCAATTCGGCGGCGACCGGCGACGGCTGGCTCTGGAAGATGAAGCTGGCAGACGAAAGCCAGTTGTCCGGCCTGCTCGACGAAGCCGGCTACAAAGCCCATATCGCCTGACCTTTGAGGACCACGCAGATGACCGCGTCCACCTACAGCTTCGCCACAAGGCATATTGGCCCGAACCTTGCCGACACGCGCGCCATGCTCGCAGTCATCGGCGTGCCTTCGGTCGAAACGCTGATCAGCCAGGCGGTGCCGAAGTCGATCCGACTCGATCGTCCGCTCGCCCTGCCCGAGCCCGCGACCGAAGCCGGAGCGCTGGCCGAACTCGCCGCCAAGATGGACGCCAACGTCGTCCTGAAGAGCTTCATCGGCGCGGGCTATCACGGCACGATCGTGCCGCCGGTCATCCAGCGAAACCTGTTCGAGAACCCGGCCTGGTACACTGCCTACACGCCCTATCAGGCCGAGATCAGCCAGGGCCGGCTGGAAATGCTGTTCAACTTCCAGACCCTGGTCACCGAACTGACCGGCCTGCCGGTCGCCTCGGCATCGCTGCTTGACGAAGCGACGGCTGTCGCGGAAGCCGTCGGCATTGCTTGGCGCTTTCACTACGCGAAGCGGCCGAAGGTTGCGCTCGCCGGGCCGCTGCATCCACAGGTCCTCGACGTCGTCCGTACCCGCGCCGAGCCGCTGGGCATCGAGATCGACGGCGATGCGGTCGACGACCAGACCTGCGCGCTGCTGGTGCCGTGGCCCGACACGCTGGGCGTCTACGCCGACCATGGCGCGATCATCGAGAAGGCCAAGGCCGCCGGCGCGGTTGTCGTCTTCGTCGCCGACCCGCTGGCGCTGACGTTGACCGAGCCGGTCGCAGCACTTGGCGCCGACATCGCGGTCGGCTCCATGCAGCGCTTCGGGGTGCCTATGGGATTTGGCGGTCCACACGCCGCCTATTGCGCGGTGTCCGACAGGCTGACGCGGCTGATGCCCGGCCGCCTCGTCGGGCAGTCGGTCGATTCCCACGGCCGACCCGGCTACCGCCTCGCGCTGCAGACGCGCGAGCAGCATATCCGCCGCGACAAGGCGACCTCCAACATCTGCACCGCCCAGGCGCTGCTCGCCAACATGGCTGCCGCCTACGCCATCTGGCACGGTCCCGAAGGCCTGCAGGAGATCGCGGGCCGCGTGCACGGCATGGCGAGCCGGCTGGCTGCTGCATTGAACGGAGCTGGCCTGAACGTTGCTGGCGAGCGCCGTTTCGACACTGTGACGGTCGAGGCCAAGGCCAGGGCCGCGCAAATCGCCGCTGCGGCCGAGGCGGAGGGACGGTTGCTGCGCGTTGTCGATGCCGACCATGTCGGCGTGAGCTTCGACGAGACCTCCAGCGAGGCCGACCTCCAAGCCATCGCAGAGCTGTTCGGGACCGCCGTGTCCGGCAAGGCGGAGACGATGTTGCCCGGCAAGCCGCGCGGCAAGGCTTTCCTCACCCAGCCGGTGTTCCACGAGAACCGCTCCGAGACCGAGATGATGCGGCTGCTTCGACGCCTTGCCGACAAGGATCTGGCGCTAGACCGCACGATGATCCCGCTCGGCTCCTGCACGATGAAGCTCAACGCCGCCGCCGAGATGATGCCGGTAAGCTGGGCGGCGGTCGCCAATTTGCATCCGCTTGCCCCCAAGAAGCATTCGGCCGGCTATCGCGCGATGTTCGCCGACCTCGACGTGTGGCTGTCGGAGATCACCGGCTTCGACGCGGTCTCGCTGCAGCCCAATGCCGGCAGCCAGGGCGAATATGCCGGCCTGCTGGCGATCCGCCGCTACCACCAGTCGCGCGGGGACGCGAACCGCACCGTCTGCCTGATCCCCTCCTCCGCGCACGGCACCAACCCGGCCAGCGCGACGATGGCCGGCATGCAGGTCGTCGTGGTTCGCTGCCTCGACGACGGCGACATCGACCTCGCCGACCTGAAGGCCAAGGCCGAGGAACATTCGGCCCGATTGGCAGCCCTGATGTTCACCTACCCGTCGACGCACGGCGTGTTCGAGGAAGCCGCCAAGGACATCTGCGCGATCGTCCACGAACACGGCGGGCAGGTCTATCTCGACGGCGCCAACCTCAACGCGCTGGTCGGGCTGGCGCGGCCCGGCGACATCGGCGCCGACGTCTGCCACATGAACCTGCACAAGACGTTCTGCATCCCGCATGGCGGCGGCGGACCGGGCGTCGGGCCTATCGGCGTCAAGGCGCACCTCAAGCCCTACCTTCCAGGCTATGTCGCGGAAGGCGGCACCCATGCCGTCGCCGCGGCTCCCTTCGGCAGCGCGTCCATCCTGCCGATCAGCTGGATGTATATACGCATGATGGGCGCGGCGGGTCTGAAGCAGGCGACAGAGATGGCTATCCTCAATGCGAACTACATCGCGGCCAGGCTCGGCCAGCATTTCCCCGTGCTGTTCAAAGGCAGGAACGGGCGCGTCGCCCACGAGTGCATCCTCGACACGCGGGTGGTGAAGGACGGCGCGGGCGTCGGCGTCGAGGACATCGCCAAGCGGCTGATCGATTACGGCTTCCACGCGCCGACCATGTCGTGGCCCGTGGCGGGCACGCTGATGGTCGAGCCGACCGAGAGCGAGCCGAAGGCCGAGCTCGACCGTTTCTGCGAGGCGATGATCGCCATCGCGCGGGAGGCCGCGAAGGTCGAGAAGGGCGACTGGCCGCGCGAGGACAACCCTCTGGTCAACGCGCCGCACACGGCGGCCGAGACGCTGGCCGGCGAGTGGACGCACCCCTATTCGCGGCTGGAGGCGGCCTACCCGGGCGGCGACCCGAACATCGCGAAATACTGGCCGCCGGTCTCGCGCATCGACAATGTGGCGGGCGACCGTAACCTCGTCTGCTCGTGCCCGCCGCTCAGCGAATACGTCAGCGCGGCGGAGTAGCCCTCCTCACCCATACCTTGTTGTCGTGGAAGGCCGCGCCGCCATAGGGCGCGGGAGCGTCGGCGCCGGTCAAGACGTTGATGCCCTCGCCGCGCTCATGCGCGTCGTTGGGCCACAGCCCCTCGGCGATGACGACGCCCGGCTTCAGCCCGTCGAAAAGTTTTGCATGCAGCACGATTTCGCCGCGCCGGTTGCCGATTTCGACGCGATCTCCGCCGGTCAGACCGAGTTTCAGCGCATCCTCAGGATGAACGAGCAGTTCCGGCCGGCCGCCTTCCTTGTCCCTTGAGGCGCGCGTCTCGGCGAAAGTGGAATTGAGGAAGCTACGCGCCGGCGACGTCGCGAGCCGGAACGGATGCTCCTCGTCGGCCGTCTCGATCAGCTCGACATGGTCGGGAAACTCCGGCAGCCGGCCGTAGGGACCGAAGGCAACGCCCATGTTTTTCGGCGGCTTGTTTGGCGCGACGCCGCCCACCCATTGCGGCCGGAAGCGAAACTTTCCGTCGGGATGGCCGAAGCCTTTCACAAAATGCGCGGTCTCGAAATCCGGCTGCACGTCGAGCCACTTGGCTTCCTTCAGCGACTCGAAATCGCCATGACCACGCTTGCCCAGCATGTGGTCGATATGCTGGCGCTCGGTCATGCCGAAGCCCGGCATGTCGGCGACGCCAAGGCGTTTGCCCAGTTCCTCGATGACGAAATGGTTGGTGCGCGGACCCTCGGGCGGGTCGATCAGCTTGGGGCCGAGATTGATGTGCTGGTTGCCGCCGCCGCGATAGATGTCGTCATGCTCGAGGAACATGGTGGCGGGCAGCACGACATCGGCGAGTTTCGCCGTATCGGTCATGAACTGTTCGTGGACGCAGGTGAACAGGTCGTCGCGCAGAAAACCCTGCTTCACAAGGCGCTGCTCGGGCGCGACGTTCACCGGGTTGGTGTTCTGGATCAGCATCGCGGTGACCGGCGGGCCACCGTAAAGCGCATCCTCGTGGCCCATCAGCACCGGCCCGATGCGCGAATGGTCGAGATAGCGAATGCCGGGGTCGCGCAGCCGCGTGCCCTCAAGCAGCCCCTTGTCGAACTTGAAGATGCCGGAGTTGGAATGGAACGCGCCGCCGCCCTCATGCTGCCAGCAGCCGGTGACGGCCGCGACCGACAGGGCGGCGTGCATGTTGACCGAGCCGTTGCGCTGCCTGGCGAAGCCGTAGCCGAGCCGGAAGAAGGTGCGCTTCGTGGTGCCGACCAGATGCGCGAAGGCCTCGATCTCGGCCATCGACAGCCCGGTGATGGCGGACGCCCATTGCGGCGTCCGGTCGTTGAGATGCGCTTCGAGGCCGCGGGGATCGTCGGTGTATTTTTCGAGATAGGCGCGGTCGGCCATGCCATCCCGGAACAGCACGTGCATGACCGCGCAGGCGAGCGCGCCGTCGGTGCCGGGTTTCAGGATCAGGCCCATGTCGGCCTGCCGCATGGTCGCGTTGTCGTAGATGTCGATGACGACGATTTTGGCGCCGCGTTCCTTGCGGGCGCGAATGGCGTGCGTCATCACATTGACCTGCGTGGCGACCGCGTTGGTGCCCCAGATGACGACGCAGTCCGACTTCGCCATCTCGCGGGGGTCGGAGCCGTGCAGCGCGCCAGCGCCCATCACCCAGCCGGTCCAGGCGAGGTTGGTGCAGATGGAGCCGAAGAAGCCGGAGTATTTTTTCGCGTGGCGCAGCCGCTCGATGCCGTCGCGCTGCACCAGCCCCATCGTGCCGGCATAATAATACGGCCACACCGTCTCGCTGCCGAGCTTTGCCTCCGCCGCGATGAACTTTTCGGCCACCAGATCCAGCGCTGCCTCCCAACTCGCCTCCTTCCAGCCGCCCTCGCCCTTCGCGCCGGAGCGCACCAGCGGCTTCAGCAGGCGGTCGGGATGGTGGACGCGGTCGGCATAGCGCGCTACCTTGGCGCAGATGACGCCCGCCGTATAGCTGTTGGCCTTGTCGCCATGCACGCGGCCGATGCGGGTGTCGGACAACAGCTCGACGTCGAGCGCACAGGTCGACGGGCAATCGTGCGGACAGGCCGAATGGCCGATCCTGAGCTTGGCTGGCTGGAGGGTGGCGTGCTGGTTCATGGGGGATGTTTAGCGGGAAATGGGGCGCGCGTGTAGGGCCAGACATGCACCCTTTATCCTCCCCTGCGAAGCGGGGGAGGTGGCCCGAAGGGACGGAGGGGGCGCCCCCTCCACCATGCTGCGCATGGTCCCTGCCGGCCGGGTCCCCGCTGCTGCGCAGCGTCCCGGCGTTCGCCGGCCTTCCGTCGTGCCACCGGCACGACGGATTTGCCGTCGGCAAACCGGCTGCTCACCCCCCGTTTCACGGGGGAGGATTGGCGGCGCATCACGATGTATCGCAACGCTCCAGCGCGTCGGGGCGGGGAGAAATCGCGTTGATCGCGCCAGTTGTTGAAAATGCTACAAATTGTCTGCGATATGCAAAGCACGACTTGTCATTCTTTCCACTGTTCTATCGGCTCAGGGGATCAAGGCAAATGCGTCCGGGTGGCCGGGTGACCCAGGCGCCCTCAGCGCGCTGGGGTTCACGCCGGTGGCGTTGCGGAAGGCGCGGCTGAAATTGGCCGGGGTGGAGTAGCCAAGTTCGGCGGCGATGCGGGTGATCGAGATGTCGGCGTGGCGGAGCAACTCGTCGGCGCGCTCGGCGCGGGCAGCGTTCGCCAGGCTGCGGAAGTCCGTCCCCTCGCGGCGCAGCTCCCGCTGCAGCGAGCGGATGCTGGTGTCCAGGGCGCGTGCGGTGCTGTCGATGGAGATCGAGCCGCCGCGGACCTGCAGGCGGATATGCTCCGCGACCACGCCCAGCGTGTCGCTGGGCGCAGCACCGCGCCTGTCGCGCGCAACGTCGGCGATGGTGATGATGGGCCGCCCCGCGCGCGCCGGACCGCGCGCGTCGAGGCCGGCGCGGTCGAACACAACGGTCGTCGTCGGTGCGTTGAAGACCACGGGGCACTGGAACATGTCCTCGAACGGCGCGACGCGGCGCGGCCGGGGGATGTCGAGCTCGATGCGCAGCGGCCGCCACCGGTCGGACAGGAAATGCCGACAGACGCTGGAAAGCGCGCCCGCCGCGACGTTGGCGACGTGGCCGTAGCCGGAGTGGCCCGCAAGCGCGAAACCATAGCTGAACCGGGCCTCGTCGCCCTGGGTGGCGAGGCCCATGGTGTCGCCATGGGAGTGGTACACCAGCGCTTCGACAGCCCGGCCGATGGCGGCGCCGAGCGTATCGGCGGCGTAAATGTACTGACCGTATGTGCCGTAGTTGGCGACATCCATCTGAGGGGCCATCAGCAGGCCGAAATTGGCCTCGCCCGCGGCGCGCGCAGCCGTCTCGATCAGCGTCAACGCCGCGGCGTGGGGAATGAAGCAGCTGTCGCCTTCGATTGCCTCGAGATCGACGCCGGCGGCCCGGACGGCGCGGGCGAGCGCCCGCTCGCCAAGCTCGCGCCGGATAAGCTGCGGCAGGCCATGGAGTGTCAGGTTCGAGATGACCGGGGTCGTGGACATTGTCTCCGCCCGCGCAGCATTTCTTCAGACTTGGCGCAAAATGAGTGGTGACGCAACGTCGTCGCGGTTCAATAGTGCATCCGTCACGAAAACCGTCGCAGAGGTGGCATAGCCTCTGCCAGCCGTCCGCGCTCGAGCGCAGGGCGCGAACCCGGGGGAAATGCCAATGGTGACCAAACGCGATCTGCTTCGTTCCGCGGCCATTGCCGCACTCCTTGCCGCCACCGCGACGTCCTTCCCGGCATTCGCCGAGGACAACCTCAACTGGCCGAGCCTGGTGGAGGCCAAGGACATCGCCGAGCAAGGCTTCATCTACGGCCTGCCGCTGGTGATGAACTACGCGGTCATGCAGGAATTCGCCGTCGACAAGAACTCAGGGCAGTTCAAGGCGCCGTTCAACGAAATCAACAACATGACCCACGTCGCCACGCCCGAGGACACGGCGGTCATCACGCCCAACAGCGATACGCCCTACTCGATGAGCTGGCTGGACCTGCGGGCCGAGCCGGTCGTCATCTCGGTGCCGGCGATCGAAAAGGGGCGCTACTACTCGGTCCAGCTGATCGACGGCAACACCTACAATTTCGGCTATATCGGCACGCGCACCACGGGGTCGGAGCCCGGCGACTACCTCGTGGTCGGCCCAGACTGGACCGGCGAGAAGCCCGCCGGCATCAAGGAAATCTTCGTCTCGACCACGCCTTTCGTGTTCGCGCTTCTGCGCACGCAGCTCTTCAACCCCGAAGACATGCCCAACGTCGAGAAGTTCCAGGCCGGCTACAAGGCGCAGCCGCTGTCGGCCTTCCTCAAGCAACCGGCGCCGCCCGCCGCGCCGGCGATCGATTTCGTTCCCGCCACCACGGCCGGGATCAAGGACAACTTCTTCGAGTATCTCGACGCGGCCCTGCAATTCGTGCCCGAGACGGCACGGGACAAGGACGCGCGCGCCAAGCTTGCCAGGATCGGCATCGGTCCCGGCAGGACCTTTGATTTCAAGGAGCTGTCGCTCGAGCACAAGGCCGAAATCCTGGTCGGAATGAAGCAGGGCGACGACAAGGTCACCAAGTGGCTGGCCAGCGGAAACAAGATCATCAACGGCTGGAATGTCGGCTCGATCTTCGGCGACGAGGCCTTCTTCAACGGCGACTGGCTGATGCGGGCCGGAGCAGCCAAGGGCGGCCTGTATGGCAATGACGCCGTCGAAGCGATGTACCCCTATACGCGGGTGGATGCGGACGGCGAGACGCTGGACGGCAGCAAGCACAACTATACCTTGACGTTCCCCGCTGGCGGCGAGCCGCCGGTCAACGCGTTCTGGTCGGTGACGATGTATGACGGCAAGAGCCAGTTCCTGATCAAGAACCCGATCAACCGCTACCTCATCAACTCCCCGATGCTGCCGGGGATGAAGAAGAACGAGGATGGGTCGCTGACCCTCTACATCCAGAAGGACAGCCCGGGCGCCGACAAGGAGGCCAACTGGCTGCCCGCGCCCAACGACACCATCTATCTGGTGATGCGCCTCTATTGGCCCAAGACCGAAACTCCGTCGATCCTGCCGGCCGGCGCAGGGACGTGGCAGCCGCCCGGCATTGAAAAGGCCTCGTAGAGGCACCTCGCTCACCCCTCCGCCAAAAACTTCCGCACCAGGTCTTCCCATTCCGCGTTGAGCGTCAGGGTCGATGGGGTGGCGCGGGCGCGGCGGTACCAGTATTCGGCGTTGGACTGGTCGCCTTCCTTGCGGTGCAGGTAGGCATGGACATGCGCGCCGGCAGCGTCGTCGCGCTCCTGCGCGCGCTCGTGCGCCTTGTCCCAGTCGCCCTTGGCGTCCCACCACAGGGCTTGCAGGGCGAGCGAAAGCCCGGGTGGCGGCTCGGGGTTGGCGAGGGAGGCTTTGAAGGTTTCGAGATCGCGCTGCATGGGGGGATGGTAGCGGAGCGGGCGATGAGGTGGAAGGTGGGGTGCTCTCTCCGCTGACAACGCAACCAAAGCCCCTCACCGCCTCTGCCCTGCGAGGAACCCAAGTTCGGAGACGGCAGCGGGACAGCGCCCCCCTCTGCCCTGCCGGGCATCTCCCCCACGTGGGGGGAGATCAGCAGCGTCGCGGTCTGCGCCCTCCTCTGGCTTGCGGCGAACCGGCTGCTCACCCCCCTCTTGGGGGGAGATCAGCAGCGTCGCGGGCTGCGGTCGACAAAAAGCGGATTGATAAGCCATTAGCATTGACTTATCAATTAGCATAAACTAATTGCTTCTGCGTACAGGAGATCGAGACATGACAAAACCCTATTCCGGCGGTTGCGCGTGCGGCGCAATCCGCTATTCGGCCGCGGCCGAGCCGATCATGAGCAACGACTGCCAGTGCCGGCAGTGCCAGAAGGACAGCGGCGCCGGGCACGGCTCGTACCTCACCTTCCCGATGGGCGCGGTGAGCGTCGAGGGCGAGGCCAGGACTTTCGATCTGACCGGCGACCTCGGCACGGTGAAGCGCCGCGCGTTCTGCCCGACCTGCGGCACGCCGGTCTTCATGACGTTTCCGGTCATGCCCGATCTCTTCGTGGTCAGGGCAGGCACGCTCGACGAACCGGAGCGCTACCGGCCGCAGATGGTGATCTGGACCGACGCCGCGCAGGGCTGGGACAGGCTCGACCCGACGCTGCCGGCCTTTGCCCGGATGCCGCCGGCGCGATAGGCCGCGCGGCGACAATCGAGAAGGCTACTCGGCCGTCGCCGTCTCGTACTGCGCCGACATCTCCAGCCACTTCTCCTCGTGGCGGGCGAGCTGCGCGCCGATTTCCGAGCGCTCCTTGGCAAGCTGCGTGGCGCCTGACGGATCGCGCTCGTAGAGCTTCGGGTTGGCGAGCTGGTCCTCGATCTGGTCGATGCGCTTGCGCAGCCGGTCCATCAGCGCCTCGGTGGCGCGGATCTCCTTGGCGAGCGGCTCGGCGGAGGCGCGGCGGGCGGCGGCCTCGCGGCGGCGGTCGGCCTTGGACGCCTTCTCGGCCTCGCGCCGTTCCTTGCGGTCGCCCGACACGCCTGTGACAAGCGTCTTGTAGTCCTCGAGATCGCCGTCATAGGGACTGACCGTGCCCTCCTTGACGAGCCAAAGACGGTCGGCGGTCGCCTCCAGCAGGTGGCGGTCGTGCGAGATCAGGATGACCGCACCGGGAAAATCGTTGAGCGCGTGGATAAGCGATTCGCGCGAATCGATGTCGAGATGGTTGGTCGGCTCGTCGAGGATGAAGAGGTTGGGGCCGTCGAAGGCGGCGAGCCCCATCAAGAGACGCGCCTTCTCGCCGCCCGAAAGGTCCTTGGCGGCGGTGTTCATCTTGGCGGTGGCGAGGCCGAACTGGGCGACGCGCGCCCTGACCTTCGATTCCGGAGCCTCGGGCATAAGCCGGCGGACGTGCTCGTAGGCGTTCTCCTCGGGCCTGAGGTCGTCGAGCTGATGCTGCGCGAAGATCGCGACCTTGAGGCCCGGCGCCACCGTCATGGTGCCGGTCTCCTGCTTCAGCCTGCCGGCGAGCAGCTTGGCAAAGGTCGACTTGCCGTTGCCGTTGGCGCCGAGCAGCGCGATACGGTCGTCGGCGTCGATCCTGAGCGTCATCTTCCTGAGGATCGGCTTGCCCGGGGCATAGCCGACATCGACGCCCGACAGCGCGACGATCGGCGACGCCACCGTCTTGATCGGCTCGGGGAAACTGAAAGGCCGCACGGTGTCATCCACCAGTGCGGCGATCGGCTTCATCTTCTCCAGCGCCTTGATGCGCGACTGCGCCTGGCGCGCCTTGGATGCCTTGGCGCGGAAGCGGTCTACGAAGGACTGCAGATGCTTGCGCGCGTGTTCCTGCTTGACGCGACCCTTCTCTTGCAGTTCGCGCTGCTCGGCGAGCTGGCGCTCGAACTGGTCGTAGCCGCCGCGCCAGAAGGTGAGCTTCTGCTTGTCGAGATGGACAATTGAGTTCACCGCGCGGTTGAGAAGATCGCGGTCGTGTGAAATCAGCAGCACAGTGTGCGGGTACTTGCCGACATAGTTCTCAAGCCACAGCGTGCCTTCAAGGTCGAGATAGTTGGTCGGTTCGTCGAGCAGCAGAAGATCGGGCTCGGAGAAAAGCACGGCGGCGAGCGCCACGCGCATGCGCCAGCCGCCCGAGAACGAGGACGCAGGACGCCGCTGCGCTTCATCGTCGAAACCGAGACCTGCCAGGATGGTAGCGGCGCGGGACTCCGCGGAGTGGGCGTCGATGTCGGCAAGCCGCATGTGGATCTCGCCAATGCGGTTTGGGTCCGTGGTCGCCTGCTCCTCCGCAAGCAATGCAGTGCGTTCGACATCGGCCTTGAGCACAATGTCGATCAGCGGCTCCTCGGTGCCCGGCGCCTCCTGGGCGACCTGGCCGATGCGCGTATTCTTGGGCAGGCTGATCGAGCCGCTTTCTGATGAAAACTCGCCGGTGATGGCGCGAAACAGCGTCGTCTTGCCGGTGCCGTTGCGACCGACGAGACCGGCCTTCGTGCCGGTAGGCAGCGTAAGCGACGCATGGTCGAGCAGAAGGCGTCCGGCGATGCGGAGTGAAAGGTCGTTTATGATAAGCATGGCCGGGGGCTTTTGCACTGCGGGAGCGCCAATCGCAAGCCCTCCGCATGCAGGCATGCAGTCTCAGGCGAAGGCGCGCCCTTCCTCCGTGCGCTGGAAATAAATGAGGTCGAGCGAAGGGGCGTCCCTGCCGAGCACCGTCAGGATCGTGTGCGCCTGGCCGCGGTGATGCGTCTGGTGGTTGAAGAGATGCGCTAGCGCCGGCGCCAGACGCTGCGAAATGGTGCGCATGTCGGTGACGGTCATGTAGGTGAAACGCCCGGAGAGCGCCTTTTCGCCCTGCGCGCCGATCCAGTCGAGTATCCTTTTGTCCTCAGCCTCGCGTGCTGCGCGTAGCTTGTGGAAGTCGATGTAGAGGATCGTGTCTAGCGTGGCGGGCGCATCGCCCTCGCCGGTGAAGCGCTTCAGCCAGATCCTGTCAGTGGCGAGAAGGTGGTTCAGCGTGCCCCGCATTGACTTGAAGAACGCCCCGACGTCGCGCGCGAATTCTTCCTTGGTCAGGCCCGCCGCCACCTCATAGACCCGCGCGTTGGCCCAAGCGTTATAAGCGGCGAACATCTCGAAATGTTGCTTCAAGGACTTTCCCTCCAAGGCCCCGGCCCCGATAATAGCGGCCTTGATAGACGCTATGGAGCATACCGCCAATGACAATCCTGCTCTACGACCTCGTCGGCGCGGACGCTGCGCGTCCATTCAGCCCGCATTGCTGGAAGACGATGATGTGCCTGGCGCACAAGGGCCTCGACTACCGGCGCGTGCCGACGCCGTTCACGTCGGTGCCCTCGGTCGAAGGCGGCGCTTCAAAGACGGTGCCGGTGATCCGCGACGGCGACAAGGTGGTGGCCGATTCCTTCGAGATCGCGCTTTATCTCGATGACGCGTACCCGGATCTGCCAACGCTGTTTGGCGGCGAAGGCGGCAAGGCGATGGCGCGCTTCATCGAGCGCTGGTCGCAGCTGACAATCCATCCCTACCTCGGGGCGGCCGCGCTGACCGACATCCACGCCCGCCTCGCCCCGCCCGACCAGGCCTACTTCCGCGACAGCCGGGAGAAGCGCTACGGCAAGCCGCTCGAACATGTCTCGGCGCCGCGCGAGGAAGGACTGGCCGCGTTCCGCGCCTCGCTCGAGCCGCTTCGCAACATGCTGACCTACCAGCCCTTCATCGGCGGCAAGACGCCGCTCTATCCTGATTATGTGGTGTTCGGGGCGTTCCAGTGGGTGCGTATCATGTCGCCCTTCAAGGTGCTGGATGACAACGATGCGGTGTCGGCGTGGTTCGGCCGCCTGCTCGACCTGCACGACGGCCTGGGGCGCAGCCTCGCAGCCGCCTGAACGGCTTGGCAAGGCTGGCGGCGGCCTGTATAGAGCCGCCAACTTTCCAACCATACAGGAACCGACCATGGCGATTGAACGCACCTTCTCGATGATCAAGCCGGACGCGACTCGGCGCAACCTGACCGGCGCGATCACGAAGATGCTGGAAGAGGCCGGTCTCAGGGTCGTGGCGTCGCGGCGCGTCTGGATGAGCCGCCGCGAGGCCGAAGGCTTCTACGCCGTCCACAAGGACCGCCCTTTCTTCGGCGAACTGGTCGAAACGATGACGTCCGGCCCGACCGTGGTGCAGGTCCTCGAAGGCGAGAACGCCATACTGAAGAACCGCGAAACGATGGGCGCAACCAACCCGGCTAACGCCGATGCAGGGACCATCCGCAAGGTGCATGCGCTGTCCATCGGCGAGAACTCCGTGCACGGCTCGGACGCACCCGAGACCGCCGCCCAGGAGATCAAGTACTGGTTCTCCGACACCGAGATCGTCGGCTGACGAACTCAGTCGGGCAGCCGCGCCAAGCGGCTGATCCGAAACGAGAAAAAGCCGGCGTCCAGCGCCGGCTTTTTTGGTTGGACGCGGCGTGCGAAGATCATTGGGCCGCAAAGCGCACCAGGTCGATCCCGTCGGCGTCGACGAGGAATAGCTTGCCGCTGTTGTCTATCCGATAGGCGCTTGCCTTGCCGAATGCGTCGAACAACTTGCGCTCCTGGTCCATGAGCGCCTCGGGGCACGCCATCATGGTCGCGCCGGCATTGGCAATCTTGATCCTGTCTCCCTTGATCTCGGCCTGCGCGAAAAATCGGTTGCAGCCGCCGCTTCCAGCGACCTTGCCGTCCGCCGTAACGCTGAAAGTCGACTGCGCATTGTCGATGACGCCTTTCCCCGCGATGTCCTCGGCGACCCACGTCGTGCCGAACAGCGAGGTGGCGCCGGACTCCTGCCTGACCATCTTCAGCAGCAGCATCGCCGGCTCGGGCTTCAACGGGTCGACGGCGTAGCGCTGGTCGGTCGTGAACCACAGCTTGTCGTCGACCGTGATGCGCGCCTGCAGCGCGTAGTTCATCTTGGGCTGCACGACGGCCGGATCGTATCTCAGCTCGAATTTTACGGGCACCTGCCCGGCCGGCTGGATCGTCTGTTCGGCGACCACAGCGCCCGGTGCATCGGCCAGCGATACGTCGGTCAGCCGCACCGTCACGACGGCGTTTGGCGGCAGGGCAATGCGTTCGCGGTAGGCGACCTCGCCGGAAATGACAATCTCCTCTGCCGAGACCGGGACCGGCATCAGAAGGGCTCCGAACATCATGGGCGCAAGCCCGAACAGGATCAGTTCAGCAAATTTTCCGAGCATGCGGCGGCCTCCTGACAGCGGGCGCCACCGTCGGCAGCGAATGAGTCGGTTCCGTGGCCTCGCCGCGGAGGAAGAAACTAAAATTTCCGTGAGGCCGCTATTTTCGCCAGCGTGCGGCAGCGGCGTCGTCGCTCCGGGTGGCGTCCACCCAGTCGCCTTCGGCGCCATCAAGGCGATGCTCGCGTTTCCAGAACGGCGCGCTGGATTTCAGATAGTCCATCATGAATTCGGCCGCCTCGAAAGCGGCGCGGCGGTGCTTCGACGCGGCGACGACGAGCACGATGTTTTCTCCGGGCCGCACCCGTCCGTGGCGATGGATCGCAACAAGCCCGGCGAGCGGCCAGCGCGCGGCCGCCTGCGCCGCGATGCGCGCGATCTCGGCTTCGGCCATGCCCGGATAATGTTCGAGTTCGAGTGCGGCAAGCGTGCCGGCCTCATCGCGGCAGATGCCCGAGAACGTCACCACGGCGCCGATGTCTGAACTGCCGGCGCGCAGGGTGTCGATTTCGGCGGCGACGTCGAAGTCGGCGGCCTGTATCCGCACGACCGGTGCGATCGCCGCTGGCATGCCTGTCAACCGCCCGTCATCGGCGGGAACAGGGCGATCTCCTGGGCGCCGGCGATCTTGACCGCGTGGTCGACGTGCTCGTGGTTGATCGCCACGCGGATGACCTCCGGATGGCGCAGCGCATGGGCATATCCGTCGCCACGCGCCTTCAGCCAGAGGAGCAGATCCTCGACTGTCGCCACGGCGGGCGGCAGCGCTACATCTTCCTCGGACTTGCCGATGCGCTCGCGGACCCAGGCGAAATAGACGAGCTTGGTCACATCATTCGTCCATGATGTGCTTGGCGCCGGCGCGGAAATAGTCATAGCCGGTGTAGAGCGTCACCATAGCGGCGATCCACAGGAGGACAATGCCGGTCTGCGTTGCGTAGGAAATGATCTTGTCGAGCGCCGGCCCAGCCAGCAGCACCCCGATGGCGATCATCTGGATCGCCGTTTTCCACTTCGCGAGTTGCGTCACAGGCACGCTGACCTTCAGCGCGGCGAGATACTCGCGCAGCCCCGAAACGAGGATTTCGCGGCACAGGATGATGATGGCCGCCCAAAGCGTCCAGCCGGCGATGGTGCGGTCCGTGTCGGCGGCAAGCAGCAGCAGACAGGTCGAAACCAGCAGCTTGTCGGCGATCGGGTCGAGCATCCTGCCGATGTTCGAGGTTTGCTGCCAGGCCCGCGCCAAATAGCCGTCGAAATAGTCCGTTATGCTTGCGGCAATGAAGATGGCCACGGCCGACCAGCGCGCGAAGTCGCTCGATTGGAGCCTCCCCTCCAGAAAGAAGCACAAGACGACCAGCGGCACGGCCACGATCCGTCCGTAGGTCAGAATATTGGGCAGGTTGAACGCGCGCTTGGCCATGGTGCTTGAGATTTTCTCCAGCCCTACTGAAATCAGAAGCCCATGTCGGGGGTCAACCGCCGGAATTCGATGAAGCCACGCAATTCTTCCGAGAATACCATCAATTCTCGTGGAAATGGCCATAGACGAGGCGCGCGACCGATTCCGAGATGCCATCAACGGCCATCAGGTCGTCCATGGCCGCGTTGCTGACAGCCTTGGCGGTTCCAAAATGCAGCAGCAGCGCGCGTTTGCGGGTCGGACCGATTCCGGCGATCTCGTCCAGCGGATTGCGCACCATTTCCTTCTTGCGGCGCGCCCGGTGCGAACCGATCGCGAAACGATGCGCCTCGTCACGCAGCCGCTGCACGAAGTAGAGCACCGGATCGCGCACCGGCAGGGTGAAGGCTCCCTTGTTTCGGGTGAAGAACCGTTCGCGGCCGGCCTCGCGGTCCTGCCCCTTGGCAACGCCGATCGCAACGACCTGGTCCTCGATGCCCAGGTCCGCCAGGATTGCGCGCACCGCCGTCATCTGGCCCTGCCCGCCGTCGATCAGGATCACGTCGGGCCAGACGGGAAACGCCGCGGTTTCGGTGTCGGCCTCGGCATCCGGCTGCCGGTCGCCGTGGTCCTTGATCAGCCGCGAGAAGCGGCGCTGCATGACCTCGCGCATCATGCCGAAATCGTCGCCTGGGGTAATGTCGGCCGAGCGGATGTTGAACTTGCGGTACTGGTTCTTCACGAAGCCTTCCGGCCCGGCCACGATCATGGCGCCCACTGCGTTGGTGCCCATGATGTGCGAATTGTCGTAAACCTCGATGCGTCCAGGCGGCTTGTCGAGGCCGAACGTCTCGGCGAACCCGACGAGCAGGCGGGCCTGCGTGGAGGTTTCGGCGAGCCTGCGGCCGAGCGCTTCGCGGGCGTTCTGCACCGCGTGGTCGACGAGGTCCTTCTTCTCGCCACGCTGCGGCACCGAAATCGAAACCTTGTGCCCGGCCTTCGTGGCGAGCGCCTGCTCCAGCAATTCCTGCTCGTCGACCTTGTGCGACAGCAAGATGGCACGCGGACAGGGCTTGTCGTCGTAGAACTGCGCCAGGAACGACGACAGCACCTCCGAGGCCTCCAGCGCCGGATCGGCCTTCGGGAAGTACGCGCGGTTTCCCCAGTTCTGCCCGGTGCGGAAGAAGAAAACCTGGATGCCGACCTGCCCGCCATGCTGATGGATGGCGAAGACATCCGCCTCCTCGACGCCCTGGGGGTTGATGCCCTGGTGGCTCTGGACGTGCGACAGCGCCGCCAGCCGGTCGCGATAGACCGCCGCGCGTTCGAAATCGAGATCCTCGGCGGCATGTTGCATCTGGCGCGAAATCTCGGTCTTCACGGTCTGGCTGCGACCCGACAGGAAGTCCTTCGCCTCGTCGACGAGTTCGGCGTAGTCCGGCGCGGAGATCTCGCCGGTGCAGGGGCCCGAGCAGCGCTTGATCTGGTAGAGCAAGCAGGGGCGCGTGCGGGCCTCGAACACCGAATCCGTGCAGGTCCGAAGCAGGAAGGCGCGCTGCAGCGAATTGATGGTGCGCCCGACCGCGCCCGCCGAGGCGAACGGTCCGAAGTAGTCACCCTTGCGCGACCGCGCGCCGCGATGCTTGAAGATGCCGGGCGACGAGTGGTTGCCGGTCAGGACGATATAGGGGAACGACTTGTCGTCGCGCATCAGGACGTTGAAGCGCGGCCGCAGGCGCTTGATGAGATTGGCTTCGAGCAGAAGCGCCTCGATCTCGGTGCGGGTGACGACGAATTCCATCGTCGCAGTTTCGCGGACCATTTTGCCGATGCGATGGGTGTGGAAACGACCCTGCGCGTAGTTGGTGACGCGCTTCTTCAGGTTGCGGGCCTTGCCGACGTAGAGCACGTCGCCGGCGGCGTTCATCATGCGATAGACGCCGGGCGCATTGGGCAGGCGCTTCACCAGCGTCTGGATGACCTCCGCGCCGACCATGCCGTCGGAATCGCCGGCGTGCGCCGCCCAGTCGATCGCCGTGAACGGCAGGTCGATGCCTGGCGCCGGCGCCACATCCGCCTCGTCGAGCGATACGTCGTCATCGTCGGCCTCGTCACCGGCGATGAAGCCTGCGATGTCGTCGGCGGCTTCTGTTTCCTCGCCCTGCCCGGGCTTTCCGTTCGGGCTCATTCGGCTATGCCTGTCACATCCGGCGTCTGCCACGCAAGGTGCTGGGCGCC
Source organism: Hyphomicrobiales bacterium (assembly GCA_026400435.1). Taxonomy (GTDB): domain Bacteria; phylum Pseudomonadota; class Alphaproteobacteria; order Rhizobiales; family Rhizobiaceae; genus Mesorhizobium_K. Next base: position 6,866 of record JAPLOZ010000059.1, on the reverse strand, counting down.
GTCGAGCGCGATCATCTGGCCGGTTACCGAGCGCGCTTCCCAGAGGTAGCGGATCGTGGCGCCGAACTCCGACAAATCCGGGCCGCGCCGCATGAGCAGGCCATCGACCTGCGCCACGAAATCCTGCGGTTGCTGCCGCGCATTTGCCAGCGTGGGACCCGGACCGATGGCGTTGACCCTGATGCGCGGCGCCAGCGCCTGCGCCATGGTCTGCGTGGCGGTCCACAAGGCGGATTTGGAGAGCGTGTAGGAAAAGTAGCGCGGCGTCAGCCGCCAGACCCGCTGGTCGACGATATTGACCACGAGGCCCTCGTCTTCGGCAGGCAGCGCCTGCGCGAAACGCCTGGTCAGCAAGACAGGGGCGGTGACGTGGATGGCGAAGTGGCGCGCCGATACCGCGGGATCGAACGTCTCCACCGTGTCGTCGGCGAAGATCGAGGCGTTGTTGACGAGCAGGCCGAGCGGACCGAGCCTTGCGACGGTCGCCGCGACGAGCGTATCGGCCTGCACACCGTCGGTGAGGTCGGCCTGCACGACCTCGATCGTGGCACCGTTGCGGCGCAACGAGGCTGCCAGCGAATCGGCATCGTCGCGCGACCCGTTGCAATGAATGGCGACCGCAAAGCCATGCGCCGCAAGGTCTTCGACGATCGCCCTGCCGATGCGTCTCGACCCGCCCGTCACCAGTGCGGTCCTTGCGGCCATAGACATCATCAATCCTTGCTGTTGGCCAAATGAGAGCGCCGTCGGGGCATGCGGCAACCGTTTTATTAAAATCCGTTATTTCATTTGACGGCTTTGTGGCCAAACAGCATCAAAGAGCCGCCGCGCCCGTCACCGCGAGCGCCCTGCGACGCCACATATAGAGTGCGCAACGCCTTGTACCAAGCGCAGTTGCTGCCCGCAGCTCGAACACTCCTGACACCAGCTGTTGCGCAAGTGCAACGCCAAGGTTCAGCCTCATTCGCGCCGGCCAATGACCCAATTTCAGGTTCGTTCGGGCCACATTTTCCCACCAGATTCCGGAACTGTAAGGCAGCCGGACCGTTCCTCCCGCCAAGGGCCAGATGCCTGATCGAACTCGACGTAACAAACCACGCGTCTCGTGGTCATGGAGTAACAAGAATGAAGAACATCCGCGAATTTGCTCGCCCGACCGCGGCAGCACTTGGACTGCTGGCCCTGCTCGGCACCATCCCCGCCTATGCAGCCGACGCCGTCATGGAAGAGCCGCCGGCAGCTCCGATGGAAGTGCCCCCGCTCAACACCTGGTCCGGCCCCTATGCCGGTGTGACGGTCGGTTACGGCTTTTCGGGCAATACCGACCTCGACACCTTCGGCAACGAAATCGGCACTGACGGCTTCGCCATCGGCGCGTTCGGTGGCTACAACTACCAGGTGGGCAACATCGTCGCCGGCGCGGAAGCCGACATCGGCTACAGCTGGGAAGACGGCTCCAACGCCGGCTTCAGCTCCGACTCCGGCCTCGAAGGATCGCTGCGCGCGCGCATCGGCTACGTGATCTCGCCGACGATCCTGCTCTACGCGACGGCAGGTGGCGCGGCCAAGGACCTCGAAGTGTCCGGCGGCGGCGTGAGCGACAGCAACACCATGTTTGGCTGGACCGCCGGTGCGGGCGCCGACATGATGTTCACCGACAAAGTCTTTGGCCGCGTCGAATATCGCTACACCGATTTCGGCAGCGACACGTTCAATACCGTCGGCGGCCCCACCGAGGTGAGCGACACGGACAATCGCATCACCTTCGGCGTCGGCATGAAGTTCTGATCGCCGCTATCAGCGCAATTGAAGAACCGGGCGTCATTGGCGCCCGGTTTTTTTGTGATGGGTTCAGTTGGGCAAGAGCACCTTCAACTCGGGAAACTTTTCGTCGAAACGCGCCGCCCAGCGACGCAGCTTGCCGCGGCCCTTTTCCCACTTGCCCGCGAAGCGCAGCTCCAGGTAGCCGAGCGCGGCCCTGAGCGCGAGATGGCCGGCGTGGATCTTGCGGCCGAGCTTGGGCGGACTTTCATTGAGCACGTCGAGCGCACGCGCGATCTTTGCCCACTGCTTGTCAAGCCAGGGCTGGTGAACCAGTTCCTCCGGCCGCGAACGCCGTTCGTAAACATGCGCCAGCGCGCAATCACAGATGCCGTCGGCCAGCGCCTCCAGCCGCTCGGCGTCGGTGCGCTTGGCCGGATTGCGCGGAAACAGCTTGTTGCCGGACTGCCGGTTCAGAAACTGCACGATGACCCGGCTGTCGAAAACCGTGTCGCCGTCGTCGGTAACCAGAACTGGGATCTTGCCGAGCGGGTTGGCCCTCAGGAACTCCCCGGTCGGGTTCGACGTCTCGACCGTGACTGCCTCCAGCGGGATGCCGGCATAGACGCCGGCCATGCGAACCTTGACGCTGTAGGGCGAGGCTGGGGAACAATAGACTTTCGGCATTTTCTCTATCCTCCTAGCCGCCCCTGACCGGCGGCATGACGACCTTGCCCAGACGGCAGTCTCGGCGATCGATCTCCGGGCAGGACCGGAATTTGAGATCCGCGGTCATGCAGACCCGCACCTCGCGCAGATAGCGCTTGTCGCAGGTTACCGCCACGGCGTTTTCCGGCAGCGACGGATTGGCCTTGACGAAAGCCCGTTCCGCATCGTCCGGGTCGAGCGTGCGGTAGCTGTCCAGACGGCGGAATTCCTGGGGGATGCTGACCGTCTCGCGCGCCGCGCGCAGCACTTCGAAATAGTCGCGCTGGCTCAGACCCGAGCATGAGCCGTGCGTGCGCCATTCGTGGCGGATCAGGCCGGCCGACGGCATCAGGTCATAGAGCTGGCGCAAGGTGTCGCTGGAGACGTCCGGCTGGTCGGTCGGGCAATCCTGGGGAAAGCCCCGCTCGAATTGCGGCCAGAGGCCATGCACCACGAATGCGTATGGCCGCGCGGCGCCGCACTGCTGGCGGTTGGCATCCTCGCCTTCCGCCTCGCAATAGCTCGGCGACCACGACAGCGACAGCACGTAGAAATCGAAGCCCTTGCCTGCCGGCACCGTGGAGCGAGAGGGCGCGGCGGGCGTAGTCTGGACTATAGGCGTGTTGGGGGCGCCGGCGGCCTGCTGCGCGGAGTTTTCCTGGCTGCAGCCCGCAGCAACCAGCGCGGCTGCAAGCCATGCCAGGCGTCGCATGGGAAGGATCAGCGCAGGACCCGGCAGCGACCGTTGTAAACATACCAGCGGTCGAAACCGGAGACGCAGAACTCGACATTGTCGCCGATCGAGGCGAAACCCTGCCCTTCCTCGATCAGATACCAGATGTCGCGGCTGTCGCCGTCCGACAGCGCCACGGTGGCGCCGCAATAGCGCCGGCCGATCGGGCGCTCCTCACCTTGCGCGGGAAGGTAGCGGTGTTCATGGATGTTGCTGAAGTCGACGATCGCAACCATCGGCAGGTTCGGCACGTGCTGGACCTGATAGCTGAAGCGGCTGGTGATACGGTTCAGCACCCAGCGTTCGCTGCAAACGCCCGAATCGTCGGAATAGGCGCCGAGATCGGCGGCGCGCACCGAAGGCGTCGCTCCGAATGCGGACGCGAGGCCGAGCAGCGCGGCGAGAACGGGACGGGTGAAGCGAAACATCGCAGGCCTTTCTGGAGCGGGCGGCGAAGAGAGATACGCGGCCACCCCCATAATCCTTTCAAGCGTGGTCGCGGTCAAGCGGCGCATCTTCCCCCGCCAGCCATTCGAGCGACCAGCGCGCCGTCCGGTCCTGCGCAAGCGCTCTCTTCAACTCCGGCAGCAGCGCCCGCATCTCGCCCTCGAAGACGAACGGCGGGTTGACGACGACCAGCCCGCTGCCGTCGAAACGCTCGTCCGACGAGGGCTGGCGAACCTCGAACGCGATATCGAGGATTTTTGGAATGCCGGCCGCCCGCAAGCCGTCGCGGAAACGGGCGACCGCCGCGCGGTCCTTGATGGGATACCAGAGCGCAAAGATGCCGCCGGGCCAGCGCCGGTGGGCGCGCTGCAGCCCTTCGACCAGCCGCTCGAATTCGCCGGCCTGCTCGAACGGCGGATCAACCAGCACAAGCCCGCGCTTCTCCTTGGGCGGCAGGTGCGCGCCGAGCGCCAGCCAGCCGTCGATGTCGATGACGCGAACCTGGAAGTCGCCGGCAAACCGCGCCTTGAGCCTGAGAAAATCCTGTGGATGAAGCTCGATCGCGGTCAGCCGGTCCCGCTGGCGCAGCAAATGCCGCACGATCAGCGGCGAGCCCGGGTAGCGTTCGAGACCACCTTGCGGATTGGCCGACCCGACAGCGTCGAGATAGGGTTGCAGCAGACTTTGCGCGGCGGCGGGAAGTTTGCCCGCCAGCAGCCTGCCGATGCCGTCACGCCATTCGCCCGTTTTCTGCGCCTCCGGCGAGGACAGGTCATAGAGGCCGAGGCCCGCGTGGGTGTCGATGACGCGGAACGCCTTGTCCTTGAGCTTCAGATATTCGACCAGCCTCGACAATGCGACGTGTTTGACGACGTCCGCGAAATTGCCGGCATGATAGATATGGCGGTAGTTCATGCGGGAGGCTGGTCGCCGCCCCTGCCCCAGCGCGGCGGTGGCGGCTGGGAATTCGGATTGCGTTCGCGCCGGCCGCGCCGCATCGCCAGCACCAGCCCGATGAAGCCGATGGCTGTTGCCGCATAGCCGAGCGGTTGCGCCCTGGCATCGACCGTCGCGGCCCCGCCGCGCAGGACGAGATCGACGGACTTGATGCGGATGTCTTCGGCGTCGCCCTGTCCGACCACAAAGCTGTAGTCGCCGTCAGCAATCTCGGAAATGACCCCGGCCTCGTCGCGATAGGCCTTTTCGCGCAGTTGCGGGCTTTTCTCCTGCGGCTTGGCCTCAAAGAAGGAGACCGGCTCGGCAAGCACGGTGCGGCCGCCGGTCGCGGCGGTGACCGTCAGCACGGTGCTCGACTGCGCGAATTCCGGCGGGGCGACGGCGATCATGTCGACGAGCACGCGCACCGGCGCATCGGCGGCGGCGAGCTTTGTCACGACCGGGGAAAATGCCCCGCCGCTCTCATAGACGCGCCACGTGCCGATCTCATGGCCCGAAAAACTGGTGATCGCCCACGGATAGACGAAGCTTGCGCCGATGCCGCCGATGACAAGCAGCAGGAAGAATGCGCGCACGGTCAGGCCCTCCCGCAAATGTCTGCGCAGCGATCGCTCACGCCTTGCGCTCCCAGCGCTTGTCGGATGTCTGCTGCCAGTAGGTCACATCGTGGCCGCCTGATTTCATGACCTTCCAGTGCTCGCGCGCGGCGTCCACCTGCACCGCATCGTGGCCGTCGAAGAGAAACACGGCGCGCTCATAGGACGACAGGTCGGGCGGCGCCGCGCCGTCGACAAGGAACCGGATCTGCGCGGCATTCGGATTGCCGGCTGTTGTCGTCAGCAGCACCGGCTGGTCGGCGGCATGCGGCTCGTGGTCGAGGCCGTGCGCAAGAAAGGAATCGTCGCGAAAGCTCCACAGATGCGCATCGAGCGCGTCGCGCCGCTCCTCGGTGCCTGCCTGCACGACCGCCCGCCAGCCGCGCGACAGGCTGCGCTCCAGGAGGCCCGGCAGCGCGTCCTGCAGGGTCGACTCGGTCAGGTGGTAGAACAGTACCTCGGTCATGTCAGTTGTTTAGGCTGGTTTTGGAGGGACATGAAGCCCTCCCAAGACGGCGTAGGAGGAATCTCCGACCGACCGGGTGGCTAAGCCGCCTTGGTCAGCGCGTCCGAGGGCAGTTGTGATGTTGCGTCGAGCAGTTCGATGCCGACGATGCGGCCTTGCGCATCGTAGTCGAACACGACGTCCGGCGCCTTGAACAGGACGTTGTAGGTGGCGTTGGAATTGAATGGGGGGTCGAGATAGACGAGATCAACGCTCTCGTCCGCGATGTGCTCGCGCGGGATGGCAAGATTGTCGCCGTAATAAAGCCTGTTGGTCAAAGCTGCCCTCTCTTGACGCAACGGAACGTATCGTGAACGATTTGGTCTTCGCAACCCGATTCGCAGATCATGGCGAAAGGAATGCCAAATGGCCAGAAACACAGGCAATGATTATCGCAAGGGCGCGGTGACCGGGCGGACGCAGTTCCAGCACGAGAACGGCGACTGGCAAAAGCGCGACGAACGCAGCGGCCAGTTCATGGAGCGCAAGCAGGGCGACGGGCCGTTCAAGGGCGTGGCGAAGGAACCGGACGGGCGCGACACCGAAAACGCCTGAGCGGAGGCGGAGGGCAGTATAAGGATACGCGTGGACGCTACCAGCGCAGTGTGGGATGCGCGGCTTTGAAAGCAGATGTCGCGTCTACATTGACAACGAAATTACTGCCTCGCTTGAAGCGGTTGTCGGATTTGGTTTTTTCGTTGCCAAATCGTAGGCTGCTATAGGCCAGAAACAGGCGGATTGCCTCGACGGCGTCAGCTATTTCCTTTCCATCTTCCTGACGGTTGCTACCGTCGGCCAGAATTCGGTAGGTCGCTACGCCGGTTTCTCTGCTTTTGATCCGAGCTGGATAAAGCTTCTCACCCTTGTTGGTGACTATCCAGAAATCCTTGAAATATGCTTGGGCCATCTTGTTCCTAATATAGTTAGTGGCGTGCTCGAACCCCTCACCCGGATTGCCAACCTCGCGCTGCGCGCTCGGGGCAATCCGACCTCTCCCGCAAGGGGCGAGGTAAGAACTCACGCCTCGTAGTGGTCCCGCACCAGCCGGTCGAGCAGGCGCACGCCGAAGCCGGAGCCCCAGGACTGGTTGATCTCGCTCGACGGCGAGCCCATCGCCGTGCCGGCGATGTCGAGGTGCGCCCAGGGCGTGTCCTTGACG
>JAPLOZ010000023.1 GCA_026400435.1 Hyphomicrobiales bacterium | reverse complement strand
CGTTGATCATGTTGTACACGCCCTTCGGCACGCCGGCGGCGTCCATCACCTCGGAGAAGACGATGCCGGAGATCGGCGCGATCTCGGAGGGTTTCAGCACCATGGTGCAGCCGGCTGCGATGGCCGGCGCGACCTTGCAGACGATCTGGTTGAGCGGCCAGTTCCACGGCGTGATCAGGGCGCAAACGCCGATCGGCTCCTTGACGACCATCGTTGTGCCGCGGCGCTCGCTGAACTCGTATTCCTCGAAAGCCTTGATGGTGGATTCCATGTGCGCCCGGCCGGCCCAGGCCTGAGCCTCACGAGCCCAGGTGATCGGCGAACCGTTCTCGTAGCTGACTGCCTGCGCTATGTCCTCGTAGCGCTCGTTGTAGACCTCAAGGATACGCCGCAGGAGCGCCAGACGCTCGGCCTTGGTGGTCAGCGAGAAGGTTGCAAACGCCTTCTTGGCCGCAGCCACCGCGCGATCCACATCGGCTTTGGAGCCTACGGATATCTGCGTATAGGCTTCCTCGGTGGAGGGGTCGATGACGTCCAAAACCGCGGGAACTGCCGGGTCTACCCACTTGCCGTCGATGTAGAATTTAAGGTGATTGCTCATGGTAAGCCTGTCTCTTCGATTTTTGTGATGAGACGGAATAGCACAAAGACCCGCCAGTTAGGCAACAGCCGCGTCCGCGCCGTGTCGCGGAAGCGACAATTCGGCTCATGCCGGCCGGTAGATGCGTTCCGCCGTGTTCCAGAAGATGTCGGCTTCCGCGCTCTTTCCGTGTTTTGAGACTGCGGCACGGTGCGCGGCGATCAACTCGGCGTGACTGGTCCACAGCTTCTCGATCGGAAAGTTCGATCCGAACATGAGCCGGTCGCTGCCCAGGATTTCTATCGCATTGTCGACAACCGTGCCGATGACTTGAGCGTCGTTGCGATGGACGAAGGTGCCGAGGCCCGAAAGCTTTGCGTAGAAATTCGGGGCCTGCGCCAGCGTCAGCAAGCCTGCCTTCCATTCCTCGACCACCGGCTCTGCAAGATCGGTCAGCATGCCGGTATGGGTCAGTATGAAATTGGTCTCAGGATTCTCGCCGACGAGCTGCAGCCCATCCTTCATCTGCGCTGGAAAAAGTTGCAGGTCGAAGGAGAGCCCATAGTCCTTCAGCCGGGCGACGTTCTTCTTCACGACGGGGTCGATCACCTGGTCGGGCGATTTCGCAAAGCGAAATGCCGGCGTCTCGTGCCAATGAAGCTGCATGCGTACGCCGCGCAGCAGCGGATACTTCTTCAGCCGATCGATCTGCGGACGCACGTCGTCCACCGTCATGTCAGCATAACCCACGATAGCGTGCGGCCAGCCGCTGGCCCTGGCGGTTTCCGACACGAAGGCGACTTCCTTCTCGAAATCCTCCTTCGCCCAGTTGGTCTGGACATAGACTGCCTTCTCGACGCCGGATCCTTGCTGGTCGGCGAGAAATTCCTCGATCGGATAGTCGCGACGGATCGGCTCATAGGGACCGAAGATTCTGGGGACCATCGGCCCCACCAGCCAGGGCTGGTCCTTCTGGCGCCAGATGTGGAAATGCGAATCGATGGCCTTCTGCATCAGGGGGACCTCCTCCATACGGTTTCGGCCGACGGCGCCTGCCGCGCAAGCGTCAGCATGAAGTCGGCGAGACCCGACAGCGAGGAGCCGTCGACCAGATCGTCAAGGCTGGGCAGGATCGCGCGCAGCGCAGCCGTGCGCGGCGAAAAGCGGGGATCGCCGGCGAGCGGCGTGGCGAGCGACAGGCGGAAGGCGCGCGCGCTGAGGCGGCGTATTGCGGTTTCCATCTCGGCATGGTCGCCGCGCTCCAGACCATCAGACAGCAGCACGATCGCCGCACCGCGCGCGAACGCAGCAAAACGCGGTATCGCCAGGAAGGCAAGCAGGGTCGGGCCGATGCGCGTGCCGCCGTCCCAGTCGTCGACCAAAGAGGCAACGCGCTGCAGCGCGAATTCGAGGTCGCGTACCTTGAGCGCGCGGGTGATGCGCGTCAGCCTCGTGCCGAGCGTGAACACCTCGACCCGGTGGGCGGACTGCACGGCGGCATGGGCGAGCTTGAGATAGTCGCTGGTGTGCAGTTTCATCGAGCCGGAAACATCGATCAGGACAAGCAATTTGCGCGACAAGGTCGGGCGCCGCCTGAGCGGCGGCGCGGGCACGTCGCCGTCGGCGCGCACGATCGAGCGCAGCGCGCGGCGCAGATCGAGCTTGCCGCGCGAATTGGTGCGGACGGAGCGGAACGAGCGGCGCTGCGGCAAGGCCTTGGGCAGCGCCTTGCCGAACCTCGACAGCGTGTCGTGACCGCCTGGGAACGAGCGCCGGCCGAGTTGCTCGGAGGCGGAGGCCGATTCGCCGCTATCTTCCTGCCTGAGTTCCGGCAGCTCACCTTCCTGTTCGCTGCCGTTGTCGTCCTTGACCTCGGTGTCCTCGTCGTCGTCTTGCGTACCCACCGTTACGGTTGCCTCGCCGTAAAAGAAGCTGCGGAACAAAGCGTCAAATTCGTGCCGTCGGTCGCGCGGGGGAGCGAGTGTCGCGAGCGCGGCCTGGCGGATGTCTTCCATGGAACGAGGGCCGAGCAGCGTCACGGCCTGCATGAAAACAATCGCCTGTTGGGTAGCGACAGGAAAGCCGAAGTGCCTGATATACCTGACGAATGCGGCGAAGTGTTTGGCCGCGCGGGGCAGTTCCGCCGGCGTCGTCACGCCATCGCCCCTTCCAGGATGCGGTCGAGGTCCGGCAGCAGATAGGCGATGTCTTCCTCGTCCTTGACCAGCACGCCGAGCGCCCGGCGAAAGGCTTCCGGCCACGGGCTGCCGCCCTTCTCAAGAATGGTCGCGGCGTTTGCCCACTCGACCGCTTCCGCGATACCCGGCGGTTTGGCGAGCGGCTTTGCGCGGATTTCGCTGACCGCATTGGCGACGGAGCGAGCCGTGGCCTCGGCGACGTCACCTGCCCGCAACATGATGATTTCCGCCTCTCGGGCAGCGTCGGGATAGGCAATCCAGTGGTAGACGCAGCGGCGGCGCAAGGCTTCGGCGAGCTCGCGGGTGCGGTTGGATGTCAGGATCACCAGCGGCCGACCGGCCGCTTGGATTGTGCCGCGTTCTGGAATCGTGACCTGAAAATCGGACAGGAATTCAAGCAACAGCGCCTCGAACTCGTGATCGGAGCGGTCGATCTCGTCAACAAGCAGCATGCGGTGTGCGGGATCTCTCAAAACCTGGAGCAAAGGCCGGGCAATGAGAAATTTGTCGTCGTAGATGTCGACCTCGCGCTCGCCGGCCTGGCGGATGGCAAGCAGCTGGCGCTGATAGTTCCATTCGTAGAGCGCGTGCGCGGCGTCGATGCCCTCGTAGCATTGCAGCCGCACAAGTTCGCGTGAGGTGAGCGCGGCGATCGCCTTGGCGGCTTCCGTCTTGCCTACGCCCGGCGCGCCTTCGAGCAACAACGGCTTGCCAAGGTGAATCGCCAGGAAGATCGCGGTCGCCAGACCATCGTCGGCAAGATAGCTGATACCGGCGAGACCGGACGCGAGAGCCTCGGGCGAAGCGGTGATGTTGTCGGGGGCCTGGTTCATGACTGAGTATGGGAGCAACTCGACGCACCCCTCTCTGGCCTGCCGGCCATCTCCCCCTCAAGGGGGAAGATCAGCCTGCACCTCGGCTTCCGCCAATCTCCGACGTCGCAGAAGGAGCGGTGAGGAAGAAGCTGCCCATCTCCCCCCTTGAGGGGGAGATGGCCGGCAGGCCAGAGGGGGGTGTCCATCCAAACCGTCATGGCACTTGCGAGCCTACGCGGACCGCTGTTCCTTGAGCGCCCGGAGAATCCGCTCGGGCGTGATCGGCATCATGTCGATGCGAACGCCGACCGCGTCGAAGATGGCATTCGCAAGGGCAGGTATCTGCGGATTGGCGCACATCTCGCCAGGCCCCTTGGCGCCGTAAGGCCCGTCGGCCGCAGGGCGTTCGAGAACGACGATCTCGGTTTCGGCGAGATCGCCCGGACCGGGCATGAGGTATTCGTTGAAATCGGAGCCGCCATGATCGCGGGCCGGATAGTAGGGTTCGGTGGTCTCGTAGAGCGCGTGGCTGATGACCATCCACGACCCGCCGACAAGCTGTTGTTCTACCATTTTCGGGTTGAGCGCGCGGCCGATCTCGAAGACGTTCTTGACCGAGACGACGGTGACCTCGCCGGTCTCGTCATCGACATCGACATCGGCGACGGTGCAGGCATGGGCGTAGCAGGTGGAGGGCTTCATCGCTCCGGTCTCGACCTCAGGGTAGGAGCGCGGCACCAGGAACATGCCGCGCCCGGAGATGGAACGGCCAAGCTTGAAATGCGCCATCAGCGCGGTGTCGAAGATCGAGATCGACTTCTGCGGCGCACCCTTGACGTGGATGTTGCCCTCGCCGTCGGTATCGAGGTCGGAGGCGTTGACCTCGAGCGCTTCGGCGGCGACCTCAAGCATCACCTGGCGCGCTTCCTGAGCGGCCTGGATGACGGCGTTGCCGATGCGATGCGTGCCGCGCGATGCAAAAGTGCCCATGCAATGCGGGCCGGTGTCGGTATCGGCGGTGTCGATGATGACCTGCTCGGTCTTGACGCCGATCGTCTCGGCACAGATCTGCGCCATGACCTGCTTGAGCCCCTGCCCCAGGTCCACCGAGGACAGCGTGACCATGAAGTTGCCGGTCGGCGTCGAATGTACGAGCGCCTGGCTCGGATCGCCGCCGAGGTTCATTCCGGTCGGATAGTTGATCGCCGCAACGCCGCGGCCGCGTCGGATCGCCATCGCTCAGCTTCCCTTGTAGGAGGACATCTGCAGATATTTCTCCGCCACCGGCCAGTCGGCCAGGCGCGAGGCTTCCTGCATGCATTCGATGAGCGCCGCACCGGTCGTCTCCTGGCGATGCGCCTTCATGTCGCCGTCGCGGTAGGCGTTGATGAAGCGGAACTCGAGCGGATCCATGCCGATCAGGCGTGCAAGCTTGTCCATCTGCACCTCGAGCGCGAAGTCGGCGATGGTGACACCGAAGCCGCGCATGGCGGAGGACGGCGTACGGTTGGTGTACACGCACCAGGTGTCCACCCACACGTTCGGGATCGTGTACGGGCCTGGATAATGCGCCGCACCCTTCTGCGCGCCGTAGGGCGAGTGGCGCGAATAGGCGCCGGCGTCGGTGTAGCCCCAGACCTGCCGCGCGACGATGCGGCCGTCATTCATAACGCCGTCCTTGAGGACGATCTTCTCGGCCGCACGGGGCGAGGAAATCTGCATTTCCTCGTGGCGGCTGTAGATGAAGGACACCGGCCGGCCGGTCAGCTTGGCGGCGAGGATGGCGATCGGCTCGACGGTGACGTCGACCTTGCCGCCAAAACCGCCGCCGACCGTGCCGCCGACCATGTGCAGCTTGTGGCCGGGCATCTGCAGGATGATCGAGGTGTTGTCGAGCGTGAAGAACATCGCCTGCGTGTTGGTGTAGCAGGTGAAGCGGTCGTTGCCGTCGGGGGTCACGATGCAGCCCGTCGTCTCGGTCGGCGCCTGCTCGATGGGCGACGAGAAATAGGTCTGTTCAAGGATATGGTCGGCCTCGGCGAAACCCTTCTCGACATCGCCGAAACGCACCTTCCTGGAGGCGCCGCTGTCGTACATGTAGTAGTTCTGGCCGTGGTACTCGTTGACCAGCGGCGCACCCGGCTTCAGCGCCTCTTCGATGTCGAGCACGGCCGGCAGGACCTCGTAGTCGATCTTCACCTTGGCGGCGGCCTCTTCAGCTGCACGCTGGCTGTCGGCGAGCACGGCGACCACCGCCTCGCCCTTCCAGCGCACCTTATCCTCGGCAAGCACCTGCTCGTCCTCGGGGCCGACCTGGATCAGAATCAGGATCGTATAGACGTTGTGCGGAACGTCCTTGTGGGTGATGACCCGCGCGACGCCAGGATGCTTCTCGGCTTCGGACGTGTCGATCTTCCTGATACGGGCGTGATCATGCGGACTGCGCACCATCTTGAGATAGAGCATGCCCGGAAAATGGCGGTCGGCGAAATAGCTGGTCTTGCCGGTCACATGACCCGGCACGTCGGAGCGCTGCAGGCCCTGACCAAGCTCCTTCAGATCGTCCTTGCGCTGGTCGGCGAAGTAGCTCTTGGCGAGTTTCATCGACTTTTCCTCAGGCCGCATTCTGCGAATTGGCGCGCGCCGCTGTGAGTACGGCGCGGATGATCGGCTCGTAGCCTGTGCAGCGGCAGATGTTGCCCGACAGCGCCTCGACCACTTCGTCGCGCGAGGGGTCCGGCGTACGGTCGAGCAGCGCCTTGGCGGCCATAATCATGCCTGGCGTACAAAAGCCGCACTGCGCGGCGAATTCGTCCATGAAGGCGCGCTGCAGCGGATGGAGAACGCCATCCTTTGCGAGGCCGCCGGTGGTGACTATGTGCGCTCCCTCGCAGGTTTCGGCGAGCGTCAGGCAGGACAGCCTGAGTTCGCCGTCAACCAGTACCGAGCAGGCGCCGCAGGTGCCCTGGTTGCAGCCGCTCTTGGGCGAGGTGTCGCCGAGCTTGTCGCGCACAACCTTGAGGAGGGTGGCGCCGCTGTCGACGAACTCAGCCTTCTCCTCGCCGTTCAATGTGAACTGGACCGGGACCTTTGCCATCTTTCCTCCCTATGGTCAGTTGCAAATTCTGCGCTCGCGAGTTTGCAATCGGACCCGATTTCCCGGCATCCTTTTGCCCGGTTATGCCAGCAGCAGCCTGCGGAAATGCACTGGCAGAACCTCGCTGCGATACCAGGCGCTCGCGATGGCGTCGGTAATCGGGCTTGTCCCCTCCCCGACCGCCGCCACCGCTTTGGCCACGCCGTCTTCAGTCAGCATTGCCCCGATGAGCGCCTTCTCGGCGCCCTTCGCGCGGATCGGCCGGTCCGCCATGCAGCCGAGCGCTATGCGCGCGGATGTCACCTTGCCGCCCGCATCGGTCTCGATAACTGCCGCGATGCTGACAATCGATACGCCCTTCGGCTTGATCCGCGCTGCCTTGAGAAAGCGGAACTTGCCGGCCGCCGGAACGGCAAAGCTGACCGACGCGACAACCGCGTCGCTGCTATCGCGTCCGGCAAGGAATTCATCGATGCCGAGATAACCCGCTGTCGTGTGGACGGTAGCGTCTAGAGCCAGCAGCGCCACCGCGAAATCGCCGTAAGGCGCTGCCGCGAAAAGATTGCCGCCGACCGTCGCCATGTTACGGACTGCCGGGCCGCCGACCGCCTTCGCCGCGCTGGCGATGGCGGTGAGTTCGGGATGGCGCGCGACGGCGGCCATGGTAACGCCAGCCCCGACAGTAACGACGCCCGCCTCGACCATGATGGCCGAAAGCAGCGGATCGGTCGAACGCACATAGGTCGAGAAAGACAGGTCGCCCTCGTTGGCGGCGCGCACGACCAGGGTGCCGCCGCCGAGATAGCGGGCGTCCGCAGCCTTGAGGGCCGAACCCGCCTCGGCAACTGTGGAATACGTCTTCAGGGCAAGCGGCATCGCGCCCTCCTGCCGATCAGGTCTTGGGGGAGAAATGGCTCTTCAGCGCGTTAAAGCCGCCCTGAAAGACATTCTCGCCCATGCCCTTGGCCATTTCGTCCGCCTTTTCGGCAGGCGCATCGAACTCGGACGTCCAGACGGCATAAGTCCGGTCGCCGTCGGTGATGCTTTCGAGCTTAAGCGTTGCCGTGTGGTTGGTGATCGGGGCCGGGTGTTCGATGATTGCGTAGGTGGTCAGGAAATCATCGTCCGAGAACGCGTCGAGCCGCTCGCGGACTGTGGGACCGGACGCCAACTTGAACTTGCGGACGGCGCCGATGTCGGTCGCCTTCTTGCCGTCCTCGATCTCGCTTTCGACCATGCGCGGATGCCAGCCGGGCAATCCGTTGAAATCGCGAATGCGCGCCCAGACCTTTTCGACCGGCGCGTCAATGACGCTCGAAATCCTGATTTTCGGCACGAAATCCTCCCTGAATACTGCCGCGACAATAGCCGCAAGCCGCGTGGTGCGCTTATCAATCAGTCGGGATCGCTTATCGATGCGTCTGAAAATCGTGTTCGAATCAGACGGCGCCCTGGACGGCCTCACGATAGAGCGTCGGCGGAACGCCGGCATGGTCACGGAAGAAGCGCGTGAAATTGCCCTGCGTGGTGAAGCCCAGATTCCAGGCGACCGAAGTCAACGGCTCGCGCGACCACTGCAACTGGCGCAGCGCCTCCTGCATGCGCAGCGTGTTCCAGTAAACGTTGGGCGTAAGGCTGGTCTGTTCCTTGAACAAAGCAAAAAAGTGCGGCCGCGACAGCCCTACCCTCCTGGCGACATCGTCGAAACAGATGCGCTCGCCCACATTCGCCTTCATCAGCTCGATGGCCTTCAGCACGCGGAAGTCGACGCCGCTGCCGAAAGACGCGGCGCGGCGTGGCCTCATCGAGGCCGCCGCATCGGCCAGGCTGTCGATCAGGCTCTCGACCTCGTATAGCGCGAGTTCGTCAACGTCGCCGTCGCTCAGATCTTCGTAGAGCATGACAGCCGCCCGATGCAGCCATGGATCGATCGGGATCGAAGGGGCCGAGAAGATCGACTGGCCCGCCGGAACGCCGCGGCGGCGGTGGAACCACTCGGGATCGATATAGAAAGCAAGGAACTGTCCGGCCCTGCCGTCGGCAGAAAGCGCGTGGCTATGCGGCTGGAATGAATTGATGCCGGCAGCAACGGTCGGGCCAAGCTCGACTTTCGCGCCGCCGATGGTCATCTCCCCGGCGGCTCCGTCGAGCCACAGGATGATATGCGCCTCTGCGTGCGCGTGGGTCACGAAATCGCTGGCGACGTTCAGCACCGAGACGTGGCCGAATGCGCCGCGCACCAGCCGGATCGAGGTGGCCATCTGCTTCCTCCCAGGGGCTTCGTGGATGGTTGCGTGCGTGGCCCCGTTGGTGAAACTTGTGATGCCGCGCCGGTTGATCGTCAATACGAAACAGCCGACCAAGCCATTATCGTTCATTGTGCAGCGCAGCACACTTTCCCTCTTGCGTGTTTAGTAAATTGTGTTTCAACTAAACAAATTACTCAACATCGCGTGTGCGCTGTCGAGGCCCCCGAGGAGGGGGGTTCAAAGTTCTGAGGTCGCCATCCAGACGGCCTCGCTAATGGGAGGAAGGCATGAAATCGACATTGAAAGTGTCGCTCGGCCTGGCTGCGGGGCTCGCCGCCTCGACCGCCATGACGGGCGCTTCGAAGGCTGAAGACCTGACGCTCTGCTGGGCCGCATGGGACCCTGCAAACGCGCTGGTCGAGCTGTCGAAGGACTTCACGGCACAGACCGGCATCGGCATGAAATTCGAGTTCGTTCCGTGGACGAACTACGCTGACCGCTTCCTCAACGAGCTCAACTCCAAGGGCAAGCTGTGCGACCTGATCATCGGCGACAGCCAGTGGATCGGCGGCTCGGCCGAAAACGGCCATTACGTCAAGCTCAACGATTTCTTCGACAAGGAAGGAATCAAGATGAGCGACTTCGTCGACGCCACCGTGGTCGGTTATTCGGAGTGGCCGAAGAACACGCCGAATTACTGGTCGCTGCCGGCCTTTGGCGATGTGGTCGGCTGGACCTATCGCAAGGACTGGTTCGCCAAGCCGGAAATTCAGGCGGCGTTCAAGGAAAAATATGGCCGCGATCTGGCCGTACCCGCGACCTTCGCCGAGTTGAAGGACATTGCCGAATTCTTCCAGAACCGGGAGATCGACGGCAAGAAGGTTTACGGCGCCTCGATCTATACCGAGCGTGGCTCGGAAGGCGTCACCATGGGCGTCATGGATGTTCTCTATTCCTACGGATTCAAGTACGACAACCCGGACAAGCCGTACGACATGGAAGGCTTCGTCAACTCCGACAAGTCGGTTGCCGGCCTCGAATTCTACAAGTCGCTCTATGATTGCTGCACGCCGCCCGGCGCGTCGAACAGCTACATGGGCGAAGGCATCGATGCCTTCAAATCCGGCCAGGTGGCGCTGCACATGAACTTCGCCTTCACGTGGCCTGGCCTGCAGAAGGATGAGTCGGTCGGCGGCGACAAGGTCGGCTTCTTCGCAAATCCGGCCGGACCCGACGGCGAGAAGTTCGCACAGCTTGGCGGCCAGGGCATCTCTGTGGTGTCCTATTCCGACAACCAGGACGCGGCGCTGCAGTACATCAAGTGGTTCGCCACTACCGATGTGCAGAAGAAGTGGTGGTCGCTCGGCGGCTTCTCCTGCCTGAAGGCAGTGGTGGAAGACCCGACCTTCGAGGCCAGCCAGCCCTATGCAAAGACCTTCCTGGACTCGATGGCGATCGTGAAGGACTTCTGGGCAGAGCCGAGCTACGCCTCGCTGCTGCAGGCATCGCAGAAGCGGTTCCATGACTACGTGGTGGCCGGTCAGGGCACCGCCAAGGAAGCTCTGGACGGCCTTGTGGCCGACTGGACCGAAGTCTTCAAGGACGACGGAAAAATCTAGGCTCGTCCTCCCAAGCCCGCCCCGCGCGTTGTAACATGCGCGGGGCGGAGACCCCCGAGACCATGCAAGACCCCAGCGGAAAACCTGTCGTGACCGACACCACCTCGACGATACTGGATCGGGCGGCGGAAGCTGCCGTGCGCGCGACGCCGGACAGCCTGGCAACGCGGGTGCGCGGCCTTTCCGACAAGACGGTGGCTTGGATCTTCATCGCGCCGACCATCCTTTTGCTGCTCGCGATCAACATCTTCCCGCTGATCTGGGCGATCCAGCTTTCGTTCACCAATTACCGGGCCAACCGGCCGAACGAAGCTGTCAAGAACATCGGCCTCTCGAACTACTCGCGCATCCTGAACGACGCCGACACCTGGGCCGCCATGCAGGCGACCGCGCACTTCGTCCTGTGGACGATCCTGCTGCAGACGCTGATCGGTTTCACGCTCGCCTATCTCATCGACCGCAAGTTTCGCGGCCACGCCTTCTGGACGACGATCATCCTGGTTCCGATGATGCTGTCGCCGGCGGTGGTCGGCAATTTCTGGCGCTTCCTCTACGAGCCGCAGATCGGGCTGTTCGCCTACGTCATCTCGTTCGTCACCGGCATCCCGCCAACAGAGATCCTGATGCTGTCCTCGGTGAAGCTGGCGCCATGGGCGATCATCATCGTCGACACCTGGATGTGGACGCCCTACGTGATGCTTATCTGCCTGGCCGGGCTGCGCTCCATCCCCGACTACATCTACGAGGCGGCCGAGGTCGACCGCGCATCGAACTGGCGGCAGTTCTGGTCAATCACGCTGCCGATGGCGCTGCCCTTCATCATGCTGGCGGTGCTGTTTCGCGGCATCGAGAACTTCAAGATGTTTGACATGGTCAACCTGTTGACCGGCGGAGGGCCGGGCTCGACGACGGAAGTGGCGTCGATCACGCTCAAGCGCGAGGCGTTCGAGAAGTGGCGCACCGGCTTCTCGTCGGCCTTCGCCATCATCCTTTTCGTCGCAGTCTTCGGACTGGCCAACATCTACGTAAAAGTGCTGAACAGGGTGAAAAGCCGATGAGCGCCGCAGCGCATTCGGTCGTCGAACCGAGCGTGACCTCGAAGCGCGTGGCCGCGGCGCTTGTCGTGGTCTACGCAGTGATCTCGATGATCCCGCTGTTCTGGATCTTCGCGACCAGCTTCAAGACGCCGCCCGATTCGATCGCCTATCCGCCCAAGGTGCTTTTCACGCCTTCTATCGAGGGCTACTGCAACCTGTTCACGACGCGCACCAGGCAGACGCCCGAATACATCAACTCGCTGCCGCCGGCGACGAGCTTCTGCGACGAGACGACCCGCAAGCGCAACATGGTGATCGCGGGTCCGTCGAACTTCCTGCCGCGCTTCGTCAACTCGCTCGTCATCGCGTTCGGCTCGACCTTCTGCGCTGTGTTCCTCGGCACGCTCGCGGCATACGGCTTCTCGCGCTTCAAAGTGCCGCTGGCGGACGATCTCCTGTTCTTCATCCTGTCGACCCGCATGATGCCGCCGATCGCGGTGGCGATTCCGATCTACCTGATGTACCGCGAGCTTGGCCTGTCGGACACCGCGCTCGGCATGATCCTGCTCTACACGGCGGTCAACGTTTCGCTGGCTGTATGGCTGCTCAAGGGCTTCATCGATGAGATCCCCAGGGAATACGAGGAGGCAGCGATGATCGACGGCTATACGCGGCTGCAGGCGTTCCGCAAGGTGGTGCTGCCGCAGGCTACCACGGGTATCGCGGCGACGGCAATTTTCTGCCTGATCTTCGCCTGGAACGAATATGCCTTCGCCTCGCTGCTGACCTCCGGCACTGCGCAGACCGCGCCGCCCTTCATCCCGACCATCATCGGCGAAGGCGGCCAGGACTGGCCGGCCGTGGCGGCGGGAACGACGGTGTTCCTAGTGCCGATCCTGGTGTTCACCATCCTGCTCAGGAAACAGCTGCTGCGCGGCATCACCTTCGGCGCGGTGCGCAAATGAGCGCGCTTGCCACGAAGAAGCGGCGTTCGAACTGGCCTCGCCTGCTCAGGCGCGGGCTGCTGGAGAACATCGCGACAGGGATCATCGGCATCGGCTTCGTGATGCTGTTCCAGCCTTTCGCGCTGTCGCTCTACACATGGTCCTTCATCACCATGCTGTTCGGCACGGCGATGTTCATCATCGTCTCGAAGTTTCCGGAGTAGACGATGGCGGAAATCAGGGTTCAAAGCCTCAGGAAGGAGTTCGGATCGTTCGTCGCGGTCCAGGATTCCAACTTCGTCGTCAACGACGGCGAGTTCTTCGTCATGCTCGGGCCGTCAGGCTGCGGCAAGACGACAACGCTGCGCATGATCGCCGGCCTTGAGCTGCCGACCGGCGGGCAGATCCTGCTCGGCGGCGAGGACGTGACTATGCTGCGGGCGCGCGAGCGCGACATCGCATTCGTGTTCCAGCTTTTCGCTCTCTATCCGCACATGAACGTGCGCAAGAACATGGGCTTCCCGCTGCTGGCGCAGGGCATGCCAAAGGCGGAGATCAAGAACCGCGTCGAGGAGACGGCGAAGCTCCTGCGGATCGACCATCTGCTGGACCGTCCGGTGTCGGGGCTTGCCGGCGGCGACCGCCAGCGCGTGGCGCTCGGCCGCGCCATCGTCAGGCGGCCGAAGTGCTTCCTCATGGACGAGCCGCTCGGCACGCTCGACGCAGAGTTCCGCGACTTGATGGTTCACGAATTGCGCGAATTGCACAATCGCATCCATGCAACAACGGTCTATGTGACGCACGACCAGCTGGAAGCGATGTCGATGGCCGACAAGATCGCGGTGATGAACCGGGGGCTCATCGAGCAGTTCGGCACTCCGAAGGAAATCTACGACCACCCGGCAACGATGTTCGTCGCCGACTTCATCGGTTCGCCGCCGATGAATTTCCTCAAGTTCGGCGGCTCGTTGCAGAAGGGCGCGAAGGAGATCGTGGTGCAGGGCGCGAATGTCGCGGTGCCTGAAGTGCGCGAGGATTTCGCGGCCGCCGATTTCGCGCTTGGGGTGAGGCCGGAGCATATCCGCTTCGACGATGCGTCCAAGCTGCGCGGCTCGATCTATGGCACGGAATATCTCGGCACCACGCAGATCGTGGCGGTCGAGACGGCGGACGGCATGCTGAAGGCGCGGGTGCCCGCCGACATCCAGCTTCGCATGGGCGAGCCTGTCGGGCTTTCGTTCAACCCGCAGCGCCTGTCGCTTTTCGACAAGGCTTCCGGCCGCGCGGTCCACACCAGCGCCCGCGAAGGCGTGGCGAGAGGAGCGGCGCATGGCTGACGTTTCGCTGCGCGGCGTATCCAAGGCATTCGGCGATACGCAGGCGCTGGACGACCTGACGCTGACCATCAAGGACGGCGAATTCATCGTGCTGCTTGGGCCGACGGGCGCCGGCAAGACCACCACGCTGCGGCTTGTGGCGGGACTGGAGCGTCCCGACAGCGGCTCGATCGTGATCGACGGGCGTGACGTCACCAAGATCGCGCCGGCCGCGCGCGACGTGGCGTTCGTGTTCCAGCAATATTCGCTCTATCCGCATCTGACCGTGTTCGAGAACCTGGCCTTCCCGCTGCGTTCGCCGGCGCGCAAGCTGAGCAAGGACGAGATCGACCGCCGGGTCGCCGACGTGGCGAGGCTGGTGCGCATTGACCACAAGCTGGACAACAAATCGACCAGGCTTTCCGGCGGCGAGATGCAGCGCGTTGCGATCGGTCGCGCGCTGGTGCGCAAGCCTTCGATCTATCTGATGGACGAGCCGCTGTCCTCGCTCGACGCCAAGCTGCGCGGCGATCTCAGGCTCGAACTGAAGCGCATCCAGGCCGAACTCGGCTCGACCATGCTGTATGTCACGCACGACCAGATCGAGGCGATGACGATGGCCGACCGCATCGGCATCCTTGCCGAAGGGCGGCTGGTGCAGATTGGAACGCCGAGGGAAATCTACACCGAACCGGCAAACCTGCATGTCGCGGCGCGGCTCGGCCAGCCGGCGATCAACCTCCTGCCCGCCGACCTGCTGCCCGAGACCTCGGCGCCAGCAGGCACAAAAACCATCGGCGCACGCACCGAACACCTGACCATCGCGAAGGCTGCGAACGGCCATTCGGACGGAACGATCGACTGGGTCGAGCACCTTGGCGACCAGAACCACCTGCATGTGACAATCGGCGGCCGCAAGCTGGTGACGCTGACCGATCCGGACACGCCGTTCGCAAAAGGAGACCGCGTCACCATCCGTTTGAAAACGCCGCTCTATTTCGACGGCGCCGGCAACAGGATTGTGGGTTGATGGAGACGGCAGCGATGACCCGAGCCAATCTCACCGCCCTGATTGCCGCGGTCGCCGACACGATCTCGTCGCACGCGGACGAGTTGACGTCACTCGACCAGGCGATCGGCGACGGCGACCACGGACTGAACATGAAGCGAGGCTTCGAAGCCGTCAGGGCCGATGCGGCCACGCTTGGCGAAAAGCCACTGCCGGAAGCCTTGAAGGCAATCGGCACCAAGCTAGTCATGACAGTGGGGGGCGCTTCCGGACCGCTGTTCGGGACGCTGTTCATGACGCTCGGCAAGGAAATCGCCTCCGAACCGGGTCGCCCCGACTTCGCGGCTGCCCTGGCAAAGTCGATCGACGCCGTGGCTGCGCGCGGCAAGTCGCAGCCCGGACAGAAGACCATGCTCGACGTGCTCTACCCCGTGCAGGCTGCGGTGGCCGCCGGCAAAAGCCCATCCGAAATCGCTGATCTGGCCGACGCTGCAGCCGAAGCAACGAAGCCGCTGAAGGCTATCCGAGGCCGAGCCTCGTTTCTGGGCGACCGTTCGATCGGCCACATGGACGCCGGCGCGCGCTCGACCGCGCTGATCGTCAGGGCAGTCGCTGAAACCCTGGAGGCCGACGCGTGAAAAATGTCGGCATCGTCATCGTTTCGCACTCGTCCAAGGTCGCTGAAGGTACTGCCGACATGGTGCGCCAGATGGTTGGCGAAGAGGTGCCCCTCGCATGGTGCGGCGGCAACGCCGACGGAGGCCTCGGCACGCAGGTCGGCGCGATCATGGAGGCGATCGACAAAGCCTGGTCGGAGGCAGGCGTCGCCATTCTCGTCGATCTCGGCGGAGCTGAAACCAACAGCGAAATGGCAGTCGAGATGATCGGCGAGCCGCGGTCGCACAAGATTGCCATCTGCAACGCGCCGATCGTCGAGGGGGCGGTAATGGCCGCGACCGAAGCCTCGGGCGGCGCGTCCCTCAAGGACGTCGTCGCCACCGCGCACGAACTCGCGCCGGCATAGGACCCATCGAGATGTCGGCGACAGCATCAGCAAAGGTCGAAATTACCCACGCCGTGGGGCTGCACGCGCGTCCCTCAGTGAAATTCACCAAGCTGGCGAAAACCTTTCCGGCCGCCGTGGAGATGGCGCTGGCCGAGGCCGGCCCCTGGATCGACGCGAAGTCGATCGTGAAGGTGATGGCCGCCAAGGCGCCGAAGGGCACTACGCTCTACCTGCGGGCAGAGGGAGATGGCGCGATCGAGGCGGTCGAGGCGCTGGTGGCGCTGGTGACCCGCGATTTCGACGAGGCTGGCGAGGGCGAGGCGCATGTCAGGAGCGCCTGACATGGTGCTGCCCGCAGAATCGGGACTGACATTTCGCGGCATCGCCGCATCGGCGGGCTACGCGCAGGGCCGGGTGTTCCGGCTTGAAACCAGGGTGTCGCGCTACGAGCGCAAGGCGTCTCCCGCACTGGAGGTCGCCGCGCTCGAGACGGCCATCGAGACAGCTTCCGGACGGCTCGCCGACCTCGCCTCGCATTCCAGCGGCGACGCCGCCGACATGCTGGAGTTCCAGATCGCGATGCTGGGCGACTCTTCTCTTTCCGGGCCGGCCCTCGACGCGGTGGCTGCCGGGAAGGCAGCCGACGAGGCATGGTCAGCGGCGCTGCAGGCCGAGATATCCGGATATGAAGCGGCCGAGGATGAATATTTCCGCGCTCGCGCGGCCGACCTGAAGGACATTCGCCAGCAGGTGCTGGACGTACTCGTTTCCGCAGGCTCGCGGGACGCTCCGGCCGGCGCGATCCTGGTGGGCGACGACATCGCGCCGACGCGCTTCCTTGCCACCGACTGGTCGCAAGGCGGTGGCATCGCCCTGACGGCAGGCAGTTCGGCGAGCCATGTCGCGATGCTCGCCCGCTCGCGCGGGGTGCCGATGGTCGTCGGGCTCGGTCCCGTGCCAGTTGATTTCGACGGGGTGGCCCTGCTCGACGCCGAACACGGAAGCCTTTTGCTTGGCGCCGAGGGCGAAGCTGTGGAGCTGTTCAGAACGTCTGCCGATGCCTTCCTCGCGAGCCGGCGGAGCGCGCAGGCACACCTTCACAAGCCTGCGGTGACGGCCGACGGGACGCCGGTGACCATGCTGGTGAATGTCGCCGATCCCCAAGACGTCGACGCCATCGACATCGCCACCTGCGACGGCGTCGGGCTGATGCGTACGGAGTTCCTGTTCGGCAAGGCAAGTGGCCTGCCCGACGAGGAAAACCAGTATCGTGCCTACCGCAGGGTGCTTGAATGGGCTGCCGGCAAGCCGGTGACGATCAGGACCGTCGACGCAGGCGGCGACAAGCCGGTGGCGGGCTTCACGGTCGAGGAGACCAATCCGTTCCTCGGCCTGCGCGGCATACGCCTTGCGCTGGCGCGGCCCGATGTCTTTCGCATCCAGATCAGGGCGTTGCTCAGAGCCGCCGTTCACGGCAATCTGAAGGTGATGTTTCCAATGGTTGCAGTGGCGGACGAATACCAGCGCGCACGGGCGATGTTTGCCGAGGAGGCAGCACGGCTTGGCGACAGCGGCGTCGCCTCCGCGATGCCGCCGCTCGGCATCATGGTCGAGGTGCCATCGGTTGCGGTGGCGCCCGAACTGTTTGCCGATGCGGCGTTCTTCTCGATCGGCTCCAACGATTTGACGCAATATGTGATGGCTGCCGCGCGCGACAACGCGTCCGTGGCCGCGCTGAACGCGGTCACGAACCCGGCGGTGTTGCGGCTGATCGCGGCGGTGGCGCGTTTCGGGCGAGACAACGGAATTCCAGTCAGCCTGTGCGGCGACGCAGCTGGCGATCCCGTGGCGATCCCACATCTGCTCAAGGCGGGACTGCGCGATCTGTCGGTGGTGCCGGCGCAACTCGCTTCAGCCAAGGCGGCCGTCGCCGCGGCCAGGGTCTGACATGGCAAGAAAGCCGACAGCGCCCGCTGCACCACCGGATGCCGATGTAGCGATCCGGGAATACAAGAGCGTGCTGTCGACCGTGATCGAGCAGCGCCCGTCCGGCACGCGCCAACGCCTTGCCGATGCGCTTGGCAAGCACCGCAGCTTCGTCACCCAGATCACCAGCCCGACCTATTCGACGCCGATCCCTTCGAAACATCTGCCGGCGATCTTTTCAGTCTGCCATTTCAGCCCGCAGGAGCGCGATGCGTTTGTCGCGGCCTACAGGGTGGCGCATCCGGGCAAGGCTTCCATGGACGGCGAGTTGCGCCGCACGCGGCATATCGCGCTGAGCGTGCCGGATCTCGGCGACGCCAAGCAGAACGCGGCGCTCGACCGCGCCATCAACGATTTCATCCACAGGATCACCAGCATCGCCGGAGCGAAACCATGAAAAAGTTCATGAATGCGGTGGACGACGTGCTGACCGAAAGCCTCGACGGCCTCGTTGCGGCGCACTCCGACATCCTGACGCTTGGCGGAGGCCACAAGTTCATCCGCCGCACGGCGCTGAAGCCTGGCAAGGTGGCGCTGATCTCGGGCGGCGGGTCCGGCCACGAGCCACTGCATGGCGGGCTGGTCGGTTTCGGCATGCTGGACGCCGCCTGTCCCGGCCAGGTGTTCACATCGCCGACGCCGGACCAGATGATGGAGGCCGCCGCGGAGGTGGACACCGGCGCCGGCTGCCTGTTCATCGTCAAGAACTACGAAGGCGACGTGATGAATTTCGACATGGCCGCCGAGATGTCGGATGGCGTTCTGCAGGTCGTCACGAATGACGACGTGGCGGTGGAGGATTCGCTCTACACCACCGGCCGGCGCGGCGTGGCAGGCACGTTGGTGGTGGAAAAGATTGTCGGCGCAGCAGCTGAGGAGGGGCGCGCGCTCGCGGACCTCAAGGCGCTTGGCGACAAGGTCAACCGTGCGACGCGCTCGATGGGCGTGGCGCTGACCTCCTGCACCGTGCCGGCCGCTGGCAAGCCGAATTTCGAGATCGCCGACGACGAGATGGAGTTCGGCGTCGGGATCCATGGCGAACCGGGCCGACGGCGGGCGAAGCTGCTGCCGGCCGATGCGATCACCGAGGAAATCTGCGCGGCGATCGTGGGCGACCTCGGCGCGGCGGCGAAGGGCAATGCGCTGCTGTTCGTCAACGGGTTCGGCGGCACGCCGTCGATGGAGCTTTACCTGATGTACAACAGCGCACGCAAAGCTCTGGAGAAGCACGGCGTAAGGATCGCGCGCTCGCTGGTCGGCAACTATGTCACCTCGCTCGAGATGGCGGGATGCTCGATCACGCTGGCCATGCTCGACGATGAAAGCGCAAGGCTGTGGGACGCGCCGGTGCACACCGCCGCCCTGCGCTGGGGCAGGTAGGCGCTACGCCGGTCAGTGCGACAGCAGGACCGGCAGACGCAGCTCGGAAAGCACGCCCGCCGTGGCGCCGCCAAGCACGAAATCGCGCAGCCGCGAATGGCCATAGCCGCCCATGACGAGCAGCCCTGCGTCCCGCTCGATCGCCGCATGCTGCAGCACCTCGCCGATCGGGTAGTCGCCGACGCTGAGCGCGACAGGTTCGGCGGGCAGGCCCACTGCGCGCAGCGCCGTGGCAAGACGTTCGGCCTCATCATCCTCCTTCATCGGCTTCTCGTCATAGACGGTGAAAACGGAAATGAGCGAGCAACGATCGAGGAAGATGCGGGCGTCGGCGACGGCGCGCGCGGCGACGCGGCTGCCGTCCCAGGCGATCGCGACATGGTCGAACCGCCGCGCGTTCAGCGTACCGGGAAGCAGCAGGGTCGGCCTGCCCGAACCGAATACGACCGCTTCGGCAGTGAGTTTGTCCGTCTCGTTGTCCGCTTCGAGCGGAATGATGGCTATGTCGTGATAGCGTGCATGCACCGCCGCGACATCGCCGAGCGCGGCGATCGGCGCGGAAACCTGGCCGGTCGATACTGCGACGCCCGCCGCAGCCGCACGTTCCTTCACCAGAGCGATCAGCCGGTCTCCCTGAGCGCGGCTCTGCGCCTCCGCGTCGCGGATCAGCTGCGGCGTGTCGAGCAGGTATTTGGAAAGCGCGTTCGAGACGTCGGGAATGTCGCCGTTGACCGCCAGGGCGCGCAATCCCGCGCCGATCAGGGCTGCGGCATCGACGGCATTGGCGATCGAGGCATCGGCAGGCGCCTGCGGATAGGTGACTATGGGAAGGAAGGCCTGAAGATTCACGACGGATCTCCTTTGCTTCTGGTTTGGCGGTCAGCGCCAAAGCCCTGACGGCCCAGATATACCGCCCAACCGGGTTAAGCCGCTTGATCCCGGTCAAGGGGCGTGATCGCCGACGCAGATAAAATCGCGCCCGAAATGTCCGAGCCATGGCGCTGCATCGACCCGACACGCAATTGCCCGCTCCCCGGTATCGCATTACAACCTGTCAGTCACAGTCAAACGCACGGCCCATCTCCCAAGCAAATGAGAGACCTCAACGACCGCCTGCTGGCCGCGATCGTCTCCCGCCGCTTCGAGGGAGCGAGCGGCTATCTGTTGGCGCTTGCCGCCTCCGCGATCTCGTTCGGCCTGGCCTTGCTGCTCGGCGGGCTGCTTGCCGGCGAAGCGCTGCTTCTTTTCGTGCCGGCGGTGCTGGTCGCAGCACTGGCCGGCGGCGCGGGGCCTGGCCTGTTCGCTGCCCTTCTTTCTGTCGCTGGAAGCGCTTCTCTGGGCGAGGCGCCCGCGCCGCTGATCATCTTTGCAGCGGTTTCGCTGGCAATGTCCTGGGCGGGGGGCATGCTCCACCGCTACCGGCACGCGATCGCGGAGACGGAAACCGCGCTGCGGGCGCGCGAGGCGCATCTGAGATCGATCCTCGACACGGTGCCGGACGCCACCGTCGTCATCGACACCAATGGCGCGATTGTCTCCTTCAGCGCGGCTGCCGTTCGCCAGTTCGGCTATGCGGAGAATGAGGCGGTCGGGCAAAACGTGCACATCCTGATGCCGGAACCCTACAGTGCCGAGCACGACGGATATCTCCACCGATACATGACCACGCACGAACCGCGCATCATCGGCACAGACCGCGTTGTTGTCGGCCGGCGCAAGGACGGATCGACCTTCCCCATGAAACTCTCTGTCGGCGAGATGAAGTCCGGCGAACGCACCTATTTCACCGGCTTCATTCGCGACCTGACCGAGCGACAAGAATCGGCGGCCAGACTGGAGGAGGTCCAGGGCGAGCTCGCGCGTCTGGCGCGGCTGAACGAACTCGGCGAGATGGCATCCACGCTCGCGCACGAACTGAACCAGCCGCTCGCCACAATCGCCAACTACACGCAGGGCTGCGTGCGGCTGCTGCGCGACATGGACGATGCGGTCGCGCAACGCCTGCGAGACGCGCTGGAGGAAACCGCCCGACAGTCGCTGCGCGCGGGCGGCATCATCCGGCATCTTCGCGAATTCGTCACCCGGGGCGAAACGCAGAAGTCGCCACAGGACATCCGCAATCTGATCGAGGAGGCCGGCGCACTTGCGCTGGTCGGCTCGCGCGAACGCGGCGTCAGGAGCACGTTCGACTTCGCGCAGGGCGACGGTATCGTGATGGCCGACCGGATCCAGATCCAGCAGGTTCTGATCAACCTGATCCGCAACGGGATGGAAGCGATGCGTGACAGCAAGCATCGCGACCTGACGGTTCGCGTGCGCCCGGAAGGCGCAACGTCTATAAGGGTCGATGTTGCGGACACCGGGCCTGGCATACCCGAGGACATCGCCGCACGGCTGTTCCAGCCATTTGTGACCAACAAGCCGGGGGGTATGGGGATCGGACTTTCGATTTCCAAGCGGATCATCGAGGCGCATGGCGGCGAATTGTCGGCTGGCCGCAACGCGTCTGGTGGTGCAACCTTCAGTTTCTCGCTGCCGGTTGCCACCCCGCTGGCGCCCGCATCGGCCAAAGAGGAGAATGATGCTGACCGGTGACTATGTCGTTCATATCGTCGATGACGAGGAGCCGGTGCGCAAGTCGCTGGCTTTTCTCTTGACGATGGCCGGCTTTGCCGTGCGGGTGCACGAATCCGCGTCCAGCTTCCTGGCCTGCGCCGCGGGCCTCAGCAAGGGATGCCTGGTGACCGACCTCCGGATGCCCGACATGAGCGGGGTCGAGTTGCTCGAAAAGCTGACCGCGGCAAAGGCATTGATGCCGGCGATCGTGGTGACTGGCCATGGCGACGTTCCGATGGCCGTTGCCGCGATGAAGGCCGGTGCTCTCGATTTCATCGAGAAGCCCTTCGAGGACATCGTGCTGATAGAGGCCATTCGCCGCGCGGCCGAACGAATTCCCGGACCGAACGCGGCCTCGGACGATGCAGATGCGATCCGTAAGCGAATCGAACAGCTGAGCGAGCGGGAGCGACAGGTGCTTGGTGCAGTCGTGGCCGGCCTGCCGAACAAGACAATTGCCTACGACCTGAACATTAGTCCACGGACGGTGGAAGTCCACCGCGCCAATGTGATGGCCAAGATGCAGGCCAAGAGCCTTCCCGAACTGGTGCGCATGTCGCTGCTCACCGACGGCAGCTGACCGTATTTGATCTGGCGCAATGCCCGGCCTGGCGCGGAACCATAGAACTGGGGGCCTAACGCGTTCCGAACGGCCGGAGACCCTTCGTTGACCACGGCCCTTGTTGTCATCGTTGTCGCTCCGGACGGGGATTTCCGCAGGTCGCTCGAATTCGCGCTGCAGACGGAGGGATTTGCGGTTGAGTCCCGCGCTGAAATCGGGCCGGCGATCGAGTATCCGGGAGGTCGTGCCGCCAGCTGCGCCATCATCGACGAAAAGGCAATCTACAGCTGGCCGGAGGCGGCTGTGACGTTCGCCACGTTCGGCCGGCCAGTGATTTTTCTCGTCGGCGAAAAGAGCATGCCGCCGGACCTGCCTTTTCTGACCGTGCTGACCAAACCATTCCTCGGACGACCGCTCATCGACGCAGTCCACGCGGTCGCCGGGCAAGCGCCCCACGCCTGGACTACGTAGTTTCCCCTAAGCAGAGAACCGAATTTCAAAGCGGCCGCGTTTGCGCGACTTCTCTTGCATTGGAAATCGATGCGGGGAGACCAACGATGACGGTGCACCAGAGCTTTCAAGCGCCATCCCCTGCCCCGGCCAGCTGGATGGCGCCGCAGGTTGCCGCCGCTTTGCACGATCCGCGGCCGCTGGCGTTCTTTCCGGCCGGCGCGGAAGTCTATGCGCAGGGCGAAACCGCCGGTGACCTCTATCAGGTCGAGTTCGGCGCCGTTCGCGTTTACCGCCTTCTCGCCGACGGCCGGCGACAGATCTCCGCCTTCCACCTCGCCGGCGAGGTTTTCGGCTTCGAGGCGGGGGACACCCACCACTTTTTCGCCGAGACGATCACGGCCTGCGGCATTCGCGTGTTGCGCCCGTCGACCGGCCTCGGGCTGGCAGATGTGCTGCTGCCGGTGGCGCTCCAGGTTCTGGTCAGGGCCCAGGAGCATCTCCTCGTCCTTGGACGACAGGCGGCTGTCGAACGTCTGGCCGCCTTCCTCGTCGACATGGCGGAGCGGCAGGGCGGACATTTACAGGTGGAACTGCCGATGTCGCGAACCGACATTGGCGACTATCTGGGCCTGACGATCGAGACGGTGTCGCGCGTACTGACCCGCCTGAAGCAGAAGGGCGTGATCCGGCTGCCAAATCTCAGAAGCGTCGACATCCTCAAACCGCAGGCGCTGCGCGCGCTGGCGTGCTGAGCGCACCGTCTCCGGCAAGGCGGTCGGCAAGCCGCTCGACCTGCAAGCGGATGTCCGGGATCGCGACAATCTCCCAGAACGCGCCGACGGTCGCGGGACCGACGGCAAACACCCTGCGGGACGCTCTGCCACGCTGATCGAGCGTAGCGCAGTCGGCGTCGACGTCGATGCCAAGCCGCAGCGGATCGGGCCTCAGCCTGCCGTCGGCAAAAAGTGCGCGCAGCAGCGGATTTGCGGTGGCGTGCAAATCGGAGCTGTGGCCGCGGCAGTCGATCACATAGTCCGCCTGGATCGTCCGTTCCGTTGTTGTCCCTCTGGGGACATATCGCACGCGCACGCCGGCGCCCTCTTCCTCGACCGCCGCCAGCCTGGCAGCGAAGGTGGCGAAACTGCCCGACGCCTTGGCAGCCGCGATGCGATCGTGAATCTCAGGCGCCATGCGATGCCGATGGACATCCCACCATGGTCTCGCGTGGCGCAGGAAGCGGCGTTTCTCGACGGCAGGCAGGCGGCGCCAGACTTCCTGGCTGTAGGGACGCAGGCTGTCGACCACCCCGCGCCAACTGCCGGCACCGTCGCGCTCGGCCTGCCGCGCGCGCGCGCGGACCCATCCGACAAGATGCGACACGGGGGCGCCGTAGGGAACGTCGGTTTCGGCGAGCGGCAGCGGCGCCGTGCGCCGGGCTCGGTCGTGTGGCCTTGGAACAAGGCCACGCCGGGAAATCGCGGCGATCTGGCCGGTATGGCCGTTGTCCAGGAGGGACATGACGCTGTCGATCATGGAAAGACCGGTGCCGATGACGACAACCGAGGCATCGCCGGGAATATCGAACCCGGAAGGGCTCGACCAATAGTCGCGCCGCCAGGGCGCCGCCTTGCCGCCGGGGCTCTCGTTGCCTGTCGCCAGCACCGCACCGTCGGCGCGATGTCGCGACCCGTCGGAGGCGACGAGGTCAACCAGATCCGGGCGTTCGACGAGATCGACGACCTGCCGGCGATGCAGATGGAGCCGGCCATCCGACAGATATGGCTCGACCAGGCTCGCAAGATAGTCGCGATAGAGCCGGCGCGGAACGAAGGATTGCGGGGTCCAGCCCCCATCTGGCATCCATTTTGGATTGTTCTTGACCCAATCGACGAAATGGTCCGGCTGGCCGGCGAACGCGCTCATGCCCCTGGCAGGGACGTTTAGGAGATGGCCCGGATGCTCCGTCGCGTAGGCGATGCCTGCGGCGAGGTCGGCGCCGGGTTCAAAAAGATCGACCCGCAGCGTCGTGGGATGCTTGAGCAGCTGCGCGGCCGCAAGCACGCCGCTGGCGCCGCCTCCGACAATTGCGAACGTCTTCAGCTGGGTTCTCCGCAAGGGTGGTTTTGTGGCATCAGTTTGCGTCGGGAAACAATTTTTGAGAAAACCATTCCCAGACTGATTGGCCTATCTGCCACGGCGGATCAACGCCCTTTGTCGACTGCAACCAAGAAATTTGCGACGCGGAGAGGCATGGGGGAATGCCCGGCCTTGCTGACACAAAATTGTGGCGGCATCGTTCCAAGTCGCGGCACGGCTTTCGGGCAACACTGGATTGTCAGGGGGGCGTGAAAGATTTTTCCGAAATTCGTCGAACACTGCGATCCGTTTTCGCCCGGCGCTTCGTCCTTGGCATGTCCGCAAAAGGAGAACCGCAATGGCAGGAATGGTCGCTATCTACAAAATGCCGGCTGACGTGGAGGCGTTCGAAAAGCACTACTTCGGCACGCACATACCGCTGGCCAAGAAAATGCCCGGCCTCCTGAAATACGAAGTCAGCCAGGGGCCGGTCACATCGTTGGCAGGGCCAAAAGACGTGTATCTGATCGGGGCGCTGCATTTCGAGGACCTTGACGCCATGAAGAGGGCCTTCGCGAGCCCGGAGGGACGCGCGACCGCGGCGGACCGCCAGCTTTACGCCCCCGATGACACGGGGGTTCAGATTTTCGTTTTCGACACCCGCGAAGTCTGACCCGTTGCTGCGGCTTCGCAACAAGACGCACACAGCACCTGAACGACGAGGATCGACGATGTCATCGCCCAAAGCAGCATTCGTCCTTGTTCACGGCGGTTGGCACAACCAATCGGCTTGGGACAAGGTGACGCCCATTCTCGAGGCCCAGGGCAACGCGGTCCTGACGCTCGATCTGCCGGGCGCAGGGAAAAACACGATAGCGCCAAGATCGCTCGGTGCTCGTCCGTTCGACCTCGCCGCATTCGCCGCCGAGCCTTCCCCTGTCGCCGGCGTTACGCAGGACGATCGGACACAGGCGGTTGTCGCGCTGGTGAAAAAAGCCGCGTCGCTTGGCGGCGGCAAGGTCATTTTGGTCGGCCATTCGGCGGGCGGCATGACAATCTCGGCGGTGGCAGAACAGGTTCCCGAGTTGCTTGCAGCAGTCGTCTATCTGGCCGCGTTCATGGTGCCGAACGGGTTGTCGTTGCTGGCGATGATTCCGCATCCAGCCATGTCATCGGCCCTGTCGCCTGGTCTGTTCCTGGGGAACCCCGCCGCGATCGGCGCGACGAGGATCAACCCCGGGCCGTCTGACGATGCCTACAAGGCGCTGCTCAGAGCGTCGTTCTATGCCGACGTGAAGGACGCCGACTTCGCCGAGGCTGCAAGGCAGCTACACAGCGACGAACCGAACGGCGGCGCCTTGGCCCCATCCCCAATCACGCCCGAGAGATTTGGCGCCGTGCCGCGTCACTACATCCGCACCACGCAGGATCGTGCAGTTCCCCTGGCCGGTCAGGATCACATGATCGCCGCGGTTGACTCCACGATCGGCGGCGCGACGATCACGCACACGTTGGAAAGCAGCCATTCGCCCTTCCTGTCGCAACCGTCCGCCTTGTCGAGTATCCTCCTCGACATATCCGTCCAGTCGCTGACGGACCACCGGGAGAGCGCGGGAGCCTTCGACAGATGAGCGCGGACGCATTCGAGGATCGTCTGACAGCGCTCAGGCCACGCCTTCACCGGTACTGCGCCCGCATGACCGGATCGACGGTCGATGGCGAGGATGTATTGCAGGATACCCTGGTCAACGCGCTGAGCGCACGCGCCGAGGGCGCCAGCGTGGACAATCTTGAAGGCTGGCTGTTTCGTATCGCCCACAATACGAGCGTCGACCTGCTTCGCCGCAGGGCGCGGAACACGGTCGTTTCGCTGACGGAAGATTACGAAGCGGCGCCGATGCCCGAAGCGGATCTCGTCGCGGTCAGCTTTGAGACATTTCTGCGGCTGCCCGAACTTCAGCGTTGCGCAGTTATCCTCAAGGATGTGCTCGGCCATTCGCTCGATGAGATCGCGTTCATTGCCGCATGTACGCCGGCGGCTGCCAAATCGGCGCTGCAACGCGGCCGCTCGGCGCTGCGGCAACTCGCGCAAGCACCTGCGGACACGCGGCTGCCGCTGATGCCCGATGCGGCACGGCAGAAGATTGCGACCTTTGTCGATCTGTTTCGCATGGGCGATTTCGACGCGATCCGGGCCATGCTCGCCGACGACGTGAAGCTTGAACTGGTGAACAGGCTCAAATGGGAAGGGCGCGAAAAGATCGTTCCATATTTCACGCGCTATGCCGCCGAGACGAAGTGGCGGTTCGCGCTGGGTGCGGTCGAAGGCCGCCCGGCCATGCTGGTCTTCGATCGCGGCGCGATGGAGCAACCCGCGCATTTCGTTCTGGTAGAATGGCGCAACGACCGAATATCGGCGATCCGCGATTTCCTGTTCGCTGCCTATGCGCTGGAATCCGTGGATTGGATACGAGTGGGCTAACCGACCAGGCAGGCTACCCGCAGTTTCCGCCTCATTCCCACTCGATTGTTTTTAACCCAGCTAGGTCATTGATCTAGCTGGGTTTTTTCTTGCTTGCAGCACCGAAAGCCGACGCATGATCCGTCAAAAAGTTACGCTTTTGATTTTAAAGGGAAAATCGCCGCAAAAAATATTTTGAGGTTCCACCAACTATCGGGACCGATCGGGCGATTCTTTATGCTTTGCGGCATTCGACGGCGTGCATACCATCTTGAAAAAGTACCGTCCACACCCTTCGGAAACACGTTCGCGTCTCGGCGAGACTGTGGTGGGCGTCGAGCGCTGCATCGCAAGTTGGTAAAGCCCTCGCGCGAGCCGGAGCACCCCGCAGCGTCTTGCAGCGAATTCGACACATGCCGAAAATCAACGTCACTTCTCGCGAGAATAGTGGCATAGAAGCTGATG
>JAPLOZ010000066.1 GCA_026400435.1 Hyphomicrobiales bacterium | reverse complement strand
GGCTACCATCATGCGGA
Organism: Hyphomicrobiales bacterium; assembly: GCA_026400435.1. Taxonomy (GTDB): domain Bacteria; phylum Pseudomonadota; class Alphaproteobacteria; order Rhizobiales; family Rhizobiaceae; genus Mesorhizobium_K. The sequence continues at coordinate 17,181 of JAPLOZ010000066.1, read as the reverse complement.
TGATCGGATCGGTGCGGATCTTGTCCCAGGCGCCCGACAGCGTCATCAGTCCGTTGATCATGCCGCCCCATGACGGCATCCACAGCATGATCGAGAACACCATGCCCAGCGTCTGCGCCCAGTCGGGCAGGGCCGTGTAGTGGAGGTGGTGCGGACCGGCCCAGATGTAGAGGAAGATCAGCGCCCAGAAGTGGATGATCGACAGCCGGTAGGAATAGACGGGCCGCTCGGCCTGCTTGGGCACGAAGTAGTACATCATGCCGAGAAAGCCTGCGGTCAGGAAGAAGCCGACGGCGTTGTGGCCGTACCACCATTGCGTCAGCGCGTCCTGCACCCCCGAGAAGACCGAATAGCTCTTCGAGCCGACGAACGAGACCGGGACCGAGGTAGAACCAGTTGGCGACGTAGATGTGCGGTTCCTTGCGCTTCAGGATCGTCCCGAGGAAGACGAGCAGGTAGGCCACCCAGACGATGGTCAACCAGATGTCGACATACCATTCGGGCTCGGCGTATTCGCGCGACTGCGTGATGCCCAGCAGGTAACCGGTCGCCGCCATGACGATGAAGAGCTGGTATCCCCAGAACACGAACCAGACCAGGTCGCCGCCCCACAGCCGCGCGCGGCAGGTGCGCTGCACGACATAGAAGGAGGTGGCTATCAGCGCATTGCCGCCGAAAGCAAAGACGACGGCCGACGTGTGGAGCGGCCGCATCCGCCCGAAATTGAACCAGGGCTCGATGTTGAGATCCGGGTATGCAAGCTGCAGCGCGATCACGACACCGACGAGCAGCCCGACGACCCCCCAGAACATGGTTGCGATCGACCCGTAGCGCACCGGACCGTCCATGTAGGATGACGGATCAGCCTGGACTGCCGGCTCCCAACTGGCGCGGCGCAGCAAAACCACCGCCGACCCCGCCAGCACGAAGAACAACACCGACATGTGTTGCGCAAAGGGAACGTCGGCCGCGAACGCTACCCCCAGCAACGCAACGAACGCGAATGCGGCGAGGCCGATGATATACGGACCGTTGGTCATGAGAACGTCGCCCCGGATGATGTGATCTGAGCCGAACGGGACCGGCTCGGCGCTCCTCATCGCCCGTTCGATCGGAGGACGCCTTGATCCAGGTCAAGGCCGACCGGACTTCGATACGGCACGTTTGCGTATTGCGAAACGTCAGAGATCGGCATGCCGAACCAGAAGCCGACGGTCCCGTCAGACTGCGCCGTCAAGGACAATTGCCCCGTGTCGTCGGCCTGTGCACCGCCACGGGCTGCGCCGTGTGAAGGCATCGAGGAGCGCCATGCGGCCAAGCTCGGCATGTGCGATGTGCTGGAGTCTGTCGCCGACATGCTGCCGGCGGTCGATCGTGGCGTCTGCCTGCGGGCTGCGGCACACTTGCTTCCAGTCGTGCGCGAGGCGCACGCGTTCGAGGAGCGCAGCCTGTTCCCGGCCTTCGAGCAGTCAAGGTCGTCGGGCAAATCGCTTCGACGCCTTCGTGGCGAGCATGTCGAGGACGAGGCGCTTGCCGAAGAGCTCACCGAGACGCTGCTGAGGATCGGTCATGGCGGCAACGTCGACAACCCGGAGGCGCTCGGGTTCATGCTTCGCACCTTCTTCGAGACAATGCGCCGGCATGTCGCCTTCGAGCGCGAGCATGTTGTTCCCTTGGTTCGGTCCTCAGCGACGCCGGAAACCCATCCCTTGCCCAATCCAGCGGAATCGTCATGACAGTTCACGTACCGTCCGCCGACACCGCGCCGCGCTACACGAGCTACCCGACAGCACCGCACTTCCATGGCGGGATCGACGCGGACGCCGTGCAGGGTTGGTTGCGTCAGGTAGCGGACAGCGAATCGGTGTCGCTCTACGTCCACATTCCCTTCTGCGATCGCCTCTGCTGGTTCTGCGCCTGCCATACGAGGCATACACTTCGCTACGAGCCTGTCGCGGCCTATCTCGAGAAACTCCATGCCGAGATTGCAATGATCGCCGCGCTTCTTCCTTCCGGCGCTTCGATCTCGTCCATTCACTTCGGCGGCGGCTCTCCCACTATGCTGACCCCTGAGGACCTGATCCGTCTGATGCATGCGATCCGCGGCGCGTTCGCTGTCGCGTCGGACGCAGCAGTCAGCATTGAGATCGACCCGAACGACATGGACGAGGCGCGTCTCGACGCGGTGGCGCAGGTGGGCGCTACCAGGGCAAGTCTGGGCGTGCAGGATTTCGATCCCCGGGTCCAGCGGGCAATCAACCGCGTGCAGAGCTTCGAGCAGACCAGGTTGGTGGTGGACGGTTTGCGCCAGAGGGGCGTCCGCGCGGTCAACCTCGATCTGGTGTACGGTCTGCCGCATCAGACGATCGAAAGCATGGAGAACACAGTCGCGCGCTGCCTGGAACTGCGTCCGGACCGTTTTGCGATCTTCGGTTACGCGCATGTCCCGTGGTTCAAGAAGCACCAGACCATGATCCAGGAAACCTCGCTGCCGGGGCCGGCCGAGCGGCTCGACCAGGCGGCGCGAGCTGCTGAAATCATCCTGGAGGGCGGCTATGCGGCGGTCGGCATCGACCATTTCGCGTTGCCGGGCGACAGCCTTGCCAGAGCAGCCGCAAGCGGTCGGCTGCGGCGGAATTTCCAGGGCTACACCGATGACCGAAGCGAGACGCTGGTCGGCCTTGGACCTTCTTCGATCAGCCGCTACCGAGAGGGCTATGCGCAGAACTCCCCGGCCATGGGCGACTATACGCGGGCGATCGCGGCGGGCGCGCTTCCCGTCGCGCGCGGCATCGCGCTGAACCAGGAGGATCGTATCCGGGGCTGGGTGATCGAGCGCCTGATGTGCGAGTTTGGCTTTGTCACATCAGAACTCCTGCGCATGGACGGCTCGATCGGCGCGCTGGTTCTGAGGGAAGCTGAAATCCTCGTTCAATCGGGGCAATTGCGCCGACAAGGCGAACGGTATCTGCTTGCGCCGGCAATGCGCACACGGGTGCGTTTGGTCGCCGCGCAGTTCGATTCCTACTTGAAGCGCAGCGCGGCACGACATTCGCTTGCGGTCTGAGCAAGGGCGCATCGGACGGTCAGACGACCGTTTCACCGCCGTCAGCTACCAGTATCTGCCCGGTGACATAGGATGAGCGGTCGGACACAAGGAAGAGAATGCACTCGGCAATTTCGTCGGTCGTGCCCCAGCGCCCCAACGGAACCTTGTCGCGCAGGTAGGCTTCGATCTGCCGGCGCCCGCCCATCTGGGCAATGAACGGCTCGTTGAACGGCGTGTCGACCCAGCCTGGGCAAAGGGCGTTCGCACGCACGCCATACCTGCCGTAGTCCCCGGCCATCTGCCGCGTCATGGCGATGACGGCATGTTTGGTGGTCGTGTAGGCGATCATCTCGCGATCGTAGAGCACGCCGGAACTGGACGACGTGTTCAGGATCACACCCCTGCCGGCGTCTTTCATGGCCGGCATGACAAGCCGCGCAGCCATGAAATGCGCCCGCACGTTGAGACGCCATGAATCGTCGAAACCCGACGTCTCCACGGTTTCCAGGTCGCCGGCGACCTGGGCGCCGGCGTGGTTGTGCAGAATATCGATCCGGCCGTGCTTCGAAAGCGTCCGCTCCACGACGAGCGCAAGCGCATCATCGTCGGTGACATCGACGGCAAAACCCTCAGCCGACCCGCCGCCCTGGCAAATCATCTCGGCGGCCCGGGTCGCCGCGTGGCCGCGCTGATCGAGGATGACGACATGGGCGCCCTCGGCCGCCATGATGGCGGCGCCCGCCCGCCCGATGCCCGACCCGGCACCCGTAACAATTGCAACGCGTCCGGCAAGGATCATGTCAACCTTCGACAGGCTTGTTGCTGCGCGGGCGCATGAGAAAATGCGCTCCTAGAATGAGAAACAGAGAAGCGACAAGGACCGTCGTCGCCACCGCGTTAATCTCCGGCGTGACGCCCCGTCTTATCGAGGCGAAGACATACATGGGCAGCGTGGTCTTCGAGCCGGACACAAAGAAGGCGACGATGAAATCGTCGAACGAGAAAGTGAAGGCGAGCAGGAAGCCGGCGACGATCGATGGCAGGATCTGCGGAAGCACGATCTGACGGAAGGTTCCGAACGGCGTGGCATAAAGATCGCCCGACGCCTCGACCATATCGCGGCCGAGCCCGGCGATGCGGGCGCGCACGATCATGGTGACGACGGCCATCGTGAAAAGCCCGTGCGCCGCAATGACCGAGAAGTAGCCGAGGCCGATACGCGGCGGGTTCTCTCCGGGCCAGACACCGGCAATGAGTGGGTTGATCAGTCCAAGCATCGTCACCAGGGCGACCAGGGTGGCAATTCCTATGACAACGCCAGGTACGACGATCGCGGCGGCAAACAGGCCGTCGAACACCAGCCTGGCCCGTTCGCTCATGCGTTCGATCGCAATAGCAGCCATCGTTCCGAATATTGCTGCCAGGACAGCACTGACGAAGGCGATGATGAGCGAGTTTTGCAGCGCCTGGACCAAAAACGTATTGCTGAAAGCCTTGCCGTACCACTCGACGGAGAAGCCGGTGAACTCGCTCGCATTGCGGCCTGCATTGAATGAAAACAGCACCACCAGGGCGATCGGCGCGTAAAGGAACAGGTAGGCGGCAACTACAAAGGCGCGCATCAGACCAGGTCCACCCGCCGGGCGCCGGCGAATCTCCAGGCGATGCGCATCGAGACCGCCAGCACGATGACGACCACCGCGACCATTGTCACTGCGATCGCCGACCCAAAAGGCCAGTTGCGCGACTGGAGGAACAGGTCGACTAGGGCGTTGCCTATGAAGAAGACCTTGCCGCCACCGAGCAACTGCGGGATCAGGTACTCACCCAGCAGCAGGATGGTGACGAGAGCGACCCCGGTGATCACGCCGGGCATCGAAAGCGGCACCGTGACGCCGAAGAACGTCGATGCCGGCCGCGCGCCCAGGTCTGCCGAGGCATCGAGGAGCCGCAGGTCGAGCTTCTCGAGACTGACATAGATTGGCATGATCATCAGCGGCAGGTAGCCATAGACGATGCCCAGCAACACCGCGCCGGGCGTGTTGAGCATCCTGACGTCGGCGATGCCGACAAGATCGAGCAGGTTCGGCAGCCCGCGCGAGCCCAGAATGTACATCCAGGCGTAGGTCCGCACGAGCAGACTTGTCCAGAAGGGTACGACAATCAGCGCGACCAGAATCATGCGGCGTTGCGGCGGCGCCTTCACGGCGAGGTAATACGCAACCGGATAGGCAACCAGGAGGCACAGCAGCGCTCCGATCGGGGCCAGAACCAGCGTGTTCCAGAAAGCAGCGGCGCGGGACGGGAGATTGGCGAACTGTTCAAGCGTGAAGGCGGCCTGATAGCCGCCCTCGGGAGCCCGCTTGCCAAAGGCAAAGACCAGCATTGCGCAGAAGGGCAGGATCAGAAACAGAAACAGCCAGATCGCCGCCGGCGCCGCCAGCGCCGCGGTGATCAAACCGCGTTTCCTGTCCGTACCTGCCTGTGTCAAGCGCGATCAAGCCGACTTGAAACGGGCCATGACTTCGGCCCGGCCAGGGTCGGTCAACGTGACGGCCGCACCGAACTCGAGGACCGTCAGCGCTGCCTCGTCCGGATATACGATCTTGTTGCTCGTCAATTCGGCAGGAAGAAGGGCAAGCACGCGGCTGTCGGTCGTCGGCGTGCCGTTGGCGACGTGCTCCTTGACGGCATTTTCCGGCGTCTTCAAGAAATCCAGAAGCGCATAGCCGGCCGGCTTATTGGCCGCGCTCTTAGGAATTGCGTAGAAGTCCGACCAGATTTCGCCGCCATCGGTTCCGAGCGTGTAGGCAATCTCGGGGATGTCACGGTTGAGCTGCGCGCCGTCGTTGGTCCAGCACATGGTGAGCCATGCGTCGCCCGCCCGCATTCCGGGCTGGTAGTCGCTGTTGATGGCGAACAGATGCGGCTTGACCTTGATCAGCAGCTCCTCGGCCTTGGAAAGTTCGGCCGGATCGATCGAATTGAACGAATGGCCCAGCGAAACCAGCGCATTGCCGATGGTCGTGAGCTGGTAGTCGTGAACCATTGCGCGACCGTCCGCTTCCGTCTGCGCCACTTCGAAGAAATCCTTCCAGCTGGTGATCGGCGTCTTCAGCTTGGAGGTGTTGGCGGCCATTCCAGTCGTGCCCCAGTTCTTGGGAACCGCATATGTCGTGCCATCAACGGTGCCCTCGTTGCTGAAGCGAACCGACTCGGACGCGGCTGAATAGTTTGGCAGCTTCGCAAGGTCGAGCGGGTCGATCAGGCCGAGCTTTGCGTAGGTCGAGATCGTGTAGTTGGTCGGGACGAACAGGTCCCAACCGGTGCCGCCCGCCTGCAGTTTGGCAAGCATCTCCTCATTGGAGCCAAAGACGTTGACCTCGATCGCGACGCCGGTCTTTGCCGTGAATGCCTCGAAGGAGGCCGGGTCATGATAGTTGGGCCACGTCGCAAGCGACATCTGACTGCCGAGATCCTCGGCATGCGCTTCGCGCACGAATGATCCGGTTCGGCCACCGGCCACTGCCGCGGCAAGTCCTAGACCGGTGACGCCGAGAAAATGGCGCCGCGTCACCGAGCCGCGTTTCAGACGCATGAATTCGGCTGTCAGTTCGGCCGCGGTGATCGGAGTTGTGCGATGCTTGGTCATCTTTCTGTTCCCTTCTTTGCTGTTTAATTAGGACGGATAGAGGTGCAGCGCGGTCGGGTCGAAAGCGAGGCGAACGCGCGCGCCGGGTTCAGCGGTTCCATCTGATTTGCCGCGGTCGGCGGTGACGAGGAAATCGCCGAGGCCGTCGGCGGCGACCGCGTATTCCACGGTCGAGCCGAGAAAGATGCGGTGCGTAACGGTGCCCGCGAATCCCCGGCCGGCGGCTTCCGGATGCAAGCGGATGGCCTCCGGTCGCAGCACCACTGCCACTCTGCCCGTGCCGTTGCCGCCTACTGCGAGCCCGACGCCGTTGGCGAGCCTCAGCACGCCGCCGGGCTCGAGAGTGCCTGAAAGGTGGTTGGTCTTGCCGACAAAATCGGCGACGAACAGCGAATTAGGCGTGTCATAGACTTCGCGCGGCGTGCCTGTCTGCGCGACGCGGCCAGCGTTCATCACGCAGACGAAATCGCTCATCGAAAGCGCTTCTTCCTGATCGTGCGTGACGAGCAGAAAGGTGATGCCGAGCTCGCGTTGCAATGTCTGCAGCTCGAACTGCATGGCTGTTCTGAGCTTGCGATCCAGCGCCGCGAGAGGTTCATCAAGGAGAAGCACTGCCGGTCGGTTGACGATGGCACGCGCAAGCGCGACGCGCTGCTGCTGGCCACCCGACAGTTCATGAATGCGCCGCCGGGCATAGCCGCCAAGGCGCACCAGTTCGAGCGCCTCCTCGGATCGACGCTGCACTTCGGTCCGCGCAAGCGGTGGACGCATCTGGCGCAGCCCGTAGGAAACGTTGGCCATCACGTCGAGATGCGGAAACAGCGCGTAGTGCTGGAACACCATGTTGACCGGCCGCTGGTAGGGCGGGACACCGTTCATGGGGCGGTTTTCAATCAGCACCGTGCCTTCGGTCGGCTGCTCAAAGCCGCCGATCATGCGCAGGCAGGTGGTCTTTCCGCATCCCGAAGGTCCAAGCAGTGCGACAAAGGCCCCCTTCGGCACGGCGAGGTCGACACCGGCGACAGCCGTCACGTCGCCATAGCGCTTGCTGACCGCACGAAACTCGATGTCATTGGACGGATCGATGGCCGGGCCCTTCGCTCTTGAGGTTCCTTGCTCTTTCGCAGGCTTCAACTCTAGCGACGGCCGAGCCTTGGCGTATATACCCCAAGAGAGGTATTTTTCGCGATTGGCCGAATTCAGGATATAGACCGATGGCGGCGAGGCCGAACGTGGCCGCATTGCTGGGCGCCGTTGCCCCGCTGATCGCGGGGCCGCCACAGACAGACGACCTAGTCGGCAGGGCGTTTCTCGATGCGACAAGATCGCTCGCCCGCATCGACCACGTGGTGGTGTTTGCCTATCGCGGGCACGCCAAGCCGGTCGATCTCTATTCGACGTTCAACCCGGCAGCCTACAGGACCTTCGTCTCGCTGTATCAGGCAGGTCCGTACTTGCTCGATCCGTTCTTTCACGCTGCGCTGGCCGGCAAGACCGGGCTATGGCGGATGGGAGACCTGGCCCCCGACCGGTTCTTCTCGAGCGACTATTTCCGCACCTACTACTCGCAGACCGAACTGGCCGAGGAAATCGGCTTCTTCGTCCCTGTCGCCCACGGCACCACCGTCGTTCTTTCCCTCATGCGCGGGACCGATCGGCGCATCTTCACGCGCACGGAGATGGCGCTGCTTCGCGCCGCGGTTCCCTTCGTGCACTCCCTGACGCGCACTTTCTGGGGCAATGCCGCGTCGCGGTTTGGTCGCGCCACCGACAGCGCAAGTCTGTCGCAGGCGCCAGAGGCCGGACGTGAGTGGAAGCCTTCCTGGGATTTGCGCAACCTGACACGACGCGAAGCGCTGATCGTCGACCTTGTGCTGCGGGGCCACTCTTCCGAAGCGATAGGACAGCAGCTCGGCACCTCGACCGGGACAGTGAAGGTGCACAGGCGCAACATTTATCGCAAGCTCAACATCTCGTCGCAGACCCAGCTGCTTTCGCTCTACCTGCGCGCCCACCGCATCAGCTCCCTGGGATAGCGAAATTGCTTCCGCCGCGGGATTGCATCTATGGGCATTCGTACGCTTAACGTGCCCGCGTAGCGCGATAGTCGGGGCTCCACCCGATTTGCTAGCACAATCATCCGTAGTATAGGGTCACGCCGACAATGTCGGCTTAAGTCAGATTCCAAAGAGGTTGAAGTGCCTGCGCTCGATGTAAGCTACACAATAAATGCTCCCGACGTGGTGGCGGAAGATTTCAACGGGCAGACAGTCATCCTGAATCTTGCCGATGGCCGCTATTTCAATCTCGAAGGCATCGCTACACCCATATGGAATAATCTTGTCCGCGGCTGTACACCGCAGTCTATATTCGACAGCATCGGCCGGCAATCGCCGGAACTGACGGACGAGGCGGTGCGTTTCATCGACCGGCTGATCGACCTTGCGCTCATCCGCCGGCAGGCCGACGTTGGCGCCGGAGTCGCGATCGACCCGCAAGGAGAATGGGCCGGCGGCGCCCCTCGGATCGACATATTCGACGACCTCCAGGAACTCATCTTTGCCGACCCCATACACGATGTCGACGAACAGCTGGGATGGCCTGCGCCGCGAATCGCCCAATGAGCCTTCCCGAGCGGCGGGCTGCGCCTGACGTGACGCCCGGCCGGCTGCTGGCCTATGCCGACGACCGCATTGCCGCTGCCCTTGCTTTCGCCAAAGGTGGGCTGATACGGAGGGATTTCCGTCTCGCGCATCTGGACATGACCACCTGGTTCACAAGCGCCGAGCTTGCCGAGCTTGCCGAAGCGGTGCTCGTACAGCACGAAAGCGCGAGGCCCTTTTCAGCCGCAACCCAGATATACGCGTTGGATGCGCATGCCGGCGGGTGGGACATGCCTGCAAGGTGGCAGGACGGCGCCGGCTTCTCGTCACGGGAATTCGAGCGGATTCTCGCAGCCGGCGGCAGGCGCGGCTTCTATCATCACGACGCCCCGTCGTGGCAGTTCTTCGATCCGGCCGCCGGCATCGGCGTTCACACGCTGCCAGCACCGCTTGACATACCTCCATGGGAGCTTGGCTCTCCTTTGCGACTGTTTATCCACTGGGCACAGGCTGCTGCCGGTCGCCGCCTCACCCATGCCGCGACGCTCGGTTTGAATGGCCAAGGCGCCCTGATTGTCGGCGCGAGCAAGTCTGGAAAATCCGGCACCACACTGGCTGGCATCTTGAACGGTCTCGAAAGCGTGGGCGACGACTATGTCGCGCTCGACCAGAGCGCGAGCCTGGTGGCCTATTCCGTGTTCAAGACATTCAAGCAGGATCTCGACGGCCTGAGGCGTGTCGGCCTCGACCCGGCCCAGACCACCAGTGCAAGACTGAACTGGCGCGGCAAGGCCGAGTTCGACGCCTCACGGCTGGCTCCGCGGTCATTCGTGAACCGGATGGAGATTCAAGCGATTCTCCTGCCTCGAATTGCGCACGCGAGACGCACCCGTATCGAGCCTGCGACGCCCAGCGAGGCCGCCCTGGCGTTGGCTCCTTCGGCGGTACTTCAGCTTCCAGGTGACGAGTCCGAGGGCTTCCGCTTCTTCACTTCGGTGGCGAAGCGTCTTCCGGCATTCCGCGTCTGGCTGTCGGAAGATGCGGTCGAGACGAGCGATGTGATAGGATCGTTCCTCCACAAGGAGGTTCGTCATCGCCGTTAGCGTCATCATGCCGGCCTATAACGCCGGCCGCTTCATTGAAGCCGCGATCCGATCGCTGCTTGTTGAAAGAGGCGCGGTCGACCTCGACATCGTGGTCGTCGATGACGGTTCGACGGACGACACCAGGCAGATCGTGGCACAAATTGCCGGGGGTTTCGACGAGGTCCGGCTTCTCCAGAACCCCCGCAAGGGGATTGCAGCGGCCCGCAACACCGGTATCGAGAACGCCCGAAATGAAGGCGGTTTCATCGCTTTTCTCGATGCCGACGACTTGTCCTATCCGGGCCGAATCCAGCGCCAGCAATCCATACTGACCGCTGATCCTGCCATCGATGTCCTCTATGGACTGGTAGAAATGTTCACCGATTCCAACGAGACCGACACCGCGCCGGCGGCTGGAACCGTCACCAAGATTATCCGAGGACCGTATCTGCAGTCGGCAATGTATCGACCGCATGTCATGCGGGACGTCGGCCAATTCGACGAAAGTTTCCGGCAGGGCTGCGACACCGACTACGTGCTTCGCGTCGTCGAGCGGGAATTCAATGTTGTGCTGGACAGCGGGATAGCCGCCTACTATCGCCGCCATGATGCGAATGTGACGCTGAACGTCGATGAGATGCAGCGGGAGTTCATGCTGGCCAGCCTGAAATGGGCAGTTCGCAACCGTATCAAGGGCAAGCCCTCGCTTCCGGGCGTATTCGCCGAACTCTTTCTTCGGCGTGACGAAATCGAGAAAGGCGGCGAAGCGTGACGCTAGCGTATTCCGTCGTCATCCCAGCCTATAATGCCGCCGCGACGATCGATGAATCGATCGCCTCGATCCTGGCGCAGACCGTCCCGGCGCAGGAGATTGTCGTCGTCGACGATGGCTCAACAGACGGCACAGCGTCCGTAGTGTCCAGGATCAAAGGACCGATCACCGTCATAAGCCAAGAGAACAGAGGTCCTGGCTCGGCCACCAGCGCCGGGCTCAGGCACGTCACCACGCCGCTGGTCGCGACACTGGACGCAGACGATGTCTGGCTCCCAGCCAAGATCGCGCGCCAGATAGCCGCGCTGGACATGGATCCCGGGACTTCGGGCATCTTTTCCCTGGCCAAGCTGTTCGCCGATGGCGCAAGCCCGGATCCGCACGCGGAAGGCCCGGTACGCCGCCTGTGGACGCGCACGACGCTTTTGTTCCGCACCGATGCAGCCCGGGAGGTGGGTGACATGGCCGATCTGCCGGGCAATCTCGGCGAGGTGATAGACTGGCTGGCCCGCAGCCGGGATCTTGGTCATCGACACGCGATGGTCGAGGAAGTTCTGGCCATGCGCCGGATTAGGGCCGGCAGCCTGTCCAGCAAACTCGATGCGGAGCGCGCGCGCGGCTATCTTGCCGCCGTGCGGAATTCGATCGACCGCAAGAAGGCGCGGGCCGAGAAGTCCAGCACGGAACCGAACTGCTGATGGCCGATGGCTTTCTGAACCTGATCCTGCGCAAGGCCTGGCCAAACCGGTCGCTCGACAGGCTGCTGCGGGCGGCAACGCTGGAGGATGAGACCGCCGCCGCGGCCGCCTGGCGCGACTTTGAAGCGGCGGCGGATTTCGACCATCTGACATCCGGCGAGATGCGGCTGATCGGCCTCGTGTCGAAGCGACTTGCCAAGCTCTCCCCGGACACCGAAATGCTCGCCCGCATAGGCGGTATCGAGCGAGGGAATTGGTCGCGCAGCCAGTTGACCATTAGCGCGGCCGGCGATGGCCTCCGCGCGCTGGCGGCTCATTCGATCGAGATGCTTGCAATCAAGGGGGCAAGCCGAGCAGCCCGCGGGGGGCCGGCTTCGCGCGGACGCATGATCAACGATGTCGACATAGTCGTCCGGCCCTACGACATGGCGCATGCGTTTGATCTGCTGGTCCAGAACGGTTGGCAACCAGCCGGTTCCGGTTCCGTGGTCTTTCATCGAAGCCACCTCACCCAAGCGGTCGGGATCAATCTCGTACGCGGTCGTTTCGGCAACCTCGACCTGCACCGCACGCCCTTTCACCCACCCTATGGAGCGACCGACGGAACACCGTTCAGCGACGATGCCTCGATCTGGAGTCGCGCGTCGACGGCCAGTCTTGGATATGTGCCAATTCTGGTGCCCTCTGCCACCGATGCGGTCACGATAGCGATAGCCCACGGAGCCCTCGATGCGCACAAGAGCAGCGACTGGCTCGCGGATATCGTCGCAGCCATCGACACCGGCGTGGACTGGGAACTCCTCGAGGCGCTCTTCAATTCCAGACGTCTGCACGCTCCAGCCGCTGTCGCGCTCGGCTACGTGAAAGAGCGGCTGGAGCGGCCGGTTCCCCAATCCTTGCTCGCCCGACTGGGGAGCGCCGCCGCCGCCCGCCCGCTGGCATTGCTGGCCACGCTGTCAGAAACACGGCCCAAGGCCACCAGCGTCGGCATATCTTTGATAGTGCGCGCATTGGCGAAACAGCGCAGGCTGCTGCGTGCCAGATCTTCAGCCGGCAGGCCGCCCATCGTACTGCCTTTCGCATTTGCAAAGCATGGCGATCGGAGCGACCCGGCCGGACCCTTTGTCCTCAGCCATGAGCTTTTCCTCGCCGACAGGCTGCGAGGCCAATCCTGGACGGGCACCGTTGATCTTACCCTTTCGGTCGAACTTCCCGCTCAGTCCAGGCGCATCGACTTGGAAGTCAATTCGCAGGACAGGCATCTCGCGCGCCTGCGCACGATCGTGCTCAATCGAGGGAGACGACAAAAGGTCTTGCGCTTCAAGGTACCGCTCTCGATAGAGCCACATGACGGTTCGATCGTCCTGACCGCTGCCCCATCTCGCCGCTTCAACGATGGCGTCCAACAAGCGCTGGCGGACCAGTATGGGCCAACACCATTCCGGCTCATCCATCTGGCGTCCAGACGGACACGGAAAGAGTAGAACGTGCTGTCCCGACTTCATTCAAAAATGATACGTTCCAACTTTCTTTTTTTCTGTGGAACGGCCGTCGGCGACCCGAGTTGGTAGGCGCCAGCTGTCTGGCGCAATCAGCACAGGGAGAATTGAAAATGGCTACAACAAGGTCGAACGGTCTGGAGGAGTTGTTCCTCGATACCCTGAAAGACATATACTATGCGGAACGGAAAATACTGAAGGCGTTGCCTAAGATGCAGCGCGCCGCGCAGTCGCCTGACCTCAAGGCCGCTTTCGAGAAGCACAAGGGTGAGACAGAGGGGCATGTCGAGCGGCTGGAACAGGTGTTCGAGCTGCTTGGCAAGCGCGCTCAGGGTAAGACCTGCGACGCTATCGAGGGGATCATTGCCGAAGGCGAGGAAATCATCGACGAATTCAAAGGCAGCCCTGCGATAGATGCCGGCCTGATCTCGTCGGCGCAGGCGGTCGAGCACTACGAGATCACGCGCTACGGAACGCTCAAGCGCTGGGCCGAGGTGCTCGGCATGGAGGACGCGGCAAAGCTTCTCGACGCCACGCTCGGCGAAGAGTCCATGACCGACGAAGCGCTGACCGGGCTTGCAGATGCCTCGGCGAACGAGATGGCCAAGGCCGCATGATTGCCTTCCGGGGGCTGACGCAACCGGCAGCCCCCGAGGTTTCCTGGATCCGGCGCGGAAATAGCCCCTGGCGACGCGGATCGTCCCATCGGACCTTGGCTCAAGGCTGCAGGTCGAGAGGCATGCAGCGTTTCACCATGCACGACTTCTTGTCTTTGGCCGGCACGTAAACGCGATCGGTCCCATTTCCGGGCAGGCAAACGCTTCGGTTTGCGATGTAGAGGCCGTAGCGGGGAAGATTGGTCTTTGGGTCGTTCCAGGCAAGTATCGCCTGCCGCTCACTTTGTATCTTGGCCTTGATCTCGGCGCAGGTCAGACTTGTCGAGACGTAGCGGGAAACGGCGTGCGACGTTCCCGCCAAGAGCGTCAGGAAAAGCGCCAGCGCGATCGCAGACATTGCTGAAAATCTTGTCATTGCTTGCCCTCGCGAACATTATCTCACCGAGATACGACCTGCGGTCGAAACTGGATCACCGGCGTTCAGCATGTCGGCGATCGCGACGGCTAACTCAGCCAAAATTCTCAGGCCTCGACCGGCAGCCGATTCGATCGCTTGATCTGCGCCAGCGCGAAACTCGATTCGATCGATGATACGCCGTCCAGCCGGGTCAGCTTTTCCTTCAGGAAGCGCTCGTAGGCATGCAGGTCACGAACCACAACCCGCAAAAGATAGTCACGCTGGCCGGTCATCAGGTAGCAGTCGACCACCTCCGGCCAGCGACCAATGGCGGTATTGAATCGTTCAAGTTCGTTCTCCCGCTGGCGCTCGAGCTTGATTGAAGCAAACACCGAAATCGGCAGGTCAACGAGGTCCTGGTCGATCACCGCCGAGTAGCCAGTGATCACACCCATGTCCTCCAGGAGCCGGACCCGCCGCGCGCAAGGCGATGGCGACAAGCCAACCTGATCGGCGAGTTGCTGCGCGGTCATCCGTCCGTCCAACTGCAGCGCGGCAATGATTTTCCTGTCGATGTCGTCCAGTTTCCGTTTTGGCACAGAACATCACTCCTGGTTGCCGAAGTGGCTGAATTAGCCAATAGTTTCTCAGCAATTCGCCAAAATTGGCTGATTTTCGCGACCATCCTGCACTACGCTTCCGCGAAACGTCAACCCGGAGGCATCGTTGGAAACGCAGACATTGGACGCGCTTTCGGCACTCGAGAAAAAGGTGCTGTGGCTTTCGACTTGGATGATCCACAACGCCAACCACCTGCGCGAAAACGTCGACGGGTTGAAGGTCGGCGGCCACCAGGCGTCGTCGGCGTCGCTGGCGACAATCATGACGGCGCTGTATTTCCAAGTGCTGAGGCCCGAGGACCGGGTGGCGGTCAAGCCGCACGCCTCCCCTGTGTTTCACGCGATCCAGTATCTGCTTGGGAACCAGACGCGCGAGAAACTCGAGAAATTCCGCGCCTTTGGAGGTGCGCAAAGCTATCCGTCGCGAACCAAGGATGGCGACGATGTCGATTTCTCCACCGGTTCGGTAGGGCTCGGCGTCGCCCAGACGCTCTTTGCGTCGCTGGTGCAAGACTATCTCGGCGCGCGCGACAACACCCTCACCGAGGGCCGGATGATTGCCCTGATCGGCGATGCCGAGATGGACGAGGGCAATATCTTCGAGGCGCTGCTGGAGGGATGGAAGCACGGCGTGCGGAACTGCTGGTGGGTTGTCGACTACAACCGCCAGAGCCTCGACGCCGTCGTGCGCGAAGGCTTGTGGGAGCGCTTCGAAAGCATCTTCCGCAATTTCGGCTGGGACGTCGTCGTTTTGAAATACGGCGCGCTGCAGCAGGCCGCATTCACCGAGCCAGGTGGCGGCGCGTTGAGGGCGTGGATCGACGCCTGCCCCAACCAGCTTTACTCTGCGCTGACCTTTCAGGGCGGCGCAGCCTGGCGAAAGCGGCTGATGGCCGAAATCGGCGAGGCGCCCGGCATCGGGGCACTGCTTCAACGCCGTTCGGATGAGGAACTCGGCGCGCTGATGACCAATCTCGGCGGGCACGATCTGCCTGGGCTCGTTGACGCCTTCGAAACGGCGCGCGGCAATGACCGGCCAACCTGCTTCATCGCCTATACGATCAAGGGTTTTGGGCTGCCGCTCGCCGGCCACAAGGACAACCACGCCGGCCTGATGACAAAGGACCAGCTGTCCGCATTCCAGACTACTATGGGCGTCGCCGCAGGCCGCGAATGGAATCCGTTCGAAGGTCTCTCCGTGCCAGAACTCGAACTGAAACGCTTTCTCCAGGGCGTGCCTTTTGCTTCAAAAGGCCCGCGGCGCAGGCACGCACAGCGCATTCCGGTGCCCGAGCGGCTGGCCGCCGAGGCCAAGGGCGCGGTTTCCACCCAGATCGGCTTCGGCCGGATCCTTGACGAGATCGCGCGGGCCGGCGGGGCGCTCGCCGATGCCATCGTCACAACGTCGCCCGACGTCACCGTTTCCACCAATCTCGGGCCCTGGGTCAACCGGCGCGGGCTGTTCGCGCGGCAGTCTCTCGCCGATACGTTCCGCAACGAGCGGATCGCCTCGACCCAGAAGTGGGAATTCGGGCTTTCGGGACAACACATCGAACTCGGCATCGCCGAGAACAACCTTTTCATCCTGCTCTCCGCGCTCGGCCTTTCCCATTCCATCTTCGGCAGGAGACTGCTGCCCATCGGCACGCTGTACGACCCGTTCATCCAGCGCGGCTTAGATGCCCTGAACTATGCCTGCTACCAGGACGCGCGCTTCCTGCTCGTGGCGACGCCCTCGGGCGTGACGCTGGCGCCGGAAGGCGGCGCCCACCAGTCGATAGCGACACCGCTGATCGGCATGGCGCAGGACGGCCTTGCTGCCTATGAGCCCGCCTTCGTCGACGAACTTGCGGTGATAATGCGTTTCGCTTTGGACTACATGCAGCGCGACGGCGACGCCGTGCAGTCCGAGCGAAGCTGGCTGCGCGACGAGACCGGCGGCTCGCTCTATCTGCGCCTCTCCACCCGCCCGGTCGAACAGCCGATCCGCGCCATCACGCCAGACCTCGAAAGCGACATCGTCAATGGCGGCTACTGGCTGCGACGCCCCGGCCCGGATGCCAGGGTCGTCGTCGCCTATCAGGGCGCGGTCGCGCCGCAGGCAATCGAGGCCGTCGGGCTGATGAGCGAAGATCGCGGCGGCGTCGGGCTGCTGGCGATCACTTCGGCGGACCGCCTGAACGCCGGCT
>JAPLOZ010000042.1 GCA_026400435.1 Hyphomicrobiales bacterium | reverse complement strand
TAGTAGGCCTTGCCCAGCCGCACGAGTTCCTCGGCGACCTCGCGGTGGCGTTCGCCGCGCGCGAACTGCGAGATCGGGTCTCCTTCCCAGTGCAGGCCAAGCCAAGAGAGGCCGTCGAGGATCGCGGCCGTTGCGGCCTCTGTCGAACGCTCGCGATCGGTGTCCTCGATGCGCAGAAGCATGGTGCCCTTGGTGTGGCGCGCGTAGAGCCAGTTGAACAGAGCCGTGCGCGCGCCGCCGATATGAAGATAGCCGGTCGGCGAGGGGGCAAAGCGGGTGATTACGGTATCGGACATTGTTTTCCCTGCGGCGGCCGGCAAGCGGGCGGCAATGGCGCCCGGGTTCAAGACCGCTCGAAGCCGGCCGGTGGATAAAAGTCGGGGTTCATGTAGCATAGGTCGCCTGCCGTGCAAGTGGCAGTCGGATGGGTACCGGGATGGTGGATACCAGAACGCGTGAAGGCGCAAGCGAACGCTCGCAGTTCGCTGCCGACGCCGCGCCATTCGATTTTCGCACCATGGCTGGCGTCGCGGCGCCATTGGCGGTCGCCGAACCGGCGGTTCGCGCATCGCCCGCCGAACCTGGCTCTCCGGGTCGCTCACGCCAGGGATGGTCCGATGCGCTTGCTGTCGCGTTGTCACATACGCGTGGCATTCTGCGGCTTTCACCGCCGCCACGTGCAGCCATCCGCCGGGCGCTTCAGCTGGCTGTGGCTGCCGAATTCGACCGGGGAGTGGCTTTCCTGCTGGTCCCCGTAGTGCTGTCGGCTGGAGCGCTTGTCTATTTCTCGCTGGCGGCCGAGCCGGATTGGCTGCCCCTGGTTGCAGGCTTTCTGTTCCTGTGTGCTTGTGCTCTGGCTTCCCGCGCCAGGAGGCCGCTGAACATGGCGATCGTGGGAGCGCTGCTGTGCGTTGGCGGCGCCCTCCTTGCCAAGACCGAGACTTGGCTTGCCGGAACGAAAATGCTCGGCGGCGAAATCACGACGCGGCTGTCAGGCCGCGTCGTCGAGGTCGAGCGAATGGCCAACGGACGCGTGCGGCTGACGATCGACGTCACCGCCACCGAGCGTCCAGTCCTGCGCTATGCGCCCAAGCGGGTTCGCGTTTCGGCGCGCCGCATACCGGACGGCGTCATGCCTGGCGCAGCCGTCGCAGGCTTGGTCAGCCTCATGGCGCCATCGGGGCCGGTCCGGCCCGGCAGTTACGATTTTTCCTTCGAAAGCTATTTCGACGGGATCGGCGCCAGCGGCTTTTTCCTGCAGGGTCCCCAAACGGTCGCCGGTGCTGGCCCGCCGCCGCCGCTTGCGGGCTTCCGTGCGGCCGTGGAGCGTGCCCGCATTGCGATCGCCGGGCGGATAGGCAAAAGCATAGGTGGAGCCGAGGGGGAAATCGCGGCAGCCCTTGTGGTCGGCGTCAGGGCTGGCATCCCCGAGGACGTCAACGAAGCGCTGCGCCGCGCCGGCATCTACCACATCATCTCGATCTCCGGCCTGCACATGGCTCTGGTCGCCGGCACGATCATGGGCCTGCTGCGCGCCGGCTTCGCGCTGTTCCCGGAGTTTGCCTCCCGCCGGCCAGTCAAGAAGTATGCCGCGGCGCTCGCACTGGTCGGTCTTGCCGGCTACCTGTTCATGTCGGGCGGCGAGGTGGCGGCGCAGCGCAGTTTCATCATGATCGCGGTCATGCTGGTCGCCGTGCTGTTTGATCGTGCCGCACTTACCATGCGCAATCTCGCGATAGCCGCCATCGTGGTCATAGCGGTATCGCCGCACGAAGTCGTCGGCCCGAGCTTTCAGATGTCTTTCGCGGCGACGGCCGCGCTTGTCGGCGGCTACGCGGCATGGAGCGACTGGCGTGCGGACCGGGGGCACAAGCCGCCCGGCAGCGCTTTTTTGCCCGGTCGGCTGTTGCGCATGGTCGCCTACGGGATTGTCGGTCTCGCCTTCACCTCGATCGTTGCCGGCGGAGCGACGGCCATCTACGCAGCCTGGCATTTCCAGCAGATGCCAACGCTCGGCCTTTTCACCAACCTTGCGGCCATGCCGATCGTTTCCTTTATTGTCATGCCATTCGCGGTGCTGGGCGCGCTAGCCATGCCGTTCGGCCTCGACGGGCCGTTCTTTCAGGTCATGGGCCTCGGGCTTTCCGCCACGATAGGCATCGCACGCTGGTTTGCCGAGCGCACGCCAACCGACTCCACCGGCCTCATTCCAGGAGCGACCGTCGCGGTCCTGACCGTGGCGCTGATCGTTGCGACAGTCGCAACAACATGGCTCCGCATCGCCGCCGTTCCGATCGCCATCGTCGGCCTCGCGCTCCTGATCGGCCGGCCAATGCCGGACCTGTTCGTGTCGGAGGACGGTCGTCTGGTCGGACTGAATACCGCCGGGGCGCATATGGCGGTCAACCGCGCACGGCCAAACGCGTTCACCGTCCAGGACTGGGAGCGCGCAATGCGTGCCCCCGAAATCGTCGGACCGCAGGGCAAACAGGAGCGTGTCGCCGGCGTGAAGCAGCCGGATGGGGCCGCCGTTCCTGGCGAGGGCAGCGCGGGGATGGCGCAGCCGGTTGCCGCAAACGGCCTCGAAGAAATATCTGCACTGGAGCCCGGACGCTTCGCATGTTCCGAGGGGCTTTGCCTTGCGCGTCATCCGTCCGGCGCGGTCGTCGCCCACGCACTCGACCCGCAGGCGGCGATCGATGCCTGCGCAATAGCAGATGTCATCGTGATCGATGACGCGACGGCCCAGGATCTTTGCCGCTGGAAGGATGTGCTCGTGGTCACCAGCCGCGACCTGGCGCTGCGAGGCAGCGCCTCGATCACGTTCCCCGGCGCACCGGCGTCAATGAGCCGCGAACGCGTCGCCCAGGCCTCTGGTGTCGAGGTGCCGGGCATCAAGGCGACAATTCAATACGCCATCAGCCAGCCATTCCGGCCATGGCACGAACAGCGCCGCTTCTCGCGGGCGGCACGCGGCCTGCCGCCCTATCGCCGCCCCACGGATTTGGTATCGGCGGACGAAGCCAAATCGCCACCGACATCTGACCAGCCGCCAATGCCGGCTCGGCCAGCCGTCGAGCAGGCTCAGTAACGCCGGATCAGGCCGACCAGTTTGCCCTGCACCTTGACCCGGTCGGGCCCGAAGATTCGCGTCTCGTATGCCGGATTGGCTGCTTCAAGCGCGATGGATGCGCCCTTGCGGCGAAAGCGCTTCAGCGTCGCCTCTTCCTCGTCCACCAGTGCGACGATGATCTCGCCCGGGTTGGCGCTGCTTGCGTTCCTGATGATGACGGTGTCGCCATCGAAGATGCCTGCCTCGATCATCGAATCGCCCTTCACCTCGAGAGCGTAGTGTTCGCCGCCCGACAGCATTTCCGGCGGCACCATGATCGCGTGCGTCTTGTGCTGTATGGCGTCGATCGGCACGCCGGCGGCAATGCGTCCCATGACCGGGATCGCCACGGCGGCGCCTGCGTCGTCGTCATTGCTTGCCGCACGCGTTCGCGCCGTGTCGGCCGGAAAGCGCCCAAGGCTGCCCTGAATGACGCTCGGCGAGAACTTTCGCGCGGCGTTGAGGCCGGGCGCAATAGAATCGGGAAGGCGCAGCACCTCCAGCGCACGCGCGCGGTTGGGCAGGCGGCGGATGAAACCGCGCTCCTCCAGCGCCGTAATCAACCGGTGGATGCCAGACTTCGACGCAAGGTCGAGAGCCTCCTTCATTTCATCGAAGGAAGGCGGAATGCCCGACTCCTTCAGCCGTTCATGGATGAACAGGAGAAGTTCATGTTGCTTGCGCGTCAGCATTCGGCAGTCCCCCGAAACGTCGCTGGATCGAAATCCAAACAAAACCAGAACAAACACTATCTGTTCCAGTTGTGTTCCGCAACTGTTTAAATTTTAATGAATGCGTTGACGTTTTGTTCAGCGTAACAAAAGCACGCGGCAGGTGTCGCCTGTGCGGGCAGGCGGCGCGAATGGCTCGCGGATGATCAGTCCGTCGGCAGCGGCCAGCACTTTCAGCATCGACGAATCCTGTGTTTCGAAAGGCGTCGCCACCAGTCCGTCCTTGCCGTGGGTGAGCGCGCTGCGAACATAGTCCTGGCGCAGGTCGTTGGCGGCCATCGGCGCACCGAGCACCGCGTTCGCGGTCCTGTATTCATGCGGCCGGCCGCCAAGCCGCGCCACCAGCGGCGCGATGAACAGGTGCGCACAAACGAGACTGGCCACTGGGTTGCCCGGGAGCCCGATGAAGCGCGCTCGCGCGAGCCGGCCAAACATCAGCGGCTTGCCCGGCCGCATCGCGATCTTCCAGAACCCGAGCTTCATGCCAAGACCGGTCAAGGCGGCTTGCACGAGATCGTGGTCGCCGACCGATGCGCCGCCGAGCGTCACGACGATGTCGGCGTCTTCGTCGAGCGCCTGTGTGACCAGCGTCGAGATCGCGTCGGTTCGGTCCGGTGCGATACCGAGATCCAGCACGCGGGCGCCTGCCATCCTCGCGATCGCCCCCACGCCATAGACGTTGGACGCAATGATCTGGTCGGGACCGGGCAGGCTGCCGGGCGGCAGAAGTTCGTCGCCGGTCGCGATGATCGCGACCACGGGCTGTCGCACGACCGGCAGCGTGGCATGGTTCGCCGCGGCAGCCAGAGACAGCGCGGCGGGATCGAGTACGCGGCCTTCCGCTAGCAAGGTTTCGCCGTCCAGGAAGTCGAGGCCGCGGCGCCTGATGTGCCTCCCCGCTGCGGCATTTTCAAGCACCTCGATCCGGTCGTCGCCGAGCTTGCGGACATTCTCCTGGATCACGATTGCATCGGCGCCGTCCGGCACAGGTGCGCCGGTCAGGATTCTAACGGCATCGCCTTTGCCGACCCTGCCTGCAAACATCCGTCCGGCTGCGGCAACGCCGGTGAGTGCCAGCGTCACCGGGACGCTGGCCACGTCCTCGGCCCGCACCGCATAACCATCCATTGCCGAAGCCGGGAATGGCGGCTGCGTGCGCAGCGCTTTCAACGGCCCGGCAAGAACACGGCCGGCGGCTTCGGCGACAGGCACGGTCTCGTGGCCACGGGGCGCAGCGCCATCAAGCAGCCGCGCCAGCGCCTCGTCTACCGGCAACAGGCCGCTCATCGCCTAGCTCTGGGACTGGTCTTGTAGTCGCCGGATTTGCCGCCGGTTTTTTCAACCAGCCTGACGCCCGAGATAACCATTGCGCGGTCCACCGCCTTCGCCATGTCTTAGATCGTCAGGCAGGCGACCGATGCGGCAGTCAGCGCCTCCATTTCGACGCCGGTCTTGCCGGTCACGCGAGCCAGCGCGGTGACCCGCAGACCCGGCAGAGTTTCGTCCGGTTCGATGTCCACCGCGACCTTTGTCAGAAGCAGTGGGTGGCAGAGCGGGATCAGCTCATGCGTCCGCTTGGCGGCCATGATGCCCGCAATCCGCGCGGTTCCTAGCACATCGCCTTTCTTGGCGTTGCCCTCCAGAATGATTTGCAGCGTTTCGGCGCGCATCGTCACGCAACCTTCGGCGATAGCGGTCCGCTCGGTCTCGGCCTTGGCTCCGACATCCACCATGTCGGCCTTGCCGTCGCGCCCCAGATGGGTGAGGCTGGAACCGGTGAGAACGCTAGGTTTCCTCGCCACCTTCAGGCCTGCAGCGTGGCGGGCGCGCCCTTGAGCAGCGCCTTTGTCGCGGCGGTCACATCGGCCTGCCGCATCAGGCTCTCGCCGACGAGGAACGTGCCGATGCCGGCCCGAGCGAGCCGCAGGCAGTCGTCATGCGTGAAGATGCCGCTTTCGCCGACCAAAAGCCGGTCGGCGGGAACCAGCTTCGCCAGCCGTTCGGAGGTTTCCAATGCCGTTTCGAACGTGCGCAGGTTGCGGTTGTTGATGCCGATCATCCGCGACGAAAGCTTGAGCGCCAGCTCGGTCTCGGCCTCGTCGTGCACTTCGATCAACGCGTCCATGCCGAGCTCGTTGGCGGTGTCCTCCAGCGTCTTTGCCGTATCCAAATCAACGCTTGCCATGATGATGAGGATGGCGTCCGCCCCCCAGGCGCGCGCCTCGTGCACCTGATAGGCGTCGAACATGAAATCCTTGCGCAGCGCCGGCAGGCCGGTGGCGGCACGCGCGGAAGTCAAGAACTCGGGTGCGCCCTGGAACGACGGCGCGTCAGTCAGCACCGACAGACAGGCCGCTCCGCCAGCTTCGTAGGCGCGCGCGAGTGCTGGAGGGTCGAAGTCGGCGCGGATCAGCCCCTTGGATGGGCTGGCCTTCTTGACCTCGGCAATCAGCGCGAAGCCTCCGGCGTCGCGCTTTGCCCCGATCGCGGCAAGGAACCCGCGCGGCCGGTCGGCGTTGCGCGCCCTTGCCTTGACCTCGGCCAGCGGCACGCGCAACTTGGCCGCGGCGATCTCGTCGCGCTTGTATGCCTCGATCGCTTTCAGAATGTCGGCCATGGCTCAGCTGTTCGAGATCGCGACGAGCCGGTCGAGCACTTGCGCCGCCTTGCCGCTATCGATCGCCTTTGTCGCCAGCGCTATGCCGTCCTCGAACGATGGAGCCCTGCCGGCAACGACCAGGCCGGCGCCGGCGTTCATCAGAACGGTGTCACGATAGGCGCCCGACGCGCCGTCCAGCAGCATTCGCATTGCCGCGGCGTTGAATGCCGCGTCCCCGCCGCGCAGTTCTTTTTTTTCGTACCGCTTCAGTCCGACGGTCTCGGGCGTAAGCGTGAAATTGCGCACCTCGCCATCGATGAGTTCCGCCACCTGCGTCTCGCCCGTTGTGGTAATCTCGTCATAGCCGTCGCCATGCGCCACCCAGGCGCGTTCCGTCCCCAGCGCCTTCAATGTCTCTGCGACAGGCACGATCCATTCGGGTGCGAAAACGCCGACCACCTGCCGCCTGACGCTCGCTGGATTGGACAGCGGCCCAAGCAGGTTGAAGACGGTGCGGGTACCGAGTTCGGCGCGCGTCGGGCCGACATGGCGCATGGCCGGATGATGCGCCGGCGCAAACATGAACCCGACGCCGGCCTCCGAGATGCAGAGCCCGATTTCCTGAGGGGCCAGGTCGATCTTGACCCCCAGCGCCGTCAGCACATCGGCCGCGCCGGTCTGCGAGGAGAGCCCGCGGTTGCCGTGCTTGGCGACGGGCACACCGGCACCGGCGATCACCAGGGCCGAGGCGGTCGATATGTTCAGGCTGTGCGAGCCGTCGCCGCCGGTCCCTACGATATCGATGGCCCCTGGCGGAGCCACAACGCCCAGCATTTTTGCGCGCATCGTGCTGACCGCGCCGGAAATTTCGTCGACCGTCTCGCCGCGAACCCGCAGCGCCATCAGGAAGCCGCCGATCTGGCCGGGCGTCGCTTCGCCCGACATGATGATGTTGAACGCTTCGCGCGCCTCATCGTAGGAGAGCGGGCTGCCGCCCGCGACCTTTGCGATGTGATCCTTGAGCGTCGCCATGGCGGTCCTAATATGCCAGCGCCTGATCGATCGCGGCGCGGTTGAGCGTCACGCCGTATTCGCCTTGCAGCTTGGCGACAAGCTGGTCCAGCAGATCGTCGGCCATGCCTGAAGCGAAAGACTTTTGTGCGTCTTCCGGCACCGAACTTGCGTCCGCTCCGGCCGGCTCGAACACCTCGGTCACCTTGAAGACGATCTGCGCATCGCCATCGGGCGCAGCTACCAGACCCGTGCCGCCTTCGGGCAGCCCGAATATCGCCGCCACGCCTGCGCGCCCGAAATCCCCATCGTCCGCCTCGCGCTTCAGCCCGAGCTTGGTCTGCTTTTCGAGGCCGAGTTCGGTGGCCAGCGTGTCGAGTGGCGTGCCGTCCTTCAGACGCTTTTCGGCATCGGTGGCCTTTGCGGCCAGCCGCGTCGTCGCCTCCGCGGCCTTCCAGTCGGCTGCTACCTTGTCCTTGACTTCGCTGAGCGCGCGTTCGCGGGCAGGGGTGACGTTCTCCACTTCAAAGAACACGAAGCCCGAACTGCCGACGTTGAGCGGCGGGTTCTCGATACCGGTTTCGGCCTGAAACGCCGCGTCGAGCAGATCCTTGGACTCCGGAAGGTCATTGACGACCGTGCCGTCGGGACGCTGCGCGGCCCGATCAATCGCATCGACGGTCGCGACCACCAAGCCAAGCTTGGCAGCAGCCTCGCGCAAAGAATCCCCGGCAGCGCGGCTGTCCTCGTAGCTGTCGTGGACGTCGAGCAGCACCCGGTTGGCCTCGACCAGCGCCAGTTCCTTGCGGATGTCGGGCGAGGCATCCGCCAGCGACTTCACGACCGCCGGGGTGATACCGGTGACCCGCACGAGCACGGAGCCGAAAGTGCCGTCGAGGACCTGGCTCACCTCGTTTTCCTGCAGCGTGAAGGCAGCCTCGGCTACGGCCGGGTCGGGCACCTTGTCCTTGGTGAAGCTGCCCAGCAGCGTGTCGGCGGCGGTCTTGCCCTGCGCCGTGGCGACCGAATCGAACGTCGCTCCAGCCTTGATAGAATCGAGCGCCGCCTGGGCGTGGTCCTTGTCGGCGAACACGATCTGCTCGATCGTACGGGTCTCCGGCGTGGTGAAATGATCGATGTTTTTCTCGTAGTCGGCCTTCACCTGGTCGTCGCTGATTGCCTTCTCGTCGGCGATTGCCTCCGGCACGAGGCTTACGTAGGCGAGCTTGCGATACTCTGGCGCGGCATATGTCTGCTTGTTTTGCTCGAAATAGGTCGTAAGCGCCTGTTCGGCAGGTTCCTCGATGGGTTCCACCATCGACTTCGGCAGCACGAGATATTCCGCCGTCCGGTCTTCGCCCCGATAGAGGGCCACGGCGCGCAGGAAGGTATCCGGCACCTTGAGCCCGTCGGAAACGGCCTCGACGATCTGCTGGCGAATGGCGACCTGGCCGCGATTTCGCAGATAGTCCTCCGGGCGCATGCCGACCTGGCGCAGCACCGACTCGAATTGCTGCCTGTTGAAACGTCCGTCGGCACCCTTGAAGGCCGGATCGGACATGGTCAGCTCAGCGAGCTTGTCTTGCGATAGGCCAAGCCGAAGATCATTTGCCTGCTCGTCGAGAACAGCGCCTGCGATCAGCTGCGCGAGCACCTGGTCCTGGATTCCGAGCGCCTTGGCTTGCTCGCGGGTAAGCCTGGTGCCGTACTGTTGGGACATGACGGATACCTGCCGGTCATAGGCCAGCCTGTATTCGGTCGGCGAAACCGAGGTTTCGCCGGCAGTCACGACGGAGATGCCGCCGAAGCCGTTGATCAGCGAGCCGGAAATCCCCCAGACCGCGAAGCTCAGGACGAGCATTATCAGCAGCAGTTTTGCCACCCATGTGCCGGCGGCATTTCGAAGTGCGGAAAGCATATAAAATCCCGGTCTTGCGCGCAGGCCGTGACGCGCGTTCAGTCGCAACGAAGCGCAATAGCGCCCTTCGTGGACACTGTCGATTGCTTTGTGGCCTGATTTTGATAGGGAAGGCGTCCGGTGGCCGGTAGCCGGCCGAAGCGTTTCCGAAGGAGTTTGACCGATGACCCCAGGAGTTCGTCCGCTGGTTGCCGGCAACTGGAAGATGAATGGCACAAGCGCTTCGCTGAACGAACTGCGCGCCATCGGCCATGGCTTCATGTCGGGTCTCGACGCGGAAACCGATGCGCTCATCTGCCCTCCCGCCACGCTCCTTGCCCATGCCGTCGAGGTGTTGAAGCAGACTCCGGTCAAGATCGGCGGCCAGGACTGTCACCCCGACCCGAGCGGCGCCCACACCGGCGACATTTCTGCGGAGATGCTCAAGGACGCCGGTGCCAGCCACGTCATTGTAGGCCATTCGGAGCGCCGCACGGATCACGCGGAGACCGACGCGCTGGTGCGCGCCAAGGCCGAAGCCGCATGGCGTGCGGGCATGGTGGCCATCATCTGCATCGGCGAGACGAAAGCCGAGCGGGAGCTGGGCTCAACTCTCGACATCTTGTCGCGTCAGATATCCGGTTCTGTGCCCGGCTTTGCCTCGGCCGCCAACACGGTCATTGCCTATGAGCCGGTCTGGGCGATCGGCACAGGCCTCACGCCGACGGCCGCCGATGTCTCCGAGGCGCACGCCCATATCCGCGCCGAACTCAAGCAATTGCTGAGCGCCGAAGCGGCAAAGATCCGGCTTCTCTATGGCGGTTCGGTCAAACCCGCCAACGCAGTCGAACTGCTTTCGATACGCAATGTCGATGGCGCGCTGGTTGGCGGCGCAAGCCTCAAGGCCAGCGATTTCCTAGGCATTGCCGAAGCTTATCGATCCATCTGACTGACGCGGGCTGCTCAGGCCACCAAGGTAAGTCGTCGCCTGCGTTCGTCGAGCATCACGATTGTCAGGCCGCTCGCTACCACCAGCGCTATGCCGCACAGCGCCAGTGCGTTGGGCAGGTCGTTGAAGACGATCACGCCTGAAATGACCGCCCAGAGCGTAAATGTGTAGTAAAACGGCGCAACCCTGCCAGTCGGGCCGATGCGGTACGCCATGAAGATGAAGAAGTGGCCGAATATCAGGAACAGACCGGCGCCCACGAGCAGCATGAGGTGACGGGGTCCGGGGGCGACCCAGGTTTCCGAGAAAAGATGCACGGCGCCGGCCCCCACCAGAACCACTATCACTGCCGATATGGCGACGATCATGCCTGGAATGTGGCCTGCAACGCGCCGGCCCGCAATATCCCGCGCGGCGCAGAACACAGCGTTCGAAAGCGCCAGCAGCGCATAGATCGATATGCCCTGCATGGTTGGCTGCGCTACCATGAGCGCGCCGCCGAAGCCGATCATGATCAGCGCGAGCCTCGTTGCGCCGATCTTCTCGCGAAACAGGATTGAAACCCCGAGCAGGACCAGCAACGGAGTAATCTGGCCGAGCGCCGAAGCGTCGCCGATCGGCATGTTGGCCAATGCCACGACGTAGCAGAGGATGGCGATCAGTTCGAAAAAGTTCCTCGTCAGGACACGCCGCTCGAACATCAGATGCATCTGCGCACGGTAGCCAAGCAGCAACAGCATCGGCATGCCCCAGAGGAGTGCCGCCAAACCGCGCAGGAACAGCACCTCGTAGGGCGGCAGCCCCACCGTGGCCATCTTCATCATCGTGTCATTGATGACGTAGGAACAGGTCGCTGTCAGCATGAAGAAGGGGCCGCGGACCGAAGTCGGGACGAAAGGCATTGAGTGGGCCGATCACTTTGGCGGCTGGCATGACGTTTGGGCACATGAGTAGAAGATTGCGCGGTTTTGGCAAGAGAAGAGCCCTGCCATGGGGCGCGGCGTTGCAATTCCAGCCTCCGGCCCCATATTTCGGCACGGGCTTGGAAATGCCGCGAAAGCATTGTAAGAGCCGCCTTCCTTCAAAGGTCGCTGCCGCGCGTCCGCAAGATTTCCGCTGGGTGGATACATGCAAACCGTCATCATCGTCATCCATTTGATGGTTGTGCTCGCGCTTGTTGGCGTGGTGCTCCTGCAGCGCTCCGAAGGTGGCGGACTTGGCATAGGCGGCGGTTCCGGCTTCATGACGGCGCGCGGCGCCGCCAACGCCCTGACCCGTGCGACCGCAATCCTTGCCGCCGCCTTTTTCGCGACCTCGCTTGGCCTCTCGTTGATTGCACGCTACGGCGCGCATCCGCTCGACATTCTCGATCGCCAGCCTGCCGTCCAGGAAAGCGGCCAGGGCGGGGTGCTCGACAAGCTTGGCGGTACACCCGCGCCGGCAACTCCGGCCGACGCCTCGGCGCCTGCAGCGCCCGCAGGCGATGCTGCTCCGGCCGCACCTGCAGCCGGCGCCGCGACTCCCGCGGATGCGCCCGCAGCCCCCGCTCAGCCTGCGGTCCCGCAAGTTCCGAACCAGTAGGAGGCTGCCGCCCGGCCGGCGTGCCTTCTTTCCGCCGCGATCTGTGTTCCATTGAACACAGTCCGCGCAAATGCGGAGCGTTCACGAAGAATCGATTGATGGTGGTGCCGGGGCTAGCTTGAGCGTCGCGTCGTTAATGCCTTATAAAGCAGCCAGTTGCACTCTTCGGTCGACATGAGAGAGTCAGCTCTTTGCCCGCCGCCGGCCGGCTGGGGTGCCATCATTCGGGATATTTAACATGCAGTTTCGCAGCCTCATTTTCCTGGGCTTCGGTGCAAGCCTCTTGGTCAGCGCCGCGGCCTTCGCCGCCCAACCCGTGCCGGCATCGCCGGTTGCTGGTGCTTCCGCCGTCGTCCAGACGGCGACCAAGGCCGAGGAAGACGCGCTGAAGAAAAAGAAGAAGACAGCCGCCAACACCAAGACCAAGTCGAGCACCAAGACGGCCGCAAAGCCCCAGACCACAAAGGAAAAGCAGGCTGCCAAGGCGCAGGCCGACAAGGACAAGGCCGAGAAGGCGAAGCTTGCCGCCGCCAAGGCCGAGAAGGCGAAGCTGGCGAAGCTGAAGGCCGAAAAAGACAAGCAGCTGGCCAAGGCAAAGGCTGACAAAGACAAGCAGCTTGCTGCCGCCAAGATCGAAAAGGACAAACAGCTCGCCGCTGCCAAGGCCGAGCGCGAGAAGAAATTGGCGCTTGCAAAGGCCGATAAGGAAAAGAAGGCGGCAGCAGCCAAGATCGAGCACGAGCAGCTGGTGGCTGAACGCGAGAAGGCGGCGGAAGAACGCAGGATCAGGCTCGCCAAGGAGGCCGATGAGCGCAAGATCGCGCGTGAGAAGGCCGCCGAGGAGCGCAAGATAAAGCTTGCGCAGGCGGCCGAGGAGCGTCGCCAGGTGGCGGAAGCCAAGGCCAAGGCCGCAGAAGAGCTCCGGCTCGCCAAAATCCGCGCCGAGCAGGAGCGCCAGGCTCAAATTGCAGCGGCCGCCGAAGCGGCGCATCAGGCCGAAATCGCACAACTGGTCTCGATGGAAGTGGTGCAAACCGGCAACAACACCGAACTGCGCAGCGAGGCGGCGGTCCAGGCCGCCCCCAAGCAGACCGGCCTGTTTGCAGGCCTGTTCGGCGGCCAAGTTGTCCCGAAGGCATCAATGCTGCCCGAAACCCGTGCCTTGGACGCGGCGATGGAGCAGAAGGCGTCGAAAAAGCCGTTCTCGGTGAGGCCGGAATTTGTGCCGACGACGGTCGAGTTCGGCGGATACGAGCGCGGCACGATCGTCATCGATACGTCGGCGCACTACCTGTATCTGGTGGAGGGTTCGAACCGGGCGCGGCGTTACGCAATCGCGGTCGGCAAGGAGGGCTTGCAATACAAGGGCGTGGTCAAGGTCGGAGACAAGCAGGAATGGCCGCGCTGGATTCCGACGAAGGAAATGCAGGAACGCGATCCAAAGAAATACGGTCAGTACGCCGATGGCATGCCGGGCGGCGGACAGAACCCTCTCGGCGCGCGCGCCATCTACCTCTACCAGAATGGCAAGGACACCCATCTGCGCATCCACGGCACCATCGCGCCGGAGAGCATCGGCACCGATGCGTCGAACGGTTGCTTCCGCATGATCAACGAGCATGTCATCGATCTCTACAAGCGCGTGCCGGTCGGCACTCAGGTCGTTGTGCTCTGAGGCGCTTGACTCTGACAAAAGGAAGCCGGCCTCGCGCCGGCTTTTTTTGTTTGCAACGGTGTGTGCCCCGTCGGTCGACGTGGAAAAGCGTTGGCCTGAAAAGTTTTCGCTGGCGGA
The DNA here is from genome assembly GCA_026400435.1 of Hyphomicrobiales bacterium. Classification (GTDB taxonomy): domain Bacteria; phylum Pseudomonadota; class Alphaproteobacteria; order Rhizobiales; family Rhizobiaceae; genus Mesorhizobium_K. The sequence continues at coordinate 15,674 of JAPLOZ010000042.1, read as the reverse complement.
ATCAGGTGGCCGTCGCTAAGCACCGACTCCCATGGCGCGATATGTTTTCATCACCGGCGGCGTGGTTTCATCTCTTGGCAAAGGCATAGCGGCGGCGGCTCTCGGAGCGCTGCTGCAGGCGCGCGGCTACCGCGCCCGGATCAAGAAGCTCGATCCCTACCTCAACGTCGATCCCGGCACGATGAGCCCGTACCAGCACGGCGAGGTGTTCGTCACCGAAGATGGCGCGGAAACCGACCTCGACCTCGGCCACTACGAACGCTTCACCAACCGTTCCGCGAATCAGGCCGACAACATCACCACCGGCCGCATCTACAAGAACATCATCGAGCGCGAGCGGCGTGGCGACTATCTCGGCGCAACCGTCCAGGTCATTCCGCACGTTACCGACGAGATCAAGAATTTCATCGTCGACGGCAATGACGACTACGACTTTGTGCTGTGCGAGATAGGCGGAACGGTGGGCGACATCGAGGCGATGCCGTTTCTCGAGGCCATCCGCCAGCTCGGCAACGATTTGCCGCGCAACAACGCCGTCTATGTTCACCTCACGCTGATGCCCTGGATTCCGGCCGCAGGCGAGTTGAAGACCAAGCCTACGCAGCACTCCGTCAAGGAATTGCGCTCGATCGGCATTGCGCCGGATATTCTTCTGGTGCGCGCCGATCGCTCGATCCCGAAGGAGGAGCGCCGCAAGCTTTCGCTGTTCTGCAACGTGCGCGAATCCGCCGTCATACAGGCGCTGGACGTCGCGCATATCTACGACGTCCCGCTGGCCTATCACAAGGAGGGTCTGGATTCGGAAGTGCTCGCTGCCTTTGGCATCGAGCCGGCGCCCAAGCCGCGCATGGAAGCGTGGCAGAAGGTTTCGTCCCTGATCCACAATCCGGAAGGCGAAGTCACCATTGCGGTCGTCGGCAAGTACACCGGCCTCAAGGATGCCTACAAATCGCTGATCGAGGCGTTGTCGCATGGCGGCATGGCAAACCGCGTCAGGGTCAAGCTCGAGTGGATCGAGAGCGAGATATTCGAGAAGGAAGATCCCGCTCCGTGGCTTGAGAAAGTCCACGGTATCCTGGTGCCGGGCGGCTTTGGCGAACGCGGCTCCGAAGGCAAGATCCTGGCGGCCAAGTTCGCCCGTGAGCGCAAGGTTCCCTATTTCGGCATCTGCTTCGGCATGCAGATGGCCTGCCTCGAGGCTGCCCGTTCGCTGGCCGGCATCGACCACGCCTCCTCGACCGAGTTCGGCAAGACCGACGAGCCCGTGGTCGGCCTAATGACCGAATGGCTGAAGGGCAACATGCTGGAAAAGCGCCGCGAAACCGGCGATCTGGGAGGCACCATGCGTCTCGGCGCCTATGACGCACGGCTGGCGCAGGGGTCCAAGATTGCCGCCATCTATGGCGATACCGCGATCTCCGAACGCCACCGCCACCGCTACGAGGTCAACGTCGACTACAAGCAGCGCCTTGAGGAATGCGGCCTAGTATTCGCCGGCATGTCGCCGGACGGCGTGCTGCCCGAAACGGTCGAGTACCCCGACCACCCCTGGTTCATCGGCGTTCAGTATCATCCCGAACTGAAGAGCCGCCCGCTCGACCCGCATCCGCTTTTCGCCTCGTTCATCGGCGCGGCCGTCGAGCAGAGCCGGCTCGTTTGAGCGCGGGCGCCCGCCCTGTCGACCACTGCGTGTTGCCGACCGCCGATCTCGCGGTCGCGCGGGCACGGCTCAGCCTGCTCGGCTTCACCGTCGCTCCAGACGCGATGCACCCTTTCGGCACCCAGAATTGCTGCGTGTTTTTCGCCGACAATACCTATCTTGAACCGCTGGCGATCGCCGACGCCGCACGTGCGGCGGCCGCTTCGCGCTTGGGCAACGTTTTCACCGTGCGCAACGCCGCCTACCGCGATCTAGCGGGCCATGAAGGTTTTTCCGGGCTCGTCTTGGGCACAGGCGACGCGGATGCCGACCACCGCGATTTCACGCGATCCGGCGTGTCGGCGGGCGACCAGCTCAATTTCTCGCGCCCCTTCGTCGACGCTTCCGGGCACGAAGACATTGCCACGTTCAAGCTCGCGTTCGCAGCAGACGCGCGTTCGCCCGAAGCCTTCTTTTTCACCTGCGAACGCGTCAACGCCCCGGTTGTCGACCGTGCGACCCTTCAAGCACACGCAAATGGCGTACGGCGAATCAAGGCAGTGGTCCTTGCAGCACGCGAACCCTCGGACTTTGCCGAATTCCTGAGTCTGGTCTGCTGCGTGCATCCGATCGCCACGCCGGACGGCGGCTTGCGCCTGCCGATGTCCAATGCCGATATTCTCGTGCGGCCGGGCCACGGTGAGCGGAAAACGCCCGACAGCGGCCTGCGGCTCGCCGGCATCCTGTTCGGTGTTGCCGACATCCGCCGTGTCCAGGCGCTGCTCAATGCCGGCGCCGTTCAGCACGAAGCCGCCGGCGATCGCATCACCGTCGCGGCCGCACCGGGGCAGGGGGCGGTGTTCGCCTTTGAAGCGGTCGGATCCAGCTAGTTGGCCGCATGCGTCCGCTGCGCCGGAGGCGGGCATCCGTGCTATGCAGGCCATGGTATCGGGAGGAGCGCTCTTGAGCGAGGTCACTGAAGTCAAGCCGGCTGCCGGTGCGCTGGCCCAGGCAGATTCCGAACAGCGGCTGCGGCGCTGGACCAGGCCATTGCGCGTCCACCTCAGCGTCATCATCGTGCTTTTGCTGGTGGCGATTTCGGTCCCGCTGATGTGGCTCACTTTCCAGGAGGGGCGCCACTCGGCGCTGGACTCCGCCGAGCACCAGATGCGGCTCCTGTCGCGAAACACGGTGGACCTCTACGAAAGCCTGTTCCGCGACGGCCATTCCGTCGTCACCATGGGCGCGGTGCTTCCGTCGCTGACTGCCGGCCCGCCGGCTTATCTTGACGCAAAGCGTGAATTCCTGGTCCGCGCCTTGCAAGGCTCGCCGAATCTGGACGGCGTGTATGTCGGCTATCCGGACGGCGCGTTTTTCCAGGTCATGCGGGCCGCCAGAAGCGCGCGCTGGCGCGAGGCCGTGTCGGCTCCTCCTGAAGCGGTGTTTGGCATGCGCGTCGTCATGCGTCCGCCGGACGGGCCAGCGGCATCGACATGGTACTTTCTCGACGACCAGGGCCGGCAGATCGGCATGGGTCCCACTCGCGAGACCGACTTCGATCCGCGGCGCCGACCATGGTACCGGGCCGCAATCCGCGCGTCGGAACCGGTTTCGACCGGCCCCTACGTATCGGCAAGCACGCAGGCGCTGACGCTGACGCTCGCCGGAACCATGACTGGAGACAAGGGAGCCGTCATCGGCGCCGACGTTTTCCTCGATACAATCAGCCACATGCTTCTCGATCAGGCGGTTTCTCCGCATTCTGTCGGCTATATCTTCGACGGCGATCGCAGGCTCATCGTACACTCCGATCCACAGGTGATGGCAGGAATCGTCGACGGCCTGTCGGTCGCCGGAAGCCCGCACAACGCGCTGGCCGCCAACGACGATCCCGCGCTTGTTGCGGAAGTGGCCAACAGTTTAGTCGCCCGCGCGACGATGGCGCCTTCCGATCCCGTATTCCTCGCCGCTGAGCGGCTGCTCGACAACGGCCCTGCCGCGCCGGACGCTCCCCCGATCGAATTCCGTGTCGGCGATAAGCGTTGGCTGGCGCGCGTTTCGTCTTTCGGCGTGTCAAAACTGCTTGAGGGTTATCGCATCGTGCTGGTGGCGCCGCTCGAGGATTTTACGGCGGAGAGCACTTCGCTGCTGAAAGAGACGCTCTCCCTCGCGGCCGCCCTTGTGCTTGCGGGCATCGCAGTCGCCCTGTTCATCTCGCGGCGTATCAGCCGTGCGCTCGTCGCGCTTGCCAACGACGCCAGCCAGATCGGCAATCTCGACCTCGAAGGCTGGACCGTCAGGCGTTCGCTGATCAGCGAAATCAACATGCTGGGTCGTGCGCTTGCTTCGGCGCGCGGCGCGATCCGTACCTTTGCAGTCTATGTCCCGCGCGAACTGGTGCGCCAGATCGTGGCCTCCGGGCAGGCCGCCGCAGGCGCCGCGGTCAAGCGCGAGGTGACCGTGCTTTTCACCGACATCCGCGACTTCACGACCATCTCGGAGCGGCATTCTCCCGAGCAGGTCGTCGACATGCTATCGGTCTATTTCGAGGCGATGAATGTGATCGTGGAACGCCACAACGGCGTCATCGTACAGTATCTCGGCGACTCCATTTACGCGATGTGGAACGCACCCGCTGAAAACCCCGACCACGTCGCGGACGGCTGCCGTTGCACGCTCGCGCTCAAGCTGGCCATCGATAAGCTCAACGCCGAGAATGCCCGCAACGGCAGGCCGGAGCTCATAACCCGTTTCGGCCTTCACACCGGCGTCGCCGTGGTCGGCAGCGTCGGCGCGGAGGATCGCCGCCAGTACACCGCCATGGGCGACACCGTAAACGTCGCCTCGCGCCTTGAAGGCATGAACAAGGAGTTCGGCACCGCAATACTCGTCAGCGCGGCCGTCAAGCAGAAGGCGGGCGATCTCGACGGCATCTCCTTCCGTTCGTTGGGCGCAGCCACTGCCAAGGGACGCCACGAGCAGATCGAGGTATTCCAACTCGTCGAGGCAGCGCCACAGTCGTGAACGTTCGCCGCGGCCAGGAAGCGCTGCGGCTGAAGCAGGCCAGGCGAGCGGACAGGCCGCTCGCCTGAGCAACGGTCTAGCCGGCCAGTGCAGCCTTTACTGCCGCAGCAGCGTCGCCGCCGTCGAAAGTTGTCACGCCGTCAAGCCATGGCGTCACTGCGTCCGGATTTGCCTTCAGCCAATCCTTTGCAACATCGTTCGGGTTGCCGCCCTTGATGACAGAGTCCATCATCGCGTTTTCCATCGACAGGTTGAACTTCAGATTCGTGAAGAACTTGCCGACATTCGGACACTCCGCAGGATAGCCTTTGCGCACGTCGGTGAACACCTGCGCACCGCCAAAACCGCTGCTCTCCATGCCGCCGAGATAGTCGATCTTCATCTCGCCCATGACCGGATGCGGCGTCCAGCCGAGGAACACGACCCACTGCTTGTCCTTGATCATCTGCTCGGCCTGCGTCAGCATTCCAGCTTCCGAAGACTCGACCAGTTCATAGCCTGACAGATTGTTCTTCGGGTCGGCGATCATGTCGAGGATGATGCGGTTGCCCGACGCGCCGGCTTCGATGCCATAGATCTTGCCGTCGAATTTGTCGGCTACCGTGGCGAGATCGGCGAGGCTCTTTACGCCCTCGGCTGTCACGTAGTCCGGCACCACAAGGCCAAAACCGGCGCCTTCCAGATTCTGGCCGGCGACCTCGATCGAGCCATCCTGGGTGTATTCCTTGATGGCGTCGGTCTGCGCCGGCATCCAGTTGCCGAGGAATACGTCGATGTCCTTGTCCTTCAGTGCGGAGAATGTGACCGGCACGGACAGCTGCTTTGCTTCCGGCTGGTAGCCGAGCGCGCCAAGAACGGTCGACGCCAGCGCCGTGGTGACCTGGATGTCCGTCCATCCGACATCGGACAGCTTGACGGCCTTGCAGGTTTCCGGATCACCGGCGAGCGCTGGGCCGGCTGCCATCAGTCCAACCATGCTTCCCAGGACGATGCGAGTGCGTAGGTTTCCCATGTCTTTCTCCAGTTCCCTTTTCTGTTGATTGCTATTCGCCACGCGGAAACCGCTGGCTTTCCTCCAGGATGTTTAGATCCATGTGGTTTCGCATGTAGCGCTCCGACGCCTTTTTCAGCGGCTGGTAATCCCAGGGGAAATAGTTGCCGTTGCGCAGAGCGCGATAGACTACGTGACGGCGCGCCTGGCTTTCGCGAACGGCTGCGTCAAAGGCCGCGAGATCCCAGCGCTCCAGCACTTCATCGCGCAGCGCCTTGAGGACCACGGAATGGGCAGGGTCGTCCGCGAGATTCACGCGCTCATGCGGATCTGCCGCGACGTCGAAAAGCAGGTCGGGTTCGCCTGCGCAGACGATAAGCTTGAACCGATCGCTTCGCAGGCAGACCATAGGCGTCTCGGAACCCTCGGCCGCATATTCCATCGGTACGGCGGCGCGTAAGCCGCTGCCCTCTACCAGGGGTGAGAGATCCTGGCCGTCGGTCCAGGGCGCTACGCTGCCGATGTCAACGCCGGCCATTGCAGCGAGCGTCGGGCAAAGGTCGAGAGTCGATACCGGCTGCGAAACAAGGGAGGGTTGCCAGTCTGGCGCCATGATCATCAGGGGAACGCGCGCCGAACCCTCAAGGAAGCTCATCTTGAACCACATGCCGCGCTCACCGATCATGTCGCCGTGGTCCGACAAAAATACCACCACCGTGTCGTCGGCCATCCGGGTGCGGTTCAGTATGTCGAGTAACCCGCCGATCTTCTCGTCGATGTAGGAGATGTTGGCGAAGTAGCCGCGCCGCGCCTTGCGAATATCTTCGGCGGAGATGGAAAATGCCCCATGGTCGCAGGCCTCAAGCAGGCGCTGCGAGTGCGGGTCCAGCATTCCGGGCGGCAACGCTGCGATCGCCGGGTCGAGTTCAGGGCAGTCCTCGTAAAGGTCCCAGAATTTGCGCCGCGCGACATATGGGTCGTGCGGGTGGGTGAAACTGACGGTCAGGCACCACGGGCGCTTGTCGTGTCCGCGCGACAGTTCATAGAGTTTGCTGCCCGCGTGATGTGCGACGTCATCGTCGTATTCCATCTGGTTGGTGGTTTCGGCAACCCCCGCCCCGGTGACCGAGCCCAGGTTGTGGTACCACCAGTCGATGCGTTCACCCGGCCGCGTGTAGTCTGGCGTCCAGCCGAAGTCCGCGGGATAGATGTCGGTCGTCAGCCGTTCTTCGAAACCGTGCAACTGGTCCGGCCCGACAAAGTGCATCTTTCCGCAGAGGGACGTCTGGTATCCGGCGGCGCGCAAATGATGCGCGAATGTCGGAATGTCCGAGGCAAACTCGGCCGCATTGTCATAGACGCGCGTCCGGCTTGGCAATTGACCGGACATGAACGACGCCCGGGCGGGCGCACAAAGCGGGCTTGCAGTGTAGGTGTTGGCAAAGCGCACAGAGCGTTGTGCCAGGGCTCGCAGGTTGGGAACATGCAGGAACGGAGCCGGTCCGTCCGGAAACAATGTTCCGTTGAGTTGGTCCACCATCACTATGAGGATGTTTGGTCTCATGCTCCGACCATCCGGCGAACGTTCGCCTACTGTTGAATGGTCATTAAGATGGCTGTTGTTTGCCCTGTAAACGTGTTAAAATTCAATCTCTGCCATAGAGTTTCTTTATGTCACAAAGCCATCTCGACCTCGGCTGGATGCGCGTTCTCGTTGAAACAGTTCGCAGCGGGAGTTTCTCGGGCGCCGCAACTACGCTGGGCCTTACGCAGCCGGCGGTGAGCTATCAGATCCGCCGTGTTGAGGAGCAGGTGGGCTTCAGTCTGTTTAGGAGGCAAAGGCAGGGGGTCGAATTGACGGCGCCTGGATTTCGGTTGCACGAAATCGCGCGCCGCGCAGTTGACGAGGCCGACGCGCTCGTCAGGGAGCACGAGGCGGCGGCGAGGAGACCAGTTGCCAAGCTGCACACCGACTACGCTTTCTCCTCGCTCTGGCTCATTCCCCGCATGGGCGCATTTCGTTCCCTTTATCCGGATATCGACATCCAGATCATCGCCACGCAGCGGGTGAAGCCGCGTGACATGGGCGACAGCGACATCGCCATCGCCTTCGGAGAACGGCGGGAATTCGGATCGGACGCCCGCCTGCTCTTGCCGGAGGTGGTCGTGCCGGTCTGCAGCAGGGACTATCTCGCGCAGCATGGCCTGGGACACGAAGCCGCCGGCCTCGCGCGGTCAAGGCTGATCCATCTCGACGCTGCCGAGCAGGCGCCATGGTTCGACTGGCAAGCATATTTCGCGGCGTTCGGCGTGAGCCGCGTGAATGTCGACCGACAGGGTGACTTCCGCTTCAATACATACTGGCTGGTCGCCCAGACGGCAGCCGAGCATCAGGGCGTGGCGCTTGGCTGGCTGGGGCTGATCGACGGCTACATGAGGTCTGGCCTTCTGGTTAAGGCTGGCCCACCGCTGCGCGCTCCCGACCGCGGCTATTGGCTTGTGGGACCGCGCAGCGCGGGCAGTCCTGGCGACCGGTTTGTGTCGTGGCTGGCTGATGTGCATGAAAGTGTCGGCGCGGTCGACCAGGCCTAGTGAGCGGCGCGAGGCGCTTGTGACAGCCGCGGCGTGCTTGAACGGTCGGCGGAATTGAGGCACATGGCGAGCCAGAAGACCCGAGAGGCCAGATGATTTCCCCAAATGCCACCGTAAAGATTGGCAAGGCCATATTCGCCAATGACGCGCCGCTGTCGCTGATTGCCGGCCCCTGCCAGCTTGAATCGCGCGGCCATGCCTTCGACATGGCGGGCGCGTTGAAGGACCTGACCGGGAAACTCGGCATCGGCTTCATCTACAAGACGAGCTACGACAAGGCGAACCGCACCTCGCTCGCAGGCACGCGAGGCGCTGGCCTGGAGGCCGCGCTGGCGGTTTTCGCCGATCTGCGCAGCGAACTTGGCGTGCCGCTGCTTACCGATGTTCACACCGAGGAACAGTGTGCCATTGTCGCCGAAGTCGTCGACGTCCTGCAGATCCCGGCCTTCCTGTCGCGGCAGACAGACCTGCTTGTCGCCGCGGCGAGAACCGGCAAGGTGGTCAACGTCAAGAAAGGCCAGTTCCTGGCGCCCTGGGACATGAAGAATGTCGTCGCCAAGATCACGGGGTCGGGCAATTCGAACGTGATGGTAACCGAACGCGGCGCGTCCTTCGGCTACAACACGCTGGTGTCGGACATGCGCGCCTTGCCCATACTGGCCGAGATCGGCGCGCCAGTCATTTTCGACGCCACGCATTCCGTTCAGCAGCCGGGCGGGCAGGGCGGTTCGTCTGGCGGCGAGCGCCGCTTCGTTTCCACGCTGGCGCGCGCCGCCGTGGCTGTCGGTGTCGCCGGCGTCTTCATCGAGACCCATCAGGACCCTGACAACGCACCGTCCGACGGGCCTAACATGGTGGCGCTGAAGGATCTGCCACCGCTGCTCGAAAAGCTGATGGCGCTCGACCGCATAGCCAAGACAAAATAGCGATCGTCGGAACCTTCCCGCAGCCTGTTCATTTTCCTTGCACTTCCAACAAGTGCGAGGAATGAATTCATGAACACCCACACCCCTTCGGGCCATACCAACGCGATTACCGCGTCGCGCGTCATCGGCACTGCTGTCTACAACACGTCCGGTGACCGCATCGGCTCCATCGAGGACGTCATGCTCGACAAGATGTCCAACGGCATCATGTTCGCCGTCATCGGCTTCGGCGGTTTCCTGGGGATCGGCGAGAAGTATCACGCACTTCCCTGGTCGACCCTCGACTATGACGATGAAAAGGGCGGCTACGTCGTGCCCTTTACCAAGGAGCAGCTCGAGGCGGCGCCGGCATACTCGATCAACGATCTCGCCAAGGGCGACGGAACGGTCGCCCGCGATGCATCCTACGAGTATTACAAGGTCGATCCTTACTGGTAGGCAACAGCGATCTGATTGCCAGCAAAAAACCCCGCCGGATTCAACCGGCGGGGTTTTGCTTTGCGGCTAGTCTGAAACCAGCGGCGCCAGCGTTCTTGCACCGCCGTGTGTCGGCTCTGGACTGCACGATGTCATGAATGCAGCCACGATCAGAAACAAACTCAAAATACCGGATAACTCGGACATGGCGAAACTCCCTCTGTTTCGCCCCGCGCGAGCGGCAGGCTAAACCTTGTCGTTGCTTTCGGCTTCCCCTGAAATCTGACAATTGGTGACAAGCTGTTCCATTTCGTGAATCCGTCGCATTAAACCGATAAATCGCTTGTCCGGATTGAATTTTGCGGCGCATCGACTAAGACGGGCGCGGCTTCAAAGGCACCAATTTCCGGGGATTTTCCGACATGACCGCTATCATCGACATCATCGGCCGCGAAATTCTGGACAGCCGCGGCAACCCGACAGTTGAGGTCGACGTCGTACTCGAGGACGGCTCGATGGGTCGCGCCGCCGTGCCGTCGGGCGCTTCCACCGGCGCGCACGAGGCTGTCGAATTGCGCGATGGCGGTCCACGCTACCTCGGCAAGGGGGTCGAGCGCGCCGTCGAGGCGGTCAACGGCGAGCTGTTCGAAGCGGTCGGCGGCATGGAAGCCGAAAACCAGATCCACATTGACCGTACGATGATCGAGCTCGACGGCACCCCCAACAAGTCGCGGCTCGGCGCCAACGCCATTCTCGGCGTGTCGCTTGCCGTCGCCAAGGCAGCGTCGGAAGCCTCGGGGCTGCCGCTCTACCGCTATCTCGGCGGTCCCAATGCGCATGTGCTTCCAGTGCCGATGATGAACATCATCAACGGCGGCGCGCATGCCGACAACCCGATCGACTTCCAGGAATTCATGATCATGCCGGTCGGCGCGCCCACGTTGCGCGACGCGGTGCGGTGGGGATCGGAAATCTTCCACACGCTGAAGAAGCGTCTCAAGGACGCCGGCCACAACACCAATGTCGGCGACGAGGGCGGCTTCGCGCCGAACCTCAAGAGCGCCGAGGCCGCACTCGATTTCGTCATGAGCTCGATCGAAAAGGCCGGCTTCAAGCCTGGCGAGGAAGTTGCGATCGGTCTCGACTGTGCAGCGACGGAATTCTTCAAGGACGGCAAGTATGTCTACGAGGGCGAGCGCAAGACGCGCGATCCCAAGGCGCAGGCGAAGTATCTCGCCAAGCTCGCCGCCGACTATCCGATCATCTCGATCGAGGACGGCCTTGCCGAGGACGACTGGGATGGCTGGAAAATCCTGACCGACCTGGCGGGGGCAAAGACGCAGCTTGTCGGCGACGACCTGTTCGTCACCAACACGGCGCGCCTGCGCGACGGCATCCGCATGGGTGTCGCCAACTCCATCCTCGTCAAGGTCAACCAGATCGGTTCGCTCACCGAAACGCTGGAGGCCGTCGAGACGGCGCATCGTGCCGGCTACACCGCGGTCATGTCGCACAGGTCTGGCGAGACTGAGGATTCCACCATCGCCGATCTCGCTGTCGCCACCAATTGCGGGCAGATCAAGACCGGCTCGCTTGCGCGTTCCGACCGTACCGCGAAATACAACCAGCTCATCCGTATCGAGGAGGAGCTTGGCAAGCAGGCTATGTATGCCGGTAGGACCATTCTGAAGGCATAGGTCCCGGTGCGTTCCTTCCCCCCGCTAACCGTCCATTAAGTACAATCGGGCGAGAGTTGCGGGTGGAACAGGAGCCGCACGATGTGGTCGCGCCATCACAAGCAGAGGAATACAGGCCGGCTGATCGTCCCGGCCATCTCTGCGCTGTTCCTCTCCTATTTCGGCTTCCACGCCTATCACGGCGAATACGGCATCTACTCGAAATACCGCTACGAGGCCGAGGCGGTCCAGCTGCAGGCTAGGCTCGAAGTCGTGAAGTCGCAGCGGGTCGACATGGAGCGCAGGGTGCAGTTGCTGCACGATGGTACGCTCGAGAAGGACATGCTCGACGAACAGGCGCGGCGTGCGTTGAATCTCTCGCAGGCCGACGAGATCGTCATCATGCGAGAATCGCTTCCAGCTAATTAACCGAAATTCGGTTATTCGTTGACTTTCCAAGCAATTCGAGACGGTTACCTGCATGCCTGCCATGCGTTTTTCCGCATGGTTCGGCGCTGCCGACCATGCTAGCGTCTTGTGAAAAGCGGGGGTGTGCACCCTCGAAATGTCCGCAAAGAGACAGCAACAGGGAGTGATGAATGGCCGTCGCAGCCAAGACCGCGTCCGCTAGCAAATCGAAGGCGGACAGCAAGACCCTACAGGGACCAGCCGCGCCGAAGCCGGCCAATTTCACCAAGGATCAGGATCTTGCGGCGTATCGCGGCATGCTCCTCATCAGGCGCTTCGAGGAGAAGGCCGGCCAGCTCTACGGCATGGGTTTCATCGGCGGCTTCTGCCACCTCTATATCGGCCAGGAGGCCGTCGTCACCGGCATGAAGATGGCGCTGATCGACGGCGATCAGATGATTACCGCCTACCGCGACCACGGTCACATGCTGGCGATGGACATGGAACCCCGCGGCGTGATGGCCGAGCTGACCGGGCGCCGCGGCGGCTACTCCCGGGGCAAGGGCGGCTCCATGCACATGTTCTCCAAGGAGAAGAATTTCTACGGCGGCCACGGCATCGTCGGCGCCCAGGTGTCGCTCGGCACCGGACTCGCCTTCGCCAACCGGTACCGCGGCAACAAGAACGTGTCGCTGACCTATTTCGGCGACGGCGCGGCGAACCAGGGCCAGGTGTACGAGAGCTTCAACATGGCTTCGCTGTGGAAGCTGCCGGTCATCTACGTCATCGAGAACAACCGCTACGCCATGGGCACTTCTGTCACGCGCTCGTCGGCCGAGACCGACTTCTCGCATCGCGGGGCGTCGTTTCGCATCCCCGGCATGCAGGTCGACGGCATGGATGTGCGCGCTGTAAAGTCGGCTGCCGAAGTCGCGGTCGAGTGGTGCCGGTCGGGCAAGGGCCCGATCATCATGGAGATGCAGACCTACCGCTATCGCGGCCATTCCATGTCGGATCCCGCCAAATACCGCTCCAAGGACGAAGTGCAGAAGATGCGCTCCGAGCACGATCCGATCGAGCAGGTGAAGGCGCGCCTGATCGAAAAGAAGTGGGCAAGCGAGGACGCGCTCAAGGCCATCGACAAGGAGGTCCGCGACATCGTCGCCGACGCCGCCGAATTCGCGCAGACCGATCCCGAGCCGGACGCGTCCGAGCTCTGGACCGACATCGTACACTGAGGCCCGATACAATGGACGTCCAGGAAAATGACCCCGGACGCCTTGCGGTGCCGTCACTTGCGTTTTTATGGGTTTGGCAAATCGGCTGTGTTTTGCTCGCAATTTGCGGCCTCATATGGAGGCCCGGCAGGCAGTTTCTGCAGGGCTTTCCAGCTATTCCAAGCTGGACATATCCGTGGCTCTTCTTGATCGTGCTGGCCTTGGTTATCGCGGTCGTGTTCGTTCAGCAGGATGTCGGAGGAAAGGCGCTCGAAGAGGGGCGGGCTTCAACGGTGTTCGGGATGGTCGACAACGTAACGATGACGCGGGAAATGCACAGAGCGGCCGAGCGAGGCAATATGCGTGCTGGAATAGTGCTGTGGCTCCGAGTGTTAGCGATGCCTTTGATCGCCGTCTTCATAATCTGGCCGAAGGCCTAAGTATAAGTTAGGGTGAGGAACAATGCCTATCGAAATCCTGATGCCCGCGCTCTCTCCGACGATGGAAGAGGGCAATGTCTCCAAATGGCTGAAGAAGGAAGGCGACAAGATCGTTGCCGGCGACGTGATCGCCGAGATCGAAACCGACAAGGCGACGATGGAAGTCGAAGCCGTCGATGAAGGCGTGCTGGCGAAGATCGTCGTGCCTGCCGGCGCCGAGGGCGTGAAGGTGAACACGCCGATCGCCATCCTTGCCGTCGACGGCGAGGATGTGGACAGGGCAGGCGAAGGCATCGGCGAGGCAGAAGCCGCTCCCGCGAAGGCAGATAAGGCGGAAAAAGCGCCAGCACCTGAAGCCAAGGCTGCGCCGGCCGTTGAAGCCGCCAAAGTACCGGCCGCGCCGAAGCTGGAAGCCGCCGGCGATCCGGACATCCCTGCAGGCACCGAGATGGTGTCGACCACGGTGCGCGAGGCGCTGCGCGATGCGATGGCAGAAGAAATGCGCCGCGACGAGGATGTCTTCGTCATGGGCGAGGAAGTCGCCGAGTATCAGGGCGCCTACAAGATCACGCAAGGCTTGCTGCAAGAATTCGGCCCGCGCCGCGTCGTCGATACGCCGATCACCGAGCATGGTTTCGCCGGCGTCGGCGTCGGCGCTGCGATGGCCGGGCTGAAGCCTATCGTCGAGTTCATGACCTTCAATTTTGCCATGCAGGCGATCGACCAGATCGTCAACTCGGCCGCCAAGACGCTCTACATGTCCGGTGGCCAGATGGGCGCGCCGATCGTGTTTCGTGGGCCCAACGGCGCCGCAGCCCGCGTCGCTGCCCAGCACAGCCAGGACTATGCTGCGTGGTACAGCCATATACCCGGCCTCAGGGTCATCCAGCCTTACACGGCCGCCGACGCCAAGGGTCTGCTGAAAGCAGCGATCCGGGACCCGAACCCGGTCATCTTTCTCGAGAACGAAATCCTCTACGGCCAGCATTTCGACGTGCCGAAGCTCGACGATTTCGTGCTGCCGATCGGCAAGGCGCGCATTCACAAGACAGGCAAGGATGTCACGATCGTTTCGTGGAGCATTGGTATGACCTACGCCGTGAAGGCCGAAGCCGAGTTGCGCGGCCTTGGCATCGACGCCGAGATCATTGACCTCAGGACGATCCGCCCGATGGACCTCGACACAATCGTCGCATCGGTGCGCAAGACCAACCGGCTGGTTGTGGTGGAAGAGGGTTTCCCGCAGTCCTCGGTCGGCGACTTCATCGCCAACCAGGTCTCGCAGCGCGCCTTCGATCATCTCGACGCGCCGGTCATCACCGTCGCGGGCAAGGACGTGCCGATGCCCTACGCAGCGAACCTCGAAAAGCTCGCGCTGCCCAACGTCGGCGAAGTCATCGAGGCGGTCAAGGCGGTGACGTACCGATAGGAGGTCGCCGGTGTCGTCATTCTGGATATCCCTTGCGTGCGTCCTGGCCACCGTGCTGGTTTCACTTCTGGTAAGGGCCCTGACGCGACGGTTCGATGGCGTTCTCCTGGTCATGAGCGGGTTCGCCTCAATGGTCGTTGCGCTGTTTGCCGGCAATGCAATGCAGACGCAGGCGGCCGGTGGCATGATGACATTGGCCATGAGCGAAACGAGCTTCAACCTCGGCGTGCTGTCGCCGGTGTTCATTGTAGCCACGCTTTCGGTGATGCGCGGCATCTTCAAGTTTCTCGGGGAGTGAACGATGCCCATCAACATCACCATGCCTGCGCTGTCGCCCACCATGGAGGAGGGCAACCTCGCCAAGTGGCTCGTCAAGGAGGGCGACAAAGTTTCGCCTGGCGATGTGATCGCCGAGATCGAGACCGACAAGGCGACCATGGAAGTCGAGGCGGTCGATGAAGGCGTCGTCGCCAAGCTGGTCGTGCCGTCGGGCACGGAAGGCGTGAAGGTCAACGCGGTGATCGCGATCCTCGCGGCTGACGGCGAGGATGCCGGAGCCGCGGCCAAGTCCGGGGCTACAGCCGACAAGAAGGCCGAGGCGCCCAAGGCTGCGGCGACGCCGAAACCCGAGGCGGCAAAGGCTGAGCCTGCGAAGGCTGAACCGGCAAAGACGGAAAAGACTGCGGCGAGCGCCCCGGCTCCTGCCGTCAACGGGCACGCGGCCGGCGAGCGCGTTTTTGCATCGCCGCTGGCGCGCCGCATTGCGACGGATGCCGGTATCGACGTTGCCTCAATCGCCGGCAGCGGTCCGCATGGGCGCGTCGTGCAGGCCGACGTGCAGGCGGCGATTGCAGGCGGCGCGAAGGCTGCTCCGGCTGCCAAGGCGGCCCCTGGTGCGACGCCGGCTCCCGCCGC
>JAPLOZ010000086.1 GCA_026400435.1 Hyphomicrobiales bacterium | reverse complement strand
CTGCTCGCGATCGGCGTCATGCTGCTTGTCGTGGGCTTCGGCGCTTCCACCGATCTTGCGTCGGCCTACGGTATTTCGGTCACCGGCGAGATGCTGGTCACTTCCATCCTGCTCTTCATTGTCATGCGCCATCGGTGGAAGTGGAGGCTGGCCTCGGCGATCTCGCTGACCGCGGTTTTTGCAACAGTCGATACCGGCTTTTTCCTCGCCAATGCCGCGAAGGTCGCAGACGGCGGCTGGGTTTCGATCGCCGTCGCCTCCATGATGTGCCTCGTGATGTGGACCTGGGTGCGCGGCTCGCGGCATCTTTTCGAGAAGACCCGCAAGAACGAAATCCCGCTCGATTTCCTGGCCGGCAACCTCGCCAAGAAGCCGCCCAACCTGGTGCCCGGAACCGCGGTGTTCCTGACCAGCGATCCGCAGAGCGCACCCACCGCGCTCATGCACAGCCTCAAGCACTACAAGGTGCTGCACGAGCAGAACGTGGTTTTGAGCGTTGTCACCCTGCAGCAGCCGACCGTACCCGAATCCGACCGCGCTACACTCGAGCCGATCAACGATCTGTTCATGCGGGTGACGCTGAACTTCGGCTACATGGAGCAGCCGAACATTCCAAAGGCGATGGCGATCTGCCGCAAGCAGGGCTGGAAGTTCGACATCATGACAACGTCGTTCTTCCTGTCGCGACGCTCGCTCAAGCCAGCCGCCAATTCCGGCATGCCGCACTGGCAGGACAGGCTGTACATCCAGCTTGCGCGCACGGCCTCCGACGCCACCGAATATTTCCAGATCCCGACCGGCCGCGTCGTCGAGATCGGCACCCAGGTCGCGATTTGAAGCGGCGCCGCTCCCGGTGATGGGCCAACTTCATGGCTTCTCAGCCGCGCATGCGGCGCATGGCTCGACGCTTGAGTTGCCGCAAAGCAGCATTTGTTGCTGCAATGCAGCGAGAGTAGAACCCCCGCCGCTCCTTAAGGAGGGGCCAATTCATGACTGCCACCAATCCGGATGCGCAGGCATCCAACTCTCCCCCTGAAAACCCCCAACATCCCAAGGAAACGACCGCCGCTCTTGCGCTCGGTGCCGTTGGCGTCGTCTATGGCGACATAGGAACCAGCCCGATCTACGCGCTGCGCGAAGCCATCAAGGCAAGCGCCGGGGATGCTCCGCCTCTCGAATCCGATGTTCTGGGCGTGCTGTCGATCATCGTCTGGTCGCTTACGCTCGTGGTTTCCATCAAGTACGCCCTATTTGTCCTGCGTGCCGACAACAACGGCGAAGGCGGCACGCTTTCCATCATGGCGCTGGCGCAGCAAAGGGCGGGGCGGCTGGCGCCTATCGTGCTTGGCCTGGGCATAGTCGGCACCGCGCTGTTTTTTGGTGACGCCTTGATCACGCCGGCGATTTCGGTGCTTTCGGCGGTTGAGGGTCTAGAGGTCGTCACTCCGGCCATGACCAGCCTCGTCGTGCCGATCACCGTGGCCATCATTGTCGCGCTGTTTGCGGTGCAGCGCTTCGGCACGACCCAGGTGGCACGGGTATTTGGTCCCATCACCGCCATCTGGTTCGCGGCGCTGGCCATTGTCGGGGTTATGCACATTTTGAACTATCCCTATGTGCTATGGGCCCTCAATCCGCTTGAAGCCGTTTCCTTCCTGGTGAGTCATTCAGACATCGCGCTGCTGGTCATAGGCGCGGCGTTCCTTGCCGTGACAGGTGCCGAGGCACTTTATGCCGACCTCGGGCATTTCGGCCGCAAGCCCATGGTGCTTGCGTGGTTCGCCATTGTGTTCCCGGCGCTGGTTATCAACTATTTCGGGCAGGGCGCCTATGTGCTGTCACATGGTGGCGCCGTGGGACAGCCGCTGTTCGAGATGGTGCCAGCCTGGGCGACGCTGCCGATGGTCGTGCTCGCCACCATGGCGACCGTGATCGCCAGCCAGGCAACCATCACCGGCGCCTATTCGATCACGCGGCAGGCAGTGCAGCTGCACCTTCTGCCTCGCATGACTATCGCGCACACGTCGGTGTCGCAGTCGGGCCAGGTTTATCTGCCCCGCGTCAACTGGCTGCTGCAGGCAGGCGTCGTCTGGCTGGTGCTCGCCTTCGGTTCGTCGAGCGCGCTGGCCGCGGCCTACGGCATTTCAGTCACCGGCGTGATGATCGTCACCGCCATTCTGCTCTTCGTCGTCATGTGGCGTGTCTGGAACTGGCCGCTGTGGCTGGCCGCAGCGGTCATCGCTCCGTTCGCCGTCGTCGACCTGGCGTTCCTCTGGGCCAACGCACTCAAGATACCGGAAGGCGGCTGGGCCTCGCTTGCTGTGGCGGCGCTTGTCATCCTGGTTATGGCAACCTGGACGAAAGGCACGCGCATTCTGTTCGACAAGACGCGCAAGAACGAGATTCCGCTCGATTTCCTGGCCGACAATCTAGCCAGCAAGCCACCCAAGCTGGTGCTCGGCACCGCGGTCTTCCTGACCAGCGATTCCCAGAGCGCGCCGACCGCGCTCATGCACAGCCACAAGCACTACAAGGTGCTGCACGAGAACAACGTCATCCTGTCCGTCGTGACGGACAACAGGCCACGCGTGCCGGAGAGCGAGCGTGTCGCGATGGAGACGCTGAACCCGCTGTTCATGCGGGTGACGCTGAACTTCGGCTACATGGAGCAGCCGAACATTCCAAAGGCGATGGCGATCTGCCGCAAGCAGGGCTGGAAGTTCGACATCATGGCGACGTCGTTCTTCCTGTCGCGACGCTCGCTCAAGCCAGCCGCCAATTCCGGCATGCCGCACTGGCAGGACAGGCTCTATATCCAGCTTGCGCGAACGGCGTCAGACGCGACCGAGTATTTCCAGATCCCGACCGGCCGCGTCGTTGAGATCGGCACCCAGGTGGCGATCTGATCGCACGGTCGATGAAAGCTCGCCCCGGAGCCCAGCGCTCCGGGGCCAGTCGCAGGGGTCAGGCTCCAAAGGCGCCCTTGTTCGCTTCAAGGAACGCAGAGAGCTTCTGGGGCTTGCGGCCCGACAGCGTCTCCACGTCGCTGGTTACCAGGGCCAGGTTGCCCGCGCGCGTCGCCGCGTCGAACGAAACGAAGGTCGGGATGTACGCCTCCGGCACGGCGGCTGCCTTCATGCCGCCCGCCAGCTGTTCGTCGGTCAGTTGGACGACTGCGACGGATTTTCCAAGGATCTTCTCCGCGAGGGCCGCGACCTCTTCGTTGGTCAGCGCCTCCGACCCGGTCAGCGTATAGGTGACGCTGGCTGCGGGGGGTGTTGCGACCGCTGCGGCGATCGCCGCCGCGATGTCGTCGCGCGCGACGTAGGCAGTGCGTCCGCCGCCCGCCGACGTGTACCAGTTGCCGGACGCAAGAGCCTGCGGCAAGGCCATGAACAGGTTTTCGGCATACCAGTTGTTGCGGAAGATCGTGTAGGGAAGGCCGGTTGCCTTGATCGCTTCCTCCGACTGGAGATGATCGGGGGCGAAGCTCACTTTCGAGACGTCGGGCACGGGTAGCGACGTATAGGCGATGCGCTTTGCGCCGGCCTTTGCGGCAGCAGCTATCGCCGCCTTGTGCTGACGCAGACGCGTGCCGGCGCCGTCCAGTGCGTCGGTCGATACGATGAGCACGGTGCCGGCGCCCGCGAAGGCCTTTTCGAGGCTTGCAACATCGTCGAAATCGACCTTGCGGACCGTCACGCCGCTGGCTACGCGCTTGGCGAGCTTCTCGGGATTGCGGGTGCCGGCGATGATGCGTGAAGCCGCTACGCCCTGGGATCCAAGCAGGTGGTCGATGATTGCGCTGCCAAGATGGCCCGAAGCGCCGGTGACGAATATGGTGTCGGTCATGCCGGGTGTCCTTGTTGTTGCAACTCTGGTACACTCTCAAAATGAGAGCAGCGCTAAATTGGTAATTGGCGCGGCTCTGTAAAGAAGGCAGTTTCCGGACACTAGGTTACCTGGAAGGAACCGGCATGGACGCAAGAGTCGCCTCGGCGCGCCAGAAAATCGAGATCTACCGCGCCGGGGCTGGCGACGGCGGGCTGGTCGACTGCCCTATCCGCGCGGTCGTGCAGAAGGTGTTCGACAAATGGAGTTCGCTGCTGCTGATGGCGCTGGCCGAACAGCCCTACCGCTTCGGCCAGCTCCGGCGGCTCGTTCCCGACATCTCGCAGCGCATGTTGACCCAGACGCTGCGCGACCTGCAGCGCGACGGTTATGTCAACCGCGAGGTATTCCCGACCCAGCCGCCATCAGTCGAATACAGCCTGACCGAGATGGGTCACCAGATGTACGATTCCCTGCAGCACGTGCTGAATTGGGCCGAGAACAACCACGGTCGCGTGCGCGCGGCGCGCGCACGTTTCGACGCCGCCGCTGGCTGACGGCCAAGGCATGCTCACGCACCGCAGTCTTACCCCGATGGGCGGAACGATTGCCGACGGGTTCGACAGCGCGGGTCTCGCCGGGCGCCGGAGGAGCGGCGGATTCTCCGCTCAGTGATATTTTCCGCGTTCGCGCCCGAGGATGGCGGGAGCATTGAGGCTGGCGATCGGCCTTGAGGTGTCAGTCGGGATATCGCCTGCCAGTTGCAGGTCGAGGTAGCGCGCACAGCAAACCCTGAGGAACGACGTAAAGTTGCCGAGGTCGTGGCCGGCATCGATCGACTCGTGGTGCAGCCTGGTGATCAGTTGCGCCACGTTCATGGAATCGCGGCGGGCGAGTTCCTCGAGTTTCGCCCAGAAGAAGTTTTCGAGCCGAACGCTGGTGACCATTCCGTCAATCCGGAGCGAGCGGGTTGTCGATTCCCAAAGGCGCGTATCGGCCTTGATGAAAAGTTCGCACATTGTCTCCTCCCGGGAGGTCGATGCGTCGGTTGGCATGGAACCGGGAAGCGCCTCGGTTCCATGCGGATCAGGAGTATATCATACAAGCGTCATTGAAGGACGCTCGCTGTCACGCTGCCTTGGCGGTGACAGTTCCGCTGGCGGACAGCACGGCCATGAACTGCTTCAGCCAGGCGGGGTGCGCCGGCCACGCCGGGGCGGTTACCAGATTGCCGTCCGTGACTGCCCCGTCGATGGGAATGTCGGCGTAGGTGCCGCCAGCCATTTCCACTTCCGGCCGACAGGCGGGGTAGGCGGAGCAGGTGCGGCCTTCGAGGACCTTGGCCGCCGCCAGCAACTGCGCGCCATGGCAGATGGCCGCAACGGGCTTGCCCGCGTCGAAGAAGTGTCGAACCATCGCCAGCACCTTCTCGTCGAGCCGCAGATATTCGGGCGCCCGTCCGCCGGGCACGACCAGCGCGTCATAGCTGGCGACGTTGATCGTATCGAAGCTGGCGTTGAGCGCGAAGTTGTGGCCGCGCTTTTCGGAATAGGTCTGCTGGCCCTCGAAATCGTGGATCGAGGTTGCCACGGTGTCGCCGGCCTTCTTGCCGGGACAGACTGCGTCGACGCGATGGCCGCAGGCCAGCAAGGTCTGGAACGGGACCATCGTTTCGTAGTCCTCGGTGTAGTCACCGGTGATCATAAGGATCTTGGCGCTCATGTTTTCCTCCCGTTGAGTGTCACGCGGAAAGGTAACAGAGCCTTGCCGGCAAGGGGTATTATGCGACTACTACGATCCGCAATTGCGCTTTCGACGCCTTTTTCGGCGGCGCCAGTCCATTGACGCGTAAATGCATTCAGGATAGTCAGCCGAACCGTAACGTACGGTACGGTTCAAAAGAGTGTCCGCGACAACCGAGAACGAAGCTCCCACCGAGCGCCAGCAGGCGGTGCTCGACGCCGTGCTCGACCTCCTGGTCGAGGGCGGCGACCAGCTGACCATGACAGCCGTGGCGCGGCGGGCGAGCTGTTCCAAGGAGACGCTCTACAAATGGTTCGGCGACCGCGACGGCCTGCTTGCCGCGACCGTGCGCTGGCAGGCGTCGAAGGTCCGGGCCGGCAACTATGATCGGCAGAAGCTCGACGCCGAAGCCTTGCGCGACAGCCTCGAGGCCTTCGCCGCCAACTGGCTGAAGGTGATTTCCAGCCGCACATCGATCGCCCTCAACCGCGTCGCCGTCAGTCATGCCGCGTCGGCCAGGAGCAATCTCGGGCGCATCGTGCTCGACAACGGGCGCTTCGCCATCGGCGAGCGGCTGAAGCCGCTGCTCGAAGCGGGCAGGGCGGCGGGGCTGCTTGCCTTCGATGACGCGGAGGAGGCGTTTCGCAGCTTCTTCGGACTGGTCGGGCGCGACGTACAGATCCGCGTCCTGCTCGGTGATCCGCTCAAGCTTTCCACTGCCGCGATCGAACGAGACTCCAAGCACGCCGTCGACCAGTTTTTCACCCTTTTCGAGGCGGGTGGAACCCGCCCGAAAATCCACTCGCTCTGACACAAAACCAGGAAGGAAACGTATCCATGCGTGTCTATTACGATCGCGACGCCGATCTCAATCTGATCAAGGGCAAGAAGGTTGCCATCATCGGTTACGGTTCGCAGGGCCGCGCCCATGCGCTGAACCTGAAGGAATCCGGCGTCAAGGACATCGCCATCGGACTTAAGAAGGGCTCGGCGACCGCCAAGAAGGTAGAGGCCGACGGGCTGAAGGTCATGTCGGTGGCCGACGCCGCGAAATGGGCCGACCTGATGATGATGGCAACGCCCGACGAGTTGCAGGCCGACATCTATCGCGACGAGATCGCGCCCAACATCCGCGACGGCGCGGCGATCGCCTTCGCGCATGGCCTCAACGTGCATTTCGGCCTGATCGAGCCGAAGAAGACCGTCGATGTGCTGATGGTCGCCCCCCAGGGCCCCGGCCACACCGTGCGCGGCGAATACCTCAAGGGCGGCGGGGTGCCGTGCCTGGTCGCCGTCCATCAGGACGCCAGCGGCAACGCGCTCGACCTCGGCCTCTCCTATGCGTGCGGCGTCGGCGGTGGCCGGTCGGGCATCATCGAGACCAACTTCAAGGAAGAGTGCGAGACCGACCTGTTCGGCGAGCAGGTGGTTCTCTGCGGCGGCCTGGTCGAACTGATCCGCGCCGGTTTCGAGACGCTGGTGGAAGCCGGCTATGCGCCCGAGATGGCCTATTTCGAGTGCCTGCACGAGGTGAAGCTGATCGTCGACCTGATCTACGAGGGCGGCATCGCGAACATGAACTATTCGATCTCCAACACCGCCGAGTGGGGCGAATACGTGTCCGGCCCGCGCATCATCACCGCCGAGACCAAGGCCGAGATGAAGCGCGTTCTCAACGACATCCAGACCGGCAAGTTCACGTCGGAATGGATGCAGGAGTATCGCGCCGGTTCGTCGCGCTTCAAAGGCATCCGCCGCATGAACGACAGCCACCAGATCGAGGAGGTCGGCGAAAAGCTGCGCGGCATGATGCCCTGGATCGCCAAGAACAAGCTGGTCGACAAGGCAAAGAACTAACGCCCGGCTAGATGTTTTCCTTTTCGGACAGGTAGCGAGCGGTTTCGATGATCGTCTCGCGCATGTCCTTGAACCGGATTGCAAACACGTCCCGCGCCGCGGCGCTGGACGTGTTCAGGCGTCTGCCGAGATCGGGAAGGATTGTTCCTACCGAACTGTCGAACAGGCCGATCATCCGGATGAGGAAATCTGGCGCCTGGCGGGTAACGATGCGGCGGTCGGGAAAAGCCGCAGCGAGTATGCGTGCAATGTCGGCGAAACTCGCGTCGCCAGCCGAGGCGATGAACCGTCTGAAGGCTGCTTCGGGCTTGTTCAGGGCGGCGACATGCATGGCCGCGACATCGGCGACGTCGACGATCGCGAAGGTTACCGAGGGAAGGGCGGGATCCTTTGCCTCCAAGATGCGCCGGAGTACCTGGACCGAGGTGCCGAAGTGGCCGCCAACCGGCCGGCCAAGCACAAGGCCCGGATTGATTGAGGTCAGCGCGATCTTGCGTCCGTTGCCTTCGACATAGTCCCATGCGGCGCGTTCGGCCAAGGTCTTCGAGCGCGTGTAGGCGGTAAACCGTGTGTCGTTGCCATCGGTCCAGTCGGCTTCGGTGTAAACCGGCTTGGTTCCGGGGAACCCGGCATACTGGACCGCAACCATCGACGATGTGAGGACCACTTTCGGTATAGCCGCCTCCGTAGCCGCCCTCAGCGCACGAAGCGTTCCTTCGACGGCGGGTCGGGTCAGTTCGTCGGGATCGCGCGGCTGGGCGATCGGAAACGGCGAGGCCATGTGCAGCATCGCCGCGCATCCGCCCGCTGCCTCGCGCCAGCCATCGTCCGACGCAAGATCGAGTTCCACGAGTTCGAGGCGCTCGGCCCCGGCAGGGTCGGCGAGCGCTGCGCGGATTGCCGCGATAGCCTCTGCCGCCTTTGCGCGCGAGCGTACGGAGCCTCGCACCCTCCACCCGGCATCAAGCAGTCGCACGATCACGTGCCGCGCTATATAGCCGGTCGCGCCGGTAACGAGGGCTGTCCGGTCCATCTGCATCATCCCCGCGGGTGCAACGGGACCGAGCGGCGGAAATCGGCGTGCGCGCAGCCCCTGATGCAATGGATACGCCGGCAGGCGTCAGACGGATCAGGTCGCGCCGCAATTGTGCGGGCAGTGGAACCTCATCCGTAAAGCCACGGCGGCTTTGGCTCGGTGCCAGAAAAGCTGACGCCGCAGCGGTCGTGCCTGCGCCAGCGCAGCTTGGCGCGGTAGCCAATCCGGTCGATCGGCACATAAAGGAGAAACGTTGTCGGAATGAACGCTTCCATCGGAATGATGAGAAGCGCGCCGTGCTCGTGCATGTCGCGAACCGTGCACTGCACGACCGAGTCGTTTACGCCGCCGACGATCGACGCGCCCTTGAGAACGCGCCGCCTGCGCTCGCGCGGTGGCTTTGGGTCGGTTGGTTCGGCCACGCCGATCCCCCGCTTCTTCTTTTTGACCCCGACGCGTTAGCGCGCTTCACGGATGGCAAGCCTTAGGCGGCTTCGTGCTTCGGTTTCATCAAGCTAAGCGATTCCCGGCGCTCTTGTCATCGGACTTCGTTGCGGGCAAAGGTCGCGCCATGTCGCTGCGCCTCGCCACCTTCAATGTCGAGAACCTGATGAACAGGTTCGATTACTCCGGCTTTCGCAACCAGCTCCGCCAAGACCGGACGCTGGCGCTGTTCGAGATCGAGAACGAGGCGGAGTACCGGCTGCTCGAACAGGCCAGAACCATCGCGCATGCCGACGACATGCGTCAGTTGACGGCGCTTGCCATCGCCGCCTGCCGCGCCGACATCCTGTGCCTGCAGGAGGTGGACAACCTCGAAGCTTTGAACGCCTTCGAATACGGCTATCTGTTCAAGATGGTGGGGCAGGGGTACCGCCAGAAGTACTCCACCTCGGGCAACGATTCGCGCGGCATAGACGTCGCCGTCATGATGCGCGCCGAAACCGCGCACGGCCAGCCGATAGAATTCGTCCGGATGACCAGCCACGCCCACATCACCTACGCCGATTTCGGCCTGCACACGCCGGAGCTTGCAGCGCTTGGCGAAGCCGAAAACGAGCGCATCTTCCGGCGCGACTGCCTGGAGATCGACGTCAAGATCGGCGGCCGGCCGCTGACCATCTATTCCGTCCACTTCAAGTCGATGGGCAGCCCGCGCGACGGGCTCGATGGGCGGCAGGCGACCATGCCCATCCGGCTCGCCGAAGCACAGGCCGTGCGTCGCATCATCGAGGACCGCTTCGGCAAGGACCATGCCGGCGGCAAGCGCTGGGTGATCTGCGGCGACATGAACGACTATCGAGAACGCCTGGTGATCGGCGGCGATGCCTTTGCCGGTTACAGCTTCGAGCCGGCCCGCGAGGCCACGTCGTCGGTCAACGTGCTTCTCGACGGCGGTTTTTGCGAGAACATCATGGAGCGTCGTCCAGAACTCGACCGCTGGACGCTCTACCATACCCGCGGGCCGCAGGAGCGGCATCTGTGCCAGCTGGACTACATCCTGCTGTCGCCCTCGCTGGCGCAGCGCAACGCCAACGCGATCCCCGATATCGTGCGGGCAGGTCAGCCTTGGCGAACGCCCTTTCCGCCCGGCCAGCAAGTCGAGCGGTTTCCGCGCACCGGCTGGGACCGACCCAAGGCGTCGGACCATTGCCCGGTCGCCGTCACGCTCGATATAGCCTGAGGATCGCGGCGTTGCGTTTTGCGCTGCCGCCTGGCGTCGTCCTGCCTGTCGACCGGATCGAAGTGACGCTTGATCCGTCACCGCATCCTTTCGCCCGCGACAATGCCGAAGCGATCGCCCGCAACTGGCAGGACGAAAAGGCGCATAAGCCAGCGCTGTTTGACGGCACGGTCGTGCTGCTTTCCGAGCTTGGCTATTCAGGCGCCCGGCTGTCCGGGCGCTGCCATGCGGTCAGCTACGCAACCTTCATGTACTGGCGCAAGGATCGCGCCGGCACCGCCGTCCATGCCTTCGCGCATCCGATGCTTGTTGGGCGCGACAACGCGCTGGTCGCCATCCGCATGGCCGCGCACACGGTCAATGCAGGCCGCGTCTATTTCGCCGCCGGCTCCTTCGAACCGGAGGATTTTCCCGATGGCTGCGTCGACCCGCACCACAACATGGTGCGCGAGGTCATGGAGGAAACCGGGCTCGACATCTCGACGGTGCGGCGCGACGAGCGTCACTACGCGCTTGCTACGGAACGCGGCACCGTCATCTTCCGCCGCTATTTCCTAGACCTGGATGCTGACGAAATAGCCTCACGCATCCGGGACTTCGTCGCGTCGGAGCCAGATCCCGAGATCGCGGGACCGGTGGTGATCCGCGATGCGCGCGATCTACCGGAAGGCCTCATGCCGCACATGCCCCCGCTGATCGACTGGCATTTTTCAGGAGGCGTGGACTAAACGGCGTCGCTCACACCGTCAGCACGATCCATACCGGCGCTCTCTTCCAGCGGTTTCACGCTCAGTCGCAGATTGAGGCTCTTCAGCACGCCGACGAATGTCGATAGCTTTAGGTCGCCTTCCGTGCTTGGCGCCTTGTAGAGCCCTTCGCGGGTAATGCCGGTCTTTTTGGTGATTGCGTCATGCCCTTGGAGCGAGCGACGCTTCACAGCGCCTTGGCGATGAGCCCAGGATCGCTGTCTCCGAAATTTGCTTCCAGATGGGCAGCGATCAGACGATTTCGAGCCGCCATCTGCTACTCGTGCCGGAGCGCCTCGATGGGATCGAGCCGCGCGCCGCGCAGCGCCGGGAAGAACCCGAACACCATGCCGATCAGCGCCGAAAAGCCGACGGCCAGCAGAATAACAGACGCGCTCGGCGCGAACGGTATCGACAGGGCAGCTGCCGCGGCGCCCGCCAGGCTGAGCCCCAGCGCGATGCCGATCAGCCCGCCAAGAAGCGACAGAACGGTCGCCTCGACCAGGAACTGCACCAGGATGTGCCGCTCATGCGCGCCGATGGCGAGCCGGATGCCGATCTCGCGGGTACGTTCGGTCACCGACACCAGCATGATGTTCATGATGCCGATGCCGCCTACCAGCAGGCTGACGCCCGCCACCGCGCCCAGCATGCCGGTCATCGTCGTCGTCGCGCTGGCCATCGCGTCGGCGATCTGCGTCATGTCTCGGATGTCGAAATTGTCGTCGGCGCCGGGCGCAATGCGCCTCGTGTCACGCAGGATCGTTTCAATGTCGGTCTGCACCGTCGAGGTCGCAACGCCGTCGGCGGCCGCTACGAAGATCGAGTCGACATCGCGGTCGCCGGCGATGCGGCGCTGGAAGCCAACCAGCGGCATGATCACGACATTGTCCTGGTCCTGGCCGAAGCCCGATGTGCCTTTCGCCTCAAGCACGCCGATCACCTTGCAACTCGACTGGTTGACGCGGATCGACTCGCCGAGCGGATCGCCCGAGCCGAAGAACTGGCTGCGCACCGTCTGGCCGACCACGCACACATTGGCGCCACCGCGGACTTCGAGTTCTGTGAAGACACGGCCTAGTGCCACGCCCCAGTCGCGGGCGATGAAATAGCCTGTGTTGGTGCCGGTTACCTCGGCCGAGACGTTCTGCGAGCCGTAGACGACGCGCACTGCTTTTGACGCTGCCGGAGCGATCGCCTTGGCATTGGCAAGTCCGTGCACGAGTGCGGTAACATCCCGGTCGTCGAGCTGTTTCGGCGTGAAAGAAGTCGAGCCAGAGCGGTCGGGCCGCGCGGCGCGCACGACCAGTAGGTTGCTGCCTAGCTTGGCGATGTCGTTGCGCACCTTCTCGGTCGTGCCGGACCCGATCGTGATCATGGCTATGACGGCCGCGACGCCGATAACGATGCCAAGCAGCGTGAGGAAGGAGCGCAGCACGTTGCGACGCACCGAGACAAGCGCAAGGCGGAAGGTTTCCCACAGCATCAGGCGACCGCCAGACTGGCCGTGTCGGAGGCGACATGCCCGTCGAGGAAGCCGATCGTGCGGCGTGCATAGCTTGCGATGTCGGCCTCGTGCGTGACCATCACGACGGTCAGCCCGAGCTCGCGGTTGAGCCGCGTCAGCAGCTCCATGATTTCGTGGCTGCGCGCCGTGTCGAGATCGCCCGTGGGCTCGTCGGCGACAAGCAGCGTCGGCCGGGTCACGATGGCGCGCGCAATCGCCACGCGCTGCTGCTGTCCGCCGGAAAGCTCGGCCGGAGTATGCGTCTCGCGGCCCGTCAGCCCGACATCGGCGAGCGCCTGCATTGCCATGTCGCGCCTATGAGAGGACCCTACGCCGCGATAGATCAGCGGCAGTTCGACATTCTCCACCGCAGTGGTGCGCGGCAGCAGATTGTAGCCCTGGAAGACGAAGCCGATGTAGAGATTGCGCAGCGTGGCGCGGCTGCCCCGGTCCAGGCGGCCGGCATCCGCATCGAGGAAGCCGTATCGGCCGGACGTCGGCGTATCGAGGCAGCCGATAATGTTCATCGCCGTCGATTTTCCGGACCCCGACGGGCCCATGATGGCGACGAAATCGCCGCGTGCGATGACCAGGTCGACCCCAGCGAGCGCGTGCACCTGCGCCTCACCCTTGCCGTAGGTCTTCCACACCCTGTCGAAGGTGATGAGCGGCTTTTGCCGCACGGCGACGTTCATTGCTGCCCGCCCGACGTCGCGGCGGCCGTGATCACCTGGTCGCCGGCAGACAGACCCGAGACGATCTCGATCGCCTCCCCGTCGGTTGCGCCGGTCTTGACCTGCACCGCCTGCGGCGCGCCGTCCTTGAACACGTAGAGCGTGCGCGTGCCCGTCTCGGCGGGACGGCGCTGCTGGTCGCGGGGCGGGCCCATGCGCGGCGCGAACATGTCGCGCAGGCTGAACGCCTTGCGCTCTGCGGCTGCGGTGGGGCTGAAGCGGAAGGCCGATGCGGGAACGGTCAGCACGCCCTTCGCCTCGCGGGTGACTATCGAAACGGTTGCGGTCATGCCCGGTCGCAACAACAGCTCGCCGTTGTCGACGTTGAGCCGGGCATTGTAGGTCACCACGCCTTCGGTGGTCACCGACGCGAACGAAATGTCGCGAATTTCAGCGTCGAAGTTGCGCTCGGGAAAAGCGTCGACAGTGAACCGCGCCGTCTGGCCGGCCTTCACGCCACCGATGTCGGCCTCGTCGATTGCCGCCTCAAGCTCCATGTTCTCGAGATTGGCGGCCAGAACGAACAGCACCGGCGCCTGCATGGACGAGGCGACCGTCTGGCCGGGATTGACCGAACGCGTCAGCACGATGCCGTCGATCGGCGCATAGATGGTGCTTTTGACGAGGTCGGCGTCCTGCTGCTTCAAGGCCGCCTCTGATATCGCCAGATTGGCGTCGGCTATCGCGACATTGGCGACCGCGCGGTCGCGCGCCGCGATCGCGGTGTCGAGGGCCTGTTGCGAGGTCATGCCGCGCTTCAGAAGCTGCTCGGCGCGCGTGAATGCCTGCTCGGTTTCGGTCTGCGTCGTCTTCGCTTCCATCACCTTTGCTTCAGCCGATTTCACCGAGGCTTCGGCGCCGTCGATCTGTGCGGCAAGGCGCGTGGTATCCAGTTCTGCCAGAACATCGCCCTTCTTGACGATCTGGTTTTCCTCGACCGCCACGGAGCGCACCACGCCCGACAGCTCGCTCGAAATGTCGACCTGGATCAGCGGCTGCAGCGTGCCGGTGGCGGAAACCTCGACGGTGATATCTCCGGTTGTCGCCGGGGCGGTTACGTAGCTCACCTCGGTTGTGGAACGGCCGAACTGCCAGTAGCCGAGGCCGACCGCTGCGATGGCGATGGCGACCAGCGCATAGAGCCAGCCACGTCGCCCGTGCCGGCGTGCGCCGCGAGCGTTCAGCCCCAGCGCCGCTTCAACCGAGGGCTGTTTCAGGGCTGCAATGGGCGTGGCGTCTTCGCCAACACCGGCAATGCGCCGATCGCGTTCGACTATCTGGTCCATTGCGCGTCCATTTCGTTGCGACTATCCCTACGCGCCGGAACGCACGTTCCTACGCATTAGAGGTCGTGCCTAAGGACAGCGATTGCAAGTTAACTTTCGCTCATGTTTCGTCTGATCAAGGCAGCAAGCCGATGAAATCCCGTCAGTATTTCGTCTACGACGTCTTCACCGACACGGCGCTCGCAGGCAATCCGCTTGGCGTCGTCACTGATTGCGAGGGGCTCGACACGCCGGCCATGCAGGCCATCGCGCGCGAGTTCAACCTGTCGGAATCAGTGTTCATCCTGCCGCCCGACAACCCGCGCCATCGCGCCCGCGTGCGCATCTTCACGCCGGACTACGAGATGCCGTTCGCCGGCCATCCGACGGTCGGCGCGGCAGTCGCTCTCGCCGAACGCGGGGCCGATGATGGCACTGCCGGCATGTTCGTGCTGGAGGAGAAGATCGGCCCGGTGCGCTGCATCGTCACACGCGGCGTTGGCGCCACCTTCGCCGAGTTCGACCTGCCAAAGCTGCCCGAGCGGCTCGAACTCGCCGCCGATACGACGGCAATAGGCGCAGCACTCGGCCTTTCGACACACGAGATCGGCTTCGAGAACCACCGCCCCGGCCTGTGGTCGGCCGGCGTGCCCTACGTCACCGTTCCGGTCGCCAGCCTCGATGTCGTGGCGCGCGTGCGCTACGAGAACAATGCCTGGATGGGACTGGCGCCGGAGAAAGGCGAGGGCATCGTCGCCTCGGCATATGTGTATTGCCGCGATACGATCCACCACGAAAGCGCGTTCCATGCGCGCATGTTCGTGCCGGGCAACCCATCCTATGAGGATCCTGCGACCGGCTCGGCGGCCGCCGCCTTTTCCGGCGTCGTCCTGCACTTCGACAAGCCGGTCGACGGTTCGCAGCGCTACTGGATCGAGCAGGGCTTTGAGATGGGCCGCCCCTCGCGCATCCGGCTGGAGATCGACGTGGAAGGCGGCCGCATGGCCCGTGTCCGCATCGGCGGCCACGCCGTAAAGGTTGCCGAGGGCATGCTTTTCGCGTGATCTGCTGCCCTGCGGAATGCCTGCCCGAAGGGAAGGGCGGGCGCCGTGGTCTTGGAGATGCAAGAATTGAGCCGGCCAAGCCTTTTCGTCTCGGCGGCGAGGCTTTTCCGACATCGGGCGCTTAAGGGCTGGACAGGGCGCAGTGCGGTGGCTATATCCGCCGCGACCTCCGGTTCGCCGGACGCACGGGTGCGTAGCTCAGTTGGTAGAGCAGCTGACTCTTAATCAGCGGGTCACAGGTTCGATCCCTGTCGCACCCACCAAGAAAATAGCATATAAACAACGACTTATCGGCAGGCGGCCAAGCGGCTCGGCTCTTACAAGATCTTGGGGTAACGTCAGGGGTAACTTGAGCGTCGGGAATTTGGCGGGCCTCTATTTTTCGGGCGGAGCCGAAACTGCGAATCGTATTGAGGGCAGGGGTGTCGCAGAATTACATGTTGGTTGGGACAACCATGTCGGCAAGGAAGCTCAGTCGGATCTGAGCTGACAGGACGCTGCCGATGAAAAATGTAGA
This sequence comes from Hyphomicrobiales bacterium, assembly GCA_026400435.1. Lineage (GTDB taxonomy): Bacteria > Pseudomonadota > Alphaproteobacteria > Rhizobiales > Rhizobiaceae > Mesorhizobium_K. The sequence goes on along the minus strand of JAPLOZ010000086.1, from coordinate 5,488 downwards.
CCTTGTTCAGCTATCGCTTTCGGCGCTCAGTGCGCTCGCAGACGCGGACCTTGTGGCCGCAAACATCGCGGCGCCAATCTCCCTGGGTCCCTATTTCATCGACCCTGAATGTCGGGGTATCTGGCAACGTCGAGCTTTCCAGGTAAAGGCAGATCCCCTGTCCGCAGCATGGATTACACGCGCAATTGTTGATGCGGATGATCGTGTCGCAGTCGGTTTGGCCGGGTTCCACGGACCGCCGAATAATGAGGGAATGGTGGAGATCGGCTACAGGGTCGATCCAGCTTTCCGTCGGCAGGGATACGCGCGCGCGGCTCTCGTCGCGCTCCTCAAGTGGGCACAGGATGATAAATCTATCAGGACGGTCAGAGCGACCATCAGTCCTGACAACCTGGCATCAAAAGCACTCGTCGATCAGTTCGGCTTCGTCGAGGTGGGAGAGCAGTGGGATGACGAGGACGGGTTGGAGACCATTTTCGAGGTAGATGCGCGGGCCTCCTGAGCCCTGAGTCGCGCATCCCTCGCGGTATTTTGAGCATCTGCCGTGGATTGTCTCAGAATTCGACTTCATTCAACGGCCGGTGATTGATCTTCGGTGCCTGATAGGCGACCGTCCGAAGACGGCTCAATTCAGGCAGACGGAGTGGGAAAGAATGAACGAGATTGTGCCTCAGGGGCCGCGTGGAATTTCCTACGACAAAGCCACGTTGATCCCTGCCTCTGCGGCGCCGCGGTTTCTTTGGGGCGACCGGGAAGCTGGATATGTATCGGACTGGATTTATGGATCCTCGCCGAACATCCACATGATGTCGTTCGAAATGAACGTCGGTTCCAGGTTCGGCAACTCTCCCAATTTCAAGACTTACTACAATGCGGCGGAGACTTATCACTGTCTCAAAGGCGAGTTCACGTTCCACTGTCCTGAGACTGGTGAAGTGCATGTCCTGAAAAAGGGGGACACCCTCTATTTCCCGCCCAACACCTGGCACTGGGGTTACAACTTCGGTTCGGAAACCTGCTGGATTCTGGAAAGCCTCACACCCCGCAACGAAGAGGCGATCGAGGCCTATGCGGTCAAGCAGCCCTGGCTGAGCGACATCCGCTACGGTCCTCGCGAGGCCATCGGGCGATATGCGTCTGGCGACCCTGGCGTTGCTGCGCGTGCCAGACTGGTGAAGTCCGGCGACTACCTGTTCGAAATTGTGGGTGAGACACGGCCGCTGCGTGTCGGCATCGTCTGTTCAACCGACATGCTGACGACCGCAATCGTCGACCTTTACCCCGGACAGGAAAGCGAACTGATCACGCACCCTTCCGACCAGGTGATGTATTGTCTTGCAGGCCGAATGAACGTGCATCTGCCAGACGAGCAGCCGAATTGGTGGGAGCTCAAGGAAGGTGATGCCGCTTTCATACCCGCTGGCTGCGCGCATGCATTTGCAAACACGTCAGACGCGATGGCAAAATTCCTGTTCAGCGTGGCGCCGGTCTATCGATAGCGCCAGGCGACAGCGAGAACAGGAACATAAAGAAACCAGCCAGACTTCCCGACCGGACCCTGCGAACTGCGAGCTGTAAACTTTCCCGGAAAGCGGACATCTGGGCAGCGCTGGTTGCCGGGCTAGCCGGGCGAAGGCATGATTTGGCAGCGCGTGCGCCATAGATGGAGGGGGACGGTCACAATGGCCTGCGGAACCCGCTGCCATGAATCAGGTTGTTTCGCATGCCGCGAAAGCCTTCCTACCTCAACTTCGACAAAGCCAGCTACGCCTGGAAGCCCGACATCGATTACCGGTCGCACCCCGAACACTATCGTATTGGTCGGGGCGAACAGGGCGTCCTGATCTGCCAGCCCTACAAAGATGAGTTGGTGCCGTTATGGCGGTTCAAGACGCCCGGTGAGGCGGAAGAAAGCAGCAAGGCGATATGGCGCAAATTCCAGGAGTATTTGAGCGTCGACGATTTTGTTGGTGCGGACATGGCTCGAAAATTTCTCCAGATGGGTTTCACCAGGGCGCGCCGCTACACGAACTACAAGGGTGGGCGCAAGTATGCGGGCTCGGATCACAAGGAACTTGAACGCGGCACCGGTGACCCGCAGAAAGCACAATGCGCTACGATCTTTTACGAGCGCTGGAAAGCCGCCGAGGCGGATCAGTTTTATGCATCGGCCAAGGCGGCATGGAAGCGCGAGCACGGATGACGTCGCTGCAGCACCGTGCGTTGCAGCGGCCGCCCTGTTGAAGCGCACAGGATAGGACACATATCTGTTTCCATGCCCGCACGCCGGAAAATTGATGTTTCTACGAGGCTCGTCGCAGAGTGGAAGCTGCCACCTGCCGCGACACTTGGCTCGTCGGTGCGGGCCAAAGGAATTTTATTGGAGGTTCGTGCGCAGTTACCGCTGGTTGGCAGAAAGCTGCTCAACCTCGAGCACGGGATGCTGACGTTGCGTGTGCCTGAGGGCGCGGCTCATGACGATCTCCAGAGTGTGTCGGCGACCGTGTCAACGACATTGGATAGAATTGAAGACCTTCCGGTAATTCCGCGCGAGGTCGAAGACATCCTGACGATCACCACAACCGAACGGTATCGGTGGCTCAAGGATGGCCGCTTGAAGAGTTCCGGCAGGCGCACCGTGAAACTTCGTGGGCGCGCGCGGAAGATAACCTTTCACGTGTTTGACCCACGGCATATCGAGGACGTGCTCGATCGCGACATGGTGACAGTCTGGCGCGAGGCAGATGCTAAGACAGCCGCTGAAAATAGACGGCGAGCGGCAGGGAAAGCGGCGCTGAAGCGGGCCCAGAAGAAGAGCCGCCAAGCCGCGCCACACGCCCCTGGCGACGGAGCGGCCTACCACACCCTGCACGACTGGGAAGAGTTCGAACGTGACGGACTTTTGCGCTGACCTATGCGGAGTAGAAAGCGCGGCGCGGGCCTGCGTCTACCCGCCCATTGGAACATTGTACGGCTAGGCTCTCTGTCGACGTCCGCTTAGCGCCCTCATTTCGGCCGCCGAGATAGAACTTACCGCTTCCTGAAACCAGACATCGTAGGCGATTGCGCCGCATGACGAGATCGTTTCACGCCGCTCAGCTGAGCATGCTCCGGGTCGGAGAGCCGGAATCCCCATTGATGGCGATCCGCGCTTCGAAGCCACCATCTGCTCCGGGCCGTGGTGAGCGGAGCTCCAGGCGACTACCGATCCGGTCCGCGATCGTGGTCACGATGGAAAGGCCGATACCGCTGCCACGTCCGACGCTCCCGTTCCGCTCGAACCGGCCCGTGAGTGCTGCAAGTCTTTCAGCGGAAACGAGCGGGCCACCATTCGCCACGGAAAGCTCTCCGCCTGGTGACAACGCGACCTCGATGGGCGAGGCCTGGTCTCCGTGCTGAAGGGCGTTGTCGATCAGATTGCGGCAAAGGATGCCCACCGTGTCGGGATCGATCGACGATGCGACGGGTGCGTCCGGAAGCGTAAGCGAAATCCGGCGGCGTCGCCCTGTGCGATTGATGTCATCCACCACGACCGAGATGGCGTCTCGAAGATCCACCTCCGCGTCGATGGTTAGTCGCCCGCCTTCCGCCCGCGCCAGCTGCATCAGCCGTTCGGCGCGCGCCGTGAGGCGCTTCAACGTCGCCTCGATGTCGGCCGCGCGCTGGGCGGTCTGGTGTTCCTCCGTTTCCTTGCCGATGCGCTGCGCCTGCGCGATCGCGCCGGCGAGCGGTGTGCGAAGCTCGTGCGCGGTATTGGCAGCCAGACTGCGCTCGGCATCGAATGCCGACCGCAGCCTGGCCAGCAGCGCGTTCATCGTGTCGGCCAGTGGAGCCACTTCGCTGGGCAGGCCTACTGCATCAACCGCCGCCAGATCCTTCTCGCTGCGTGTCCCGAGCTGATCCCTGAACGAGCGAAGCGAACGCGTTCCCTGGCGAACGGCAAAGGCAATCGCGCCAAAAGCCGCCGGGATCATGAGAAGCACCGGAAGCCCCAGCACCATCTGCATCTCGCGGATGATCGATGCTTGGTGGTCGAGAGGCTGGGCGACGGTGATGACGATGGTGCCCTGCAGCGCCTCCTCGCTGTACAGGCGGTATTTCTCGGAGCGTCGGAAGCCCGGGCCGTCATAGGCCGGGAATGCCGAGACGTCGGCGGCATGCGATCGGAGCAGGATTTCGCCCTTCTCGTTGCGCACCACGTAAGTGAACAGTTCGGCGTGGTCGCGGATCACGCCCAGCCTCTGGCTGGCTGTGTCGCCTTCCTCGCGTCCGACGATGTCCAGCACTGCGAGCGGAAGCAGGCGCTGCGCCGTTTCCTGCAACGAGGAATCGAACACCTCCTCGATCTCGTGGCGCATGAGCACCGCCGTCACCCACGCCGCGCTCAACCAGATCACCAGCAGGAGCGAGCCAATCGCCAGCAGAAGCCGCGCCTGAAGGCTGCGGACCGACCTCATTTGCGCGCCAGCCGATAGCCGAGGCCGCGTTCCGTCTCGATCAGCTTCGGCCCTAGCTTTTTGCGCAACCGGCTGACATGGACCTCGATCGTGTTGCTCTCGATCTCTGCGCCGAAATCGTAGAGCTTTTCTTCCAGCTGGGACTTGGAGAGCAACTGGCCGGGCCTGGCGAGGAAGGATTCCAGCAAGGCCCATTCGCGAGCGGTCAGTGCAACCGCCTTGCCTTCCCGCAGCACGCTGCGGCGCGCGATGTCGATCTCCAGTTGCCCCAGCCGGACGATCGGATTCGGGTTGCCGGAATAGCGTCGGGCGACAGAGCCGATCCTTGCGGACAGTTCGTCCAGATCGAATGGCTTGACGAGGTAGTCGTCTGCCCCCGCCTTGAGGCCCTCGATCCGGTCGGAAACCTGGTCTAGCGCCGTCAGGATGATGACAGGCGTGACGTTTCCGGCGGCGCGCAGCGCTTTCAGAAAGACGATCCCCCGCCCATCGGGGAGCATGAGGTCGAGAAGCACCAGTTCATGCGGAGCGCTGGCAAGCGCATCGCGCGCCGCATCGAGGCGCATGACCCAGTCGACCGAGTGCCCGTCGCCGGCGAGCTGGTCGCGGACCGCAGCGCCGAGAACGGCGTCGTCTTCGATCAAGAGGGTTCGCATGCAGGCCTTTCCACACGGGCACACATAGCATGACCGATCATCCTGACGGTTGGCTGAAGCAGGAAGATAGCCAACTTCAGGAAGGCGTCAGCTTGATGCCGTTATCTGGGGAAAGTCCAGGTAAACGGAGACATACGCCATGCGCCTCGCCCTGCCGATCATAGGGTCGCTTGTCGCATTGTCCGTGGGCGGCGCGATGGCGGAGGACGACTGTTTCGTGCCGATGGCCGACTGGAAGCCAAGGGAGGCGGTGGCCTCGATGGCGGCCGGCCTGGGCTGGACGGTGCGTCGGATCAAGGTCGACGACGGCTGCTACGAGATCATCGGCACGGACGCCGAGGGACGGAAGATCGAGGCTAGGGTCAATCCCGCCAC
>JAPLOZ010000046.1 GCA_026400435.1 Hyphomicrobiales bacterium | reverse complement strand
AGTCAGTGGTCAGCCGCATGGCGCTGATCTAGGACCATTCGTCGCCGCGTGCAAACGCCGGCGACAGTTCACTTGATCAGGCCGATTTCCTTCATCTTGGCATAGACGGCCTGGTCGGCATTGCCTGTTTCAGGCAATCCGAACAGCGACTGGAATTCGCGTATTGCCGCCTCGGTCTTGGCTCCCATCAGGCCGTCGGCCTCGATCGCCTCGTTGCCGAATTCCTGCAGTCCCACTTGCACTTTGGCGATGCGGTCGTCGCGAACCGGCGGCGTGGACGCCGGGGCTGCGGTTGCAGCGACCTCGCGAGGTGCCGGGGACGGCAACGCCACTGGTGTTACCGATCCAGTGCCGAGCTGGTCGAGCAACGTGTCGTCAACGGCGCCTGTCACCGTCAGGCCCATCTTGGTCTGGTAGGAAGCAATCGCGTCGTGCGTGTTGGGACCGTAGAGCCCATCGACGTCGCCGCCGTAGAAATTGAGGTCCCTCAGCGTCTGCTGCACCTTCTTGACCATCGGATCGCCCTCGATCACCACAGCCGGCTCTGGGCGCTCGATCAGTATGGTCGTCTCGTCGGGCAGCGCGGGCGCGCCTGGACGCATAAAGTCGCGCGTGGCAAAAAACGCGCCGGAATGAGCGTAGGGCTGGTACCAAAGCGCATTGGCCGACACGAAGCTCAGCGCCACCAGGAACGCGGTCGACCCGCCGACCAGCGTCGGATTGCGGGCTATCAGGCCAAGCACGGTTGCCACCGCGTCGCCCACGGACCACGGCTCCGATGCATCAAGCGATCTTGCGGAACGTCCCATCATGGGCCTCTTTCGATCTGGTCCCTGTCATTTCAAGAATTGCCGCCGAGCTGTTTGAGCCGCGCGCTGGCCGCTCGACTGGAAGGCTGATCGTCACCGTCGTGCCACGACCGGGTTCGCTCTCGATCGACATGGTTCCTTGGTGCAGGGCGACCAGCCCTTTCACCAGCGAAAGCCCTAGTCCGGCTCCGTTGAACCTACGCGTATAGTCGTTCTCGACCTGCACGAAAGGCTGCCCGATTCGTGTCAGGTCTTGGGCCGGAATGCCTATCCCGGTGTCCGAAACCCAGAAATGCAGGCGGGAGCCTATGCGATGGGCGCCAATCCTGACCGCGCCGCCTTCGGGAGTGAACTTGATGGCGTTGGAAACCAGGTTGATGATCATTTGCCTGACCGCGCGGTTGTCGGCATGAATCTCGCCGACCTCCGGCGCAACATCGACGGTGAGGTCGACATTTTTTTCGGCCGCCTGCCGCATCAGCATAGCGCGCGATGCCTCGACCGCTTCGGCGAAACGAAACGTCTCCGGATTGGTCGTGAAGGTCCCCGACTCGATCTTGGAAACGTCGAGAATCGAATTCACCACCGAAAGCAGGTGACTTCCAGAGTCCCTGACAAGCCCGACATATTCCTTCTGCCTGGGGTCGGCGAAGACCCCCGCCATGCCGTGCAGCATCATGTCGGAAAAGCCAATGATCGAGTTGAGCGGCGTTCGCAGTTCGTGGCTGACGGCCGCGAGGATGCGGCTGCTGGCCAGTTCCCTGCTTTCTGCAGCGTCGCCCAGCGCGCGCGGTTCGACGGCGTCGGCTGCGCGCACGAGCATTGTAATCGACTTTTCGTCGGCCGTGGGGCGCATCATTTCGATGACGAACGGCCGGAAGTCGGTTGCGGCGCTTCCTGCTGACCCGGGCACGCGTATGCGTGCGTGGACGCTGCGGAAGCCCTGATCTTCCCTGAGGTCGCCCAGTGCGCACAGATAGGCGACACGGTCGGCGACATGCAGGCGGTCAAACAGGCCGCTCGACAGCAGCAACTGGGGCGCGAGACCGAGAATGCGGCGCGCCTGGGCGGAGGCGTCGGCGACTTCGCCGGCAAGGTCCATCCGCAGGACCACCGCCTCGACGATGTCTTCAAGCCGCGTTTCTCTGCTGGTCGTTGCTTCTGCGCTGTCCTCCACCCAAGTTGCCAGTCTGGGCAGGACGAAACCCAGATAGGCGAGCGGGATCAGCCAATCCGCTGCAGCAGGAACAGCCGCGCCGTGCATCAGTTCTGCGCCCATCAGCGCCTGCAGGGCCAGCGCCACCAACGACGCGACGGCGCCGCCAAACGCGGCGAGCCGGGTGCGGCCTGTCCACCAGGCTTCGAAAACCAGCGCACCGAGCACGAGCGCCGCCGGCGAGGAAGCGCCGCCCGCCGCGGCGACGATGGTCGCCAGCGTGACAACGCCATAGAGCAGTGCTCCTGCCGAGGCAAAACCGGTCCTGCCGCTGACAGCTACCATCGCAGCCAGCAACAGCGGGACGCCGAGGATCGCTGCGCCCGCCCAGAGCGTAGCCGGCATGCCGATCAGCGGGGGAAACAGGATGGCTGCGGGCGCGGCGACCAGGAGGGGTGCCGCAAGCATCAGGCCGATCAGCCTGCGCTGCCTGTGGCGCTCCGCGACGTGTTTGACCGAGCCGCTGACCAAGCGCTCGCAGCGCGCGGCGACGGCGTCAAGCAGATCACCGGTCCTGGTCCCAGATAAACGCACGCAACGCACTCGCATTCGCCCGCTTTGCGGGTCACCTTTGTTGAACCCGAAATTCGCATCCAGCCTTTAAGGAATGAATAAAGAACGGGCGATTGTCGCGTCCGTGGCGGCGGATATCGGGGTGAACGGCCCGTGCCGCGAAAAGGTTTGCCGCTATGGTAAACGGAACCTTGTTTCGGGGCGGTGACGCGGGGCACCGGCAAAGCTATCGAATACGCAATGAAAACAATGAATTGAATGGTAAACGAAAACTGTCGCAGGGGCTGGGCATTCGGCCATCATTTGTGGCAAAGGCCGATGGCTAAAAGTTGAATCAAATTTGCCTCGAATGTCGCCACGCGCCGCAATCCGTCCTTGGGCTCGCCGTGCCATGGTGACGCCAATCAATGAGACCGTCGCACCACAATTGAGCGGCGGACGAGAGGATTGACGATGGGCTTCCTGATCCGCATGGCGTTCTGGTTTTCACTGGTGCTTCTGGCGCTTCCGCTCGACCCGGTCGGCGGCGCATCAGGGGTCAGCCCGATCCAGGCGTTCTTCGCGGCGCGCGCCGCCGTCGACGACATCTCCGGCATCTGCGAGCGCAAGCCGGACGTGTGCGACGTCGGCAGGGCCGCCATGCAGACGATCGGCGTACGGGCAAAGGAAAGCGCGCGGATCGCCTATGAGATGCTCGAAGAAAATGGCGTACCCGCCAAGCAGCAGGCCGCTTCCGCGGGTGCGCTTCTCGCCGCTGACGTCGACGTGTCCGACCAGCCCCGACGCTCAACCGACTCCGTCGCGACCGGCAGCGTCAAGCCTGCGTCCTGAGGCGTCGGCCAAGCGATCATTTCCCGTGACGTTCGTCGCCCTGGCGACTATATGCGGGCGATGGCACATGGCATTCAGGCAATCCGCGACGATTTTGCCTTCCTCGAGGAGTGGGAAGACCGCTACCGCTACGTCATCGACCTTGGCGCGGCGCTGCCCCCGTTTCCCGAAGAATCGCGCAGCGACGCCCAGAAGGTTCCTGGCTGCGTCAGCCAGGTCTGGCTGACCACCGAAGTCGGCGGCGGCGCCGATCCAGTCATCGACTTCCGGGGCGATTCCGACGCGCATATCGTGCGCGGTCTGGTTGCTATCGTGCTTGCACTCTTTTCAGGGCGACGTGCCAGCGACATCCTGTCGACCGACGCCGAAGCGGTGCTGAAGGAGCTGGGGCTCGACGAACATCTCTCCCCGCAGCGGGCAAACGGCTTGCGCTCCATGGTCAAACGCATCAAGCGCGACGCGCAAGCCGCATTGAAACAGACCGCATAGTTGCGCCAGTTGACTGCGTCAGCCGATGGTCGGCCTGTAGTCTGCGGCGCCCCAGTGCAGGAAGGGCCCGCTCGGCTGACCGCGCTTGGGATTGTAGTGCCTGGCTAGCACCGCCAAACCTGCCTTCAGAACCACCTTGGCCGACCTGATAGGCCAGCTGCGCTCCATCTCGACAGCCTCCATGCCCTTGAGAAAGCAGCATACGTCGATCAGCACTCCGGACAGTTCGGGACCGACCGCCTGTAAGGCCCTTTCAACGCGCATGCGCGCGGCCAGCGCCGTTTCGGTAAGGTCGGCGATGCCGCCGTCGCGCCGTCCTGATGCCACGCAGGCGACCCAGTTGGCGCCCAGCCTCGGCATGATCTGGCCGCGTGTGTAGTCGGAACGCAGACGCTCCCCTGCCTGGAATTCAGGTTGCGTAAGGAAGCTTTTCCCGTCCTTGCTCCGCCGGCGCATGAGTTGGGCAAGCGGAGATTCCGCGTGATTGACGGCAACCGTCTCGGATGTTGCGCCCGACCCCACTGTGGTCACCGCCATGTCGCGGTGGTTGTCCGGGGGCCTGAAATCGTCCGGCAGTTGCAGCGCGATACGCCCTGCGCCATGCACTATCGCGCCTTGAGCAGCCAGCGCCGCGAGAAGGTTGCGGTCGACCGAAATCGTCCCGTTGCCGTTCTCCAGCAATATTCTGCCTGTCGATACGGCATCGGCGACGGCGGCCGGACCATGCGACAGGAAGCGCAGGATTCGCGCGCTTGCGGGGGCGGCACCGTTCATCTCAGAGCCCGATCCGGCTGCCGAACGCCGCCAGCGCCACTTTTTCGGTCGTCGTGATAATCCGATCGAAATCGCGATCGTCCCTGAGATCCTCGATCAGGTGGCACGCATGGACCACCGTGGTGCGATCCCGGCCGAACGCCCTGCCGATGTCGCTCATGTTGAGCTTCAGCACGACATGGGACACGTACATCGCGACCTGCCTGACCCTCGACACGCCGAGGCTGGACCGGCCGGGCTGACGGATGTCCTTGCCAGCTACGTTAAACAGCGCTGCCGCGATGTCGATCATCGCCTCGCACAACTCCAGCGCGCGCTCCTCGCGCGTTCCTGGCCGGCCTGTGAATGCGCTGTCGGCAACTCCGCGCCAGGCGGCCGTGGCGGCCGTTGGCGTATCGAGCTTTTCGATGGATGTGAATCGCACGGAACTTGGTCCTTCCCCCGTTAAGAATAGGAATAAGTTCTTATATGCGCAACGCAGGGCTATGTGAACAAACAACGAACAATTCAATCACGTAAAATATTCTAACATATTGACTTTGTTATTTTTTTTCTGACATCTGACGCATTTTTCGACCAATTCTGTCCCCGTCTGCCCCCCAGCCGCCATAGTCGAGCGACCACAGGCGGAGATTGTTTTGCATGGACGGACTTCGGCATGAGATCGCGGCTTTCCTGCGAGACAGGAACACCGCAGCCTTGCAGGCTGGCCAGCTCGCAGCCCTGCAGATCGCTTGTCATCTCGATCTTGCCGGCGCACTGCAGGCGGAAGGCGCCACTCGCGCCAGGATTGTCTTGAAGCTCGAAAGGATGATTGAGCGCGAGCGCCTGCGCGGAGCGCGCCGGCACTGGAGCTATGACCTTAACAGACACATTGCGCTCAAACAGGCGCTCGACAGGTTGCGCCCCGGCGCGGCGAGACCCGAAAAGCCAGTCGCACGCCATGGCGCCAAAAGGAAACGGCGCCCCGAGGCGCCGTCCCAAACCGAACACTCTTCGCGGCCCACTTAGGGCGCGCGCATCGGATCACCGTGATTTGCGCTTGCGTCCGAGGCCCATCTTCTTGGCCAGTTGAGAGCGCGCTGCCGCGTAGTTCGGCGCGACCATCGGGTAGCTGGCGTCGAGGCCCCATTTCTCGCGATACTGGTCCGGCGTCAGCCCATAATGGGTCATGATATGGCGCTTGAGCGACTTGAACTTCTTCCCGTCTTCAAGGCAGACAATATAGTCGTCATGTACGGAACGCTTGGGATTGACAGCCGGCTTCTGTTTATCGGCGGGCGGAGCTTCCACTCCTCCGCCTACTCTTCCGAGCGCCGCATGAACGTCGGCGATAAGATTAGGCAGTTCTCCGGCCGGCACCGGGTTGTTGCTGACATATGCCGCCACCACATCCGCGGTCAGCTCAATCAGCATTTCGTGGTTCTTCGATGGTGACTCGGCGATTTCCATTTCTCTCAGGCCCCAACTTGAAGTTCACTCTTGCTTGACCGCACTTGCTGATGCGGCGCAGCGCGCGTCTTTTTTAAGGCTTTGCCTTTGATTCGCGTCGCATTTCCTTATGAAACGGCGTAAAGGTCACGTCAATTGGATATTCCGTCAATATTATGTTCGAAATCCGACACGGCTTGTATAGCCGAACCAATTTTCATGCTTAGTGAAACTAATTAGGACTTTCTTCCGTACCCGCGCTCGTTAAACAAGGTAAGCACGCCTGTGTTTTCTGTTTTGCGAGCAATTACGCTTCTATTCCGGCCTGCCGGACAGGTGTTCAAGATCGTCCCGGACCGACTTGCCCCACAGCCGCTGGCCCGATGCGTGCGCCGCCTTCGCTAACAGATGCGAGGAAATTGGCACTGTCAGGAAGAAAAACAGCACCCCGGCGATAGCCCGCAGCGTGATCGCGGCGTCATCGGAATGGACCGCCAGCGCCAGCAGCACGACACACGACCCCAGCGTACCTGCCTTGGACGCGGCATGCGTGCGCGTGTAGAAATCCGGCAATCGCAACAAGCCGATCGAGGCAGTCAGAGTGAAGGTCGCCCCGACAAGGATCAGAGCTGCAGCGAGATAGTCCTGAATGGCATCGATCACGATTGAGAATCCGGTCTTGCCTGGCCTTCGGCGACGCGACGGCTAAGCACGAAACGTGCGAATGCAACGGTTGCGAGGAAACCGACAAGGCCAAGCGCTATGGCGATGTCGACATTGTAGGTAACGCCCGTTGCGAGCCCGGTGACCGCGATGAAGCCGATCCCAATGGCGACCATCATGTCGAGCGCCAGGATGCGGTCGGGCAAAGTCGGTCCTTTTAGGACCCGCAAGACCGTGAGCAGGAATGCCAGGCTGAGTGCGGCGAACGCCACCTGCACACTGAACTCCAGAAAACTCGCTCCCGACATCAGCGAAATGCCTCCTCGATCTTACGCTCGAAACCGTCGCGTATCTCGGCAATCGACTTTTCGACGTCCGAGCAGTCGAGCGCGTGCACGTAAAGCGTCCTGCGATCCGGCGAGACGTCGACCGACAGGGTTCCGGGCGTCAGCGTTATCATGTTGGCGAGCAGCGTGATCTCAAAGTCTCGGTCGACGGCCAGCGGATAGGCGAAGATGCCGGGTTTCAGATGCATCCGCGGGCTCGTGACCAGTCTTGCGACGCGCCATCCGGAGAGCATGAGTTCGCGTACGAACAGGGCGGCCAGCGACACGATGCGAACGCCGCGATAGGTGCCGCGCCGGGCGTCGAGTTGTTCGCGCACCAGATAAAGCGCGAGCCAGCCAAGCAGCAGGCCGAAACAGAAATTGAGAAGCGTGAATGAGCCGGTCAGAGCCGCCCAGACGATGGCAAGGAAGATCGAGTTGCGGTAGCGCGACACTACTGGCCTCCCGCGGGAAAGACCGCCCTGATGTAGGCCGCGCTGTCGGTGACGCCAAGCGCCGCGCCGTCGGCGATGCGTATGAACTCTTCTGGAGCCAAGCCCAGCAGCAGGATCGGAACCAGCAGCACGACAAGTGGAGCAAGATGTCCCGCCGTTGCCGGCGCCGCCTCGCCGTGATCTCGATTCCGCCAGAATGCCAGGATGAAGACACGCCCAAGCGTGATCGTCGTCAACAGTCCGGTGAAGAGGATCGCGAACGAAAGCCACGCCCTGCCGGCTTCGATCGACGCTCCGACCAGTATCACCTTGGGCCACAGACCCGACCCCGGCGGCAGGCTGGCAACCGTCAGGAACACAACAAATGCGACTGCGGTCAACAGAGGGCTCGCGCGGTAGAGACCACCGAGGTCGCTCAGGAGAAAACTCCCGCCCGCCTGGCATATCGCACCGGCCAGCAGGTAGAGCGCGGCCATCGCAAGCATCGAATGGATCGCGTAGAGAACAGTCCCGGCAATCGCGACTGTATCGCCAATGGCCAGTCCGGCCAGCATCACGCCGACGCCCGATATCACGAGGAACCCTGCGGTGCGTCGGATGTCGTTCTGCGCCAGCGCGCCCATCGCCCCGAGCAGCATGGTTGCGATCGCCACCCATTCGATGACACCGGACAGTTGCGCCCGCTCCAATGGGAAGATCATGCCGAGCGAGCGCAACAACGCATAGACGCCGATCTTGGTCAGCAGTCCGCCGAACAGAGCCGCGGTCACCAGCCTTGGCGTGTGATAGGATGCCGGAAGCCAGAAATTCACTGGAAATGCAGCCGCTTTCATGCCGAAGGCAAACAGGTAGAGCGCGGCGATCGTCGTCACCGGCGCCGAACCGCGCAGTCCGCCGGCCTTCATCGCGATATCCGCCATGTTGAGCGTACCGAACGAGCCGTAGAGCAACGCTGTCGCTATCAGGAAGAACGCCGTGGCAAGCAGATTGAGGACAGCATATTTCGCCGCACCGTCGATCTGCGCCCGTTCGGAGCCGAGGATCAGCAGTCCGAACGAAGCGATCAGAAATACCTCGAACCAGACATAGAGGTTGAAGATGTCGCCCGTCAGGAATGCGCCGTTCACGCCGGCCATCATCAGCATGAGGAACGGATAGAAGCCATAGCGCCGGCCGGTGGTGTCGATGTCGACCACCGAAAACGCCGCGCACACGAACGCCACGAAGGTTGCCGCCAGCGCAAAGCTTGCCCCAAGAGTGTCCGCGACGAACGAGATGCCGAAGGGCGGCAGCCAGCGTCCCATGGTCATCACCAGCGGACCCTCGGCGACCACGCGATGCAGCAACGCCGCGTTGCTCGCCACCATGACCAGCAGTCCGCCGGAGGCAATCAGCGCCTGCCAGCGCAGATAGTGCCTGAACATCAACAGCAAGGCGCCAAGGGCAATCGCTACAACGACGGGCGCAATGGCCAGCCAGTCGCCGCTGGAGACAGGCTCCAGGAGCATCGCGCCTGCCGCGCTCACATCCGCTGGCGAAGCCATTCAGTACCCCATCGGCGGCAGCTGGTCGTCGCGAGGCTCGGAAATGCGCATGTCCATCGTGTCGTCGACGCCGATCTCCTGATAGGCGCGGTAGGCAAGCACCAGCACGAAGGCGAAGAAGGAGAACGAGATCACGATCGCCGTGAGGATCAGCGCCTGCGGCAGCGGATTGGCGGCAGGCCCAGCCAGCAGGTCGCTCCCTGCCGGAATGATCGGTACGCCGTCGCGCGTGATGCGGCCGCTGGTGAAGATCAGCAGGTTGACCGCGTTGCCGAAGATCGCGATGCCGAGCACGATGCGGATCACATGTCGCGACAGGATCAGGTATATGCCGACACCGAAAAAAAGCGCGACCAGTACCGAGAACGCGGCTTCCATCACTCGTCCTCGCGATCTTCCAGGCCGAGCGCAATCGACGTGATCGAGCCGACCACCACCAGATAGACGCCGATGTCGAATACCATCACGGTGGAGAGGTCGACGCTCATGCCGAGCAGCGACGGCGACACCCAAATACCGGTCAGGAACGGCACCCCGAAGGCCAACGAAACCACGCCCGAGAGCGCGGCCAGAAGCAGCCCGAAGCCTGAGACCGCGATCGGGTGGAAATGGATAGCGCGGCGCACGGTCGGCACGCCGAAGGCAATGCCATGGATGGCGAAGGCCGACGCTGCGATCAGGCCGCCGATGAACCCGCCGCCCGGTTCGTTGTGCCCCCGCAACAGCACGAATACCGAAAACAGCAGCATCAGGGCTGTCAGGTAAGGGGCGGCGGTTCGGAAGATCAGCGTGCGCATGTCACCTGGCGTCCTTTGCGACGTCGGGGGTCGTCACGCGGATCAGCGCCAGGATCGCCAGACCGGCGATCATCACCACCGCAATCTCGCCGAGAGTATCAAGCCCGCGGAAGTCAACGATGATGACGTTGACGATGTTGCGTCCATGCGCGAGCTCACGCGAATGCGCCTCGTAGAACGCCGACAGCCTGTCGTCGAAGGGAAGTTGCGTGACCTTGAGCAGCAGCAGACCGATGGCAACACCGCACGAGCCCGACACGGTCAGGTCCAGGGCCTTGTCGCGCCGTCGGCGATGGTCGGATGGCGTCAGCTTCAGCCGCGTCATGACGAGCGCAAGGATGACCACCGAGAGCGTCTCAACCATGAACTGGGTGAACGACAGGTCCGGTGCGCCAAACAGCATGAACAGCAGCGCTACCGCGAAGCCCTGTATGCCCAGGGAGACGATCGCTGTCAGCCGGTCCTTGGCATAGACGACCGCGCCAAGTCCAATCACGGCGATCATCACGATAGTCCACTCGTGCGGCAACAAGGCCGGGAATTGGGGCGCGGCAGGCAGTTCGCCATAGGCGACCATCGGCACCAGCAGGGTGATGGCGACACACACGAAAGTCACCGTCAGGTAGATGTCGAGGCGTCCGTTCTGGATGATCCGCGTCGCGGCGAAGGACACGCGCACCAGCCCGCGCAGCACTTGATCGAAGCCGCGATCCGGCCCCCAGCCAATGGCGTCGAGCGCGCCGGCGATCACGTCGCGCAGACGGCTTTGCAGGCGATAGACGGCGATGCCCAATGCGATGGTCGCGGCGGACAGATAAAGCGGCAGGCCAAGATGAGGAATTCCGGAGGCGGTTATGTCCATCGGCATGCCGGCGACCGCGCTCGCCATGGGGCTTGAAATCGCGGCGTGAAGCGCCTGCGTAAAGATACCGGCAGCCAGTCCCAGCAGCGCCAGGCAAAGCGGCCCGATCCAGAGCAGGGCCGGTCCTTCGTGCGGCCTCTTCGGCATATCGTCGCGCGACCCCAGGAAAGGTTTCAGGCCGACCGTAAAGGCTATCGCGAACATCAGCGCGTTGCCAGCAATAGCAACCATGATGAGCGCGACGGGCCAGACGCCGAGGACGCCAACCGCTGCATAGATCTCTTCCTTGGCGACAAAACCGAAAAACAGCGGGACGCCGCCCATCGAAAGCGCCGCCAGCAGGCCGGCCGCGAAGGTGATCGGCATCGCGCGCGAAAGCCCTGCGAGCCTTGTTATGTCGCGCGTGCCGGTTTCGTGGTCGATCAGCCCGGCGACCATGAACAGAGCGCCCTTGAACAGAGAGTGCGCAACGAGGTAGAGCACCGCTGCCTCCAGCGCTCGTTCCGATCCGAAGCCGGTCAGCATCACAAGCAGACCGAGCGAGGAGACAGTCGTGTAGGCAAGCATCAGCTTGAGGTCGGTCTGCCTGACGGCAAGCAGCGCGCCGACCAGCATGGTCGTTCCCCCGAATACCGGCAGCAACGTCTCCCAGGCGGCGGTATCGCCGAGCACCGGATTGAGGCGCATCAAAAGATAGACGCCGGCCTTCACCATCGTGGCCGAATGCAGATAGGCCGACACCGGCGTTGGCGCCTCCATGGCGTTGGGCAGCCAGAAATGGAACGGAAACTGCGCCGACTTTGTGAAGGCCCCTCCCAGAATGAGCAGCAGCGCCGCGAGATAGAGCGGGCTTTCGCGCATCGCTTCGCCTGACGACAGCAGCATCGAAAGGTCCCGCGCTCCGGTAACGGCTGAGACGACAAGCAGGCCCGCGAGCAGCGACAGCCCGCCCATGCCCGTCACGACCAGGGCCTGCAGGGCCGCGCGGCGCGCCGCCTGCCTGCCATGGTCGAAGCCGATTAGCAGGAACGACGTGATCGAGGTAAGTTCCCAGAACACGAACAGCATCAGGAAGGAATCGGAGACCACCAACCCCAGCATCGCCCCCATGAAGAGCAGGATGAAGGAGAAGAACCTGCCTTGTTGAGCGTGCCCCTTCAGGTAGCCGCCTGAATAAAGGACGATCAGCGCGCCGATGCCCGAGATCAGCAGTCCGAATGTCAGCGACAATCCGTCCAGATACCACGAAAAGCGAATGCCGAGGCTGGGAATCCAGTCGTATCCCCCGGCAATGGGCCTACCAGACGCCACCTGTGGGACAAAGCCCGCCAGATGCAAAAAGATCAGTGCGGGCGCCAGCGCCAGCAGCCAGGCGGCGTTGTGCTTCAGAACCCTGCACAGCAGCGGGGCAAGCGCTGCCGCCACAAAGGGCAGCAAGAGAGCCAGCAATGTCAGCGGCTGGGCGCCAATCTCCATTCTGCTTCCCGATCGCTCAAGGAGCAGCCAATCGTCGGCCGCCTTCTTCCCTTCGGGATAACCGGTCGAGCCGCTGGGTACAAGCAGTTGTGGCCATTTTGTCGGATCAGGCCACAGCTTGAGGCAATTCGCCTCAATATGGCTTGATATAGCGGCCGTAAACCCAGCCCGTCACGAAATTGCCGTTCCGCGCCGGGTCGTGCCAGATCTCGCACCAACGGGTGCGCACCAATTGCTTCTGCTTCCACTGGGGCTGGCCCGAAATGTCGAGCAGGTTTACCCCTCCGGTGCATTTGCCGGTCATCTGCAGCACCGTTCCATTAGGATAGGCGGCCTGCTTCTGCGAAGTGCCGGCAGGGTATTTGCGCACGTTCAGCGTGTCGCCAGACGGCACGCCGTTCACCTGCCACGCGGCGAATGCCGCGGCATGGACCTGAATGGCGGCAACTCCAAGCAGGATCGCGCCCGAAAGCGCGGCTGTTCTGACACACGAAATCATGCTGCTCCCCTATGCCTGACTTGCCAAATGTAGATATCTGCCCTTGAACCGGCCCTGATCGACGTATTCATTCGCCATTCAAGAATCTTCCGCAGCGAGACGCAATGACCAGCAAGTCCCTATTTCCAGCAGTCGAAGCTCCCAAGACCGATAGAAGGCCCGTTTCCGATACACGCCACGGCATCACGCGCACCGACGAATTCGCCTGGCTGCGCGCCGACAACTGGCAGGAGGTGTTCAAGGACCCCTCGGTCCTGGACCCCGATATCCGAGCCCACCTGGAAGCAGAAAATGCCTATCAGGCAGCAATTCTTGGCGATGCGGCGGATTTGCGGAAGCGCCTCTTCGAAGAAATGAAGGGCCGCATCAAGGAAGACGATTCCAGCGTTCCCATGAAGGACGGCCCTTTTGCCTACGGCTCCTCCTACAAGAAGGGCGGTGAGCAGCCGCGCTTCTTCCGCACGCCCCGCGATGGCGGGCCGGAGGAGATCATCCTGGACGGTGACGTCGAAGCGGAGGGCAAGCCCTATTTCCGCATCGGCGGCAGCGATCATTCGAGCGACCACGGGCGTCTCATCTGGTCCTTCGACGACAAGGGCTCGGAATTTTTCAGCCTGCGCGTGCGTGACGTCGCCACCGGGAGCGATCTCGATGACCGGGTGCCCGACACCAGCGGCGGCGGCGTGTGGAACGCGGGCAACGACGGCTTTCTCTACACGCGCATTGACGACAACCACCGGCCCTCGAAGCTCTTCTTCCACGAGCTCGGCACCGACGTGGCGCAGGATCTACTGGTCTATGAGGAGAGCGATCCCGGTTTCTTCATGGACGTCTCGGGAACGCGCTCCAACGACTGGGTATTCGTCTCGATCAACGATCATGAGACCTCCGAGATCAGGCTGCTCAGGAGTTCCGACCCGACAGGAACGCCGCAGCTGGTCGCTGCGCGCGAGACCGGCCTGCAGTACGACCTCGAGGAAGGCGGCGACGTATTCTTCATCCTCACCAACGCCGATGGCGCCAAGGACTTCAAGATCGTCACCGCGCCGGTGTCGGGTCCGACGCGGCCGAACTGGAAGGATCTCGTCCCCCACGAGAGCGGCCGGCTCATCCTCTCGATCCTTGCCTTCGAGGATTTTCTGGTCCGGCTGGAACGCAAGGACGGCCTGCCACGCATCATCGTGCGCGATCGGGCGACGGGCGAGGAACACGGCATATCCTTCGACGAGGAAGCCTATTCGCTAAGCCTTCTCGGCTCCTACGAATACGACACCACAGTCATGCGCTTCTCCTATTCTTCGATGACCACGCCGTCGCAGGTGTTCGACTACGACATGCGCACGCGCGAGCGCGTCCTGTTGAAGACGCAGGAAGTTCCCGCGGGCCACGATCCGGACCACTATGTCACGCGCAGGCTGATGGCCACGTCGCACGACGGCGAGCTCGTGCCCGTCTCGCTGATCCACCACCGCGATACGCCGCTCGATGGGTCGGCCCCGCTGCTTCTCTACGGATACGGCTCCTACGGCATCACCGTTCCGGCCGCATTCAACACCAACATCCTTTCGCTGGCCGACAGGGGTTTCGTCTATGCCGTCGCGCATGTACGCGGCGGCAAGGACAAGGGCTTTTCCTGGTATGAAGACGGCAAGCGCGCAAAGAAGGCCAACACGTTCCACGATTTCATCGCGGTCGCCTCGCACCTCGTCTCGGCAGGCTACAGTTCGCACCACCTCATCGTGGCGCAGGGGGGCTCGGCCGGCGGCATGCTGATGGGCGCGATCGCGAACATGGCGCCGGAATCGTTCGGCGGCATCATCGCCGAGGTGCCCTTCGTCGACGTGCTGACCACGATGCTCGACGACACCTTGCCGCTCACGCCGCCGGAATGGCCCGAATGGGGCAATCCGATCGCATCCGAAGCAGATTATCGCTACATCTCGGCCTATTCTCCCTATGACAATGTCGCCGCGCTAGACTATCCGCCCATCCTGGCGGTGGCCGGCCTGACCGATCCCAGGGTCACCTATTGGGAGCCGGCCAAATGGATCGCGCGGCTCAGGGCGCGCACTACCGGAGCAAATCCGGCGCTGTTCAAGGTTCACATGGATTCCGGTCATGCGGGCGCCTCCGGCCGTTTCTCGCGGCTTGAAGAGATAGCGTATGTCTATGCCTTCGCCATCAAGGTCGCCGGAAGGATGGAACATAAGCCCGCCTGAAAACCCGGCAGGCACGCCGCGAAGCCCTCGACCAACGCCGACACGGAAACACCAGGCATGCTTCTCATCGACACCTATCTCGACAAGTCGCCGATCCAGGGTCTTGGTCTTTTCGCCAAGGAGCCGATCGCGCAAGGCGCGGTCATCTGGAGGCTCGACCCGCGCTTCGACCGGCTGATCGAGGTCGAGGTCTACGAAAGCATGACCGGCGCGGTGAAGAGTTATCTCGATCGCTACTGCTATCCGCGCCGCTCCGACCCGCGCTACATTGTCTTCGAAGCAGACGATGCCCGCTACATGAACCACGCCAGCGACCCGAATTTCGGCTTCGCATCGGAGGATGTCGCCGTCGCACTCCGGGATATTGCCGCCGGCGAGGAGCTCACCTGCGACTACAATGTCTTCTTTGATGACGGCTTTGAGTTCCTCGGCGACCGCTGAACGCCGCGGCGTCAGCCTGCCGGGGGCGTCCGCGCCGGATAACCGTTCGGGTGCGCCGGAACGGTCTTTAGATACGCGGCGATCGCCTCCCGATCTTCAGCCCTCAGCTTCGCCATGTTGTGCTGGACCTCGACCATCGCGCCGCCAACCGAATCGAAGTCGGGCGTGAAGCCGGTCTCGAGATATGCCGCAATGTCGCTCTCGGACCAGCTATCGATGCCGCCCTCGCCTGACGTTATGTTCGGCACGATGCCGTCGCCTTCGGCCGCGACCGCGCCCGACAGCCAGCGTGACTTGTCGGTGCCGCCAATCAGGTCGCGCGGCGTGTGGCATTCCCCGCAGTGTCCGGGTCCCTCGACGAGGTAGCGGCCGAGCGCAACATTCTCGGGCGCATCTGCCGGCAAGGCGACGACCGGCTGGTCGCTGAGAAAGAGCAGCTTCCACAGCCCAAGCCCGCGCCGGACGTTGAACGGAAAGCTCAACTCGTGATCGGGCGCACTGCCCGCAACCGTCGGCAGTGTCTTCATGAAAGCGTAGAGGTCGGCCACGTCGGCCGGATTCATCCTGGCATAGGACGTATAGGGCAGCGAAGGGTAGAGGTGACTTCCGTCGGGCGCGACGCCGCGCATCATTGCGTTTGCGAAGTCGCCGGCCGACCAGTTGCCGATCCCGTCCTTCGGGTCGGGCGAAATGTTGGGTGGAACGAAGGTGCCGAACGGCGTCTTCAGCTTCATGCCGCCTGCAAGTTCCAGCCGCGTGTCGCCCTCGGCGCCCGGCCGCGCGTGGCAGGAGGTGCAGCCGCCCGCCCAGAATATTCGCTCGCCTCGCGCCGCATCGCCAGCCCCAAGTCCAGCGATTGTTGCCTCGTCGAGCCGCCTAGGTTCGGTCAAAAGCCAAAAAACAGCCGCGCCGATGCCGCCAAGCACCAGCGCGGTTCCGACAAGCTTTCGCCAAAGCGTCAGGGGTTAGCCCTTCTTGACGCGGAACGCCTGATGGCACGACGCGCAGTTCGATCCGACTGCGCCCATCTGCACCTTGAGCGCTTCGACATCAGCCGGTGCTGCCGCGACCGCCGAGGCCGTATCCGCCTTGAACTTGTCGAGTGCCGCTTGGAAACCAGCAGCGTCTTCCCAGATTTTCGGCGAGGCGGTGGAATCGCCGGTGTTGCTGCCGGCCGGCCAGAGCGCCGGGTCGGAAATCTTCTGGGCGTCGTCGCTGAGCTTGGTGAGTTGCGCAAGAACATCGGCCGCGTCGAAGGGCTTCTCGCCCTTCACGTAGGCGCTGAGGGCGCCCATGGCCTTGCCGTTTGCCTTCATCAAGCCCTCGCGATCGGCTTGAGGGTCGGCAAACGAGGCCGACACGCCAAGGGCAAGAGCTGAGATGGCGAATATAAGCTTTCTCATAGTCCCTCCGGGATTTTCAAATTAGACAGTCACATGACGCTAACGAAAACTGTGCGGCAAAATTGCCTGCCTGTTGGTCACGGTTTCGTGATGTGGCGCCGCGAGGCCATCCACGCGCAAAAAGCCCCGGAGAACCGGGGCTTTTTTCGGTCAGGCCTTGGCGGCTTCGTACATTTCCAGGACGTGGTCCCAGTTGATCAGGCTGTCGACGAACGCCTCAAGATATTTCGGCCGGGCGTTGCGGTAGTCGATGTAGTAGGAGTGCTCCCAGACATCGACGCCGAGGATCGGCTTGGCGCCGTGGACGAGCGGGTTTTCGCCGTTGGGGGTCTTGGAGATGGCAAGCTTGCCGTCCTTGACGGAGACCCACGCCCAGCCAGAGCCGAACTGGGTAGTGCCGGCCGCGATGAAGTCGGCCTTGAACTTGTCATAGCCGCCGAGATCGCTGTCGAACGCCTTCTGCAGTGCGCCGGGCAGCTTGTTGCCGCCGCCGCCCTTCTTCATCCACTTCCAGAAATGGATGTGGTTGTAGTGCTGCGCGGCGTTGTTGAAGAGCGGGGCGTTCTTGCCGAACGACTGCTTGATGACCTTGGTCAGCGACAGGTCGGCCATGCCAGCTTCGGCGGCCAGCTTGTTGCCGTTGTCGACATATGCCTTGTGATGCTTGTCGTGATGATATTCGAGCGTTTCCTTCGACATGAAGGGCTGCAGCGCCTCGTAGTCATAGGGCAGTGCGGGCAATTCAAAAGCCATGGTCGTACTCCTCTTCGTTTGAAGTCCGGCATTGCTGCGCCAGACCTGGTCTGCTGAATGGGCACCCAACCGGAAATTGCGGTGGTTCGGTATCCCGTTATCTAGTGCACTATGCGACAGCCGTCGAATGCGCCCAGTCCCAATAGAGTTCGCGCGCCTTCTTGGCGACCGGCCCGGGCTGGAGATTGCGTTCCTCGATGCGGGTTACCGGCACGATCTTTGAATGGTTCCCCGTCGAGAAAATCTCGTCCGCTTCGAGGAAATCGCGGATGCAGAGGGTCTTTTCCGAGGTCTGGAAGCCTTGGCCGGCAAGCAGCGCAATGGTGCGGGCGCGCGTGATTCCGGAAAGGAAAGTACCGTTTGGAGCCGGCGTCATCACGTGACCATCCTTGACAAGGAAGATATTGGAAGAGCCGGTCTCCGCGACATTGCCTAGCATGTCCAGAACGAGCGCATTATCGAAGCCGCGCATCTTGGCTTCCAGGATGGCGCGCCCGTTGTTCGGATAGAGACAGCCCGCCTTGGCGTCCGTCGGCATGGTCTCGATCGTCGGCCGCCGGAACGGCGAAACGGTGATCGAGAATCCCGACGGAGAGATCATCGGCGATTCGTAGAGGCATAGGCAGAACCGCGTCGAGGCCGGGTCGGAAGGCACCCCCATGTAGCCGCCGTGCTCGGCCCAGTACATCGGCCGGATGTAAACCGCCGTTTCCCCGTCGAAGCGCTTCAGCCCATCCCAGGTGAGGCCGACGATCTCGTCCGGCGTCATTGTCGGCCGAAGGCCAAGCGCGATCGCTGATGCATTGACGCGCCTGGCGTGCAGGTCGAGGTCGGGCGCGACGCCTTCGAACCATCGGGCGCCGTCGAACACGCACGAAGCGAGCCACATGGCGTGGCTGCGCGGGCCGAGCATCGCGACATTGCCCTCGTACCATTCGCCGTCGACATAGGTCCAGGTAGCCGTCTGGGCAGGAACCGCCAGGGTCATGGGAGAAATCCGTGTTTCGCAGGCGGTAATGACATTATTTCATCGCCTCGCGTCAACTGTGCTGCGCCATGATTCGTTACGCCAGGAACGTGCTCGACAAGCCGCCACGTGGCCGAATGGCAACATTTTGCAACAGTCACACCATTGCCATTCTTTGCGCAAGCTGAGGCCCGATTTGGAACCGTCTATCGGTTCGTCCCTTAACGGGCATGCACCGTGTCCCCCGCACGGCGTTAGAAAAACAGAGCAAGACAACCATGTCCAAGCCCACCCCTTTGCCACGCCACCTATCGCGCCGCGGTTTTCTCGGTCTTGCCGCCGGCGGCGCCGCCAGCCTCGGCCTTTCGGCATGCGCCACCGTCAACACCGGCCCCGCCTACGTCGATGTGCCGCAGGATGTCGGTGCATCCTATGGCAGCTATGCGACCATGTATGGGCCGGTCTATGATGGGGGGTTCGAAGTGCCTGCCGTTCCGATCGAGCGGATGGACCCGCGTTACCTGAGGCAGGTCGTGCCCGATCCCACCGGCGAACCGGCCGGAACGATCGTCGTCGACACATCGCAGCATTTTCTCTACCTCGTGCTCGGCAACGGCCAGGCAATGCGCTACGGGGTCGGTCTCGGACGCGCGGGCTTCGAATGGGCCGGGCGCGCAAATGTCCAGTGGAAGCAGAAATGGCCGAAGTGGACGCCGCCCGACGAAATGATCGCGCGCCAGCCGGAACTCGCGAAATATGGCGTCGACAATGGCGGCATGCCGCCCGGCCTCGAGAACCCGCTCGGCGCGCGCGCTCTCTACATCTTCCAGGACGGGCAGGACACGCTCTACCGCCTGCACGGCTCGCCGGAATGGAACTCGATCGGCAAGTCCGTTTCTTCCGGCTGCGTGCGTCTGATAAACCAGGACATCATCGATCTCTACGATCGCGTGCCGGGCAAGGCGCCGATCGTCGTCACAAGCGGACTGCGCATGTCATGAGGCCGAGACGCGGTTCCAACACTTGAAGGGAAAAAGCGTCTCAAGTGTTGGAACCATTGATTTCATTGGAAATTGTGTTCCCGGCCTCACCTCGACCGAAGACATCGATCTGCTGCTCGACTCCCGCTCGCGCCTCAATCTAGTCGGCGACCCCGAACTTCCAGACGACAGTCTTCTCCAGTTGCTTCGCTTGGCGACCGCTCGTTCAGGCGAACGGGTGAATCGTTTCGCACCGAAAACGATGACGGCTACCTCGTCGATCTCATCAAGCCCGTTCCGTCTCCTCCTTGGCGTATTGCCAGAACTGCGATTGGCAAAAAAGGGGATCTTGAGGCTGCGGAAATCCACAGGCTCGTCTGGCTGGAGAATGCGCCACTGTTCGATCAGGTGGCGATCGACGAAAAAGGCTATCCGTTCAGGATCGCGAGTTTCGACCCACGCGTATTCGCGATCCACAAATTGTGGGTTTCATCGCGCGACGACCGCGATCCTCTGAAAAAGGCCCCAGACGGGCAACAAGCAAAACTTGTCGCTGAACTCACCAGAAAGTTTCTGCCCAACCTGCCATTCGACGCATCCGAGTTGCGGATGCTTCCAAAAGACCTTGTCGAGGCGGCGCTTTTGTCGTTTGGCCCGCAATAACGGCAAATCGTCTCGCCTCAGCGCTTGGTCAGGCTGCCCAATATGCCGCGCACAATCGCCCTGCCGACCGATGTTCCGACCGAGCGAACGACCGACTTTATGGCGGCCTCCGCGACCGTCTGGCGGTTGGATGGGCGCGGCCCGGCCGGTGCGCGCGGTGCGGGCGGAGCTCGCGGCGTTGGCTGTGGCCGCTGGTAGCCGTCGTCCTGACCGGCGCCGCTTTGGGTCTTCTCGCCACCGTTGAAATCCGGCAGCGTCCAGCGCGATCCACCCTGTGTCGGCGGTGCGGCCGTCTGTTCGGCCCGCCCACCGTCGGCAGCCTTTTTCTGGAGCATCTCGAAAGCCGATTCGCGGTCGATGACCTGATCGTATTGGCCCGCCACCGGACTTTCGGCCATCAGCTTCGCCCGTTCCTGCGGCGTGATCGGCCCGACCCGCGACGCCGGCGGCCGGATCAGCGTGCGCTGGACCATCGAGGGTATGCCCTTTGCCTCGAGGGTGGAAACCAGTGCCTCGCCGGTGCCGAGCTGGGTGATTGCCTTCGCGCAATCGAAGTCCGGGTTGGGACGAAACGTATCGGCGGCAGTCTTGACCGCCTTCTGCTCGCGCGGCGTATAGGCGCGTAGCGCATGCTGGACGCGGTTGCCGAGTTGCGCCAGCACCGTCTCGGGCACGTCCAGAGGGTTCTGGGTAATGAAGTACACCCCAACGCCCTTGGAACGGATGAGCCTGACCACCTGCTCGACACGGTCGACCAGCACGCGCGGCGCCTCGTTGAACAAGAGGTGCGCTTCGTCGAAGAAGAACACCAGCTTCGGCTTCTCGGGATCGCCGATCTCGGGCAGTTGCTCGAAAAGTTCCGACAGGAGCCAGAGCAGGAATGTCGAATAGAGGCGCGGATTCATCATCAGCCTGTCGGCGGCAAGCACGTTTATGGCGCCGCGTCCGTCGCGCGTCGTGCGCATGATGTCGGCGATCCTCAGCGCCGGTTCCCCGAAGAAATTGGCGCCGCCCTGTTGTTCAAGCACCAGCAGGTTGCGCTGTATCGCGCCAACCGACGGCTTGGTCACGTTGCCGTAGCGGGCGCTGATGTCGTCGGCACGCCCGGCTATGTTGGCCAGCAGGGCCTGCAGGTCCTTCATGTCGAGAAGAAGCAGGCCCTCTTCGTCGGCGATCTTGAAGGCGATATTCATGATGCCTTCCTGCGCGTCGGAGAGGTTCATCAGCCGCGACAGGAGCAGCGGACCCATCTCCGAAACCGTGGCCCGCACCGGATGGCCCTGTTGACCGAACAAGTCCCAGAAGATCACCGGAAACTCCTGGAACTCGTAAGGATCGAGTTTCACGGCCTCGGCTCGGGCGACAAGGAAATCCTTGGCCTCGCCCATCATGGCCACGCCGGAAAGATCACCCTTCACGTCAGCGCAGAAAACCGGGACGCCCTGGTTCGAAAAGCCTTCGGCCAGAACCTGCAGCGTCACGGTCTTGCCGGTGCCTGTGGCGCCGGTCACCAGCCCGTGCCGGTTGCCGTATTTGAGAAGCAGGGTTTCGGGTCGCTGGTAGCTGTCGTCCGGCGTGCGGCTCGCCCCGATGAATATGCTCGTATCGTCCGCCATGCCTGCTTCTCCACCTGGCGTCCGCGCTTGGTTCCGCCCCTGGTGTCAAACGTATAGTTGTCACGCGGCACAGCGACAATGGCAAAGCTTGACCCTTCGTTCGCAACACGCCAAAAGCCGTGTCGCTGCCTGGTGCGACCGCGCGTGCCGCCCGGCAGCGGCGAGGATGCGCATGAATCTGGCCAAACTGCTCGGCGAGGTGAATTTTCCGGCGAACCGCGACACATGGCGGACGCTTGCGGAGAAGACGCTCGGCCGCGCAAGCATCGAAGACACTCTGGTATCCCACAGTGTCGACGGCATACGCATCGATCCTGTTCACGAACGGGCCGCCAACGCACCGCTGGAACACCGAAAGCGCCCGCAGGCGCCGTGGCTCGTCGTCCAGCGCATTGACGACCCAGACCCCGTGCGCGCAAACCGGCAGGCGCTGGACGATGTGTCGCAGGGCGCGACCGGCCTGTCGCTTGTTTTCGAAGGCGCGCCGAATTCCTTTGGCTACGGTTTGCCCGCAGCGCCCGAAACGCTCGACGCTGTATTTGCCGGCGTTCCGCTGGCCGATACCCATGTGCGGATGGACGCCCATCCCGCGAGCCGGGCCGTGGCAGACTGGTTCGTGGCCTATGTGACGAAACGGCGCGCCGATCCTGCAAAGCTCAGCCTGTCCTTCGGCATCGATCCGGCAGCCATTTTCGCCGGCACAGGCCGGCTTTCGATGACCATCGAAGCGCTGCAGGCGTCGATGCCGCAGTCGCTGGCGCACTTCTTCGCGCTCGGCGTGCCTGGCGTGCTGCTTGAGGCGGACGGGCGCGTCTATCACAATGCCGGCGCGACCGAGGCCGAAGAGTTGGGGGCGATGCTCGCATCCGCGGCCAGTCACCTCAGGCTGTTCGAGGATGCCCGCCAGGCACTAGTCTATGCCGCGCCGCACATCGGCTTTGCGGTCAGCGTCGATCAGGACCAGTTCATGTCGATGGCCAAGATCAGGGCGCTGCGCAAGCTCTGGGCGCGGTTGATCGAAGTCTGTTCCATACCGTCATGCCCGGCGACGATTCACGCCGAAACGTCGTGGCGGATGATTGCCGCGAACGATCCCGAAACGAACATCCTTCGCTCGACCATCGCCTGCTTCGCCGCGGCGGCGGGCGGGGCGGATTCGATCGCCGTCATTCCGCACACGATCGCACACGGATTGCCTGATGGATTTGCGCGCCGCATCGCGCGCAACACCCAGCTCGTTTCGGCAGGCGAAGCCCATCTGGATTTTGTCGCTGATCCGGCCTCCGGTTCTGGCTCCATCGAAGCGCTGACCGAGGCGCTTTGCGAAAGGGCGTGGGACGCGTTCCGTACCATCGAGCGGGAAGGCGGCATTTTGAGAAGCCTCACTGCGGGCAAGTTGCAGCAGCGCATCGTCACGTCGCGCGACCAACGGCTTGGCCTCTATCGCGACGGCAGGCAACACATCGTCGGCACGACGATCTACCCTCCGGGCAGCGAAAGGCCCGTGGAAACGCTCAAGGCCGACAAGCGACCCCAACCGGTCGACGGCGCGGTATTCTGCGAGCGGCTCGAAAGCGTGCGGATCGACGAACTGTTGGGAGCCGGCTCATGATCCCGGACTTCAGCGCCATTTCCTGGAGCCCGTCGAAACAGGCGTCGCTGGCCGTCGAGGGCGCGGCTTGGAACACGCCGGAAGGCATCCCCGTCAAGCGCTCCTATGGCGAGCCTGATCTGTCCGGCCTGCCCTTCCTCGACACATGGCCGGGCATCGCTCCCTATATTCGCGGCCCATATCCGACCATGTACGTCCGCCAGCCCTGGACGATCCGGCAGTATGCCGGCTTCTCGACTGCCGAGGAATCGAACGCCTTCTATCGCCGCAACGTTGCGGCCGGCCAGAAGGGTCTGTCGGTCGCGTTCGACCTCGCCACCCATCGCGGCTACGACAGCGATCATCCGCGTGTCGCCGGTGATGTAGGCATGGCCGGCGTTGCGATCGATTCCATCCTCGACATGCGCCAGTTGTTCGACCAGATCCCGCTCGGCGAGATGACGGTGTCGATGACCATGAACGGGGCGGTGCTGCCGATACTGGCGCTCTACATAGTTGCGGCGGAGGAACAGGGCGTTGCCGAAAAGGACCTGGCAGGCACGATCCAGAACGACATCCTGAAGGAATTCATGGTCCGCAACACCTACATCTATCCGCCAAAGCCATCGATGCGGATCGTGTCGGATATTTTCGCCTACACCTCGCGGCGCATGCCCAAGTTCAACTCCATCTCGATCTCCGGCTACCATATGCAGGAAGCCGGCGCGACGGCCGACCTCGAACTCGCCTACACTATCGCCGACGGCATCGAGTACGCCCGCGCGGGCCTTGCCACCGGGCTGGACATCGACCAGTTCGCGCCGCGGCTTTCCTTCTTCTGGGCGATCGGCATGAACTTTTTCATGGAGGTCGCCAAGTTGCGCGCCGCGCGGCTGCTGTGGGCGAGCCTCATCCAGAAAAACTTCGCGCCGAAGGACCAGCGCTCGCTGTCGCTGCGCACACACTGCCAGACGTCGGGCTGGTCGCTGACGGCCCAGGATCCCTACAACAACATCATGCGCACCATGATCGAGGCGATGGCCGCGACGCAGGGACATACGCAGTCGCTTCACACCAACGCCTTCGACGAGGCGCTCGCGCTGCCGACCGACCATTCCGCCCGCATTGCCCGCAACACCCAGCTCATCCTGCAGAAGGAATCCGGCGCCACCGGCATCATCGACCCTTGGGGCGGATCGGCTTACGTCGAGCGGCTGACGCACGATCTCGCCGCGCGGGCCATGACCCACATCGAGGAGGTCGAGGCGCTCGGCGGCATAGCGGCAGCCATCGAGAAGGGCATTCCAAAGGCGCGCATCGAGGAAGCCTCTGCGCGCACGCAGGCGCGCATCGATTCCGGCGCGCAGATGCTGCTGGGCGTCAACGCATGGCGTCCGGAAAAGGACATCGCCGTCGACGTGCTGAAGGTCGACAACGCCGAGGTGCGCGCGCGCCAGCTTTCCAAGCTGCAATCGCTCAAGGGCACGCGCGATGTCGCCGCTGTCGAGCAGGCGCTCGATGCGCTGACCGGCGCTGCTTCCGGCGACGGCAATCTGCTTGCGTTCGCCATCCGCGCCGCCCGGGCCAAGGCGACGGTCGGCGAGATTTCGCTGGCGCTGGAGAAGGTCTTCGGCCGCCACGTCGCGACAGTGCAGACGATTTCGGGCGTTTACCGCAAGGAACTCGGCGAAAACCCCGCCGCCGAGCGCGTTGCCGCCAAGGTCGAGATGTTCGAGAAGAAGACCGGCCAGCGCCCGCGCATTCTCGTCGCCAAGATGGGACAGGACGGCCACGACAGGGGCCAGAAGGTCGTCGCCACCGCGTTCGCTGATCTCGGCTTCGACGTCACCGTCGGGGCGATGTTCCAGACGCCCGCCGAGATCGCTAAGCTTGCGGTCGAGCGCGACGTCCACATCGTCGGGGCATCCTCGCTGGCGGCCGGCCATCTGACGTTGGTTCCGGAACTGCGCGCCGAACTCGACCGCCTCGGCGGACGCAAGACCGTCATCGTCGCCGGCGGCGTCATCCCGCCGCAGGACTACGACGCAGTCCGCAAGGCTGGCGCGGCGGAGATCTTCCCGCCCGGCACGGTGATCCCCGAAGCAGCGGAACGGCTGATGGACCGGCTCTTGGCGGATTGAATCCGATTGCCGCCGTGATACAATCTTGCCGTGCAATCGGCGGACGTATCATGACCGGAAGGAACAAGGACTTCGAGAGGCAGATGGCTGTCGCAGATGGACAAGCACAGGGTAGCGCTGTCTGTGCTCGCGCCGGGGGATAACTCACCGTACATGACCGACGAGTTCAGAGCGCAACTCGTGGAGGCTGGAAAGAGGCTGGAGAAATACAAGGTTCATTCTCGCAATCCAAAGTGACTATCCGAAGCCCACAATCTCCCAGTCCTTGCCGCCGACCGTCGCGACATCGCCAACACCCTTGCCGAACAGCGCCTGCGCCATTGGCGAGACATGGCTGATGCTGCCGGTCGAAGCGTCCGCCTCGTCCTCGCCAACGACCTTCCAGGTTCGGCGCTTTCCGTCCTCGTCCTCGATCGTCACGCTCATGCCGAAACGCACGACATCGCTGTCGGCGTCCGGCGCAGCCAGTTCGGCGGTCTCGCGTCGAGACGCCCAGTAGCGCAGGTCGCGCGACAGCACCGCGATGCGCATCCTGTCGGTCTCGGCCTGCGCGGTGCCCATGTCCGCCTGCAGTCCGGCGATTGTCTCGTCTATCTTCGCGAGCCCCTGCTCGGTCACCAGATTGCGGTGCGGGCTGACCGGACGCTCGCCGAGATCGTTGATCGCACTTTCGTTGTCGTCTTCGCGGGTGAATGCTCTGCTCATCATGGTAACCTAACGCACAAGCCGCATTTCGGTGGCATGTTTCGCAGCGGCAGCTACAAGCGCCTGACTGTCGAGCCAACCACGCCGGCGGAATTGTCAGGCCAACACGTTCGTCGGCTGGATGCGACCAGCGGCAAAGCCCCTCCGGTTCGGCACCGCCGGCCGCGCCATGTGCATGAGCTTCGCCGACAGCGCCTCGTCCGCTGCTAGCAGCCTCGCCAGCACCGCCGCGACCATCGCCTCGCCGGCACGCCCCGCGCCGTCGTCGCATTTCAGCGCGATGCCTAGCCCAAGTTCCGGCAAGGCAGCGCAATACACGCCTTCGGCACCGCTTTTGAGAAAAATACGACCCGGAGCCGCCTGCGCCAGCGGCAGATCCGCGACGTCCGACCCCGAGACATAGAACGGCTCGGCCATGCATGCCGAGAACAGCCGCTTGGCCGCCTTCGCCCTGGCCGGCGCAAGGCCCTTGCCAGTCGCCATCCTGGCGAAGCCATACGCCAGGCTCCTGATAGGAATCGCATGGGTGGGGATCGAGCAGCCATCGACCGCGCTGTTTTGCTCGTCGTGCACGGCTCCCGTCACGTCCTGCATCGCTTCGCGGATCAACCCCTGCAGGGGATGGTCGAAGCCCACATAGCCGCGATGTCCGAGCTTCAGATGCGCGCAGGTGCAGACAAACGCCGAATGCTTTCCGGAACAATTGTTGTGCAGTTGTGAGGGCATCTGCCCGGAACGTGCGAGCGCCACCATCGCATCCTGGTTGAACGGCCAATGCGCGCCACATTCGAGCGCACTTTCGTCAAGGCCGGCGGCCGCCAGCATTGCCGCCGCCAGTT
The DNA here is from genome assembly GCA_026400435.1 of Hyphomicrobiales bacterium. Classification (GTDB taxonomy): domain Bacteria; phylum Pseudomonadota; class Alphaproteobacteria; order Rhizobiales; family Rhizobiaceae; genus Mesorhizobium_K. The sequence goes on along the minus strand of JAPLOZ010000046.1, from coordinate 5,964 downwards.
CGACATGCGCCGTCTCGCCGCGATGCGACGCGCAAGCCAGCGCAAGCTGCGTATCGCCGAAGCCTAGCGCATCGGCCGCGCCGCTTTCGACCAGCGGGAGCGCCTGGATCGACTTCACGGCCGAGCGTGGAAAGACCGGCTGCGACACGTCGCCGATCTCGATCAGGAGCTTGCCATCGTCATCGCAGACCGCGACCGCGCCGCGATGCGCGCTCTCGACGCGCTCTCCGCGCAGCACTTCGACCAGAACCGGATTTGCCATCGCGTGATCCTATTGGTCGAAGGCGTTGAAAAGCACGATGCGCAGGCCCTGGTCCGGCTCGCCGTTCGCGACATTGGCAAACTGGATGTCGTCGATCAGCAGCCTGTCTCCCTCCGCGACCAGTTTCAGCCGGTCGGTCCAGTCTGCCTTGGGCGCATCTCGAAAGCGATAGATCACTTCGGCTTCGATGCGGCCCGGCTTCTCGGTCACCTTGCCGGCCTCGCAGCCTTGCGCGGCATCCGGAAAAGCCTGGTAGGGAATGCCGTCGCCGAAAGGCGGCTTCTCGTCGGGCGTCGCCTTGGCGATCACGTCGTTGCGCGCCTTTGCCTCATCGATCACCTTCAGCAAGGACGGCGTAAGAAGCGCCAGCGTCGCCTGCTCGTCATATGCGAGCCTTGCCTTGCAGAACGCAGCGACGACGGCGCCTGGATTGTCCTCAGCCCACGCTGTGCCGGCCAGCATCGCCAGAAATCCTGCGGCGAGCGCAAGTCGCATTGGCACCTCCCTCAAGTCCGCACTTCCTAGGAGCAATGCCAGCCAAAAGGAAGCGGCAACGCTTTCGCCGCCTGCCGGCTATTTCAACCGCTCGAGGATCGAGACATAGTTGGCGACTGCCGCGCCCCCCATGTTGAAGATGCCGCCAAGCGTTGCGCCCGGCACTTGGATGCCGCCGGCCTCCCCCATCAGTTGCATCGCGGTCAGCACATGCATCGACACGCCGGTGGCGCCAATCGGATGGCCCTTCGATTTCAGCCCGCCGGACGGGTTCACCGGCAGCCTTCCGCCCATCGCAGTCTGGCCCTCCACCGCGACCCGGCCGCCCTCGCCGCGCTTTGCCAGCCCCATCGCCTCGTACTCGATCAACTCGGCGATGGTGAAGCAGTCATGCGTCTCGACGAAGGAGAGATCGTCCAGCGTCGTCCCGGCCCGGTCTAGCGCGCGCTTCCAAGCCTCGGCGCAGCCCTCGAACAGCAGGATGTCGCGCTTCGACATCGGCAGGAAATCCTGCACATGTTCGTTGGCCCGGAAGCCTACGGCCCGCTGCATCGAGGCCGCGACGTCGCCATCGGCCAGCACGATAGCCGCCGCGCCATCCGATACCGGCGAGCAATCGGTACGCTTCAGCGGCCCGGCCACGAAGGGGTTCTTGTCGGACTCCCGGCGGCAGAAATCGAACCCAAGATCCTTGCGCAACTGCGCGTAGGGATTTGCGACGCCATTCCTGTGATTTTTCGCCGCGATCGCTGCCAGCGCGTCCGACTGGTCGCCGTGGCGCTGGAAGTAGGCATCCGCGATCTTGCCGAAAACGCCAGCGAAACCGGCCGGCGTATCGCCATCTTCCGCAAGATAGGAAGCCTTGAGCAGGTTCCTGCCGATTTCCGGCCCCGGCGTAGTCGACATCTGCTCCGCGCCGACCACCAGCACGATGCGCGCCGCACCCGCCTCGATTGCCCGAATGCCCTGCCGCACGGCGGCAGAGCCCGTCGCGCAGGCATTTTCCACGCGTGTCGCCGGCTTGAACCGCAACCTGTCGTCGGCCTGCAGCACCAGGCTTTCGGTGAAGTCCTGCGCGGAAAAACCCGCATTGAAGTGCCCAAGCACGATCTCGTCGACGTCTTCGGGACCAACGCCGGCATGGTCCATTGCGCCGACCGCGACCTCGACGATGAGGCTCTCGAGCGTCTCGCCTTCGAGCTTGCCGAAACGCGAGTGCGCCCATCCGACGATGCTGGCGTTCAATTGAATCTCCCGACTTCATGTGGGCATGGCGCACAATGTGGATGCGCTGGCACCCCACGTAAAGCCCGGCAAGCTGCGAGCCGATTTTTTGTTGATTGATCAGTCAATAAAAAATACGTTGCGCAACGGGAGCTTCATGCATGCCGAAAGTCGGAATGGAACCGCTGCGCCGCAAGGCGCTGATCGATGCGACGGTCTCCGCGATCGGCGCGCGCGGGTCGCTTGACGTCACAATGTCTGAAATCGCCGGGCGCGCAGGCGTATCGTCCGCACTTGCGCACCACTATTTCGGTGCCAAGGACGAGCTGCTGCAGGCCACCATGCGGCATCTGCTTGCGGAGCTGAATTGGGATACGCGACAGGCTCTTGCCGCCGCCCAATCCGCACGCGAGCGGGTTTCGGCCGTCATTGCGGTCAACTTCTCGGAAAATCAGTTCCAGCCCGAAACCATCGCGGCATGGCTCGCCTTCTATGTCGAAGCGCAGAAGTCCGCGGCGCTGCGACGCCTGCTGCGCGTCTATGCGCGCCGGCTTCATTCCAACCTGATGAGCGGCCTCGCCGGCCTGCTGCCACGCCCGACCGCCGATCAGGCAGCCGAGGCCATCGCGGCGCTGATTGACGGGCTCTACATCAGGCGCGCACTTCGCAATGGCACGCCCAATGCAACCGGCGCCATCGCCATCGTCGAGGACTATGTCGAGGCGAAGCTCGGCACGGCAGCCCCCGCGACAATCCGCAACCGTCTTTCGGGAGATCAATCATGACTGTCCTTGTGCCTGATCTCGATCATCTGAGGCGCGCCTATGCCGTGACTTCGAAGGCCACGCAGCTCACACCGCTGCTCGACTCGCCGGCGCTTGCGCGCGAGACGGGCGCGGCGCGCGTCTTCGTCAAGCCCGAGTCTCTGCAATGGGCCGGCTCCTTCAAGGTGCGCGGCGCCTATTGGCGGCTCAAGCAGCTTTCCGCCGCCGAAGCCAGGCGAGGCGTCGTGGCCTATTCATCCGGCAATTTCGCGCAAGGGCTTGCCGCCGCCGGCCAGGCGCTCGGCATCCCGGTCACCATCGTCATGCCGATCGACGCGCCGGCAGCCAAACGCGACGCGACCGCCGGCTTCGGGGCCACCGTCGTGCTCACCGACCATGGCGAGCGCGCCCGCGAGGAAGTCGCCTCCGAGCGCGCGCGCCAGATCGCAACCGACGAGGGCCTGGTCCTGCTGCATCCCTTCGACGATCCAGAGATCGTCGCCGGCCAGGCAGGTGTAGGCCTCGAAGCTCTCGACCAGCTCGCAGCCATGGGCGCCGAAGCAGACATGCTGTTCTGTCCCGTCGGGGGTGGCGGATTGATCGGCGGCATCGCGCTCGCCTTCCACTATCTTTCGCCCCGCACCGAACTGATCGGCGTCGAGCCGGAAGGCTTCAACGGCATGGGTACCTCGCTCGCCCATCACCAGATCGAGACCATGCCGCTCGGCCCGAAATCCATTTGCGACGGGCTGATGGCCCGCCGTCCGGGCGAAGCGCCTTTCGCGGCTGTCAGGGCGACCGGCCTGCGTGGCGTCGCCGTCGGCGACGCCTCCGTCCGGCGCGCCATGAAGCTCGCCTTCGAACGCATGAAACTGGCGCTCGAGCCTTCCGGCGCCGCACCGCTCGCCGCCCTGCTGGACGGCGCCGAGAACGTCAGGGGCAAGTCGGTCCTGCTCATCGCCAGCGGCGGCAACGTCGCTCTGGCCGACTTCATCGAGCATGTCCGGAATGCTTGAGGCAGACTACGTCATCATCGGCTCCGGTTCGGCCGGCTCGGCGCTGGCTTACCGGCTCTCCGAGGACGGCAAGCACACCGTCATCGTCATCGAATATGGCGGCACCGACTACGGCCCGCTCATCCAGATGCCCTCGGCACTGTCCATCCCGCTCAACATGAGCCTCTATGACTGGGGTTTCGCGAGCGAACCCGAACCGCACCTGGGCGGCCGCGTTCTCGCGACGCCGCGCGGCAAGGTGCTCGGCGGCTCGTCCTCCATCAACGGCATGGTCTATGTGCGCGGCCATGCGCGCGACTTCGACCATTGGGCCGAGCAAGGCGCGACCGGCTGGGGCTTCGCCGACGTGCTGCCCTACTTCAAGCGCATGGAGAACGCCAAGGGCGGCGAGGACGGCTGGCGCGGCGCCGACGGCCCGCTGCACGTCAGACGCGGGCCGCGCCGCAATCCGCTCTACGCCGCTTTCCTTGAAGCAGGCCGGCAGGCGGGTTTCGAAACGACCGAAGACTACAATGGCGCCAAGCAGGAAGGGTTTGGCGCGATGGAGCAGACCATTCATCTGGGGCGTCGCTGGTCCGCCGCGAACGCCTATCTTAGGCCGGCGCTCAAGCGCAAAAACGTGAGTCTCGTCAGTGGCTTCGCACGGCGGGTGATCATCCAGAATCAACGCGCTACAGGCGTCGAGATCGAAGCTCGCAAAAAGATTCAGGTCGTTAAGGCAAGACGCGAAGTCATCGTCGCGGCGTCATCGGTCAATTCGCCGAAACTCCTGATGCTTTCGGGCGTTGGCCCGGCCGCGGAGCTGCGGCGGCATGGCATTGACGTGGTCGCCGACAGGCCCGGCGTCGGCCGCAATCTTCAGGACCACCTGGAGCTCTACATCCAGCAGGAATCGCTGCAGCCGATCACCCTGAACGCGGTCTTCAATCCGTTCTCCAAGGCGCTGATCGGGGCGGGGTGGCTGTTCTTCAAGACGGGGCTTGGCGCCACCAACCATTTCGAGGCGGCAGCCTTCGTGCGCTCGGCAGCGGGCGTCGACTACCCTGACATCCAGTACCATTTCATTCCCGCCGCGGTGCGTTATGACGGCAAGGCGGCAGCGGCCGGGCACGGCTTCCAGGCGCATGTCGGGCCGATGCGCTCGAAGTCGCGCGGCGCGATTACACTGCGCTCGCCAGACCCGTGGGCGAAACCCGAAATCCGCTTCAACTACATGTCGCATCCCGACGATTGGCGCGACTTCCGCCATTGCATCCGACTGACCCGCGACATCTTCGGACAGGCGGCGTTCGACCCCTATCGCGGTCGCGAAATCGCGCCCGGCAGCGATGTACAGACCGACGAAGAGCTCGACGGCTTCATCCGCAGCCACGCCGAGAGCGCCTACCATCCCTGCGGCAGCTGCAGGATGGGCAGCGCATCCGATCCGGCCAGCGTCGTGGATCCCGAGTGCCGCGTCATCGGCGTCGAAGCCTTGCGCATTGCCGACTCCTCGATCTTCCCGCGCGTTACCAACGGCAATCTCAACGCTCCCTCGATCATGACCGGCGAAAAGGCCGCCGACCACATCCTCGGCCGCACTCCGCTTGCACCCTCCAACCAGGAACCGTGGATCAACCCGCGCTGGCGCGAAAGCGACCGCTAGATATGCTACACGTGTTCGAGGCGCGCTAAGGAACCCTTCGATGAAAGCCCAGCCCAAGGCATCGCACTATATCAATGGCAGCTTCGTCGACGACGAGCGCGGCAAGCCCGTCCCGGTCATCTATCCGGCCACCGGCGAAACCATCGCCATGGTCCATTCGGCGACCGAAAACGTCGTCGAGCTCGCCGTCGAAGCCGCCCGCGAGGCGCAGCCGGCATGGGCGCGCCTCAAGCCCGTCGAGCGCGGCCGCGTGCTGCGCCGCGCCGCCGATATCCTGCGTGCCCGCAATGCCGAGATCGCCCGGCTCGAAACGCTCGACACCGGCAAGGCCATCCAGGAGACATTGGTCGCTGATCCGGCGTCGGCCGCCGACGCGCTCGAATTCTTCGGCGGCGCGGTCGGCAGCTTCAACGGCGACTATGTCGATTTCGGCGGGTCCTTCGCCTACACGCGCCGCGAGGCGCTTGGCGTGTGCGCGGGCATCGGCGCGTGGAACTATCCGATCCAGGGAGCCGGCTGGAAGTCGGCGCCGGCGCTCGCCATGGGCAATGCGATGAT
>JAPLOZ010000073.1 GCA_026400435.1 Hyphomicrobiales bacterium | reverse complement strand
CGCTCATAGGCGATGCCGCGCTGGTAGTAGATGTTCCAGTTGCCGGCCGAACGAGGATCGTTGGGTGCGGAGAACCTGTTGCTTTCAAGCCGCTCGACGGCACGGTCATAGACCTGGGCCGCGCCGGCATAGTCTTCCTTGGAGGCATAGACCCCGCCGAGAGCGAGGTAGCCGCGCATGTCGTCGGGATTCTCGTCGACAAGCACCTTGAGCTGCGCGATCGCCTCGTCGCGGCGGTCGAGATCGGCAAGATTCAGGCCGAGCTGCAGCTGCGACACTCTCCGCAGCGGGGAGGACGCCGGGATGCGCTTGTAAAGGTCGATTGCCAGTTCGGCGTCCTGCTGCTGTTCGGCGACGCCGGCGAGTTGGATCAGCACCGCATCGCTCCCGGGCTTCAGCGCCAGAGCATACTGGAGATAGAGGCGGACGAAGGATTCTCCGCCGCTCCGGTTGAGTGCGCTGCCAAGCGCTAGAAGAAGTTCGCTGGCCCCCTCGGAAGGGCTGGAGACGATGCGCACGACCGGATCGCCCTTCGAAATGCGCTCGCGCAGGTCCATGATGGGCAGCCGGCCGGGAGAAAACTCGTCGGCCTTGTCCAGCACCGCCAGCGCGGCATCCTTCTTGCCCTGCCGGGCAAGAAAGCCGGCATAGGCTTCGGCCGCACGCAGCCAAGCGTCCGGAGCGGCGCTGCCGGCGGCAGCGTCGTCGACGGCGGACTGGTAGGCGTCGTCCGCCTCCTTGGTCATGCCCGCCTGTTCGGCGATGAGGCCCCTGCTGTAGGCGACGAACAGCTTGTACCAGTCTGGGCCAGCGAGTTCGTCGAGCGTCGCAATGGCGCCGCTCTTGTCGTCGCGTCCGAGCTTTGCCCAGGCGATCATCACCTTGGCGATCAGCCCATCGAGATCGGACTCCTCGTCGACTGTCAGCCCGTTCTCGGCGGCCCGGTAGTCCTTCTTGCGGAAGTCGTCGATCGCCAAAGCGAGGCGCGCCAGTTGCTCGACGTCGGGAAAGTCCTTGAGCTTGCGGGCATAGGGAAGCGCCTCGTCGAAGCGCCCTTCAGAAACCAGCGCCAGCATCAGACTCTGCTGAAGCACCTGGTTGTCGGGGTCGTAGTCGAGCGCCTTGCGGTAGTAGATGACGGCATCATCGAGATCGTTGTCGACCTCGGCGATGCGTGCGGCGAGGTAGGCGCCCGAGAAGGAACTTATCTCGACGGGTGCGCCCGACTGAGACGCAAGCACGGCGGGGGCGGATGTGCAAACCATCAGCCCAGACATCGCAGCCAGCCCGAGAAGCCAGCGTCCACCCTTTAGCCGCATCATCGTCCTTCCAGTCGCCGCGCCCATGTCATCCGTGCCGGAATTGGCACCAGAAACGGGTCGCGCTCCAATTGCAACCGGCCATTGTCACCGAAGCATGGCCTTTTTGGGTCGGCGGCGGTGACATCGCAATACCAATCGAGGCCACGCCGCCGCCAGATTCGCCGATCGCACTCTATCAGGCAACGCGGCTGATACAAAAGTCGATCACATCCAGCAGTGCTGCCTTCTGCGGGGTCTGCTCGAGAGGGGCGAGCGCGTCGCGCGCAATGCCGCCAAAATGCCCCGCGCGGCCGATCGTGTCGGCTATTGCCCGGTGCCGCTTCATCAGGCCGATCGCCTTGTCCAGGGCAGCGTCGCTGGTCTGGTTGTCCTCGATCGCCGCCTTCCAGAACTTGCGCTCCACGGGCGTTCCGCGGCGATAGGCGAGGATGACCGGCAGCGTCACCTTGCCCTCGCGAAAATCGTCGCCGACATTCTTGCCGAGCTCCTTGCTGGAGCCGCCATAGTCGAGCGCATCGTCGATCAGCTGGAAGGCAAGCCCGAGATTCATGCCGTAGGAGCGAAGCGCCGCGCGGTCGTTGCGCGAGGCGCCGGCAATGACCGGGCCGACCTCGGCGGCTGCCGAAAACAGCGCTGCGGTCTTGGCCTTGATCACGGCAAAGTGTTCATCCTCGGTCGTTTCCAGGTTCTTGGCGGCTGCCAGCTGCATGACTTCGCCTTCGGCGATGATCGATGCGGCGGCCGACAGAATGTCGAGCGCGTCGAGCGAGCCGACATCGACCATCATGCGGAACGCCTGGCCGAGCAGGAAATCGCCGACGAGCACGCTCGCCTGGTTGCCCCAGATCATGCGCGCCGTCTTTTTTCCACGGCGCAGGTCGCTCTCGTCGACCACGTCGTCGTGCAAAAGGGTCGCGGTGTGCATGAATTCGACGGATGTCGCGAGCTTGACGTGCCCTTCGCCGAAGTATCCGAACATCTGGGCGGCGGCGAGCGTCACCATGGGGCGCAGGCGCTTGCCACCGGACGAAATCAGATGGTTGGCGATCTCCGGGATCATCTCGACGTCGGAGCCGGCCTTCGACAGGATCAATTCGTTGACGCGCCCCATGTCAGCCAAGGTCAGAGCGATCAGATCGGCGATCGACGCTTGATCGCGCTTGCCATTTTCGAGGTTGAGAACAACGCCCACCGCCAACTCCGTCCTGATATGCAGCACACCAAATTGCGCACCCGGCCCTGCAACCGCTACGTGCCCCGACGCGATTCTAGGGCGGCGGGGGCATGAACGGCAAGGGGCGAATTGGCGCGGACGGCGGTAACTATTCTGATTGGGGCTACAGCGCGCGCAGCGGCGGGTAACGTGTCGGCAGCATCGGCGCCGCCATGTGGCGCGCCCGAGACCGGCCGAGCGACGCCAGGGACCGACGCGGGCGCGTGGCACGCATCTACAGCCGACAACACGATTTTATGCGGCAGCGGCCGCGATTTACTTCCCGCCCGCAACCTGCAAGATTCCGGGCATGAAAGAGCTTATCAGAACCAACGACCCGGTTGTGATTTCCTTTGCGCAATCCCTGCTCAAGGATGCCGGCATCGGATGCATGGTCGCCGACCAGAACATGAGCGTGCTGGATGGTTCGATCGGTATCCTGCCGCGGCGCATCCTGGTGATGGACGACGATCTCGATGCCGCGCAGCGGATCCTGGCCGACGCCGGCATCGCCAACGAGATCAGGCAAGGCTGAGTTTCCCGCTATATGGCCGAACAAGTATCCGGGCAGACGACCGACGCGTTCCACCGCGGCGATTTCTGGCTCGTGCAGCCCAAGGGTACCGGCCATCGCGCCGGCATCGACGCGATGATGCTCGCAGCGGCCCTGCCCTCGGACTTCTCGGGCAAGCTCGCCGATTTCGGCGCAGGCGCCGGCGCTGCCGGGCTGGCGGCGGCCTCCCGCTGCAAGGGCGCAACCGTCACGCTTGTGGAGAGCGCGCCCGAGATGGCTCAATTCGCCCGGCTGACGCTCGACCACCCCGGCAACGCGCAATTTGCCGGACGCGCCACTCTGGTCGAGGCCGACGTCGCGCTTGCCGGTCGCGCCAGGGAAAAGGCCGGGCTTGCCGACGGTTCGTTCGACTATGTCGTCATGAATCCGCCTTTCAACGCGGCACGGGACAGGCCCTCGCCCGACGCCCTGAAGCAGCAGGCGCATGTGATGGCCGACGGACTGTTCGAGGCCTGGATCCGGAGTGCCGCCGCCGTGGTGCGGCCGCGCGGCGGGCTGGCGATCATCGCCCGGCCGGTGTCGCTGGGGCAAATCCTGGCGGCAATGGCAGGCCGCTTCGGCGCCGCCGAGATCCTGCCGATCCATGCACGCGCCGACAAACCGGCCATCCGTATCGTGGTGCGCGCCAGGCGCGCGGCACGCGGCGCGCTGTCGCTGATGCCGCCGCTGATACTCCACGACGGACCGGGCGACACATTTTCGGCCCGTGCAGGTGCGATCAATAACGGCAAGCTGTCGCTTTTCGGCGACTGAGGAGGCGTGTCGACATTGCGAAGGCGGTGCGATTGCCTACATGCCATGCTGATCCACCATTGCGGAGGCTCGTTCCGGTGAGACGACTTTTGAACCGCCTGTTGCCGAAATCGATGCGTTCGCAGGCGGTTACCATCCCGGTCGTGCGGCTGCACGGAACCATCATGGCCGGCGGCGGCCAGTTGAGGCCGAGCCTGTCGCTGGCATCGACTGCTGGCCTGATAGAAAAAGCTTTCGCCTACGCCGATGCGCCGGCGGTAGCCTTTTCCATCAACTCGCCGGGCGGATCGCCGGTCCAGTCGCGATTGATATACAAGAGAATCCGCGATCTCGCCGACGAGAAGAACAAGAAGGTTCTGGTCTTCGTCGAGGACGTTGCGGCGTCCGGCGGCTACATGATCGCGGTGGCGGGCGACGAGATCATCGCTGATCCCTCGTCCATCGTCGGTTCCATTGGCGTGGTTTCGTCCTCCTTCGGATTTCCGGAACTCTTGAGGAAGATCGGCGTCGAGCGGCGCGTCCACACCGCCGGCAAGAACAAGGCCGTGCTCGACCCGTTCAAGCCGGAGAAGAAAGAAGATATCGACAGGCTGAAAGCCTTGCAGCTCGAGGTGCACGAGACATTCATCGATCTGGTCAAGGAGCGTCGCGGATCCCGGCTCAAGGCCGATCCGGACCTTTTCACCGGCCTGTTCTGGACCGGAAAGAAGGGCCTGGACCTCGGTCTGGTGGACGCGTTGGGCGACCTGCGCCAGGTTGTGCGGGACCGCTACGGGCCGAAGACCCGGCTCAGCCTCGTCTCGCCGCCGCGCGGCTTTTTCGCACGCCGACTGGGTTTCATGGGCAACCGCTCGGTCTCCGACTTTGCCATGGAGGCAGCCGGCGGGCTGTTTGACGCCGCCGAGGAGCGCGCGCTGTGGAGCCGGTTCGGCCTTTGAACGACGCCTTTGAATTTTTCGCTGGGGACGGCTATCATGGCGCCGCCCGGCAGGTCCGCCCTAAAAACGCCGGCCTTTGAGGGAAGGAGTGGACGCATGCCGCAGATCATCTTTTTCGCGCTTGTCGGCGTCGCCGCCTATGTCGGCTATCGCTCCTTCGTCAAGGAGGCCGAGAGGGTGACAGCCAAGGTGCGCCGAGCTGAGAAGCAGGCGTCCACCGGCGCCAACGGTACGCTGGTCAAGGACCCCCAGACCGGCGAATACCGCCTGGCGAAGGACTGAGCCTGAGCGCTTCCGAAGTTCTGCAGGAAACTGCGCCGCGCGTCGAATTCGCGCCGGCTAAGATCAATCTCGCCCTGCATGTGACCGGCAGGCGCGCCGACGGCTATCACACACTCGAAAGCTTCGCGGTCTTTACCCGCTTCGGCGACCGCGTCACGCTTGAGCCAGCCGACCGCGACACGTTCTCGATCGCCGGGCCCTATGCTCCAGGCGTGCCGACCGACGAAACCAATCTTGTGCTGAGGGCGCGAGACGCATTGCGCGCCGCTTTTCCTTCCTCGGCAAGCCGCCCGGTCGCGATCAGGCTCGAAAAGAACCTGCCCATCGCGTCCGGCATCGGCGGCGGATCGAGCGACGCGGCGGCTACGCTGCGTGGGCTTGCCCGGTTCTGGGAGGTGGACGCCGGGCATCAAGCGCTGTCGCGCATCGGCGGCAGCCTCGGCGCGGACCTTCCGATGTGCCTTGCCGCACAGCCACTCCTGGCGCGCGGCACGGGCGATGAGTTGTCGCCGATCGCGGGGGTGCCTGCGCTTGGCCTCGTGCTGGTCAATCCCGGCGTCGGGGTTTCGACGCCGGCGGTGTTTTCCGCCCTTGCGAAGCGGGACAACGAGGCGCTGCCGCCGCTGCCCGCAAGCTTCGATTTCCACACCATCCGCAACTGGCTTGAGACAACCCGCAACGATCTCGAGGACGCGGCGCAGTCCATCGAGCCGGCGATCGCCGCCGCCAAGGCGGCGCTCCGGCGGGCCGATGCCGGGTTCGTGCGCATGTCCGGTTCGGGCGCGACCTGCTTTGGCCTGTTCGAAACCGGAAACGTCGCCAAGCGCGCGGCGGCGGTCATTCGTGCCCGCCACCCGCACTGGTTCGTGGCGGCGACCCGCAGCATGCCTTCCGGGGACACGCATGAGCAGGATTGACGAGCGCCGCGCCTTCATTCCGCTGGGCATCGCTGTTCTGACCGTCTCCGATACGCGCAGCCTCGCCGATGACAAATCCGGCCAGACGCTCGCCGACCGCATCGCCGAGGCCGGCCACGCGCTGGTTGAGCGCGACATCGTCACCGACGACGCCGCGCTGATCCGCGGCAAGGTGCTCGGCTGGTCGCGCGACGAGCGCATCGACGTGGTGATCACGACGGGAGGCACCGGCTTTACCGGCCGCGACGTGACGCCCGACGCGCTGGAGCCCATCTTCGAGAAGCGCATGGACGGGTTTTCGGCAGTCTTCCACCGCATCTCCTACGACAAGATTGGGGTGTCGACGATCCAGAGCAGGGCCACGGGCGGTTTGGTCAACGCGACCTTCGTGTTCGTGCTGCCGGGATCGCCCGGCGCCTGCAAGGACGCATGGGACGGCATCCTCAAGGCGCAGCTCGACTACAGGCACATGCCCTGCAACTTCGTCGAGATCATTCCAAGGCTGGACGAGCACCTGAAGCGGGGCAAGTGATGTAGCCCGCCCGGGGCACCTAGCTGCTTCGTCTCGGCGCGACGAAAATCTCGCCGTCGAGCCTGCGCGTCGCGAGGCCCCGCGCGATGGCCTCCGCACTTGTTGCGCTGCTCGACAGCGCGGTCGCTTGCCGTTTGGTGATGACCAGCCCTTCGGCGAGCGCGGTGGGCCGCGAAAAGGCGCGCGACAGAAACGGCGTACGGTTGCCCCGGGCGCGGGAAAAGCGGCCCGGCATGGTCAGCCTGGCGGTGTGGGCGACGACGGAATCGACCCAGCCTTCAGACAGCCGCGCTCCGGGCTCCAGCAGGAGCAGCCACTCGCCTTTCGCCTGACGGATCGCCGCCGCAATGCCGCCGCCGGCAATGAAGTGGCAGCCGGCATGTTCGGCGACGTAGTGAGTCTGGTCGGTGGAGCCACGGTCGCAGACTATGACGTCGCGCACCACGCCCTCCACGGCGGCCCCCACGAGCGACGCCAAAGAGCGCGCAAGGCCTTCCTCGTCGTTCCTGGTCTCGATCAGCACGGTCAGCATTCACTTAGCCGCATAGCGGAAACTCGGCTGCCGCGCCAGTTCGCGGGTGACATGCGAAAAAGTTCTTGCTTTGTTCTCATCGCGACAATAGGAATAGTTTCATGAGAACGACGAATCGCATCCCCTCCGAGTCGCCTTGGGAGAGAGCCAAGATGGAACAGATCGTGCGCGCCGACATTGCGGCCTTTGGCAGCGGAAGGTCCGAGATGGCGAATGCCATGATCGAGCAGAGCGGCATGCGGGTACGCCCCGATCGCAATCGCGGGCGGTCGGCGGGGATCAATCCGAGCGGGCGGTTCGAGCCGGTTACGCGCCATGTCTTCGACGACGGCTGGGAATCGCTGGAGGACCTGGCGCCCTTCAAGACGGAGGTGCAGGTGGAAAAGCCGCGCACCATCATCACTCGAAACGAATCACCCGATATTTCCTTCGACCGTTCGATCAATCCCTATCGGGGTTGCGAGCACGGCTGCGTATACTGCTTCGCCCGGCCGACGCACAGCTTCATGGGACTGTCGCCGGGACTGGACTTCGAGGCGAAGCTGTTTGCCAAGCCCGATGCAGCGAAATTGCTGGACAAGGAACTCTCCAAGGAGGGCTACCAGCCGCGCACCATCGCGATCGGCACCAACACGGACCCTTACCAGCCGATCGAAAAGCAGTGGCGCATCATGCGCGAGATCCTCGAGGTGCTGGACGCGCGCAACCACCCGGTCGGCATCGTGACCAAATCGGCGCTGGTGACGCGCGACATCGATATCCTGTCGCGCATGGCTTCGCGCGGCTTGGCGAAAGTGGCGCTGTCGGTGACCACGCTGGACCGCGTGCTGGCGCGCACGATGGAGCCGCGCGCCTCGACGCCGACCAAGCGACTGGAGGCGATCAGGCAGCTCAGCGATGCGGGTATTCCGGCGTCGGTCATGGTCGCGCCGATCGTGCCCGGCCTGACCGACCAGGAAATCGAGCGCATCCTCGACTCCGCGAGGGCGGCCGGCGCGCGCGACGCGGGCTATGTGCTGCTCAGGCTGCCGCTCGAGGTGAGCCCGATCTTCAAGGACTGGCTGCTGCGCCACTATCCGGATCGCTACCGGCACGTCATGTCGCTGATCCGCTCGATGCGCGACGGCAAGGACTACGATTCCGAGTGGGGCAAGCGCATGCGCGGCACCGGTCCCTACGCCTGGCAGATAGGCCGCCGGTTCGAGATCGCGGCGCGACGCCTCGGCTTCAACCAGAAACGAACCGCGCTGCGGACCGACCTCTTCGTCGAGGCCGCGAAGGCGAACGAACAGCTGATGCTGCTGTGAAATCCCGATCCGTCAAGCCTTCCCCGGGTTTTTGACGGCGCCTCCGGACCGCCGCCCCAAACGGTCCCGAGGCCTTGCGGAGAATCGGGACCGATGCGAGCATTGCCGCAACATGGCTCGCGCGCGCCCCGATTCTCCGCCCCTCTTCGATCTGGCCCAGAAGCCGGATTTTTCGTTCGAGAAACAGGCAATAAAGAACGGGATGTGGCCGGTCGCCGGGCTCGACGAAGCCGGCCGGGGCCCTCTTGCCGGGCCGGTGGTCGCGGCCGCCGTCGTGCTCGATCCCAAACGCATCCCCAAGGGGCTCGACGATTCCAAACGACTGACCGCTGCGCAGCGCGACACCCTGTTCGCCACGATCCTCAAGACGGCGCTTGGCATCGCCGTATCGTCGGTCTGCGCCGAGGGGATCGACCGAAGCGACATCCGCAAGGCAAGCCTCGAAGCCATGCGGCGTTCGCTGGCTGCACTGCCCGTTGTCGCGCGGCTTGCCCTCGCGGATGGGCGCGACGTGCCGCCCGGCCTGGCGTGCGACTGCAAGGCGCTGATCAAGGGCGACCAGCGCTCGCAGTCGATCGCCGCCGCGTCGATCGTCGCCAAGGTGACGCGCGACCGGATGATGCAGGGTTGCGGCCGGGCCGACGAGCGCTACGGCCTGGAGATCCACATGGGATACGCGACGCAAAGGCATCGCGCGGCGATCGCGGCGCATGGCCCGGCGACCCGGCTGCACCGGATGACGTTTGCGCCGTTCCGCCTCGTCGACGTGAGCCAAGCAACGTTCGAGGCCGACCTGCTGGACATTGGCCTGCTGGCCGATCCGGAAAACGAAAAAGCCGCCTGATCGGCGGCTTTCGTCGTTCTCAAGAGAGAAACGTCAGTTCAGCTTCGACTTCAGTTCCTGCAGCGACGACTTGAAGAGTTCCTCGCCGGCCTTGATCTCGGGATTGTCGGAAAACAGCTTGCGCGCGGCCTCGATGGCGATGTCGACGGCGCTCGAGCGCACCTCGTTGACGGCCTCGCGCTCGGCCTGCGCGATCTTCTGCTCGGCCAGCGCCGTGCGACGCGTCACGTAGTCCTCGGTCTTCTTGTGAGCGTCGGCAAGCAGCAACTCAGCCTCGCGCTTGGCCGCAGTGACTATGCCGGCGGCTTCCTGCTCGGCATCCTTGCGCTTCTTCTGGAACTCGGCAAGCAACGACTGCGCCTCTTCACGCAGTCGGCGGGCCTCGTCGAGATCGTGGCGGATCTTCACGGCGCGCGCGTCGATCGCCTTGGCGATCATGCCGGGAACCTTCAGATAGACCAGGACGCCGAGGAAGATGAACAGCGCCACGGTCGCCCAGAGTGTCGCAAGTGCGGTTGCGTCCATGGTTTCAGCTCCTGACCGATTTCACCGCAGCGGCGACGTCTGCCTTGGCTGACTTTCCGCCGAGCGCCGCAACGATGGCGGCTGCGGTCTCTTCGGCGATCGAACCAACGTCCTGCATCGCCGCGTCCTTGATCTTGGCGACGCGCGCTTCGGCCTCGGCGAGCTTCTGGCCCAAGCCGGCCTCGATAGACTTGCGCTTGGCGTCGGCTTCGGCCTTGGCGTCGTCGCTGGCTTTCTGGCCGATCGTGTTTGCGTTGGCGCGAGCCGCCGCCAGTTCCTGCTCGTAGGCGGCAACGGCCGCGTCGGCATCGCCCTTCATCTTGTTTGCCTGATCGATATCCTGGGCGATACGCGCTTCGCGAACCTCCAGTATGCCGCCCAGGCGGGGCATGATGACCCGTTTGAGGAACATGTAAAACAGACCGAAGGTGATCGCGATCCAGAGAATCTGCGACGGGAAGGTGGTTGAATCGAAGGGCGGGAAACTCGCCTCCCCGTGTCCACCCTCGTGCGGCACTTCCGTGCCCGCGACGTGCCCGGCATCGGCCGGCGCTTCGCCACCTTGCCCGCCGTCAGCGGCGGGCGCGCTTTCTTGCCCGTAGGCATCCGTCACCAACATCTCATGTCCTCGAACCGGAGCCCGCCGCGGATGCGGCGCGGCTCAAAGCGGACCAGCAATATCAGCCGAACAGCGCGAGCAGGGCGATGAGCAGCGAGAAGATGCCCAGAGCTTCCGTCACGGCGAAGCCGAAGATCAGGCGGCCGAACTGGCCGTCAGCAGCCGACGGATTGCGCAGCGCGCCCGCCAGATAATTTCCGAAGATGGTGCCCAGGCCGATACCGGCTCCGCCCATGCCCAGGCACGCAATGCCAGCGCCGATGTACCGTGCTGCTTCAGCTTCCATTTTCTTACTCCTTGGTGGATCTCAAAGTTTCGTTGAACCGGCACCACGCCGGCGTTTGGTTGTTCACTCAGTGGCCGGGATGCACCGCATCGTTGAGATACATGCACGTCAGGACAGCGAAAACGTAGGCCTGCAGGAACGCGACCAGGAATTCCAGGCCGGTCAGCGCCACAGCCATGCCGAGAGGGAGCACGGCGCCGGCGATGCCGACGGTGCCCAGCGCGGAAAGCGAGACGACGAAGCCCGAAAAAACCTTCAGCGTGATGTGACCGGCCAGCATGTTGGCGAACAAGCGGACCGACAGGCTGATCGGACGCGACAGGAAGGAGATTATCTCAATGGCGACGACCAGCGGCAGCAGGATCGCCGGAACGCCGCTCGGCACGAACAGCTTCAGGAAGTGCAGTCCATGCTTGTAGAAGCCATAGACCACAACCGTAAGTATGACCACCATCGCGAGGAAGAAGGTGACGATGATCTGGCTGGTGACGGTGTAGAAATAGGGGAACATGCCGAGCAGATTTGCAACCAGCACGAACATGAACAGCGAAAATACCAGCGGGAAGAACTTCATGCCCTGCTTGCCGGCCGCGTCGCGCAGCATGTTGGCGACGAATTCATAGGACATTTCGGCGACCGACTGCAGGCGCGAGGGGATCAGCGCACGGCTCGAGGTGGCCAACAGCAGGAACGCGGATGCGACAACCAGCGTGACGACCATGAACAGAGCCGAATTGGTGAACGACACGTCGAACCCGCCGACGTGCAGGTCGACAAGCTTGTTGATGTGGAACTGGTGGATCGGATCGACCTTGTCCGGTGTAGCCACTTTTCAATCCCCCGAGGCCGTCTGCCGGCCTGCGTTCGCTTCAAACCCCGGCAAAATCCGGGAAGTACATTCTCATTTCCGGGCGTCGGGACCGCGACTGGATCCCTGGCCGAATTCGGCGACTTTTCCGACCGAGCGCAGGACGTTGAGAACGCCAGCGACAAAGCCAAGCAGCAGAAAAACCACCAGACCCCACGGCGATGTGCCCGCGAACCTGTCGATGCCCCAGCCAAGACCGGCTCCGACCGCCACTCCGGCGATGAACTCGCTGGACAGCTTCATTGCCTGGCCGTAGCCGGTGGCGCCGCTGGCGCCTTCCTTCCTCTCCTGCCTGTCCGGCTGTCTCGTGGCAAGGGATGCTTCGAGATTTCGGCGGCGGCGTTCGAGGTCGTCGTCGCGGTGGTCCCCGCCCTGCTTGCCTGGCCCGGATCTTCCGGTTTCGTCTGGCCCGTTCGTACCGGCCATCGCAACCTCCACACCCCGGCCAGCGGGCACAATTCCCGTCCGCTCCAAGTCGCGCGCAACATAGTTAGGGGTATGGGCTCCGTCAAGCCGGGCAAAGGGGTCGCTTGCCGACTAATTATTCAAATGAAATCAGTCACTTGCCGAAGTGCGACATAGTGCGCTGCCGTTTGGGCGCGCCCAGCTCGCCGAATCCCCGCCCGCCAAAAGCGGCAAGGCGGTGCAAAGCAGCCTAGCTCCAGCCCCCGCCGTAGGTGCGGTAGAAGATGTGGAGGCCGATTTTCTTCATCTTCTGCATCGAGCGCGCCCAGCCCGGACTGACATATTGCGCGTAGTAGTGGGTGGACGACGCGACTTCGGGCAGAAAGATCTTGCCGGCCGTCACCGCCATCGCGATGTCCTGGGCGGTCTTGTAGATTTTCCGGTTGGCGATCACGTCCTTCTTGCCGTCGCAGGCAAACGAGAACTGGCAGCGGTTCTTGAGGTTCTGGTTCTGGTAGACGACGCCGCAGATGGTGTTCGGGTATGTCGGATTGCGCACGCGGTTGAGCACGACCTGCGCTACCGCCGCCTGGCCGCGCAGGCTCTCGCCACGCGCCTCGAAGTAAATCGCATTTGCGAGGCAAACCTGTTCCTTGCCGGAGAACACTTCAGGTGGCAGCGGCGCGCTCATCCATGAATGATCTCCCTTGACGACCGGAGGGATGAAACGGCCGGTATCGTTGGGGTCTCTCATCAGGCTCTCGAAGGGCGAAGATTTCGAATAGTCGGGGGCAGCCGGAGCATAGGCGGTCGCGAGGATGTCTGGCCTGTCATTGTTGACGAGGCTGGCAAGGATCGTCGGTACGCCGGTGTCGCGCCTGGCTTTCTTCATGTAGAAGGCGGTCGCGATCTCGACTTCCCTGCCCCGGATGTCGGACACGGAGAACGCCATCCTGACATCGCCCGCCCTTGGACCGACCAAGAGGCTCGTGCGCTTGAACATCGAGCCGGCTTCGAAGGTCTTCGGCGGCTTCACCGGCGCCAACTGGACGATGCGGCCGCGCTTGTCAGCGCGGGCAATACGGTCTTCGTCGGGAACCGGGTTTGCCGTCTTGGCCCGCAGCGAGACCGTACCGATGCCGGGAGCGTCGATGCCGGCTCCTGAAATCGAGCCGGTCGTCATGTCAGCGTCCGTGAAAGGCATTTCGACGGCGTGCACCGAGCCGGCGGCGGCCTTCTCGACGAATGCATTCCAGCGCGTCTCATGGCCTTCGATGCCAGATACCAGGCTTGCCATGTCCTGATAGGCCGCGACCGTCGGGAAGCCCATCCAGATGCAGACACCAAGGATGAAAGGAGACAGGAAAGAACGGCTGTCTCGGCTGGTGGCGGCTGCGCGCCGCATCACTCGATGCACAGAACTACTCTCCAGAACGCGATAGACCAACAGGAGAGGCAGACTGCGGCATTAACCTTGATGTACGGTTAACGGGGGAGATGGGGCGAGAATGTGGTTGCTAGAGCGTCGGACCGAAAAGTGGAATCCGGTTTTCGGATCATTCCGATGCTGCATCGACAATTTGGATCGTCCTGTGTGCGTCCGATAGGACGCACGGCGATCCAGCCCGGCGGCCCGCCGCACTACTTTTTTGTTTTTGCGCGCGAGGCGTAGGGATTTTCGGACGCATGCAGCGACATGCGAACGGGCACGCCCGGAATGTCGAACGTTTCGCGCAGGCCGTTAACCAGATAGCGCACGTATGACTGCGGCACCTCGTCAGGCCGGGTGCAGGAAAGGACGAAGCCGGGCGGCCGCGTCTTGACCTGGGTGATGTATTTGATCTTGAGGCGGCGACCGGCGACAGCAGGCGGAGGATGGTGCGCGACCGTCTTTTCCAGCCAGCGGTTCAGCCGTGCAGTCGATATGCGCGTGTTCCACACGCGATGGGTCTTCAGCACCGCATCCATCAGCTTGTCGAGACCGCGCCCGGTCTCTGCCGAAACCGGAACCGCCAGCAAGCCGCGGACCTGCGGCAGCAGCCTTGCGGTCTTCTCTCGCAGTTCCGCAAGCGCTTCCTGCGGCCGGTCGATCAGGTCCCATTTGTTGAAGGCCAGGACCAGCGCCCTGCCCTCGCGGATGATGAGATCGGCAAGTTGCAGGTCCTGCTTTTCGAAAGGAATCGTCGAATCGAAGACCACGACGACGACTTCCGCGAAACGGATCGCGCGAAGTCCGTCGGCTACAGACAGTTTTTCGAGCTTCTCCTGGACCTTGGCCTTGCGGCGCATGCCAGCGGTGTCGAACAGCTTCATGGCGCGCCCGCGCCATTCCCAGTCGACCGAGATTGAATCGCGCGTGATGCCCGCTTCCGGCCCGGTAAGCAGCCGTTCTTCGCCGATCAGCGCGTTGATCAGCGTGGACTTGCCCGCGTTGGGGCGGCCGATGACGGCGATCCGCATCGGCTTGCTGTCGTCATAGGCGGGCTCGGCATCGGGATCGACGATGTCCTCGCCGATCAGCGCCTCGCTGATCGCCGGAAGGTCATCCTCCACGTCATCGGCGAACACGCGTTCCTCGCCAAGCGCTTCGACAACCGCGTCGCGCAGATCGGGCAGTCCCTGGCCGTGCTCCGCCGACACCGCCACGGGGTCGCCGAGGCCAAGATCATAGCCTTCCAGCAGGCCGCCCTGCGCGCCCTTCGCCTCGGCCTTGTTGGCGACAAGAACAACCGGCTTGCCGGACTTGCGCACGACTTCGGCGAAGGTCCTGTCGTCGGGGGTGAGGCCCGCCTTGGCGTCGATCATGAAGAAGATCAGGTCTGCTTCGCGGATAGCGATGTCGGTCTGCTCGCGCATGCGCGCCTGCAGGGTGCCGGCTGCAGCTACCTCGAAACCGGCGGTGTCGATGACATCGAAGTCGATGTCGTAGAGCTTCGCTGCATGGACGCGGCGGTCGCGGGTGACGCCCGGCGTGTCGTCGACCAGCGCCAGCTTGCGGCCGGCAAGACGGTTGAAAAGCGTGGACTTGCCGACGTTAGGCCGGCCTATGATGGCTATGCGGACGCCCATACGCTCACGACGCCGTGCCCTGGCCGCGGATCAGTTCCGCAAGCATGGTGGCGCGTTCGCGGCTGTTGCGCGGCGCGCCCTCGTCGGCCGCGATCTGCTCGAACAGTTTGAGCGCATCGGCCGAACGGCCTTCCTTCCACGCGGAGAGGCCGAGCGCCTCGCGCGCGGAATGACGCAGCGGATTCGTATCGGCGGTCAGCGCCTCGGCGCGGGCGGAAACATCGGCGTAGGAGCCGCTGTCGACGAGAATGATGGCCGCGCGCAGACTGGCCATGTCGCGGATCGACGCCGGGATCGAGGTATCGGCGGCAACCGCGTCGAAGCCCGCGACCGCGCCGGCTGCATCGCCCTTGGCGGCGAGCACGGTTGCGGCGCGCATGCGGGCAAGCAGCGGATAGGCGCCGAAACCGTCGCCCTCAAGCTTCTCCAGCGCACCCAGCGCTTCGTCGTTCTTGCCCTCGTTTGCCAGCGTGAGCGCCTGAGAAAAGGCATCGCCCGACCGGCTGGCGCGTGTGTCGACCCAATATTCGTAGGCAACGAAGCCGGCGGTGCCGAGCACCACGAGGACCGCAAGCGCCAGTGCGAACGGGCCATAGCGGTCCCACAGCGCACGCGCCTGATCCTGGCGCATCTCCTCGTTTACTTCACGGATGAAACTGTCGTCCGACATTTTTTTCTTGAACCGCCAGCCTTGTTCGGCCGGCCCCCCTTGTGAGCCCGCGTTTTAGCGGAATTTTGTCGGCATGGAAGGGGGCGGGTGAAATTTGGGCGTGCGGCGCTGTCGCCCTCAACCGTTGGCGCGACCCAACCGAAGCCATATTTGCCCTATATCCCGGCAGTATCAGCTCGTGAAAATCCGGGTCCAATGTCCGTTGCCTGCCGCGTTGCCCTAGGGTTTTGTGTCTCCACATCAATCGTCTGGCCGATGCCGGCGGGCGCCGGAGCCGCACACATCGATGCCAGTCCCATGGCCGGACCTGTGGCCGGACCCCAATATGTCATCATCTCGTTCGACGGGGCGCATGACATCGCCCAATGGGAGCGCAGCCGGGCGCTGGCGGCGCGCACCGGCGCCCGATTCACCTATTTCCTGTCCTGCGTGTTCCTGCTCTCCAAAGAGACGCGGCGCGACTACCAGGCGCCGGGCCGAAGCGCCGGCCAGTCGGAGGTGGGGTTTGCCCAAACGAAGCAGGAGGTGGCCGACCGGCTCGGCGAGATCCGCCTGGCCGCAGCTGAAGGCCACGAGATCGCCAGCCATGCCTGCGGCCATTTCGACGGAAAGACATGGGACAAGGCTGACTGGGTGAAGGAATTTGCCTCGTTCAAGCGGATCATGGCTGGCGCCTACGAGATCAACGGGATTTCCGGCGAGCCAGCCGGGTGGAAGGATTTTGCGCAAAACGCGGTCACCGGCTTCCGCGCGCCGTATCTTAGCACCAGCGCGGCGCTTTACGACGCGCTGAGGTCGGCGGGCTTCCGCTATGACGCGAGCGGCATCTCGAAGGGGCCTGCCGCGCCCCATTCCGAAAATGGCGTGGAGCGATTCTCGCTGCCGCAGATTCCGGAAGGACCGAATGCACGGCGGGTGATCGCGATGGACTACAATCTGTTCGTGCGCCATTCGGGTGGCTTCGAACGGAAGGACGAGGCGGCCGCCTTCCAGACGCGCAGCTACGACGCGTTCATGGCGGCGTTCGACGCCCAGTACGAGGGCGGGCGCACCCCGCTGCAGCTCGGGTTCCATTTCGTACTGATGAATGACGGCGCCTACTGGAAGGCGCTGGAGCAGTTTGCCGGCGAGGTCTGCGTGAAGGCCGATGTGGTCTGCACGAGTTATGCGGACTATCTGGAGCGGACCGCGCAGCCAGCGGAGACGGTGCCCCGCGAGGCCGGCGGCTGACCGGCAATCACCATCACGATGCAGGCTGGTCCTCCGGACGAATGCCTTCGCGCTCACGCTCCAGATAATGCCGATCGATCTCTGACAACGGCGCGCCCTCCAGCGTCGCCTCGAAGGCGCGCAGGCGTTTGTAGATGGAGATCAGCTCGACGATCGTCGGCCATGAGCTGACAAGATACTGGAACGAGCTTGCGACCTGGGTGAACGCCGACACGACCTGCTGGAAAACACCGAAAGTGATGCGGCCTACCGCCAGGGTTGGCACCAGGATCAGCGTGGCAAAGACGGCGTCTGCCTGAATGTAGAGATACCGCACGACGTCGAAATAGACGTAGTGGGCATAAAGCGTGAAATAGTTCTTGCGGACGTTGGAGAAAAGCTCGCGCAGCGTCGGCGGCTGGGCGCGTGTCGCGTCGTCCTCGCCATACACCAGCTCCTTGCGGAAGGCCGCCTCGACGCGCTGGTTCTTGAACTCGAGACCGGGCAGCTTGATGCCAACCACCGCAAGCAGCACGGTACCGAACAGCGACCAGACGATTGCGACGATGACCAGCGGATAAGGAATGGCTCCGACCAGCGGAATTTCGGTGACATGACGAGACAGGGAAGCCAGCAACGGCAGGAAGGCAATCAGCGTCATGATCGAATCGATGAAACTGACGCCGAGCCCCTGCATGGTGGAGGAGAAGCGCATCGTATCGTCCTGAACACGCTGGGAAGCCCCCTCGAGATGGCGAAGCCGCTGCCAATACGTGGTGAAGTAGTCGTTCATCGCGGTACGCCAGCGAAAGACGTAATGGCGCACGAAAAACAGGTTGAGCACCGCGACGGTGATGCCCACCAGCGCCAGCGACAGGAACTGCCATACGCCAAGATAAATCTCTCCGGGTGTGACCGATCCGGGCGTTGTCAGCGCACGCTGCACCATGTCGTAGAAGAAGCCACGCCAGTCGTTCAGGGCAACCGAAACCTGGACCGAAAAGTTGGTGACAAAGACGATCAGGCCCGAACCGAGGATGGACCAGTTCTGCCAGGGATGCGGCGCGTAACGCGACCAGAAGAGATAGAAGATGCCGATACCGACGGCGAAATAGGCGTAGAACCACAGGAACGACGGAGTGAGGAACCGTAGCGGCGAGATGACCGGCGCCGCGTTCGGATCCACCGGCGGCATGCCAAGCGAAGCGCCAAGCTGTTCTCCACCGAGAAACCACAAAAGCACCAGCACAAGGCTCCAGACCGCCGCCGAAACGAAGAACGGCTTAGGCTTCGGGAAAAAGGATACGAACAAAGCGGCGGCTCCTTGGATCGGGCGCAAATCAGCTGTCGGCGGGCATCATCCACACTTCCCCATGAAAGGAAATGGCTGGCGCCACCGGCCGGGCAGCCGCTGAGAGCGGGGAATCGTGGCGAATTGACGATTGCGCTGTCGGCGTGTCAGGCGGCGGTCGAAACCGCGCGCTCGTAGATCTCGGGCTTGAAGCCCACCGTTATCGCGCCGTCGACATCGAGCACGGGGCGCTTGATGAGGGTCGGATGCGCCTGCATCAGAGCTGTCGCGCTTTTACGGTCGAGGCCGGCCTTGTCGGCTTCAGGCAACTCCTTGAAGGTACTGCTCGCCTTGTTGAGCAGCCTTTCCCAGCCGACGGCCTTTTCCCAGCCGGCGAGTTTCTTGGGGTCGAGGCCTTCGGCGCGATAATCGACGAAGCGATGCGCCACGCCCCTGCCCTCAAGCCAGGCGCGCGCCTTCCGGACCGTGTCGCAGGTCTTGATGCCGTAGATCGTGACGGTCATGTTTGCGATCTGCTCTGTTGAGACGCGTGTTTCGGAGATGGGCCGGCCGCAGCTAGATGGTATGGTCTGACGAGTTGATCGGCAGGAAGGTGCCGCCTAAGCCGCGCTTCTGACCCGTTCAGGAAACAACGCCTTCAACCCGTCGGGCGACGCCTTGGCGATCCCGCGCTCGGTGATCAGGCCGGTGATCAGGCGGGCAGGCGTGACGTCGAAGGCCGGGTTGGCCGCCGGGGTGTTTTCCGGCGAAATGCGGACCTGTGCGATTTCGCCCGATGCGGTCTTGCCCTGGACATAGGACACCTCGTCGGCGGAGCGCTCCTCGATGGGGATTTCCTTCAAGCCGTCATGCACGGTCCAATCGATGGTCGGCGACGGCAGGCCGACATAGAATGGCACGCCATTGTCGTGGGCGGCGAGCGCCTTCAGATAAGTGCCGATCTTGTTGCAGACGTCGCCATTGGCCGTCGTGCGATCCGTTCCGACGATCACCATGTCGACCAGCCCATGCTGCATGAGATGGCCGCCGGCATTGTCGACGATGAGCGTGTGCGGCACACCGTGTCCGGCCATCTCCCATGCGGTAAGCTGGGCGCCCTGGTTGCGCGGCCGGGTTTCGTCGACATAGACGTGGACTGGAATGCCCGCCTCGGTCGCCAGATAGACCGGCGCTGTCGCGGTGCCGTAGTCGACCGTCGCCAGCCAGCCGGCATTGCAGTGGGTCAGGATGTTGACGGGCTCGCCAGGTTTTTTCTTCGCCGCGATCCGCTTGACGACCTCAAGGCCGTGTCTGCCTATCGAACGATTGAGTTCGATGTCCTCGTCGGCGATCTCGGCAGCGCGGCGCCACGCCGCGGCGGCGCGGTCGCTTGGCCGCAGCGGCGAAAGAGACCGCCGCATCTCGTCGAGCGCCCATCTCAGATTGATCGCCGTGGGGCGGGTTTCATGCAGTTGACGCCAGACGCGGTCCAGGGCTGCATCGGTGGAGTCGTCGTTCATCTGGATGGCGACGCCATAGGCCGCCGTCACGCCGATCAGCGGCGCGCCGCGCACCCACATGTCGCGGATGGCGGTGGCTATGCCATCGACAGTGCCGACCGTCTCGATGCGGAAAGCATGCGGCAGCCAGCGCTGGTCGATGATGTCGACCGATCGGCCGTCGGCGTTCGGCCAGATGGTACGGTAGTGGCGGTCTCCAACCTTCAAGAGACTGTTCCCTTCTCGATCCTGACGGCCAGTAAGTTGATCTCGTCGAGGCCGTGGATGCGGTGGCGGTTGACGCAGATGTGGCGGCCGAATTTCAGCGCCTTCGCCTCGCAGGTGGCCCGCACGTTCTCATCGGCGATGGTCTCGAAGTCGGCATTGTGGGCAAGACCCAGGATGCGCCGGTGAACCTCGACGCCGGCGAAGCCGAGCATGTCAACCCAGATGGCGTGCAGCACCCGGTCCAATGCCTGCTCGGATCCAAGAGGATCGCCGCGATCCTCGAACAGGCGACGGTCGTAGAGCATGCCGGTGCGCTCGGTGCGCCAGAGATGCGAAAATTCGGCGCGAAAGACCGCCCAGGTCTCGACGACGACGCCAAGCAGGTAGGCGCGCATCGTCTCGCGTTCGCCGTTCGCTTCATGGCCGGACTGAGAGAAGAAGGACATCCAGAAATTGGCGAGCAGCATGCCGACGTCGAAGGCCATCGGGCCATAGAAGGCGAATTCGGGATCGATGACGCGCGTGTCGCCGTCGGTGACCATGATCGAGCCGGAATGCAGATCGCCATGCACGAGGGTCTCGGCGTTCGCGGCAAACATGTGCTTCAGCTTCTGCGCCTCGACCTTGAGGTCACGGTCGGCACGCAGTTCGGCGACCAGAGCGTCTAGCTGCGGCGATGTGTGGCGGTTGAGAGTGGCCTCGTAGTAGGGATCGGTAAAGACGAGATTCTCGGTGATGTCGCAAAGCTCGACATTGTCGGCGAACAGCGCGAGATCCTCCTTGCGCGCGCGCGCGGTCATCGACAGGTCGGAACCCCGGAAGAGCGTGCGCGCCATGAACAGGCCGAGATCCGCGGCAATGTTCGGCAACATGCGCCCGTCGATCAGGGCGCGCCGCAAGATCACGTGCGGGGTGAGGTATTCCATGACGATGAGCGACTGGCCCTTGTCGAAATGGAAAATCTCGGGAACCGAGCCGGCGCCGGCACGCGCAGCCTGGCGCGTCAGCGCGTGATATTCGAAGAACGAGCGCTTCAGCGGCAGCGGCCAACTTTCGCCCACAAGGCGCACATAGGGCAGCGCCTGCTTGACGATCGCGGCGGCCTTCTCGCCCGTCACGATAAAGACGAGGTTGAGATTGCCATCGCCCACCTCGGCGACTTTCCAGCGCGAAGAGTCGGCGCCGATGCGCGACGCAAGCGCTTCCACCGAACCGAGCCTGGCCGGCAGCGTCTCAACCGTCAGGGCCTGAAAAGCCGCTGCTTCGTTCATCCGGTTCCTCCCTCGGCCTGCCCGATGCAGCGGAAAACTAGGCAGGGGTCTGGCAATTGTCAATCGTATTGACAATTGCCGACTTACTTCCTAGCGTTGTTCCAGGGAGGAAGCATGGCAGACGCCGTATTCCGTATAACGGATCTGAGGAAATCCTTTGGTCCGACGCAGGTGCTTGGCGGCGTCAGCCTTGAGCTGCATGCCGGCGAAGTCACTGTGCTGATGGGTGCGAACGGGGCCGGAAAATCCACCCTCGTGCGGATTGTCAGCGGCGTCTATGACCGCGACGGCGGCACGATCACACTCGATGGCAAGGACTTCGCGCCAGCTTCGCCTGCCGAAGCGATCCGCGCCGGCGTCGTGACCGTGCATCAGAACATCAATGACGGCGTCGTGGTGGCGCTCGATGTAGCAACGAACCTGACGCTCGACCGGCTGAATGGCGCGGGCGCGAAATTCCTCTACAACCCGCGCAGGGTGCGCAGGCAGGCACGCGAGGTCGCCGCGCGCATGGGGCTCGACGTCGACCTCGATGCAGAAATCGGCAAGCTTTCGCTGGCCGACCGACAGATGGTGGCGATAGCGCGAGCGATGGCGCACGAGCCGAAAGTGCTTATCCTCGACGAGCCGACCTCCTCGTTGTCGAGCGCCGAGGCGAACCGTCTGTTTTCGGTGGTGGACCGGTTGCGCGAGCGCGGCGTGGCGATCCTCTACATCTCGCACAGGATGTCGGACATCAGGCGGCTTGCCGACCGTATCGTCAGCCTGCGCGACGGGCGCATCACCGGCCTGTTCGACGTCAAGCCGCTCGACTACGAAGGCGCGGTCAACGCCATGCTCGGCCAGAAGATCAATCTCAGCCAGGTTGCCGTGAAGGACGCCGACAGAACCGTGTTCTCGGTCGAAAACCTCTCACTTGCCGGCCATGCGCGACCTTTTTCGCTGAAACTCGGCGACGGCGAAGTGGTGGCGATCACCGGGCTTGTGGGCGTCGGCAAGACAGCGCTGGCCGAGACGTTGTTCGGTCTTCGCCGGCCGCTTGGCGGAAGTATGCAGATGCGCGGCAGGTCCTATGCGCCGCGCTCGACCGCCGACGCCATTGCAGCCGGTGTGTTCCTGGTGGCCAAGGATCGTGCCGAGAACGGCATCGTCAAGGACTTCAATGTCTACGAGAACATGAGCCTGCCCTTCCTCGACCGGATCTCGCGTTTCGGCGTGTCCAGGCGGCGGGCCGAGCGGGCGACGGCGCGCGCGTCCATCGCCGAACTCGGCATCGTCTGCCGCACCGAGCGCGACGATATGGCGACGCTGTCGGGTGGCAACCAGCAAAAGACGATGGTGGCGCGCTGGATGTCGCAACCGGCGAACCTCTTTATCCTCGACGAGCCCTTCCAGGGGGTCGACATCGCGGCACGGCGCGATATCGCCACCAAGCTGCGCGCAAGCGCTGCCGGCCGCGCTACGCTCATCTTCGTGACCGAGATCGACGAAGCGCTGGAGACGGCCGACCGCATCCTTGTGATGTCGGAACACACGATCGTCGGCGAGCACCGCAACGCGGAAGTGGATATCGACCGCCTGCTTGCGGAGATCGCGGGCCAGCCGGTGCGCGGTGCGGCGTGATGTTGTCCATGTCCTTTTACAAAATCCGCCAGGCACGTTCATGACCCCCCGCGACTTCGCCATCAAATACGGTTTCATCGCCCTGCTTCTGGGGCTGATCGTCTTCTTCACTCTTGCGACTGACGGCTTCGCGTCGCCGCAGGCTGCAGTGTTCATCTTCCAGTCGGTGGCGATCACCGGCGTGCTGGCGCTCGGGGTCACCGCCACGCTGGTGGTGGGCGGCTTCGACCTGTCGATCGGCTCGGTCGCGACCACCGCCATGATGGCAGCGGCCTATGCGATGGTGGTGCTGGAGCAGAACGCGCTGGTGGCGGTGGTGATCTGCATCGTCATCGGCGTGCTGGTCGGCCTGATCAATGGCTACCTGATCGTTTACATGCGCGTGCCAGACCTGCTCGCCACGCTCGGCATGATGTTCCTGCTGGTCGGCTTGCAGCGCATCCCCACCGAGGGCCGCTCGATCGCTACCGGCATGACCATGCCGGACGGCTCGGTCGCCAACGGAACGTTCAGCCCGGCCTTCCTGGCGCTTGGCAGGCATCGCTTCGACTTCTTCATACCGAACCTGATCCCGGTATCGGTGGTCGTGCTCCTGATCCTGGCGGTGCTGATCTGGTTCTTCCTCGAGTACACGCGCTTCGGACGCATGATGTATGCGGTCGGCAGCAATCCGCGGGCCGCCGAACTCGCCGGCGCACCTGTCAAGGCATACAAAATCTGGGCCTATGTGATTTCGGGAGTTTTCGCCTCGATCGGCGGCATTCTTCTTGCTGCCCGCCTTGGACGTGGCGACATCGCATCGGGTAACAATCTGCTGCTGGATTCAGTTGCCGCGGCGCTCATCGGCTTTGCGGTGCTGGGTGCGGCGAAGCCCAATGCATTCGGCACGGCGATCGGCGCGCTGTTCGTCGGCGTGCTGCTGCAGGGCCTTACGATGATGAACGCACCCTACTACACGCAGGATTTCGTGAAGGGGGCGGTCCTGGTCGTGGCCCTCGTCTTCACCTTTGCCCTTTCCAACAGGGGCAGAAGCTAACCTTGTAACCGACCGAACATGAGTGGAGGAAGACATGAACTTTACGCGTAGAACTCTCGGCAAGATGGCAATCGGCCTGGCGGCCGCAACCTGCCTGATGCAGATGCCGGCGATGGCGGCCGACATGCCGGCGCCGTTCGACAAGCCCGGTGACGTCAAGATCGCGCTGGTGCGCTACCTCTCGACCGGCGACTTTTTCCAGGCCTATCTCAGCGGCGTGGAATCGCAGGCCAAGGCGCTCGGCGTCGACCTTCGCGTGCTTGACAGCCGCCAGGACGCAGCGCTCCAGGCAGACATGGTCGACCAGGCGATCGCGCTGGGCGTGCAGGGCATCATCATCCAGCATGGTCTGACGGAATCGATGAAGGACGCCGCGCAGCGCGCGGTCGACGCCGGCATCAAGGTCGTCGCGTTCGACGTCAATGTCGAGAATGACAAGATCCCGCAGATCGAGCAGTCCGACCGCGACCTCGCGCGCCTCGCGCTCGAACAGGCTGTCAAGGACAATGGCGAGAGCTGGAAGGCTGGCTACGTCTATGTCGCCGGTATCGCTCCGCTCGACCGCCGCAACGAGACATGGGTCGAATTCAAGAAGAAGTATCCGGGCATCAACGAAGCCGCGATGTTCGGCACGCTGGACAACCCGATCGCCAACTCCGTGGCCAACCAGGCACGCTCGGTGCTGACGGCGAACCCAGACATCAAGGTGATGTTCGCGCCCTATGACGAGTTCGCCAAGGGCGTGAAGATCGCAGTCGACGAGGCCGGCCTGTCGAAGGACATCAAGATCTATTCGGCCGACATCTCGACCTCCGACATCGCCGCGATGCGCGAGCCCGACAGCGCATGGGCTGCGACTGCCGCCACCAACCCCGCCGTCGTCGGCCAGGTCTCGGTGCGCGCTCTCGCCCAGTTGCTGGCTGGCGAGGATCCGGGTCACAACGTCGTCGTTCCGCCGACGCTGATCACCCAGAAGGACCTGATCGACAACGACATCAAGAACATGGAAGAGCTGTCGGCCAAGCTGCCGCAGTTCGCGCATGCCGACGTCGCCATGCCGGCTTGGATGCCAAACCCGAACGCGAAGTAATTCTTGGCCGGAGGGCTTGAAGCAAAGGGGCGGGCTGAAAAGCCCGCCCCTTTTTGCTCAAATGCTTGCACCGCCCAAGCTCCCTGGACGCATCTTCAAGACGCCTTTGCGCGGCGTCTCTTCCGCGACGGTTGAGAATGGGGCGCCATTCTCAGCAACGCCTGGAACTTAGGACACTCCATATGAGACGGGGCAGTGCACTCGGCGACGTGACGCAGCGCGTTCCGCAGCGTGGTCAGCCGGCGAATCTGTGCGTCGATATCGTCGGCGCGCCCGTGGAGCGCCTGGCGAGGCAGAGTGGTGATGCCTTGCCGGCCGAAAACGCTTTTTATTTCCTCGAGCGAGAATCCGGCCAGCTTGCCCAGGGATATCAGGGCAAGCTGCGTCAACGTCTCCGGACCGTACTGGCGCCGCAATCCACGCCGCCCGAGCGATTCAATAAGCCCGATCTCCTCGTAGTAGCGCAACGTGGAAGCAGGCACGCCACTCTTTTCAGCCAGTACGCCTATATCCAGAAGAAACACACTTGACCTCAAGTTGACTTGAAGTGGCAACGTATCCGCAACTGGACACGACGCCAAGAGGTTAAACCACAATGATCACTGCCGGACGGACGGGAAGCGCGTTCCCGATCTTGGCCACGCTCGCAGGCGCGACGCTGCTCGCGTCGCTGGGCATCAGCATAGTTTCGGTTGCTCTGCCGACGCTTACCGTGGCGTTCTCCGCGCCGATCTCGGATGTCCAGTGGGCCGTTCTTGCCTATCTGATGGCCGTGACGGTGACGGTGGTCATGGCCGGACGTTTGGCCGACCTGCATGGGCATCGGCGCATGCTGATCATCGGCCTGGCGATATTCTTCATAGCTTCGGTATTCTGTGCGATTTCTCCCACGCTTGCCGCACTTGTCGCGAGCCGCGCGATACAGGGCATCGGCGGCGCGATACTCATGGCGTTGCCGATCTCCATCGCACGGAACGCGGTCGCGAAGGATCGTATCGGGTCGGCGATGGGCTTGCTGGGAACCATGTCGGCAATCGGTACTGCACTCGGCCCTTCCGTGGGAGGCCTGTTGATTGTGGGCTTCGGCTGGCGCGCCGCTTTCATCCTGCTGGCCGGTCTCGGCGCCCTCGCCCTGGCTTTGGCCATGTCGGCGATCCCGGCAGAGCCGGCTCGGACGGGGAAGGCAAAAACCGCCATGGACTGGCCGGGGGCAATCCTTTTGGCCGCGACCCTTGCCGCCTATGCGCTGGCAACATCCAGAGGAAAGGCCGCATTGGGCTGGAGTACCGGTCTGCTCCTGGCGATTGCGGCACTTGCGCTCGCTTGCTTCGTCATCACCGAGTGGCGGTCGCGCTCGCCGCTGGTGCCAGTACTTCTGTTGCGCGCTCCAGGAATCGCAATACCGCTCGCGCTGAACGTGCTTGTCGCGACCGTCATGATGTCGACGCTTGTGGTGGGGCCTTTCTTCCTGTCATTCGGCCTGCGCCTGAACGACGGGATGGTCGGCATCATCATGGCGGCAGGACCTGTAACGGCCGCGCTCGCGGGCGTACCGGCGGGACGCCTGACCGACAGATTCGGCGCTCCGCGCATTCTGGCTGCGGGCCTCATCGAGATTTTCGTTGGCCTGGTCTGCCTTGCCTTCCTTCCAAGATGGTTCGGCGTCGCCGGATACGTGATTTCGCTCGCAGCGCTGACGCCCGGCTTTCAGCTCTTTCTGGCAGCCAACAACACCGTCGTGATGGCATCAGCCAGCGATGACGGGCGCGGCATGCTTTCTGGACTGCTGGGCCTGTCGCGCAATCTTGGTTTCATGACCGGCGCATCGACAATGGCGATGTTGTTTGCCGCCGCGATGGGGACGGCGGAGGTTTCCAAAGCCTCCGGGCAGATCGTAGGACACGCCTTCACGACGACTTTCCTGATTGCTGCCGGCCTGATGCTTCTTGCGCTCATACTAGCATTGGTCGGTCAGCAGGGTTTGCGCCAAGAGAGTACCGCAGGCATTCAGCACCTCGGTACTCCTTAACCGCCGACAGCCACCGTTTCAGCGCAACGCCGCCGCGATGTTGCCGCCATCGACGGTGGTGACGTCGGCGGTGGTGCGGTCGGCAAGCGCGTGGTGCAGGAATGCCTGCGCCACGTCGTGCGCGGTGACTTCCTGCCCGAGCAGGTTGCCGGACATATAGTCCTTCTCCGACAGGCCGCGCGCGCCCGACCGGCTGGCGATCATCTGGTCGGTGAGCAGGCCCGAGCGGATGCGGTCGGCGTTGACCGCGTTGGAACGGATGCCGTCCGCGCCGTAGTCGAGAGCGTACTGTCGCGAGAGGAAGAGGGTCGCCGCCTTGGGCAGGCCATAGGCGCCGAATTTCGGGCCGGGGTTGACCGCCTGCTTCGACGTGTTGAACAGCAATGCGCCGCCAGTGCCCTGTTCGAGCATGATGCGCACGGCATTCTGCGCCGCCGACTGGTGGGCGAAGAAGTTGAGCTCGAAACTCTTGCGCAGCAGCGCGTCGTCGATCTCGCCGATCCTCCCCTCCCAGGCAGCGCCCGCGTTGGAGACGAGGATGTCGACGCCGCCATAGACGGCGACGGCCTTGTCGAAGGCGGCGCGGACCTGTGCCGGATCGGTGATGTCCGCCCCCACCCCGATCGAGTTGTTGCCGGCCTTCTTGGCTGCATCGGCGGCCTTGTCGGCGTCGAGGTCCACTACCACGACATGCGCGCCATAGTCGGCGAACAGCTTCGCGGTCGCCGCACCGATGGCGCCGGCGCCGCCAGTGACGAGCATAACCTGGCCGGTGAGCGGTTTCGGCTTGTTGGAGGCGAGCTTGGCCTGCTCCAGAGACCAATATTCAAGCGGGAAAAGATCGGCCTTGGACAGCGGCTGGAAATTGCCGACCGCCTCGGCGCCCTGCACGGCCTCGATCCACATCTCGCCGACGTCGGACGCGATCTTGGCGTCCTTCAGCGTACGGCCATGGCCGAACATGCCAACGCCCGGCACGAGGCTGAGGCGCGGCATCTGGTCGAGCATCGTGCGCTTGACCTCGTCGAGCGCGTCATTGGTCTCGAAATATGCGCGGTAATCGGAAGCGAATTGCGCGACATGCTCCTTCACGATCTTCCTGTAGTCGCCGAGTTTGCCTGCCTCGGGCGCTGGCAGCGCCATCGGGCCGGTCTTGATGCGGATCGAGAGATCCGGCGTCGACACGCCGCGCCCAGCAAGTTCTGCGAGCTTCGATGACGACAGGAAATCAAGCACCGCGTCCGAAACGCGGAAATCCGAGATCATGCGGTCGAAACGCCCCTCGCCTTTCGCCACCGCGACCGCGCCGCGGATGGTCGATGCGATCTCGGCGGGCTTGGCGACATGCGCCGGCAGTGCGGCTTTCGCCGGCACGGCCTTGGCGCTCTTCGCGATAAAATCCTCGGCCGCGGTGACGGCGTCGATCATGCGCGCATAGGCTTCCTTCGCATTGTCGCCGAAGGTGAAGATGCCGTGCTTGTCAAGGATCAGGCCGATGACGGAGGTATCGCTCTCGAATACCTCGGCTGCAACTTTCGCGAGGTCGAAGCCGGGCTTGATGTAGGGCACGAAGCCGAACGTCTTGCCGTAGACCTTGCGGCAGATTTCCTCGCTGTTGTGCTGATCGACCAGGCCAAGCACTGCGGTCGAGTGCGTATGGTCGACGAATTTGTGCGGCAGGAAGGCGTGCAGGAGCGTTTCGACCGACGGGTTGGGCGAAGACGGATCGAGGAGGTTGGCGCGCTGCAGCGCGACCATGTCCTCATCCGAAAGCTTCGGCAGCTTGCGCGCCTTGAGCAGGGCGCCAAGCTTCACCGCCGGCAGACCTTGCGGTTCGATGACGCCCATGTCCCAGCCGCTGCCCTTGACGCAGAGCACGTCCCATTCGTCGCCCACAAGGTCGACCGCCTTGCTCTTGACCGAGGTGTTGCCGCCGCCATGCAGGACGAGGCGCGGGTCGCCGCCCAGCAGGCGTGTCGTATAGACGCGCAGCGCGAGGTCCCGGCCGATGCCCTTGGCGGCATAATGCTCGACCAGTTTTTCGGCGTCCGCGTCGGTCCAAAGGTTCTTCATGATCTCTTCCCGATAATCGATGTTTGCGTTTGAGAGATGCTTGGCAACAGGCCGATGACGGTCCGGCTCTAGGACGCCTTGCGCCGGCTTGCGGCCCGCGCCTGATCGAGCAGCCGTCTGGCCATGTCGGCGCTGATGACGAGGTGGGTGCAGAGTCCGCCGGCAAGCCCGGCAAGCAGCGGCTCGAACTTGTTCGGCTCCTGTACCACGACGAGGCGCTTGGAGATGGCGCGCAGCGAGTCAAGGTCGGCCGAAATGCAGCGCCGGTTGTAGCTGCAGTCGAGCAGCGCGCCTTTGGCGTCGATAATCTGGCCGGCGACGACGCCGGCAGCACCTGCACGGCGCAGCGCGTCCATCTCGGCCGATGTCAGGGCACCGCATTTGACCACGTGGCTTTCACCGTCGACCGTGCCGATCGAATAGAGCGCAAGGTCGCAGTCGGAGATGCCGGCGAGCTGCTCGCGGATGACAGGCTCGTTGCGGAGCTCTTCGGCCAGCGCCTCGGTCGAAAGCACGAGCGGCGCGTAGAAATTGAGGCCCTTGGCGTTGAGCCGACGCGCGATCTCCATCGTGCACTGGTCGGGGCGATAGGCGAACGGCGCGCCGAGATTGCCGCAAAGCTGGACGACGGTGACGTCCTGCAGGTCGGCATAGGCCATGACATCGGCGATGGCGTACACGGTCTGGCCCCAGGCGACGCCGATGCGGTCGCCCTTCTTGACCAGTTCGAGGAAGACGCTGGAGGCCAGCACGGGCACCTCGGCGGCCTGGTCGACCAGATCGCCATGCGGCGCGATCCACACCGCATCGAGGCCATATGCGTCCTCGATTTCGCGTGCCAGCACGTCGTCGGTAAAAAGCTGTGTCGAGGTCGAAATGTTGACGATGCCTGTTTCCCGCGCCTTGCGCAGATACATGGCGACGGAGGCGCGCGAGATGTTGAGCTGCTGCGCCACCTGATCCTGCCGCATGCCGTGCGTATAGTAGAGCCACGCGGCCTTGTGTATGATCTGATCTGCCGGTCGGATCGCCATGGCCCGACAATAGTCACGGCCGCTGACAAAAGTCAATTTTCCCGACCGAGCTATGATTCCAGCGTCGCCACCGTCTTCAGCGCACCGTCGAGCATGTCGCCCTTCTCGTCCTTCAGGGCGGCGTCGCGCAGGCGGCGCAGCCAGTCGGCTGCGTCGGGACGGCCCTTCAGCATCGGCAGGGCCGACAGCACGCGGTCGAACTTCGACTGCGCGCGCACATGCGTGTCGCTGTAGCCCTTGATCAGGCGGCGGGTGTTCAGGATCTCGACCGCCAGCGCATAGTCTTGAGGCATGGTCGCGAGCGCCAGATCGTACCAGCGATCCAGATGCGCCTGCTCGACCTTGTGGCGCAGCAGCGCGCGACGCCAGCGGCGCATGCCGCCGATGCACCAGAGTGCGGCAAAACCGGAAAAACTGTCGGTGCGGATGCGCCGGCCCCGGTTGATGCGGCGGTCAATGAAAGCGGCGAGTCTCGGACGGTTCTCGATGTACCGGCCAAGCGCGGCTGGCAAGGAGCCGCAGAATTCCTCGACGCGCGGGTGAAAATACTCGGTGGTCTGGACGATAGCGTCGTCCTTGACGCCGACTTCGCGCCTGACGCGCGCCCCGCGCGTCGAGCGCGTCTTGAGGTCGGCGACACGGATCATGTCGTCGTAGCATAGCGCGTTGGCCAGATGTTTGGCGGCGGCGATCGAGAGGGCGTAGCCTTGTTCGGGCGCGTCCACAGCGACTGCGCGGTCGAGCCTGCCGAGATACTCCAAACCGTAGCGCGCGTCCTGAAAATCGACGACCTTGCGCAGACCCAGCAGCGCCATGTCGCGAACGGCCGGCGGCAACTCGTCGACCCGGTCGGTCAGTTCCTGCCAACCCGCCAGCAATTTCCTGGGACCGCCGACATGCGGCGTCGAGCCTGACTCAGGTACAACAGAGTCAACGGCTGTTGCCGAGCTTGGCGTGAGATGGGTCTCGCCCTGGCCGCCGGCATCTGCTGACCGAGCCGGACGTGCGGCATGAGGCGCATTGCCGCGCGCTCCGTCAAAGCCTCCGCCAAACGCCGCCAAGCTCGCCTTGACGCCGCGACCGCCGGCGCCGATGGTCTGCTCGTAGCTTTCGCGCGGGAACGGCAACGCGCCGGAACCAGCCAGCGCGCCGAGCAGGCTCGCCGAAATCATCGAGCCGTTCTCGACGGCGATCTTCTCCATGTCGAAGGCGATGAACCGCTTCGAGGCAAGCTCCGCCGTTTCGCGCACCTTGGCAGACGACGCGCGGCCATCGCCGGGCTCGATCTTTTCCGACACGGCGGCGATGCGGTGCGAAGAGGCTATCAGCGTCGTCTTTTCCGGCGTGACGAAGCCACGCATGATGGCGCGTCCAGCTTCCATCAGTTCGGCTGCAATCAGGATGTCCACATCGCCCTGCGACGGCGACAGCGCGAAGACCGGCAGTCGGCCGGCCCCAGAATCCAGTTCAGGGCACATCTCAATGTAGTAGATCGTCGCGCCAGTGCGCTGGGCGACGCCCGCGACCGAGGTCGACTGCGCCAGGTAGCCGTTGCGCTCGGCGACGTCGACGATCCAGTCGGCAAGCACGCCGCCGCCCTGCCCGCCGACTGCGAGGATGGCAAGCTTGATGACACCGCCGTCGCCCGACTGCTCGACGCTGTGTGATGGCAATACGGCGTCAAGCATCGGCGAAGGTGAGCCTGCGGTTTTCGCGACGCCGCTGCAGGAAGCCGATCAGGCTCGACCGCACGCCTTCGAGGAAGCGATCCCAGCGGCCCGGATTGTGGACGACATCTGCGCGATAGAACGACGGACAGAGGATGGCGGCGTCCGCCACCTCGCCGCAATTGCCGCAGCCCACGCAGTTCTGGTCGATGTGGGCGACCGGATCGTCGCGCAGCGGATCGTCCAGCGACTTCACCGAAAGCGAGGGGCAGCCCGACAGCCGCATGCAGGCGTGGTCGCCGGTGCAGATGTCCTCATCGACGCCGAATTTGGGCTTCACGACCCGCGTCCCGCCCTTGATCGCCTGGTCGACCAGCGGCTTCTCGCGGCGCTGCTTGTTGAGCATGCATTCCGACGAGGCGACGATGACCTTCGGCCCTTTCTCGTCGGTGGTCAGCGCTTCGCGCAGAGTGTCCTGCATCTTGCCGACGTCGTAGGTGCGGTCGATGTGGCGCAGCCACTTCACCCCCATCCCTTCGACCGCTTTCGAGATCGGGTGCTTGGTCGACTTGGTCTTGTTGCCCGCGCGCGACGACAGGATGTCCTGCCCTCCGGTCGCCGCCGAGTAGAAATTGTCGACGATGACGATGACGCCGTCGTTCTTGTTGAACACGGCGTTGCCGATCGAGGAGGTCAGGCCGTTGTGCCAGAAGCCTCCGTCGCCGACGAACGAGATCGAGCGCCGCTTGGCATCCGGCGAATTGAACGCCGACGCCGACGCCGGGCCTAGCCCATAACCCATGGTGGTCGCACCGAGTTCGAAGGGCGGCATGATCGAGAAGAGGTGGCAGCCGATGTCGGACGCGATGTGGTGCTTGCCGAGTTCCTGCTCGACGAGCTTGGTGGCGGCGAAGATCGGACGCTCCGGACAGCCGATGCAGAAACCCGGCGGTCGTCCGGGAACAACCCTGGAAATGTCGGGGATTTCCTCGCCGTGGGTGGTCTTGTTGGGCGCGCGAATCTCGGCCGACAGAAGCATTGGCGCCTCGGCGCGCAGGAACGAGCTGAGCCCGTCGAGCATGACCTGGCCGGTGTATTCGCCGGCCATCGGCAGGTGTTCCTTGCCGACCAGCCTGGTGCCGCGGCCGGCCTTGTGCAGCATCGAGGCGAAGGCCTGCTCGATGTAGTTCGGCTGGCCTTCCTCGACGACCAGCACCGCATCCTTGCCTTCGCAAAAGCCGAGGAATTCGTCGTCAATGAGCGGATAGACGGCATTCAGAACATAAAGCGGGATATCGGTCTCGCCATAGGCATCGGCGAGGCCAAGGCGCTGCAGCGCGCGAATGACGGCATTGTACATGCCGCCCTGCAGCACGATGCCGACTGCGCCATGGTCACGTCCGAAGAACTCGTTGATCCTGCGCGACTTTATGAAGTCGACGGCGGCCGGCCAGCGCTTCGATATCTTCTCCTTCTCGTGCAGGAAGGAGGCGGGGGGCAGCACGATGCGTCCGGTGTCGCGGCGAGGCTGCTCAAGCGCATCTGCGACGGTCATCGCCGGACGCCTGTTGTCCTTGGCGATGAACTTGCCGTGGACGTGGCAGCAGCGGATGCGCACCTCCATCATGACCGGCGTGTTCGACGCCTCGGACAGTTCGAAACCGTCTTCCACCGCCTTGACGATGGACGGCAGGTTGGGACGCGGATCGAGCAGCCAGACCTGGCTTTTCATGGCAAAGGCGTGGCTGCGCTCCTGCATGATGGAAGAGCCTTCGCCATAGTCTTCGCCGACAATGAGGAGTGCGCCGCCGGTAACGCCGCCGGATGCAAGGTTGGCCAGCGCGTCCGACGCGACATTGGTGCCGACGGTTGACTTGAAAGTCGCTGCACCGCGGATCGGATAGTGGACGGACGCTGCAAGCATGGCGGTGGCGGTCGCTTCCGAGGCGGACGCCTCGAAATGTACACCGAGTTCGCCAAGGATATCCTGCGCGTCGGCCAGCACGTCCATGAGATGGCTGATCGGGGCGCCCTGGTAGCCGCCGACATAACCGACGCCGCATTGCAGCAGCGCCTTGGTGATGGCCAGGATGCCCTCGCCGGCGAATTCCTCGCCGTCGCCCAGCCTCAGCTTTTCAACCTCCTTGGCGAACGACCGCTCGGCCATCTTCTTGTCCTACTCCGTTGCCGCCGCTGCGAAGCGGCACTGCGTACCCGTTTGGTTCAGCATGATCTTTTGCGGCAACCGGTTCCCACTTTTCGGGATCATGCTCTAGATGTCATGCTTGCGAATGTTGCGAAGCATCTTCTGCAGTGTCACGACCAGCGCCGCGTATTCCGCGTCATCAATGCCGTCGAACATGATTTCGAAGGCGTCGTGCATGGCCGGCCACGCACGGTTGAACTCGGCGCGGCCCTCGTCGGTCAGAAACACCTTGCGCACGCGGCTGTCGGTCTCGCCGGACTCGCGGCGCACAAGTCCCTGCGCCTCCAACGCGTCGAGCGTTCGCGACAGCGTCGACTGCTCGATGACCGTGTAAACCGAAAGGTCGCCGACGGTGACGCCGTCGCTGACGGACAGCACGGCGAGCGTGCGCACCTGCGGCACGGTGCGGCCCTCTCGGCTGAACGCCTCGCGCAGGGTTCCGTTGTAGCGGCCCATGATGCGGTTCATCAGATAGGGCGCAAACTGCTGCAGGCCGATCTGGCCAAGGGTGGAGATACGCTCACGCTTTTCGGCGACCTTCTGGTCCATCAGAGCCTCCCCGCCAGGAGGAAGCCGGAGCCGCCGCCGAGCCCGGCGCCGGGATGCGTCGAAGCGCCGATGTGGTAGAGACCCTTGATCGACGTGTCATGGTTGCGGCTCGACTTGAACGGACGCCACAGGAACGACTGGTCGATGGTCGATGAGCCGCCATACGGATCGCCGCCCACCAGGTTGATGTTCATCGCCTCGAGGTCGGCAGGCGAATAGGCGCGCCTTCCTAAAACGGTCGCCGAGAAGGCGTCGATGTGGGACGCCAGGATTTCCTCGGCGCGGTCGGCATAGGCCTCGCGCAGGGCGTCGGTCCACTTGCCGTCCGGCGGTGTTGCAAGTTTGCCGGCGGCATCGCCCTTGATATGGCGCGGCGCTTCGGGAAGCTGCAGCCAAAGGATCGCCTTGCCGGGCGGGCAGCGCGAGGGGTCGAGCGCATGCGGCTGTCCCACGCATATGGTCGGCGTCTCCGGCAGCATGCCGCGCGCGGCCTCGTTGCAGGCCTTCGAGACCCCGTCGAGACCGGGCGTAAGGTGCAGGAGCGCCACCTCGCCAAGCGCCGCGTCGCGCCAAGCCGGAGGGCGGTCGAGCGCGTAGTGGATCTGGAAGTTGCCCTTGCCGTAGCGGTATTTCGCGGTCGCAGAGACATCCGCTTGGGGCGCTGTCTGGCCAAGCAGTCGCCCATACAATTGTGTCGGCGTAACCGAGCAGATGACGCCCTTCGCCGCCGCTAGCGTCTCGCCCGATGTGAGACGCACGCCGGTGGCGCGGCCGCCTTCCTCGACGATCGAAGCGACATCGGTTCCGGTGCGCATCTCGCCGCCGCGTTCGGCGATCAACGCCTCAAAGGCGGCGAGCAGGTTCTTGGCGCCGCCCTTGATGATCGGTGCGCCGGCGGCCTCCAGCGCAAAGGCGATGACCTTGGCGATCTGGCCGGAGAAGGCGTCTTCGGGACCAAGGCCGGCGTGCAACACCCAGGGCGCCCAGAGAGCGCGGGTGAGATCGGACTTGTAGGAGGTCTCGAGCCAGCCCCGCGCCGGAACCAGCGCCTCGCCGAGGAAGGCGGCAAGGCCGCGCGGACCGCGACGCCACGCCTCGCCGGCAAGCAGCTTGAAGGTCGGGTATGTCCAAAGGCCGCCACCCAGCAGTCCGAACAGCAGGCCGGCGTTCTTCTCGATGTCACCGACATCGGCGGCGTACCGCGCGCCATCGGCGCCCAGCGCAGCCACGTTGGACTGACGGTCCGTGCACTGGATCAGATGGCTGCCGTCCGGGCGCAGCACGCCGGTCGGGG
This sequence comes from Hyphomicrobiales bacterium, assembly GCA_026400435.1. Lineage (GTDB taxonomy): Bacteria > Pseudomonadota > Alphaproteobacteria > Rhizobiales > Rhizobiaceae > Mesorhizobium_K. The sequence continues at coordinate 3,963 of JAPLOZ010000073.1, read as the reverse complement.
CTTTGGTGTTGCAGAACTGCAGGCCATGGCGGCCGAGATCGGCGGCAAGCGCCGCGTAGGCCGGCGATGTGATGAAAAGCACGAAGGTCGTCGCCATGACATCGTGGATGAAGCCTGGCGCGGTCACTTCCTCCGTGCGGATGCAGCCGCCGATACGATCGTTGCGCTCGAGCACCAGCACCCTGCGACCCTTGCCGGCCAGCATCGCCGCGCAGACCAGCGCATTGATGCCGCTGCCGACGATGATGTGGTCCGGTACGGGCATGGGCGAGACCCTGGCGGCGCTCCTATTTCCTCGGCACGAGCGCAAGCGCGCGGATCGGGCTGCCTGTGCCATGCTCGATCTTGAGCGGGGCGACGATGAGCACCGCGCCGCGAGCGGGCAGCCGGTCGAGATTGCAGAGGCTGGCAAGCCCGTATTTGTTGGCCTTGTGCATCAGCGTATGGGCCGGGAATGGTGGCTCCATGCCGCCAGCCTTGCCCGCGTCCGTGCCAATCGTTTCGGAACCCCAGCCGGCGATATCCTTGGAAATCAGGTAGATGATTGCCTCGGCGGTCGGGCCGGGCGTATGCGGGCCGGTCTCGTTGGCGTTGAGGAATTCCTTTTCCGAGCCGTTCTTCTTGTACCAGTCGGTGCGCATGACGACCCACTCGCCCGGATTGATCGCGCCGTGCTTGGCCTCCCATGCCTTGATATGATCGACGGTCAGCAGGAAGTCCGCGTCGGCGGCGGATTCCCTTGAGAAATCGAGGACATTGACTGGGCCGACGAATTTCTGGACCGGAATGGTGTCGGTCGAGCCATCGGCGTAGTCCTTGCCGGAGATCCAGTGGATCGGCGCGTCGAAATGGGTGCCGGAATGCTCGCCGAGCTTGAGCCAGTTCCAGGCCCACCACGGGCCGTTCTTGTCGTATGCCGAGATGGCGTGGATTTCGACCTTGGGCGTGTCGACCGCGAGCTCCGGCGGCAGCTTGATCAGCGGAGTGTCCGGTCCGAGCACGGCCGAGAGGTCGACGACCTCGATCGCGCCGGTCAGAAGCTGGGTGGCGAATTCGCCGAGAAGTTTCTGCGTTTCCATCTGTCGTTCCCCTTGTCGAATGACGTTCGCGGCTCTGTCGGCCTTCATTATGCTACTAGACGAAAACATATGCATCTGCAATTATCTTTAAGCCTAAAGGAATGGGATTGGGGGCGTGAGCGAATTCGACGCCATCTTTGTCGGTGCCGGCCACAACAGTCTGGCCTGCGCAGCGCATCTGGCGCAAAAGGGCTGGAAAGTCGGCATCTTCGAGCAAAGTTCGGCAATCGGCGGCGCCGTCCAGACGCGCGAAGTGACCCTGCCCGGCTTCAGGCACGACCTCGGTGCGATGAATCTCAGCCTTTTTGCCGGATCGGCCTTCCACAAGACGTATGCAAATGAATTGAAAGCGGCCGGGCTTGAATTCGCTCCGGCCGCCGAGTGTTTCGCCTCGGTCTTTCCTGATAGCCGCTGGTTCGGCGTCAGCACCGACCTCGAAAAGACCGCCGCGCGGCTGGCCGGCTTCTCGGCGGAGGACGCCGCGACGTGGCGCAGACTGGTCGGCGGCTTCATGGGCGAGGCCGAGCATCTCTTCCGCCTGCTCGGCTCGCCCATGAGCGGGCGCGCGCTTGCAGGCACCGGCTGGAACATGTGGCGCAAGAAGGGGCTTCCTGGCGCGCTCGATACCGGAAGGCTTCTGCTGTCTTCGCCGCGCGCCTGGCTCGACGACAATTTCGTCTCGCCGCATGTCAAGGCAACGCTCGCCGCCTGGGGCATGCATCTTGACTTCGCGCCGGACATCGCCGGGGGCGCCGTATTTCCCTATCTCGAATCCATGGCCAACCAGAGTTTTGGAATGGTGATCGGCAAGGGTGGGGCCGACACCATGATCCGCGCACTCGACGCAATGGTGAAGAAGGCCGGTGGGCAAGTCTTCACCGACGCGGAGGTAGCCGAGATCACGACATCCGGCGGCAAGGCTATCGGCGTGAAGCTCGCGAGCGGTCAGACCCACACGGCGGCTAAGGCGGTGATAGCCGGCGTGGCGCCGGGAGCGCTGGTTGGCAAGATGTTGCCGAACGGCTCGGGTGAGGCGAGCTTCGACGGCGCCATGAAGAAATTCCGCCATGCGCCTGGCACGATGATGATCCATCTGGCGCTGGACGATCTGCCCCACTGGAAAGCCGGTGCGGAGCTGCGCCGGTTTGCCTATGTCCACATTGCGCCGTCGCTCGACCAGATGGCGAGGACCTACCAGCAGGCGATCGCCGGCCTGCTGCCGGACGAGCCGGTGCTGGTGGTCGGGCAGCCGACCGCCATCGACCCATCGCGCGCTCCCGCAGGCAAGCATGTGCTTTGGGTGCAGGTGCGCGTTCTGCCGGCGCAGGTGAAGGGCGACGCGGCGGGCGAGATCGCGGCTGACCACTGGGACGCAATCAAGGAGCGTTACGCGGATCGAGCCCTAGCGATGATCGAGGCGCATGCGCCGGGACTGAAAAGCAGGATCCTGGGCCGCTCGGTAGTCTCGCCAATCGACCTCGAGCGCAACAACCCGAACCTCGTCGGCGGCGACCAGATTTGCGGCAGCCACCACATCTCGCAAAATTTCCTGTTCCGGCCGGTGCGCGGCTTTGCCCGCTGGAATACGCCTATAGCGAATCTCCACATCATCGGCGCGGCCACTTGGCCCGGAGCCGGAACGGGTGCAGGCTCGGGTTTCATGCTCGCTCAGCAACTTGGCGGGAGGTGACCGCCGCACCGCGCGGCAATGTATAGTCGAAAGGAAGGGCTGGCATCGGCTCCGATGCCAGCCAAACAAGCCAACAGCAAAAATGGGGAACCAACATGACCATCAACAGACGGCAAATGCTCGGATACAGCGCCTCAGCGCTCGGCCTGGCAGCCATCGGCATTCCGAAAGCCGCAATGGCGCAGGCGAACGAACTCGTCATCGCCTATAACGTCAACCTGCCGTCCTGGGACCCGACCACCGGGCCGTCGGCGGTCAACCCGACAATCCAGGGCATCTACCAGTCGGTGTTCGACCAGTTCATCCTGCAGCAGCCGGACCTCGCGCAGGCGCCTGGCCTGCTCACCGAATGGGGTTTTTCCGACGACCTCAAGACCGTCCACATGACCGTGCGCGAAGGCGTGACCTGGCATGACGGTTCGCCCTTCACGGCAGAGGACGTGGTGTGGTCGCTGGAACGTGCCGGCAAGGAAGCGACCGGCAACCCGATCCAGTTCGTCTGGAAGAACGTCAGCAACTTCAAGATCGACGGCAACAAGATCACCGGCGACGTGGTCGGTTTCGACCCGACCTACTTCAAGTGGATGTCGTTCCTGACCGGCTACGTGCTGCCGAAGGCCTACTACGAGAAGGTCGGCGCTGAAGGCTTCGAGAAAGCGCCGATCGGCACTGGGCCGTACATGGTCGACAAGTTCGAGCAGAACGCCTTCGTTCGCCTGAAGGCCAACCCGAACTACTGGGGCGGCAAGCCGGCCTTCGAAAACGTGACGATCAAGTTCGTGACCGACGCGGCGAGCCGTGTCGCGGAGATCGAGTCGGGCTCGTCGCAGGTGACGCTCGAGATTCCCTATGAGGAGTACGATCGCCTGATCGCCAAGGACGGGCTCGCCGGTTCAGCCGACACGGTGTCCGACATCGGCATGATCTTCTTCAACGACAAGGAGGCCATGCTGGACAAGAACGTCCGCCAGGCGGCCGTCATGTCGGTCGACAAGAAGCTGCTGGTCGACCGTCTGCTGCGCGGCTACGGCCTGCCGATCGACACGCTGGAAACGCCTGAATATGACGCCTTCGATCCGTCCATCAAGGTGGAGTACAATCCGGAGAAGGCGGTCGAACTGCTCAAGGCTTCGGGATATTCCACCGAAAACCCGGTGAAGTTCACGATCCAGACCACCAAGGGCTTCAAGCCCA
>JAPLOZ010000058.1 GCA_026400435.1 Hyphomicrobiales bacterium | reverse complement strand
TCGATCCTCAAGGCCCATACGGCGGAGAAACAGGAACCCTTCGCGGCGGTTCTTGCCTGCGCGGATTCACGCGTGCCGGTCGAGTTCGTGTTCGACCAGAGCATCGGCCATCTGTTCGTGGTGCGCGTGGCCGGCAACATCACCTCGCCTGAAGTGGTAGCGAGCCTCGAATATGGCGTTGCCGTCCTCGGCGTGAAGGCGCTGATGGTTCTCGGCCATACCAGTTGCGGCGCCGTCAAGGCAGCCATCGAGGGCAAGGAAGTGCCCGGCCAGATCAGTGCTCTCTATGCACCCATCCGGCCCGCCGTCGACGCATCGGGCGGCAACCTCGATGCGGCGATCGACGCCAACGCGAAGATCCAGGCCACCTTGCTCAGCGAAGCCTCGCCCATCATTGCCGCAGCGATCAAGAACGGATACCTCAAGGTGGTGGCTGCCCGCTACGAAATAGCGACCGGCAAGGTGGCGCTGCTTGCATAGGGCGACGCGCGGCGCTTGGACGCCGCGCCGCCGGACGCAAGCGGACTTCGCGGCCGCCCCTGCCGGGGCTTGTTCCAGATCAAAGCAGGGATTGCCTTTCCCTGCTACGGCACAATCGTCTGGCAATGCGTCAACGGGGATTGTTGCATGAAAGCGGTTCGTCTCGGACTCACCCTGCTCGCGTCCCTGACGGCGGTCGACGCCGCGATGGCGCTTTCGCCGTCCGAGCAGCGCGGCCTCGTGTTCGCCCGCGCCAATTGCTCGCAGTGCCACTCCATCGACCCGGTCGGACCGAGTCCTCTGGCAATCGCTCCCCCCTTCCGCACCCTTCACGAACGCTATCCCGTCGAGGACCTCGAGGAGTCGCTGGCCGAGGGCATCCGCACCGGCCATCCGAGCATGCCGGAATTCCATCTCGACCCGGACCAGATCACCGATTTCATCGCCTTCCTCAAATCGCTTGAGTGAGTTCGACGTCTCGCTGTCGATCTCCTTGCTCCGGCAAATCGTCCGAGCGCCGCAAACTTCTGGAACAGTTCGCCAGAGCCATCGCGGCAAGTTTTCCCCAACACTTCGTCCACGTCGCGAAATCGCTTGCCCTGCCCGGCGGCATGACCGATTTTCCTGAGAGTCGGCCCACGACGGTCGCGGGCTCAAGGGCGGAACCGATGAAAGCCGTTGTTTTTGAAGCATTTGGCGAGACGCCGGCCCTGCGGGCCGTGCCTGACCCCACGCCGTCTCCCGAAGGCGTCGTGGTAAAGGTCGAGGCGACTGGTCTTTGCCGCAGCGACTGGCATGGCTGGATGGGGCACGATCCCGATATCCGGCTGCCCCATGTCCCCGGCCACGAACTCGCCGGGACGATCTCCGCGGCCGGTTCCCGCGTCACGAAGTGGAAGGAGGGCGACCGCGTCACCGTACCCTTCGTCGCCGGCTGCGGCCGGTGCTTCGAATGCCATTCCGGCAACCACCAGGTTTGCGAGAACCAGTACCAGCCGGGCTTTACGGCCTGGGGATCCTATGCCGAATACGTTGCGCTCGACTTCGCCGACACCAACCTCGTGGCGCTGCCCGACAGCATGGACTTCGCCACCGCGGCAAGCCTCGGCTGCCGCTTCGCCACGGCTTTCCGCGCCGTGGTCGACCAGGGCCGCGTCACGCCCGGCGAGTGGGTCGCCGTGCATGGCTGCGGCGGCGTCGGCCTGTCGGCGATCATGATCGCCAGCGCGATGGGCGCCAATGTGGTCGCCATCGATGTTGTCGACGAAAAGCTTGATTTCGCCCGCAAGGTGGGCGCGGTCGCAACGATTAACGGCGCCCGGACGCCGAAAGTCGCCGCGGCCGTGAGGGAGCTCACCAAGGGCGGCGCGCATATGTCCGTCGATGCGCTCGGACATCCGACGACCTGCTACAATTCGATTTCGAACCTGCGCAGGCGCGGCCGCCACGTGCAAGTGGGGCTGATGCTCGGCGACCATGCCAAACCGCAAATTCCCATGGCAAGGATAGTTGCCCACGAGCTGGAAATCCTGGGCGCCCATGGCATTCAGGCGTTCCGCTATCAGGCGATGTTGGAGATGATCGGCACCGGCAAGCTCAGGCCGGATCTGCTGCTCGGCAGGCGCATTTCGCTCCACGAGGCGCCGGCCGCCCTGATGGCCATGGACAATTTCGAAGGCATCGGGATTGGCGTCATCGACAGCTTCTGAAGCCTCAGGCGCCGCGCTTTCTGCGTCTTTCGTAAAGCATGACAAGCACTTCGGCGGTCAGCGCCGGACGAGGATCGCCTTCAACCTCGACGGTGTTGGCCGACTTTATGAGGTACTGACCCGGGCCCTTGTCATCCATCGACACCAGATGCGAGCGCATCCTTACCCGCGCGCCAGCCATGACCGGCGCGATGAAACGCACCGCGTCGAGGCCGTGGATGAATGCGGCCTGCGTGTTTTCCGGCACGGCATCGATTTCCAGCGCCATGGCAGTCACCAGTGAAAGGGTCAGGTAGCCATGCGCGATGGGTTTGCGGAACGGGCTTTCCTTCCGCGTTCGCTCGACGTCGACGTGAATCCACTGCCGGTCGCCCGTACAGTCCGCGAAACGGTCGATCTTCTCCTGGTCGACAGTAATCCAGCCTGATACGCCAAGCTCTTGACCTACCAACGCTTTAAGCCCGTCGAAGGTCAGGCCGGGTCTAGCCATCCAGTATCACTCCGCCGCCCCTGCTTTCCGTTGTGTCCGGCTTCTCGCAGCGTCGAGACCACGAACCGGACGGGCATGTCAATTGCGCCGGCTTTGCTTCATGTTGCAAGAAACAACCGCTCGAGCATATGCAGCGCGAGCCCCGCCAGCCCGCCAATCACCATGCCGTTGAAACGTATATACTGTAGGTCGCGGCCGATGTTGATCTCGATCAGGCGGGTCAGTTCGCCGAGGTTCCAGCGCTTGACCTGATCGGCGATGAAGGTGGAGACGCCGCTTTTCTGGCTTTCCACGAAAGATCCCAACGCCACGACGAACCCCTCGTTCATGTCGGCCCGAATGCCGGTATCCGTAGCCAGGTGCCGCCCGACATCCAGAAACATCGAGGTCAGATGCCGCCGCACCAGCGAGTCCTGCGCATCGACGTCCTGCTCGATGTACTCCCGCATGCTGCGCCACATGCCATCGGCGAACGCGCCGACCTCGGGGCGGGCGAGCAGGCGCCGCTTGAGGTCCTCGGCACGCTGCGCGTACGCCCCGGACTCGCGCAACTGCCCGATCAACTGGCGCACGAAACGATCGAACTCCTGACGCATCGGGTGGTCGGGATCCGCACTGGCCTCTTCGAGCAGCGAGCCCGCCGACGCAACGATCTTCTTGAGCAGATAGGCGTCGGCGCGGAACAGATTGAAGACCGAAGGCAGTTCCTCGCGGATGCGCGCGCGCATGGTCGCCTGTGCCTTTTCGTCGCCGAGAAACGTCCCGACCACCCTGGTGAATTCGTCGAACAGACGCTGGTGCTGCCGATCATCGGCAAATGCGGAGAGGAGATCTGCCGCCAGCGGCGCTATTTTCACCTTGTCGAGTTCACCCAGCATCCGCTGCTTGACGAAATCGCTGAGCCCGGATTCGCCGATCGCCGACAGGGTCTGCGGCGCCAGCCGCGCAACGAAGCGGGACAGGCCGGCCGCGCGCTCCGGCCCCGACAGCCAGTCGGCGACAAGTGCGGCGAAATCGACTTCCTTGAGCTTTTCACGCACCGGTTCGGGCGCCAGGAAGTTAACCTCGATGAAGCGGCCGAGATTATCGGCGATGCGATTCTGGTTGGTTGGAATGATGGCGGTATGAGGGATTGGCAGTCCGAGCGGACGGCGAAACAGGGCGACCACCGCATACCAGTCGGCGATGCCGCCGATCACCGCCGCTTCGGCAAAGGCCGCGACATAGGACAGCCAGGGCCAATGCGCCTGCTGCAGTTTCGCCGCGGCAAAGACGGCGACGCACAGGCAAAGCGCCAGCGCGGCGACGGCCTTGGTTCGCCGCAACGCGGTCAGCTTCTCGCTATCCATGCCGGAGGGCAGCGGAAGTCCCGTAGCTGATGCCATGAACGGCGTGCTCCTGCGGTCGATGAACTCAAACCAAAGATAGGTTGTAAACGCAGCCGATGCAGCCTCTGACAATTTCGCGCCGCATCGGCTTGCGCCCGCCCGGATTTGGGCTTGCCCAACTAACTAGAGCGTCAAATTCAGGTTTTAATGGCTTCCCGTATGGAATTGTTCTACTCAGTAGGCCATATCTGCGGCCGAACCAATCCGAGGACTTTGCCCGATGCGGCTGACCCGACAGACCAACTATGCGATGCGCATCCTGATGTATTGCGCGGCCAATGACGGACGCCTTAGCCGAATTCCGGAAATCGCCAGCGCCTATTCCGTCTCCGAGCTATTCCTGTTCAAGATTCTGCAGCCGCTGGTCGAGGCAAAGCTGGTGGAGACCGTGCGCGGCCGCAACGGTGGCGTCAGGCTTGGCCGACCCCCGGAAGCGATTTCGCTTTTCGACGTGGTGCGCGTGACCGAAGAGAGCTTCGCCATGGCGGAGTGTTTCGAGAACGACGCGACCGAATGCCCGCTGGTCGATTCCTGCTCGCTGAATTCTGCGCTTCGCGAAGCGCTCAACGCATTCTTCGAGGTACTGGCGCGCCATTCGATAGCTGATCTCGTGGCCGCGAAATCGGACATGCGCGGCCTGCTGGGCATCGAGGCGACGTTCGAGCCCCGCGCCCTGGCCGGATAGCTAGACGGCCGCCGATTGCGGCAGCACGAAGGGCATGCCTGCATGCGGCAGCACGCCAACCTTCAGGTCGCATTCGAACACGGTCGCAATCAGTTCGTCATTCAACACATCCCCGGGCGCGCCTGCCGCCACAAGCCGGCCCCGATGCATGACGTGGATGCTGTCGGCGAACATCGCTGTGAGGTTCAGGTCGTGCAGGATCGCGACGACCCCTCCGCCTCGCCGCGCGAATTCGCGCGCTATGTTCATGATGATGAGCTGGTGCTTGATGTCGAGGCTAGAGACTGGCTCGTCGAGGAACAGATAGCGCGCCTGACCGTCCAGCACGGGCATCCACACCTGGCAGAGCACGCGGGCGAGTTGCACGCGCTGCTGCTCGCCGCCCGACAGTTCTTGGTAGAAGCGTCCGGCGAAGCCCTGGAGATCGACCCTGGCGAGTGCCCGGTCCGGCAGGCTGTCCTGTTCACCTTCCGCAGCACCCGAGCGGCCTCCCGTAAGGCCTAGCCCGACAATCTCGCGCACGGTGAAAGGGAATGAAAGTGCCGTCGCCTGAGGCAGCACCGCGCGTTGCGATGCAGCGTCCCATGCCTTCAACGATGCGAGATTTCGGCCGTTCATCGTTACGCGCCCGGCATAAGGAAGTTCGCCAGACAGCGCCTTGAGGAAGGTCGTCTTGCCCGAACCGTTCGGCCCGACGATTGCCGCGAGTTCGCCCGGCCTGACGTCGAAGTTTACGCCTGAGATGATCTGGCGGCGGCCGATCGAAACCGAAATGTCTTGCGCTTCGATCATCGCCGTCAGAGTTCCAGGACGCCGCGCTTACGCAACAGAACCCACAGGAAGAACGGCGCACCGACAGCGGCCGTCACGATGCCGATCGGAAGCTCCGCAGGGGCAACCATGGTACGGCTGGCGGCATCGGCAAGCAGCAGCATGCTGGCGCCGAGCAGCGCCGAGGCCGGCAGCAGGTAGCGATTATCTGGGCCGATGGCCAGGCGCAGCGAATGCGGCACCACGATGCCGACGAAACCGATGCCTCCGCTGACCGCAACCGACGCGCCGACAGCGGCGGCGACAGCGACGATCGCCACGTATTTCAGCCGTTGGACCGGCACGCCGAGGTGGCTGGCCGTTGCTTCGCCCAACGCCAGCGCATTGAGGCCGCGCGCGAGAAATGGGTTTGCCGCGAGAGCGAGGACGATGATCGGGGCCACCGCGCCGATTTTTTGCCAGGTCGCGCCGGCGAGCGAACCGAGCGACCAGAACGTCAGGTCGCGCAATTGCCTTTCGTCAGCGATGAAGATGAGCATGCCGGTGAAGGCGAGCGCCATGGCGCCAAGCGCGATGCCGGCGAGCAGCATCGTCGCGACCGACGTGCGGCCCTGCCGTGTCGAGATGCGATAGAGGACGAGCGTCGTGGCAAGCCCGCCGGCAAAAGCCGCAAGCGGCAAGGCAAAGGATCCTAACACGGCGGTCAGCGGCGCCAGGAACGTCGCGCCAAGAACGATGACCGCGACTGCGCCAAGGCTGGAACCGGCCGATACGCCGACCAGGCCAGGATCTGCGAGCGGATTGCGGAACAGCCCCTGCAAGACCGCCCCCGAGACGGCGAGCGCAGCACCGATCAGCACACCCATGATCACGCGCGGCAGGCGTATGTCTTGGATGATGACCGCATCTCGGGCCGACAGTGCGTCGCGGGCCGCGAAAGACGGGAACAGCCAGTCGCAAACCACCTGAAAAGCCGACGCATCCGATGCGCCCGATGCGAGGCTGAAGAGAACCGTCGCGGCCAGGCCGACCGCCAGCAGGAAGACCGCAAGCCTTGCGCGCGCCGAGCGGTCGCCTTCCCGAACCTCGCTTCGTCTCGCGCCCGACATGCCGGCGATCGCTGCAAACGACATGTCAGCCCTTGAGCCCGCCGCCGTAGAGCGCTGCGGCAAGGTCGCGAATCGCACTGGCGGTCCGCGGCCCGAAGCCCAGCAGGTAGTTGCCTTCCATCCTTACGACGCTCCTTGCCTGGCCGGCGGGCGTGGCAGCGATTGCGGGATTGGCAAACAGCTCGGCATCCGGCAATTCGTGGCCGCCGAAACGGCTCATCATCAGGATGATGTCGGGCTTTGCCAGAATTGCCGCTTCGTCGGACAGCTGCTTGTAGCCGGAGAATCCTTCGACGGCATTGACCGCGCCTGCAAGCCCGATGATCCCGTTGGCTGCGGTACCCGAGCCAGCGGCGAGAATTTTCCCACCCTGCATGGACAGGATGAAAAGCACGCGCTTCTTCTCGGGAACGCCAGCCGTCAATTTCTCGGCCGCCGCCAATTCGGCATCGACCCATAAGGCCAGCTCCTGAGCCTTCGCGTCAACGCCGAACGCTTTGCCGACGACGCGGATTTTTTCGATGATGCCGGCATGGTCGAAGGTTTCGGGAACCATGATGAAGGGCACACTCGCCTTCTTCAGAACGTCGATCGTTTCCCGGGGACCACTGCCCTCGAGCACGAGCAAGCCGCTCGGATTTACCGAGAGCACGCCCTCCGGCGAAAGCTGGCGCATGTAGCCGACGTCGGGAAGCTTCATCGCGGCCTCCGGATAGACGCTGGTCGAGTCGCGCGCGACGAGCTTGCCCTGCTCGCCAAGCGCATAGACGATCTCAGTCACCGAACCGCCGACCGCCGCGATGCGCGACGTATCCGTGAAGACGGACTGGCTCTCGTCGGCAGCGCCTGAGCCCGCTATCAGGACAAGCAACAGAGAACCGGCGCCACATGCGCGCCGCAAGGCTTTGCAGGAAAACATCGCGCCGTTCCTATGCTGCCGTTGGAACTGTAATGCGCGGCAGGTTTTCGGCCAGGAATCGCCAGTCCTCAAGTTCGGTTTCGCCCTCGTGACGCCTTCCGAAGAACTGGATGATCAGTTCGTTGTCCGCGCCATAGGCCTCGATCGAGGTCACATGGCCATCCTTGGTCGGCTTGCGCACCGCCCAAAGCTCGGCGACGTGGTCCGTCCTCAAGTGAAGGTGGAAGGTCTCGTCCATGACGTTGAGCCACGGACCCATCGTCTTGATGTTGGTCACCGGCCCGGAGTGGATCTGGATGCAGCCGCGATTGCCGACGAAACACATGATCGGCGTACCGCCCGTCGCAGCCAGCTGGAACATCGCGGCAAGACTTTCCTCCGAAAGCCGCCACGCGTAGTCGTCGCCGACCATGCGAACGGCCTGGATACGCGACAGCTTCAGCTTGTTCAGCATGCCGAAGAACTGGTGCACGTCGGTCATGCGGCTCCAGCGGTCGCGAAGGTCCTCGACGCTTCCCGCCGCCTCGACGGCGACTACGTCTTTCGCCTTGCCCTTGAGCGACACCGAGGGCGACTGGTCGGCCGAGACCAGGCCGGCGACGAGCCTCTGATAGGCGTCGAGATTCGAGGACGGGCGTAGGTGCACCTTGTGCACCGCGTCTCCAGCGTCGTCGAAAAACTGCAGCGAGCGCTTGATATCGTCGCCGTCGCGCTTCTCGACCGCGAAGCCGTGCGCCCAGATTTTCGGAAAGATGCGCAGGTCGATGTGCTCGCCAAGCACAATCGACGCGTGTTCGCCGGGTTCGACCTTCTCATAGACGCCGATCTTTTCGTGGACGGCGCTTTCGTTGCGCGTCAGCGCCATCACCTCGCCGACGGCTTCGAGACCGAGGAGCACTGCGCTGACACGCGGTTCGATGCGTTGGACGCCCTCCCCGATGTGGGCGGCGACCAGTTCGGCCTCCGACACCCCGAGTTGTGCGGCGAGATCGCGCTCGCGCATTTTCGGGTTTTCGGCGCGCGCGATCCTGATTTCGTGCGGCGCCGGTTTCACGCGCTGGTCCATGAATGACTACCTACTTGTTGAGGATGAGCTTGCCCTGGCGGGTGATCTTGAGACGGTAGAGCGAGCCGCCGTGATTGATGCCGATCTCGTAGAGACCGTTGAACAGAGCCTCGCTGGAGACGGTTCGCGGCGGCGTTCGGAATTGATCGTACTGCACGTGCTCCTCGCTGGCGGGACGCCTTGGGCGGACCCTGAATTCGTGCGGGTTGTGGGTGTTCATGATCCGCTCCTTTCGTGGGTCGACCCCGGCTGGACTTTCAGCAGGATCGCGTCCGAATATTTCTTGACTCGAATAATCATGTTTATTAGTCAGTGCAATACCGGACTAAATGAGTCAACTTTTAAAGCGCTCCGGGGACATGAAAAATGCGAGCGAGCGCCATGCCAGCCAGCACCGAAATTTCGGCATTGGAGTTGGGACATGGGGCTGGTTGGTCGCGGTATGGCGGTTCTGCTTGGCGGAGCCGCCGTTACGATCTGTTTGAGTGCGCACGCAGGCTGGGCGCAGGAAACCGAAACGGCGGCGGAACCGCCGGTTCCCGTCGATGCCGGGGCCGTCGAAGACGCGGTGCAAGAGAAGAAGCCTAAGACCACAGGCACGACCCAACTCGATCAGATAACCGTGGTCAGTCGCACCGAAGAATCGGCTATCGAGACGATGGCGTCGGTCAGTCATGTCGGCGAGGAACAGCTCGAAAGGCGCATGGCCGCGACGCCGCAGGATATGCTGTTCGGCGTACCTGGCGTGACGCTCCAGTCCGACGCGAACCGGACCGCTTCGAGCGTGAACATCCGCGGCCTACAGGACTTCGGTCGCGTCGCGGTGATCATCTACGGCGCGCGGCAGAACTTCCAGCGCTCCGGCCACGGCACGCAGTCGATGTTCTGGCTTGATCCCGAACTTGTCGAGCAGGTCGACGTGATCCGTGGTCCGGTTGCAAACACCTACGGGTCGGGGGCGATCGGCGGCGTGGTGACTTTCGAAACCAAGGACGCGGGCAGCTTCCTGCGTGACGGCGAGACCTGGGCCGGGTCCGTGACCGGCCGCTACGACACCAACGGAAACGGCTGGACCACCAGCGGCACCGGCGCTTATCACTTCAGCGATTCCGTTGACGTGCTCGGCAACATCGTCTGGCGCAACTTCGACGATTATACCGATGGCAATGGCGACGAGGTCGCAGGCAGCAGCTTCGAGGTGCTGAGCGGTCTCTTGAAGTCGACCATCAGGCCGACCGACAACAGCGAACTCAAGCTTGGCTGGATAGGCTCGCAGGACAGCTGGACCGAAGGTGGCGACACGTCCGATCTGGAGAGCAGGCAAAACACGTTCACCGGGCGCTACAACATCAAGGACGATGACGAAAGCTGGCTCGATCTCCACGTCGACGTCGCCTACAACAAGACCGATCTCGACCAGACCTATCTCACCGATTTCAACAGATATGACTCTGAAACGGGACTGCCGATCATTGTTGCGGCAGGGTCGCAGACGACCTACGACGTCAGGACCCCGAGCGTCGACCTCTGGAACACCTCGCGCTTCGACACCGGCGCCGTCGCCCATGAGCTGACTTTTGGCGGCGACTGGGTTCAGGACGACGTGGTCACCACGAGCCCCGACGGCAACAGTGACATCTACACGCCCTCGGGAACCCGGCGCGTTTCGGGCGCGTACATCCAGGAAAAGCTGGTCTGGGAGTGGCTGGAGGTGGTTGGCGCGCTGCGCTACGACAGCTACGAACTGGAGAGCGATGTCGGCGGTACCGACGGCGACCGGATCTCTCCGCGCATCACAGTCGGCGTGTCGCCGTTCGAAAGCATTGGCCTCGCCGGGCTGCAGCTTTATGGAACCTACGCGGAAGGCTATCGCTCGCCGTCGCTGTCGGAGACGTTGATCTCCGGCCTGCATCCGAACGGCGTCGTGTTCCCGTTCCTGCCCAATCCCGACCTCATTCCCGAGACAGCCCACACGGTGGAGTTCGGCCTGAACTACAGTCAGGACGGCATCATCCAGGGCGATGACAACCTTCGTTTGAAGGCTGCTTATTTCGACAACGATATCGACGACTACATCGCCGGCGCCGACCTAACCCCCGGCGACCCAGGTTGTCCCTACCTGCCAAGCCTGCCTCCAATCTGGGTTCCGGGCGGCTACTACATTCCGACCTGCTATCAGTATCAGAATTTTGCAAACGCCCAGATCCACGGCTTCGAACTGGAAAGCGTCTACGATGCATCCTGGGGCTTTGCGGGATTGTCGATGTCCATAATCGAAGGACATACCGTGAGCTATTCAGGCGAAGTGGCAGATCTTTCAACGATCCCTTCGTCGCAGGTCACCGCCCAGCTTGGCTTCCGCTTCATCGAAGACAGGCTGGTTGTCGGCGGCGAAGTTCAGTTCAACGGCGCGCCTGCCGGCAATGCGACCGCCACGGACTATACGCTCGTCAATCTCTTCGCGAGCTACCAGGCAACGGAAGATCTGAAGTTCAACGCCCGCGTCGACAACCTTCTGGACGAAAACTACACGAACCCCCTGAACGCATCGACGACGGACATCGTCTACGAGCCCGGCATTTCATTCAAGCTTGCGGCAACGGGACGCTTCGGAGGCTGACGGCGGCGATGAAGGCACCGACATCGATCCGCACCCTGGCCGCGGCGTTTATCGCCGCGGCCTCCCCCGTTGCAGCGCAAGAGGCAGCAAGCCCTGCCCTGCTGCTGGAACTCAACGCGGCACAGCCCTCCGACAAGGGCTGCCGCCTGACCTTCGTCGTGACCAACAATCTCGGCGCCGAGCTGACCGAGGCCGCCTTCGAGATCGCGCTGTTCAACGACGCGGGCGTGGTCGACCGCCTGACCGTGCTTGATTTCAACGAACTTCCCGCGGGCAAGACGAAAGTCGCGCGCTTCGACCTCGCGGGCGCTGACTGCGGCAAGATCAGCCGCGTGCTGGTCAACCACGCAACCGAATGCCTGGGAACCGGCATCGACCCGAAGGCCTGTCTTAGCCAGCTCAAGCCCACAACGAAATCGAACATCCACTTCGGCGTGTGACGCGCCGTGAGATCAGGACTTGAACCAGCTTTCGCATCCGGCCGGCCGCTTTGGCCGCTGGCCGGAATGCCGCATGCTGCGTTCGAGCCCGAAGATCCGGACCTCGCCATTCCGCGCGACGCGCTGCTGCCCGACTACCGCGATCTGCCCGAGCGGTTTTTCCGGGCCAAGCACGATGGCCTGATACCCCACAAGCCGGTCGAACCCCTAGCGCCCAGACCGTCCAGGACGCGCGATCCGAAACACAAGTGGAAGCTCACGCTGCTGGCCTCGCTCATCCTCCACGCAGTGCTCGCGCTGTTCTTCGTTCAGGCGAATGACGAAGCGGTGCAGATGGAGGGCGCCGAGTATTCCGGCGCTGCGGAAGCCGGCAATGCGGACGCGGACGCGACTTCGGCCGGTGCCGCCGGTGAGTTCGACAATCCTGTCGAAGTGACGATGATCACCATGCTGGAGGCAAGGCCGGTCGCGGCGATCGAGGCGCAGGCCGTGCCCGTCGAGGCGGCGACGGAGGCGGTCGAGACCGCCGATCCTGTCGCCGCCGAGGCCGAACCGCTGCAGCCTGTCGAGGAGGCTGACGACGCGCAAGTCGAGATCGCGCAAGCCGCAACCCCGCCGGACAAGGCAGCGACTGGTGCTGCGGAGCCCGACGAACGGCTGCAGGCCGAAGTCGCCGACATCCAGGTGACCGCAACCACCAACAAAACCGTTCCCGAGGTTCTCGCCACCGACCAGCCGCTGCCGGCCGAGGAGAACAATGCGGTCCAGAAGGCTCTGGAGACGCAGGCGACGATTGCGGCCGAGACCTCAGAGACGACTGCGGCCGAACCCATCGATAAGGCCCAACCGACGGCAACCGATGCCGGCGAGAGCACAAAGACTGCTGCTTCCGAGGATCCGGAACCCCTTCAGGCGATGCCTGCCGCAAAGATGGAGCCGGTCGAGAAGGAACAGATCGAGCCCGCAGAACCTCTGGAGTCTTGGATCGTCAAGGATGAGACGGTGCAGGACGAGCCAGCGCGGAGCGAAGCAAAGAAGGCCGAAACGACGCAGAAAAAGCCCGCCGCCAAAAAAGCGGCGGCTGCAAAGGAGAAGCCCAAAAAGGCGGAACCGGCCAAGAAGGCGCCCGCAAAATCGGCCGACAAGCCCAAATCCTCAGCCGGCAGCGGAGGCACGAACGAGGCCGACGCGAAGCGTGGACAGAATTCATCGGGCCAGTCCGCCTCAAGCGGCGGCGGCGGCAAGAGTTCGGCCGCAGGCAATGCATCCGTCTCGAACTATCCCGGAAAGGTCGCGTCAAAGCTGCGGCGCGCGCTGCGCTATCCCGCGGACGCCAAGCGGCAGAAACTGCGCGGTGTCGCTCAGGTCAGCTTCGTCATATCGGCGAGCGGCGGCGTGGGATCGATCCGCCTCGCATCCAGCTCCGGCTCGCCGATCCTCGACAAGGCCGCGCTCGAGGCAGTTCGTCGCGCTGCCCCCTTCCCGGCAATCCCCGCAAATGCGGGCCGCTCGTCCTGGCCCTTCTCAGTGCCGCTCGCCTTCAACCGCTAGAACGCCTAAATGGAATTCCAACCCATCTGAAAGGGACAAAGCAATGTTCATCGCGATGAATCGCTTCAAGGTGAAGAAGGGCTCGGAGGAAGCCTTCGAGAACATCTGGAAAGGCCGCAATTCGACGCTGCACGAAATGGCGGGCTTCAAGACGTTCCACCTGCTGCGCGGCCCGGAGAACGATGCCGACGGCTACACCCTGTTTGCTTCGCACACGATGTGGGCGAGCAAGGAGGACTTCACCGCCTGGACGAAGTCGGAGAACTTCCGCGCCGCCCACCGCAACGCCGGCGCGAACGACGTGCACTATCTCGGCCACCCCCAGTTCGAGGGTTTCTCGGTCGTCGAGGGAGCCTGAGGCTCACCCCGCCCCGGCGAGCAGGCTGGCGTTGCCGCCTGCAGCCGTCGTGTCGACGCAGACGGACCGCTCATGCGCATAGGCGGCTGGATAGATCGTTTCCGTGACAAGTGGCACGATCGGCCCGACCTTTCGCGCCAGAGCCGTTCGCATTTCCCGCGTGACCTCCTCTGATCCGGCATAGGCCACGACGTCGACCGCGAGCGCCTCCAGATCGTCAGGGACAAGCCTTCCGTCGAGTGCGGCGAGCGGCAGCCCCTTGCCGGTAAGCGACTGCAATGCCGCCGGCGCTCCGGGCGCGACCGCCAGCACCGCGTTCCCGGCGGCAAGCGCCTGGATCGCCTGCGCCAGAAGCACCTCCCCATCAGACCCGAGACACAGCACCCGGCCACGCGGCGCTAGCGCCAGCGTGTTGGCCTCGCCGGTCGGACCCGGCAGGTCGACCGGACCGAAATCGACGGCGGCCGCAGCAGCGATCGCCGCCGCCCCCTTGCCACGCAAATGCTTGCGCAGCACTGCGATCCGGTCGGTCTTGGCATGCCATCCAGCAAGCGACGGGTCGGGCAGACTTCCGGCGACCGCAGCCGTCGAAACGGCTGCGCTCGCACCCTCCGCATCGCCAGCAACTACGCCCGCCGACTTGCGGAAGCGCCTGAGATAATGCGGCCCGCCGGCCTTGGGCCCGGTACCCGACAGGCCCTCGCCGCCGAACGGCTGCGCGCCAACCACCGCGCCGATCTGGTTGCGGTTCACGTAGATGTTGCCGGCATGAATGCTGTCGACAATGTGCTGGACCCGCGCCTCGATACGCGTGTGCAGCCCGAACGTCAGTCCGTAGCCCTTGCGGTTGATGGCGGCGACGACGCTGTCGATCTCTTCGGCCTCGAAAGTCGCGACATGCAGCACCGGCCCGAAGACTTCGCGGTCCATGTCCTCGATGCCGGAAACGCGGAAGATGTGCGGCGCGACGAAGCGCCCGCCTTCGGGCGCATCGAGCTTGGCGATCAGTCGTCCCTTGGCCTCCATCGCCCTGCAATACTCGCCTATCGCGCCTTGCGCTTCATCGTCGATCAGCGGCCCGACATCGGTCGAGATCAGCCAGGGGTCGCCGACGACGAGCGCCTCCAGCGCGCCTTTCAGCATCTCGAGAACCTTCTTCTCCACGTCCTTCTGGACATAGAGGATGCGCAGCGCCGAGCAGCGCTGGCCGGCGCTCTGGAACGCCGACGCGAGGATGTCGCGCACCGCCTGTTCCGGCAGCGCGGTCGAGTCCACGATCATGGCGTTTAGACCGCCGGTCTCGGCGATCAGCATCGCGTCGGGCGAAGCGCTCTTGGCAAGCTGGCGCTCGATGGCCTTGGCCACATCGGTCGAGCCCGTGAAGCAGACGCCGGCGATGCGCGGGTCGGCCGTCAGGGGCGCGCCGACCGAGGGACCGTCGCCTGGCAGCAACTGGATCACGTCTTCCGGCACGCCGGCTTCGCGCAGCAGGGCGACGGCCATTGCGGCAATCAGCGGCGTCTGCTCGGCTGGCTTGGCGATCACCGAATTTCCTGTGGCGAGCGCTGCCGCGACCTGTCTGGTGAAGATCGCCAGCGGAAAATTCCACGGCGAGATGCAGACGATTGCGCCGCGAGCGGTCGTGTCGGCTTCGACACCCGCCGCCTCGACCGCATAGTAGCGCAGGAAATCGACGGCTTCGCGCACCTCCGCGATGCCGTCGGCCAGCGTCTTGCCGGCCTCGCGCGTCGCCAGCGCGAAGAACTCGGCGGCGTTGGTCTCATAGAGATCGGCGGCGCGGCGCAGGATCGCCCCCCGTTCGGCGACCGGGCGCGCCGCCCATCGTGGTTGTGCCAATTGCGCCACTCGTACGGCCGTCGCTATTTGCGCCGTACCCGTCCCGCGCACTGTTCCGGCGACGTCGTCAACCCTGGCCGGGTTGACTACCTTTTGCTTTGGCCCCTGGCCCGACGCGCGGGTGACCGGCGCTGCCGACCAGCGCTCATTGGCAGAGAATGCGCCCTTCGCCTTTTCGAGAGCCGCCAGCGTCACTGGATCCGTGATGTCGAACCCCTCCGAGTTGCGTCGGGCAGCGCCGAAGATCGCGGCCGGCAGCGGGATGGCCGGATTTGCGGCCGGTCCCTGCTGGCCGACCGCATCGAACGGATCGCGGGCGATCGCCTCCGGCGGCACGTCCGCGTCGGTCAACTGGTGAACGAAGGAGGAGTTCGCGCCATTTTCCAGCAGCCGGCGCACGAGATAGGCTAGCAGATCGGAATGCGCGCCAACCGGCGCATAGATGCGGGTGCGCGTGCCCTCTGCTGTCCGCACCGCCTCGTGCAGCTGCTCGCCCATGCCGTGCAGGCGCTGGAACTCGAAGCTGTTGCGATCCGGCCCCATCGCGAGCACGGCGGCCACGGTATGCGCGTTATGGGTGGCGAACTGGGGGTAGATGCGGTCGGTCATCGACAGCAGCTTTCTCGCGCAGGCGATGTAGGAGACATCGGTGTTGGCCTTGCGCGTGAACACCGGGTAGCCGGACAGCCCCAGCGTCTGGGCGCGCTTGATCTCGGTGTCCCAGTACGCGCCCTTGACCAGCCGCACCATGATCTTGCGATCGAGCTTTGCCGCCAGTGCATGCAGCCAGTCTATGACGAAGGCGCAGCGCGGCCCGTATGCCTGCACCACCACGCCAAAGCCGTTCCAGCCAGCAAGCTCGGGCCTGGCCAGCACGCGCTCGATCACGTCGAGCGACAGGTCGAGGCGATCAGCCTCCTCTGCGTCGATGTTGAGCCCCATGCGGGCGTCGCGCGCGGCGACCGCCAGCGCGAGCAGCCGTTCGGCCATGTCAGGAAGCATCGTTTCGCGCTGCCCTTGTTCGTAGCGCGGATGCAACGCCGAGAGCTTGACCGAAATGCCGGGATTGAAGCGGATGTCCTCGCCGCTCGCGTGTTTCGCCAGCGCGCCGATGGCGTCCCGATACGCCTCGAAATAGCGCAAGGCGTCGGCTTCGGTGCGCGCCGCCTCGCCAAGCATGTCGTAGGAATACAGATAGCCCTTGCGGATCATCGGCTTGCCGCGTTTCACCGCCTCGGCAATCGTGCGGCCAAGCACGAACTGCTCGCCCATCTCGCGCATCGCTGCCGCCACCGCCGTACGGATGACGGGCTCTCCGAGCCGGCGCACCATGGCGCGCAGCGTGCGCTCGATGCCGCCCTCGCCTTCATCGAGCACCCTGCCGGTCAGCATAAGCGCCCAGGTCGAGGCGTTGACGAAGATCGACGCAGAGCCTCCCGAATGCGCCGACCAGTCCTGCGGCGCGATCTTGTCGCGGATCAGTTCATCCATCGTCTCGGTGTCGGGCACGCGCAGCAGCGCTTCGGCGAGGCACATCAGCGCCACGCCCTCCTTGGTCGAAAGACCATATGCGGAGAGGAAAACCTCCATCAGCCGGGGATCGGACGAAGCCCGCACTGAACGCACCAGATCGGCGGCGTGCGTGGAAATTGCGTTGCGTTCGGATTCGCCGAGGGCGGCTGTGGCGACCAGCCGCTTCAGCGCCTTGTCTTCGTCAGGCAGATAGTTGGTGCGCATGTCGTTGCGGATGGAGGCGAGCGTTGCCATGGCGGGTCCGGAACCAATTGGATTTGCGCGACCCTAACACGGACCAGGTGTTCACGCCGATCCGAAATACTGGACAGGATGAGCCATTCGCGCTAAAATTCTTCTCGCCAGCGAGCCATAACAGCTGCAAATATATCTGTGACAGATCATTTGGACCGTATTGATCGTAACATCATCTCGGCGCTGGCGGGCGACGGGCGTCTTTCGATGTCCGAATTGGCGGCGAAGGTCGGGCTGTCGAAAACACCTGTGCAGGCGCGCGTCAGACGACTGGAGCAGGATGGCTACATCCGCGGTTATGCGGCCGTCATCGATCGTGAGCGGATGGGAGAGGGCCACGTCGCTTTCGTACAGGTAAAACTGTCGGACACGCGCTCCGAGGCGCTCAACACCTTCAACAAGGCCGTGCAGGGCATCCCGGAGATCGAGCAGTGCCACATGATGGCGGCGAGTTTCGACTATCTCCTCAAGGTCCGCACCACGGACATCGCCTCCTACCGCCGCGTGCTCGGCGAGCGCATTTCCGCCCTGCCCCATGTCGCCCAGACTTCGACCTTCGTAGCGATGGAGACCGTCAAGGATCGTTAGCCTTGGAGGCGGCGGCTAGTTCGCCAGCGTCTTCAGGAACGCGATAAGCTGCTGGCGCTCGCGTTCAGACAGCGTCAGCGGATGCAGTTCGCTCGCGCCCGATGGCGCGGCAGGCGCGCGGGCGTAGTGATCTATCACCTCGTCCAGCGTCGCGAACTGGCCGGAATGCATGTACGGCGGCCGTGTCGCCGCGCCCCGCAGCGAAGGTGGCTTGTACGCGCGGGTGAGGCGCGGACTGTCCTTCACCATGAAGCGCAATTCGCCGCAGGCCTCGGGCCCCGCGTCGCTGAAAGCGCCAAGGCAATTGAAGGGATCGGCGGCAACCTGCGTGGCGCCGGTGGCCCGGCCCAGGTCCTCGGGAAGCCCTTCCACCGCGGGCACGCCGGTGTTGTGGAAGCCGTCGTCGGTGAACCGGGGTCCGTTATGGCAGGTCGAACAGTTCGCCTTGCCGATGAACAGCTTCAGGCCCGCGATCTCCTCGGCGGTCAACTTTGCATCGGCGCCGGTGCTTTTGCCTGAAGCAAGCGCCGCGGCAAAGCGGTCGAAACGCGTCTCCTGCGGCGCCAGCGACCGTTCGAACGCGCCGATGGCCTTGCCGAGATTGGCGAATACGCGGTTCACGGCCTCCTGCTGGCCGGCGCTCATCGCGTTCCACGCCGCTTTCTGAGGCTCAGTCCCGAACGGGCCGGCATCCGGGGGGACTGACGCCAGGTCCGGCAGCGGCCCGAAAATGCGCTGGTAGCGTTCGTTGAAGCTGTCAGCGACGAAATGCGCGTAGAACGCGCGCGTCGCGGCATGCTCGCGCTGATCCTCGAGCGGCGTCAGCGCCTGCGACCACAGGCTGTCGCGCCGGCCGTCCCAGAACATCCAAGGGCTCCAGGCGACGCCGGCAAGCGGCATGGTGCGGCGGTTGCTGACGCCGGCCCCCTTGCCGCGCGCGAGATCGTCCTGGAACTGCCTGTCGATCAGATGGCACGTCCCGCAGGCAACCACGCTATCGCGGCTCATGCGCTGGTCGAAGAACAACGTCGCGCCGAGTGCAGCCGCAGCCGGGTCGTCGGCATATTTGTTGGTCGGATCTGCGGGCAGCGGAGGCAGGTCCGCAAGCGACAGCGAGGCGATGGTCGCCTTTTCAGCCGGGGTAAAGTCTTCGCCGCCGCAGCCCGACAGGATGGCCGACGCCAGAAGCGCCGCGCATCCCCATCCTGTGCGGCGCGCCGTCATCGCTTACAGGACCAGGTTGAAGATTGCGGTATCGGAACCGGCCGGCGAGGAAATATCGAAGCGCAGTTCCCACCAGCCGCTCATCGAGAATTTCACGCCCTCGATGCGGTAGCGCCCGTCGCCGAGATGCCCGGTCATCAGCGGCGCCGTCGGCAGGCCGTGATTGTGGTCGGGCATGCCGCCACCAACGGTGATCGCCGCATCGTCGACCGGTTTGCCCGCAGCCGTCTTTACGGTCAGAATCCAGTTTTCAAGTTCGCCCAGCTTGGGCCCCCCTGCCTCCGGTTCGATCGCGGCAACATAAAGACCGTTCGCCGACGTGCGGGTGCGCGACTGGTCGAGTTCAGGCTTGGACGTCTCCGGCATGGCGAGGTAGGCCCCGAGCGCGACCAGAACCAGCACGACGACTGCAAGCGCATAGAGCAAACCGGACTTCACAGGGATCTCCTCGGACAACAACGTGTTCGGCCACAGAAATCATCCCGCGGCAACTCCGGCGAGCATGGCTTCGCAGCCCGCTAAAAGCTATAGCGTCCGCAAAGCCGGAGGAAAGCCATGGCGGCGAACGGGATCGTATCGGTCGGCGAGTGCATGCTGGAGCTGTCCGGCAACGGCGGCTCCGGCTGGAGCATGGGATTTGCCGGCGATACCTTCAACACGCTCTGGGCCCTGCGGGCGCTGTCAGACGAACACCGGCCGGCCAACTATGTTTCCGCGTTCGGCGACGATCCCTTTTCGCGCGACCAGATTGCCTTCTTCAAGGCCAACGGCATCGGCATCGGCGAGAGCCCGATCATATCCGGCGCCCGTCCTGGCCTATACGCGATCACGCTGACGGGAGCGGAGCGATCCTTTACCTACTGGCGCAGCGATTCCGCCGCGCGCCGGCTCACCTCGCAACCCGATCGACTGGCAAAAAGCCTTTTGGGCCAGGCGCTTGTCTACTTTTCCGGAATCACCCTGGCAATTCTGGAGCCGGCTGCCCGCACCGTCCTGATTGATGCCGTGAAGGCAGCGCGCCAGGCTGGCAGCCTCGTCGCCTTCGACGCCAACTACCGGCCCCGACTGTGGGAATCTGCAGCAATCGCCCGAGCCGCGATTGACGAGGCCCAGTCGGTAGCCGACATCGCCTTGCCGACATTTCCGGACGAACAGAGCCTCTATGGCGACGGTTCCCCGGAGGCGACCGCCGGCAGACTGGCCGATGCCGGCGTCCGCGAGATCGTGGTCAAGAACGGGGAGCTGCCGGCCTGCGTTTGCCACGACGGCCGGCTGGAAATGGTGCCTGCGACGGATGTCGAGGCGCCGGTCGACACCACAGGCGCAGGCGACAGCTTCAACGGCTCCTATCTTGCCGCGCGGCTTGCGGAACTGCCGCCGCTGGAAGCGACCCGAAAGGCGCACGCGGTCGCTGCCGCGGTCGTCCAGGTTCGCGGCGCCCTGGCGCCTTTCGAGACGCTGCGCGCCGCGTTTTCCGGCTAGGCCTTGCTGAAGCGGTATTCCGTGACCTGGCGATACACTTCGCCCGGCCACAGAACCGCCTGCGGGAAGTAGGGGCGGTTGGGCGAATCCGGCCACGCCTGGGGCTCCAGGCAGAAGCCGGCATAGGCCTTGTAGTTGCGCCCGCCAAGTCCGGGAACCGGCCGCTCGACCTTCGCGCCGGCATAGAACTGGACGCCGGGTTCGGTCGACCAGACCTCCATTTCAACGCCTGACACAGCACCGTGCACAAGGGCGGCCTGCCTGAGCGGCCCGCGCTGGGCAGCAAGGCAGAAATTGTGATCGTAGAGCACCTGCTCGCCATTTTCCGCGAGCCGGATCGTGCGCGCCTTGCGGAAATCGAACGCGGTCCCGTCGACAGGCTGCACGACGCCGGTCGGGATCAGTTCCTCGTTGACCGGCAGGTAGGCTGCCGCCGGGATCGTCATCTGATGATCCAGGATGCCGCTGCTGCCGCCATCGTCGAGATTGAAATAGGAATGATGGGCAAGGTTGCACAGCGTCGGCTCGTCGGTGGTCGCGGAAAGTTCGACCGACAGAGTGCCGGGAATTTTCATCCGGTAGGTGCAGGTAACGTCGAGCGCGCCTGGGAATCCCATCGCGCCGTCGGGGTCGTGCAGGGCGAACGTCACGAAGTCCGCGCCGTGCAACAGCACTTCCCATACCTGCTTGCCGAAGCTGTTGGACCCACCGTGCAGCGTGTGCTTGCCGAGGAAATTCCTGTCGGCCTGGTAGGTCTTGCCGGCAATGGTGAAGCGGCCGTTGGCGATCCGGTTCGCATAGCGGCCGGCGATGGCGCCCATATAGGGAGAATGCGCCGGGTAGTCGTCGAATTTGTCGAAGCCGAGCACAAGCGGCGCGTCATGGCCGGCCAGCCTCAGATCCTGAACGACCGCGCCCCAATTCATGACATGCGCAGTCAGGCCGCCGCCGGAGATCGCGAAACGGTGAACCGGCGCGCCGTCCTTTGTCCTTCCGAAGATTTCACCGTCAGCCATAATCCCTCCAGTGGCGTCGCAAACCGCCGAAAACAAATCAGGCCGGGTTTTGCCCCGGCCTGCAAGAGAAATCAGAGGCCGAGGCCGCCGAGGCAGACATATTTGGTGTCGAGGTAGTCCTCGATGCCCTGATGGCCGCCCTCGCGCCCGATCCCCGATTCCTTGACGCCGCCGAACGGCGCCTCGACTGTCGTGATCAGCCCTTCGTTGACGCCGACCATGCCGTATTTCAGCCCCTCCATGACGCGGAAGGCGCGGCCGAGGCTGCCGGTATAGAAATACGCCGCCAGCCCGAACTCGGTATCGTTGGCAAGCCGCACCGCTTCGTCCTCGGTCTCGAACCTGAAAACCGGCGCGATCGGCCCAAAGATCTCTTCCTTCATAAACCGCATGGTCGGCTTGGCGTCGGCGATGACGGTCGGTTCGTAGAACGAGCCTCCGAGAGCATGTCGCTTGCCACCGGCAAGGATCCTGCCGCCCTTGGCCTTGGCGTCTGCGACGAATTCCTCGACCTTCTCGACTGCCTTCTCGTCGATCAGCGGACCCTGCTGCGTGCCCTCCTCCAGGCCCGAGCCCACCTTGAGCTTCGTGCTGGCGGCGGCGAGTTTCTGGACGAACTGGTCGTAGATGCCCGCCTGCACGAAGAAGCGGTTGGTGCACACGCACGTCTGGCCGGAATTGCGGTACTTGGCGACGATCGCGCCCTCGACGGCGCGATCGACATCGGCATCGTCGAAAACGATGAACGGCGCGTTTCCGCCGAGCTCCATCGACACCTTCTTGACGGTCGTGGCGCATTTCTGGATCAGCATCTTGCCGATTTCGGTCGAGCCGGTGAAAGTCAGCTTCTTGACCAGCGGATTGCTGCATATCTCGTCGCCGATCTCGCCGGCCGAACCTGTAACGATGTTGATTACACCCTTGGGGAATCCCGCCTCCTCGGCGAGCACGCCAAAGGCAAGCGCCGAATAGGGCGTCTGCGAAGCCGGCTTGACCACCGCCGTGCAGCCGGCGGCGAACGCGGGGCCGAGCTTGCGCGCCAGCATCGAGGACGGAAAGTTCCACGGCGTGATCGCCGCGACCACACCGACCGGCTGCTTGGTGGTGATGATGCGGCGGTCGGCCCACGGCGACGGCACCACGTCGCCATAGGTGCGGCGGCCTTCTTCCGCGAACCACAGGATATAGGCGGCGGAGATCGCGACCTCGCCTTTCGCCTCGGCGAGCGATTTTCCCTGCTCCGTGGTCAACAGTTCGGCCAGCGGCTGCTGGTTGTCCATGATGGCGTCATGCAATTTTCGCATCAGCTTGTGGCGCTCGAGCACCGAGGTCTTCTTCCAGGAATGGAACGCTTCCTCGGCAGCCTCGATGGCCCGCCGTGTCTCGGCTTTTCCAGATTTCGGCACGGTTCCGATCTTCAAACCGGTCGCGGGATTGCCGACATCGACCGTCGCGCCGCTGTCGGCCTGCACCCAGGCGCCGCCAATAAGATTGGCCTCGCGCATGAAATGGCTGGTTTTCTGGAGCATCGTCCTGCCTCCTGCCCTGATGTTGCGGGCCGCTATCGGGTTTCCCTTGGCGACACCATGCCGCGCGCCATTTGTCGGGTGCTGCTCTAACCCGGCGGGCGTGCTTGGATCAATCTTTATCGGCCCGAAGCTCTTGGTCCACGGCCGCCGGTCAGCCGAAAACCGCGTGCGCAACCGTCAGCCACAACGCAGTGCTGAAGACCGCGCAAAGGGTGGCGATGGTCATCTGGCTTGACGCAAGCCCCTGCCCGGTTCCGAACTGGACTGCGAGCAGATAGGAGTTGACGCCCGAAGGCAAGGCTGCCGCCGCGACTGCCACCTTTGCCGTCATCGGTGGAAGATCGAGCAGCAGCGAGGCGCAGAGCGCCACGGCGGGCATCAGGAAAAGCTTGAGGAAAGACAGTACGGCAGCCGCAAGGACGTTGCCGGAAATGCTGAATTTCCTGAGACCAAGCCCCATGGCGAACAGTGCCAGCGGACCGGCGATGTCGGCAAGGGAATCGATGAGCCGGTCGACGAAATGCGGCAGTTGCAGCCCCGTCAGGCGCCAGAGCACTCCCGCCAGAATGCCTATCATCAGCGAGTTTGGCAGCACGCGCCGCAGGAAAGCGCGCAAAATCTCTGCGGCGCTGATCCTCCCGTTCTTGCGGTGGCCGAACACGTCGAAAAGGATGATCGACGTCATCGTCATCAGGGGCATGTGTATGGCGACGAGAAGCGACAGGACCTCGAAGCCGTCCTGCCCGAAAACGCCGAGCATGAACGGTATGCCGAGCAGCACCAGGTTTGAATACGCCGCGGCGACGCCGCCGACGACGCCGACCTGCGGGTCGCGGCCGAAGATACGCGTCATTGCGAGATGGCCGGCGATCCAGGTGATTGCGGCAGCGGAGAAGTAGGCCGTCCACAGCGCCCAGGGCGCCGAACCATGGAAATCGGCGCCTGCCATCGTCCGGAAAAGCAGGAGCGGCAGCGCCACGCCGATCGCGAACTCGGTCAGCGCGTCGCCAACCTGCACCTTGAGATAGCCGGTCAGCCCGGCGAGATAGCCAAGTGCGACAAGGCCGAAAACGAAGACGATGGTTTCTACGACGGGCGACACGCTCCAGCGATTAGGCCACCGGACGGCAACGCGCAATGCCGTGCCGGACGCCGTCCAGCCTGACTCTTGCCTTTCCGTCGTGTTTCGCATCCCTATAGCGCGCCCATGGAGAGTGTAATCAGAGTGTTCCGCATTTTTGCCGCAGCGCTGATGTCGTTGTTGGCAGCGCAGGCACAGGCAACCGAGGCCGGCTGGGCGCTACTGCGCGACGGCGAACACGTTGTGCTTCTGCGCCATGCAATGGCGCCCGGCGCCGCTGACCCGACCAATTTCGACGTCGAAAAGTGCTCGACCCAGAGGAATTTGTCGGACCGCGGCAAGCAGCAGGCGCGAAAGATCGGTGCGCTGTTCGCCGCGAGGGCAGCACCGACCGAACTGGTGCTGACCAGCCGCTATTGCAGGACAAGGGAAACCGCGCGTTTGGCTTTTGACAGCGCGCAGGACTTTGCGCCGCTCGATCCCCCTGCCACCGACACGCATGAGCGCAAGGAGCAACTCGCTGCTATCCTCAAGGAAATCCGCGACTATTCAGGGTCGGGCAACCTCGTGATGGTCACGCACCTTGAGACGATAGAGGCGCTGACAGGGCAGCCGGCGCGCGAGGGTGAGGCCGTCATAGTCGCACCGCAGGACGAGGGATTGCGGGTGCTCGGACGCATCGTTTTCAACTAAAGGTCGCATTCCCCGCCACAACCCCCAGTGCAGAACGGTCCGCGGCTCTTTTCACGGCAAGAAAAACCGACTAGACAGCCGTTCAACGAACCGCGCCCGGGCCCGTTTGGCTTGTGCAGCAGTGATTTGAAGGAAGCACCGTGCCGACCACTTTCGAGAAAGTCGCCAAGATCATCGCCGATACCAGCGAGATCGACATCAGTTCCATCACGCCCGAAAGCCATACGATCGACGATCTGGGCATCGACAGCCTAGACTTTCTCGACATCGTCTTTGCGATCGACAAGGAATTCGGCATCAAGGTGCCGCTTGAGAAGTGGACGCAGGAAGTCAACGACGGCAAGGCTTCGACCGACGAATACTTCCTCATGAAGAACCTATGCGCAAAGATCGACGGGCTCGTCGCCGCGAAAGCGGCTTGATCGCGCCGGCCGTTTGAGCGAAACGGCGTCATGCACTCAAACGATGTCCTCATCACCGGAATAGGACTTGTTTCCTCGCTCGGCGAAGGCGCCGATGTGCATTGGCGGAAACTGACCGCTGCGCATCCGCAGCCGGTCATCGAAGATCAGCGCTTCGCGCCCTATGTGATCCATCCGCTGCCGGCCATCGACTGGGGATTGCAGATCCCCAAGCGCGGAGACCAGCGTCAGATGGAAACCTGGCAGCGGCTTGGCACCTATGCCGCGGGACTCGCCCTCGATGACGCCGGGCTGAAAGCAGACGACGGCTACGGAGCGACCATGGACATGGTCGTCGCGGCTGGCGGCGGCGAACGTGACGAAGCGGTTGATTCGGCGATCCTCGAGGCGTCGGCGACCCGCGGCGACTTCGACGTACTCCTCAACGAAAAGTTGACGACGGAGTTGCGCCCTACCCTGTTCTTGGCTCAGCTGTCCAACCTGCTGGCCGGCAATGTCTCGATCGTTCACAAGGTTACCGGCTCGTCCCGCACGTTCATGGGCGAGGAAGGAGCGGGCGTGGCCGCGATCCAGACGGCTGCCGCGCGTATCAGGTCGGGCCAATCTTCGCACATGCTGGTCGGCTCGGCGTTCCAGACCGAGCACCACGACATGCTTCTGGGCTACGAACTGGCCGGGTATCTTCACCGCGGCCCGTGGAAACCCGTCTGGCAGCGTCAGGGATCGGAAGGCGGCGGAGTCATTTCCGGCTCAGGCGGCGCCTTCCTGGTTCTGGAATCGCGTGAGCACGTCGAGAAGCGCGGCGGCAAGGCTTATGCGCAGCTTGGCGCGGTCGTTTCGGAACGTATCCGTCGCCGCAAGCAGGACCTAGCTGCCGAAATCGCGACGCTCGCGGCGAAAGCCGGCGTCACCTCCAGCCGACCGATGCTTGCCGTTTCCGGAGCCTCGGGCGCCCACGCGGCGACAGCAGCCGAGAAACTGGCATTTGCTGCAATGCCCGATGTCGCCCTGCGCGGTTTCGGCAGCCTTGTCGGACACCTCAAAGAAGCGCAGTTTCCGTTCGCGGTGGCGCTGGCGGCGCTTGCCGTGCAACACCGCGCGCCTTACCCGCCCTTCGATGCGACAAGCGAGACAAGATTCGACGGCGACACAAGCGCGGTCCTTGCAACGACGGTGGGCTACCACCAGTTTGAAGGTTTCGCGCGCATCATCGCCGCGAACTAGGGCAAGCGACGGGGACGACCTATGGCCAAATTCGCGGATCACCTTGGACGCCCCGTGGTTGCCGTTACCGGCCTGGGAATCGTCACCTCTCTTGGCGTCGGCAAGAACGACAACTGGTCCGCGATCACATCCGGGCGTTCGGGCATCCATCCGCTGACGCGATTTCCGACCGATCACCTGAACACACGTATCTGCGGGACGATCGACTACCTGGCGTCGAGTTCCAAGGGTTCGACCGCCCTGACCTACGATCTGGCGGAACTGGCGGCGCTCGAAGCGATCGGCGAGTCGGGGCTGTCGACGAACGATTTCGGGGGACCGCTTTTTCTCGCCTCGCCCCCGGTCGAACTCGACTGGCACGACCGGGCAAACCTCTATGCGGCCGGCAAGGATGGACCCGCGCCCGATCGCGTGCTGGAGGTTGCCCGCGGCCTGAATTCCCTCGACATATTCGAGACTTCGCAGTTCGGCTCGATCGCCGACCGTTTGGCCGACACGCTGGGCACGCGCGGTCTGCCGATCACGCTGTCCACCGCCTGCGCTTCGGGTGCGACTGCAATCCAGCAGGGCGTCGAGGCGATCCGGCGCGGAGAATGCGACAGGGCGCTGGCGATTGGCGCCGATGGGTCGGTGACGGCGGAAGCGTTGATCCGCTTCGCCCTGCTTTCCGCGCTCTCGACCCAGAACGACGCGCCGGAAAAGGCGTCCAAGCCGTTTTCGCGCGACCGCGACGGCTTCGTGATTGCCGAGGGTTCGGCGGCGCTGGTCCTGGAGTCGCTTGAAAGCGCGCTCTCTCGCGGCGCCCGCGTGCTGGGCATTCTGCGCGGCTGCGGCGAGCGCGCCGACGACTTCCATCGCACGCGTTCCAAGCCTGATGCATCGCCGGCAATCGCGGCGGTCCGCGCCGCGCTTTCGGATGCCGGCCTTTCGCAAGACCTGATCGCCTATGTCAACGCGCACGGCACCTCGACCCCGGAGAACGACAAGATGGAGCACCTGTCGCTTTCGACGGTGTTCGGCGAGCGCATTCGCAAGATGCCTGTCTCGTCCAACAAGTCGATGATAGGCCACACCCTTTCCGCGGCCGGCGCCGTCGAGGCCGCATTTTCGCTGATGACAATGATGAACGGCACCATCCCGCCGACGATCAACTCCGACCACCCCGATCCGGCGATCGATCTCGACGTGGTGCCCAATATCAAGCGCACCGCCGACGTG
>JAPLOZ010000079.1 GCA_026400435.1 Hyphomicrobiales bacterium | reverse complement strand
AGCCTCGCCTCGACATTCATGTGAATGTCCTCGAGCTTCTCGGAAAAGACGAATTTCCCGCTCTCGATCTCGCCAAGAATGGTCTTCAGCCCCTTGGCGATCTTCTTCTGGTCGGCGGCCGAAATGATGCCGGTCTTGGCCAGCATCTCGGAATGCGCGATCGAACCACGAATATCCTGCGCAAACAGCTTTAGGTCGAAGGAGATCGAGGCGTTGATCGCCTGCATGATGTCGGCCGGACCAGAGGCAAAACGCCCGCCCCACATCTCGTTACTGGTCTTCTTGTCGCTCATCGTGTTACCCCGGCGCCTCAGTTAGAAGGTCTCGATCCATGGCCGCAGAGAAGAAATCGCTGTTTCCCGCCGTCCGCCTTGTCCTGCTGGCGGTCATGGCGGGCGCGCTCGCCGGCGCGGTCGCGGTATATGTCACCAGCCGCCCCGCTGGCAACAACGCCGCCGAGGCGACCGCACCCGCAACCAGCGAGGCGGATGTCGCGGCCTGTGCCGCCAAGGCCGACAGGGCGAAAGCCCTGGCCGCGTCCGCGACCGGCGACGTGGCCGCCATGTTGCCCGCCGATCCGCCGCAATCGCTGAAGGGCCTCGCCTTCAACGGGCCGGACGGCAAGCCCATGACGCTTGCCGATCGCGCCGGCAAGACCGTGCTCCTAAACCTGTGGGCCACCTGGTGCGCGCCCTGCCGCGAGGAGATGCCGGTGCTGAACGCACTTCAGAAGGCGTCCGGCAATGAAGACTTCGAGGTTGTGGCGGTCAACGTCGATACCGGGGACGATGCAAAGCCGAAAAAGTTCCTAGCCGAGACCGGCATCGATACGCTCGGCTACTACCGCGACAACACGCTCGCCCTGTTCAACGATCTCAAGAAGCGCGGCCTTGCGCTCGGCTTGCCGGTAACGCTTCTCGTCGATCGGGAGGGCTGCCTGCTGGCGCACATGAATGGACCGGCCGACTGGGCTGGCGGCGACGCGAAGCGGCTGATCGATGCGGCGAAGGCCGGCGGCTGACGGAGGACGCTGCTACCGCGTCGGCACTGGATGCTCACCGCGATAGTCGTAGAAGCCGCGGCCCGTCTTGCGGCCGAGCCAGCCGGCCTCGACATATTTCACGAGCAGCGGGCAGGGGCGGTATTTCGAGTCCGACAGGCCGTCATGCAGCACCTGCATGATGGACAGGCAGGTGTCGAGACCGATGAAGTCGGCGAGCTGCAGCGGACCCATCGGGTGGTTGGCGCCGAGATTCATCGCGGTATCGATCGCATCGACAGTGCCGACGCCTTCGTAGAGCGTGTAAATCGCCTCGTTGATCATCGGCAGCAGGATGCGGTTGACGATGAAGGCGGGAAAGTCCTCCGACACCGTGATCGTCTTGTCGAGCCTGGTGGCGAACACCTTGGCGGCGTCGAAGGTCGCGTCGTCGGTGGCGATGCCCCGCACCAGTTCGACCAGCTTCATCACCGGCACCGGGTTCATGAAGTGGACGCCCATGAAGCGCTCGGGGCGGTCGGTCGCGGCGGCCAGCCGGGTGATCGAGATCGACGATGTGTTGGTGGCGAGGATCGCCTGCGGATTGAGCTGCGGGCACAGCGCCGTGTAGATCTTGCGCTTGACGCTTTCGTCTTCGGTCGCCGCCTCGATCACCATGTCCGCGCTTGCCAGCCCGCTCATTTCGGTGACGCCCGAAATGCGGTCCAGCGCCGCCTTGCGGTCATCCTCGGCAAGCTTTCCGGAAGCGACCATGCGGGCCAGATTGCCGCTGATGGTGGCAAGACCCTTCTCGACCCGGTCGGCCGCGACGTCGTAGAGCAGGACCTTGAAGCCGGCCGCCGCGCTCACCTGAGCGATCCCGCCGCCCATCTGCCCGGCGCCGATGATGCCTACTGTCTCGATAGCCATTTGCGCCGATCCCGTCGCTGGGCTTCTGCGCCCATTTTGTGCAGTGCAAACTAATGGGCCGGAGGGACTTAGTCCACCCCGGCCGCAAGAGTTTAGTATAGCGGCTGCGGCAACGTCAAAGCGCCTTTTCGAGTTCCGGCAGGATGGTGAAGAGGTCGCCGACAAGGCCGTAGTCGGCAACCTGGAAGATCGGTGCCTCCTCGTCCTTGTTGATGGCGACGATGACCTTGGAGTCTTTCATTCCGGCAAGATGCTGGATCGCGCCGGAGATGCCAACCGCGATGTAGAGATCGGGCGCCACCACCTTGCCGGTCTGGCCGACCTGCCAGTCGTTCGGCGCGTAGCCTGCGTCGACTGCTGCTCGGCTTGCACCGACTGCCGCGCCCAGCTTGTCGGCGACAGGCAGGATGACTTCCTGGAACTTCTCCGACGAACCCATCGCGCGGCCGCCCGAGATGATGATTTTTGCCGAGGTGAGTTCGGGACGCTCGCTGCCCGACAGCCTGTTCTCGACGAAGGTCGACAGGCCGGGGTTGGCAGCAGCCGATGCGGACTCGACCGGTGCAGCCCCGCCTTCGGGCGCGGCGTGGAAGGACGCGGTGCGTACGGTGATGACCCTGGTGGCGTCGCTCGACTGCACGGTCTGGATCGCGTTGCCGGCGTAGATCGGCCGCTTGAAAGTGTCGGGCGAGACAACCTCGACGATTTCGGACAGCTGCATCACGTCGAGCAGCGCCGCCACGCGCGGCATCACGTTCTTGCCCGACGTGGTTGCCGGCGCGATGATCGTGTCATAGCCGCCGGCGAGCGATACAATCGTTGCCGCAAGCGGCTCGGCCAGGCGGTTCTCGAGTTCCGGGGCCTCCGCGAGCAGCACCTTGCGGACGCCGCCAAGCTTTGCCGCCGCGTCGGCCGCAGCCCTGGCGCCGTTGCCGGCGACCAGAATGTCGATGTCCGCGCCGATCTTCGTTGCCGCCGACATTGTCTTTGCCGTCTGGTCCGACAGGCTCTGGTTGTCGTGTTCGGCGATGAGGAGAATTGCCATTTTTCTTTTTCCTTTTCGCCCTAGATCACGCCGGCGGCCTTGAGGCTCGAAACGAGTTCGGCCACGTCCTTCACCTTCACGCCTGCCTTGCGGCCGCCAGGCTCCTCGGTCTTGACGACCTTGAGGCGCGGCGTCACATCGGCGCCGAAGTCGGCCGGGCTTTTCTCGTCGAGCGGCTTCTTCTTGGCCTTCATGATGTTGGGCAGCGAGGCGTAGCGCGGCTGGTTGAGGCGCAGGTCGGTGGTGACGATCGCCGGCAGCTTCACCTCGATCACCTGCAGGCCGCCGTCGACCTCGCGCGTCACCTTGGCCTTGTCGCCGTCGATCTCGACCTTGGAGGCGAACGTCGCCTGGCTCCAGCCGAGCAGCGCCGAAAGCATCTGGCCGGTCTGGTTGGCGTCGTCGTCGATCGCCTGCTTGCCGAGGATCACGAGGCCGGGCTTCTCGGCCTCCACCACGCCCTTCAGCACCTTGGCGACGCCGAGCGGCTCGACCTGCTCATCCACCTTGACGAGGATCGCCCGGTCGGCGCCCATGGCGAGCGCGGTGCGCAGCGTCTCGGCGGCCTGCGCCGGCCCGATCGAAACGACGATGATCTCCTCGACCTTGCCGGCTTCCTTCAAGCGGATCGCCTCCTCGACGCCGATCTCGTCGAACGGGTTCATCGACATCTTCACATTGGCAAGCTCGACCCCAGAGCCGTCGGCCTTCACCCGGATCTTCACATTGTAGTCGACAACCCGCTTCACGGGCACCAGTACCTTCATAGGATCGAGCCTCTCCGTAGATTTCAGGCGCGTCTAGCAGCGCCGCACGCAGCTTGGTTGTCGATAGCCGACATTCCTGGCGTCTAAATAGACCTGTTGTCGCGGTTTTCGGCCCTTGGCGGGTCCAAAAGCGGGCGGACCCTAGTTTGGCGCGCCGCAAGCGTCAATATCGCCAGACGCCTCAAATCGGTTCAGGTCGAGGACTATTGCCGACCCCAGCGCGGCGCCGGCGCGGTATCGACCGGCCGCACCGCACTTGGCTGCTTGGTCACGACCGCGCGGGGCGTGACGATCTCGCGGTCGAGCAGCGGCACGTCACGGCTGCGCAGCACCAGGACGAGAACCGCTCCGGCCAGGATTCCACCGATATGACAGGCCCAGGATATCTGTTCCTCGCCGCCAGCCGCGAACATCACGAACTGGAACAGGATCCATAGCGCGAGCGTGATGTAGGCGGGAATGCGCAGTGGAATGCGCCCGAACGCCAGGATCCAGATTTTCACGCGCGGATGCAGAATGAGATAGGCCGTCACCACGCCGGCGATGGCCCCGGAAGCGCCGATCAGCGGAACCTCCGACTGCGTCGCGACCAGCCCGTGGAACAATGCCCCGGCGACAGCGCACAGCATGTAGAAGATCAGGAACTTGATGTGCCCCAGCGCGTCCTCGACATTGTCGCCGAATACCCACAGGAAAAGCATGTTGCCGCCGAGATGGAAGATATCTCCATGCAGAAAGGCGTAGGAAACATAGGTCAGGTCTTCCGGCACGATCGCCATGCCCGGTGGCAGTTCGACCGTATCGAAAGCCACCGAGGGGATGTATCCAAGCCCATAGACGGCTGCCGTCGCGAATTGTTCTGAACCGAAGTTCGTGCACAGCCAGATCAGCGTGTTTGCGACGATCAGGCCGATCGTCACATATTGCAGCTTGATACGCTTCAGGCTGTTGGCGTCGTGGAGCGGGATGAACATTTTTGTCCTGCCGCTCCCCCGGCTCGCTTGATGTTCAACGGTTCTTGCCGGGAACCCATAACACGTCGGCGTTTCCATTGTCATTGACCACCCGCCCCGCCACGAACAGGAAGTCGGAAACCAGATTGACGTATCTGATCGCTTCGGCGTTGACGTGCTCTTGCGGCTTCTCGGCCAGGGCGACCATGGCGCGCTCGGCGCGGCGAGTTACCGTGCGGGCGAGATGCAGGGCCGCGGCCGCGGGCGACCCGCCCGGCAGGATGAAGGACTTCAGCGGCTGAAGATGCGCGTTGAGCGCGTCGATGTCGGCCTCGATGCGCCTGGTCTGCGCGGCGATGATGCGCAGCGGCTCGTAGTCCAGCTTCTCGCCGGTCTGCGGGCAACTCAGGTCGGCGCCAAGGTCGAACAGATCGTTCTGGATGCGGCCGAGCATGGCGTCGAGCTCGGGATGGTTGGCTGCCGTATGCAGTCGCGCCAGTCCCACACACGCATTCGCCTCGTCGACGGTGCCGTAGGCTTCGACCCGCAGGTCCGACTTCAGCCGCCTTTCGCCGCTGCCCAGGCCGGTGGTGCCGTCGTCGCCGGTGCGGGTGTAGATCTTGTTGAGCTTGACCATCGGGATCCCGGCAGCTCAGAACCGGCCGGCGACATAGGCGCCGAGCAGGATCAGCACCAGCGCGATGAACTGCAGCAGCACGCGCATCTGCATCAGCTTGTTCGATGTGTTGCCGGAGCCCCCGCGCAACATGTTGGCGAGGCCTCGGACCAGCACGATCACGACGGCGACCATCACCAGAATCGCCAGAATGTTGAAGACGGTTGCCATGGGTCGTTACATAATGCGGCCTGGGCCGCCTGGAAAGGAGGGCGTGGCGCAGCGCCGCCTGCACGACCTCCGGTCCGGGCTTCATGCGCGATACGCTGCCGCCTGCTTTCAGTCGGTCGAGCTGCGCCTGATAGGCGGCGCGATGCGCCGAGTTCTGGTAGTCGACGTTCCTTAGGAACCAGCCCAGCGCATTTGAGGCGATCTTCGACTTCACCGGGCCGGGTTCGATCAGCGAGACATGGATGTTGGTGCCGGCCAGTTCGGAGCGCATGGACAACATCAGGCCCTCGAGCGCGTGTTTGGATGCGACATACGGTCCGCGATATTTGAACGGCGCCAGTCCCATGATCGACGAACAATGGACGATCCGGCCATGACCTTGGGCGCGCATGGCGGGAAGGACCCGCCGGGTCAGCTCGTGCCAGCCGAAGAAATTCGCCTCGAATTGTTCGCGCAGCGCCGCCGTCGAAATATCCTCTACCGCGCCCGGCTGGGAATAGCCGCCATTGTTGAACAGCGCCGTAAGCGTGCCGCCCGTTCTCGCCAGAACGTCGTCGGCCAGCTTTGAGATAGAGTCCGCTTCGCGGTAGTCGAGATGGAAGGCCTCGATGCCGTCGGCCTCGAGGGCTGCGTTGTCCTCCGGCTTGCGCGCGGTGGCGAAAACGCGCCAGCCCTCGGACTTCAGGGCTCGGGCGCAATAGGCGCCGATGCCCGACGAAGCCCCGGTCACGATGATCGTGCGCAACTCATTCATGCTGGCGGCCGTTGCTGCCTGGCGTTTCGTATCGACTTGCCATTTGCTGCAATCCCTTCCCATATTCGCAGGCGGGTAACAATGACTGCACAGAATCAGCGGAGAAAACGAGTGTTTCGGCTCATATCCGGCACGGAAGCACTCTAGGTGCGCAGGATCGTAGCGCTCAAGCGCGTTCTCTACGACGCGCTCGGTCATTTCAACTACGACGACGGCTGGTCGATGGCCAGCCATCTGGCGATCACCGCGCTGATGGCGTTGTTTCCCTTCCTGATTTTCGCCACCACGCTTGCCAGCTTCCTTGGCGCTTCGGCCTTCGCCGAAACGGCGGTGCACCTGGTGTTCGACACCTGGCCTGCACAGATCGCCGCGCCGATCTCGCGCGAAGTCATCAACGTGCTGACCGTCCAGCGCACCGACCTTCTGACCTATGGCGTGCTGCTCGCCGCGTTCTTTGCGTCCAACGGTATCGAAGCGCTGCGCACGTCGCTCAACCGGGCCTACCGGGTGGCCGAGACCCGATCGTTCTTCTACCGGCGCACGCAGAGCCTCGCCTTCGTGTTCGTCGCCACAACCGGCTTTCTCGCCATCAGCCTCTTGCTGGTCTTCGCGCCGCTCATCGTGCGGCTGGCGCTGGCGAACTTCGAATGGCTGGAGCCCTATCTGGGCACCATCACGCTGTGGCGTTACGTCATCGCCTCCACGGTCATCGTGCTTGGCCTGATCGCCGTGCATGTCTGGCTGCCAGCCGGCAAGCGGCGCTTCGTGGACATCGTGCCGGGCATCATCTTCACGCTGGTCGGCTGGCTTGTCGGGTCGACGATGTTCGCCACCTACCTCGACCATTTCTCGTCCTACGTGACCACATATGCCGGCCTCGCCTCGATCATGATCGCCGTGGTGTTCCTCTACATCGTTTCGGCCATCTTCATTCTCGGCGGCGAGCTCAACGCCTCGATCAGCCGGTATTTCGAGGCGCGCGCGCGTGTGCCCGGCTAGGCCGCGGTGGCGGGTGCGCGCTGGGTCGCCAGCGCCACTCCGATGGTGGTCAGGGCCATGCCGCCGATCTGGATCAGTGTCAGCTGTTCGCCAAACAGCGCCCATGCCATCAATGCGGTGACGGCTGGCACCAGGTAGAAGAGCGACGCCACTTTCGCCACCTCGCCGTCGCGGATCATGACCATCAGCAGCACGATCGCGCCGATCGACAACACCAGCACCGCCCACGCCATGGCGAAGACGAGTTCGCCGTTGAGCGTGAAGTGGCGGCTCTCGAGGGCAAATGACGCAATCGCCATCAAAGCCGCGCCGCCGGCATACTGCCAGCAGGTTCCCGCCAGCAAGTTGCTTTCGGTCAGGAACCGCTTCTGCCAGATCGTGCCGGCACTCATGCCGGCGACCGCGACAAAGGACGCAGCCAGCGTAGCCCAGGTGACGCCGTCCCCGATCGCGCCGAGCTTGGGCGCCAGCACGATCGCGACGCCGGCCAGCCCGGCCCCCAGGCCGGCCCAGTGCCGCGGCAGGACGGTTTCGCCAAGCAGGCTGCCGGCCAGCAGCGCGGTGATCAGCGGCTGCAGTCCGACGATCAGCGCGGAAAGACCCGCCGGCATGCCGTGCCGGATTGCCCAGAACACTCCGCCGAGATAGACCCCGTGCATCAGCACGCCGGCGAAGGCAGCCATCGTCGCGTCACGCCGCGTGATGCGTCCCTGGCCCATCGCAAGGGCCGCGACTGCGAGGATCGCGAAGGCGATCGCAAAGCGCACCGCAAGGAAGCTGAATGGCTCCGCCCACGGCATGGCGTAGCGGGCTCCGATGAAGCCGGTCGCCCACAACACGACGAAAAGTGCGGGAATGATCCGCCTGCCTGAAGCCATTTTCTGGATGCCGGGTGACGAAAGATGCTGAAATTGCAGGCAATAAGGAGCAGTTGGCTCTAATACGGTGCAATCGATCAAGCAAAACTAAACGATTGGTCCATATGATCGGGAGAGTTGAACCGGGTCTCGCCGGGTTCAGCGCGCCGTTGGCGTCGAAAGGGGCGGATGTGATCTGGAACCTGGAACCGGGCTGGCTGATGATGGCGGTGGCCGCCGTCATCGTGCTTGCGCTGTTTTTCGGCGCCGCGCTCGACGTCATCATGCGCGACGACGGATTCGGCCCGATCGGCAACATGGTGGTGTTCACGAGCGGATTTTTTGCCGCGGTGCTCGGCGCCAACAGCTGGGGGGTCGACCTCAGCGACCTCAAGCTGGCCGTCGCGTGCGGATTGTCCGGGGCATTTGCCCTGGTGAGCCTGGCAGCCGTCCTGAAGGCCGGCATCGCCCGGATCTGATTGCCCTCATGTCATGTCGAGGCCAACCATGCGGCGGATGTCGTTTGGGCTGAAGCCAGCTGACCGCAACGCGGCAATTCCGGTGTCGTGCTGGCTTTTGGACAGTTTGCGGCCATCAGGGCCGGCGATCAGCCTGTGGTGATGGTACAGCGGTTCGGGCAGGTTGAGCAGCGCCTGCAGAAGGCGGTGTATCGCGGTCGCCGAATACAGGTCGAGACCGCGCGCGACATGGGTCACGCCCTGCAACGCATCGTCGGCGACGACTGAAAGGTTGTAGCTCGTGGCCACGTCCCGGCGCGCCAGCACGACATCGCCCCACAGTTCCGGCTCGGCCGCCACATTGCGCACCGAACCCACCGTCACATCCGAAAATTCGGTCCAGGTGAGCGCCGCGCCGATGCCCGCGGCCGCGCGATCGGTATCCAGCCGCCAGGCGAACGGGTCGCCCTGCTTGATGCGCCGCTCGCGCTCGCGCTTGCCGAGTTGCTTGTCCAGCCCGGGATAGAGCGGCGCGCCGTCGGGATCGCGCGGCCAGCCCTTGCCCGAGGCCTCCATTTCGGCAATGGCGGCGCGCACCTCGCCGCGGCTCATGAAGGCCGGGTAAACGAGATC
The DNA here is from genome assembly GCA_026400435.1 of Hyphomicrobiales bacterium. Taxonomy (GTDB): domain Bacteria; phylum Pseudomonadota; class Alphaproteobacteria; order Rhizobiales; family Rhizobiaceae; genus Mesorhizobium_K. The sequence continues at coordinate 41,935 of JAPLOZ010000079.1, read as the reverse complement.
GTCGGCTATCAGCCGCCCGAGCAGCCCGGCATACTCTTCGAAATGCTCCGACTGCCGGCGCACCGGCGTCTCCCATGCGATGCCGAGCCATTCGAGGTCGCGGGCGATGCCTGCCTCGAATTGCGGCGTGCAGCGCGCAAGGTCGATGTCCTCGATGCGCAGCAGCAGCCTGCCGCCGACCGACGCGGCCATCTGCTGGTTGAGCAGCGCCGAATACGCGTGGCCGAGGTGCAGGTCCCCGTTGGGGCTTGGAGCGAAGCGGAAGACTGGCCTGTTCATCGTGGCGTGGTGGCTGCCCTTGTCAGGGGCGGAGCGGATTTCGGGTTGTCGTTGTTGTCGGCGGATTGCTATCTGGCGCGCCAGAACTAAACAAGGCACCAGCTCCACAAGGGAGGTCGCGACGCCATCATGCGGCGCATCTCGACGCTCGAAGATATCGCCGCCGCGCTCGACGCGCTCTGCGCCGCCGACCCGCGCCTTGCAGTGGTCCGCGGAATGGCCGGCGAGGTGCCGCTGCGCCGCTCGCAGCCCGGCTTCGCAAGTCTGGTCTCGATCATTGTGTCGCAGCAGGTCTCCCGCGCCAGCGCGGACGCGATATTCGCCCGGCTGGCGGGGCTCGCGGATCCCCTGATGCCGCAATTGCTCCTGGCGGCCGACGATGCGCTGTTTCGCCAGGCCGGCCTGTCGCGGCCCAAGCAGCGCGCCCTGCTTTCGGTGTCGCAGGCCGTGCTCGACGGGCTCGATCTGCAGGGCCTTTGCGATATCGAGGCGCAACAGGCCATCGACTCCATGACAAGGGTGCCTGGCATCGGCCGCTGGACCGCCGAGGTCTACCTGTTGTCGGCGGCCGGCCACCCGGACGTCTTCCCGGCCCGCGACGTCGCGCTGCAGAGCGCCGTCGGCCACGCGCTCGGCATCGACCCCCGGCCGAACGAGAAACAGCTCGCCGCAATCGCCGAATCATGGCGGCCGCACCGGGGGGTGGCGTCACGCCTGTTCTGGGCCTATTATAAGGAGATCAAGGGAAGGGAGGGCGCTCCGCCTTCAAAAACGCAGTAAATACAGCCATTCTGGTGAAGTTTTTCCGTCCGCTGTCGCATGCGGATCGCTTCACATTGCTGTCACCTCCTGCTTACAATATCCGCGCGCATCGCTTTGAGGCCCAAGGAGGGAATCGCAAGTGACAATCGCGGTATCCCCCGATGGGCTGCCTGCGTTGGTGCTGAACGCCGACTACCGGCCGCTCAGTTACTACCCGCTGTCGCTGTGGTCGTGGCAGGATGCGATCAAGGCGGTGTTCCTCGACCGGGTCAACATCGTCGCCGAGTACGAGCATCAGGTTTCCTCGCCCACCTTCTCGATGCGGCTGCCGAGCGTCGTCAGCCTGAAGAGCTATGTGAAGCCCTCGCGCCACCCTGCGTTCACACGCTTCAACGTGTTCCTGCGCGACCGCTTCCAGTGCCAGTATTGCGGGACGCCCGACGACCTGACCTTCGACCACGTCACGCCACGGCGCTGCGGCGGCGCCACGACCTGGGAGAATGTCGTCGCGGCCTGCTCGCCCTGCAATCTGCGCAAAGGCGGCATGATGCCGGCGCAGGCCAAGATGTGGCCGCTGCAGAAGCCGTTCAAGCCGACCGTGCACGACCTGCACAACAACGGCCGGCTGTTCCCGCCCAACTATCTGCACGAAAGCTGGATGGATTATCTCTACTGGGATGTCGAGCTGGAGCCGTAAAGCACTTCCAGCAAAAGTGCGTCGCGGTTTTTGCGTCCGGAATTGCGCAAAACCAAAGGCTTCAAGCCACTACGCCTTCGAGAATGCGCCCCGGAACGCCGCGACCGCAAGAATCAGGCTGGCGATTGCATTCCATCCGGCAAACGAAAGTCCGAGAATGCGCAACGCCGCCTTGTCGCAGGAGGGCGGCGTGTAGGTATCTATGGCGTCGAGGATGCCCTTGCCGCCCGTCTCGGTTGGGGCGGCAACCGCGCCGCAGTCGGTTGGTCCCGCCCACCAGCCCCATTCCACGCCCGAATGGCGTACCGCCAGGTACAGGCTCCAGGCCATTAGAAGCCCGCCGATCAACAGCAGCAGCCGTGTCACCACCGGCGGCCAGCGCAGGCTGCCAGAAATCGCCGCCAGGGCCATCACCGGCACGCCGACGTAGTAGGGCACCCGCTGCCCCAGGCAGAGCTTGCAGGGGATGTAGTGCCCGATGTGCTCGAAGCCGAGTGCTGATCCGACCACCGCCGCCATGGCGAGTGTCAGGAAGATCGCGGTGTTGCGCTGCGTGTAGTCGGGTGCTGCGAGCGATGCCATGCGAGGTTTGTCCCGTGCGGCCGGGCCGCTCAGTGGAGATATCTGACGAGCAAGTAGAGCAAAATAAGGACGCCGGCAGCCGCCGCGGCAATCAATCCGAGGCGTTCCTCGACGAAATGGCGTATGGGCTCGCCGTAACGCCGCAAAAGCCAGGCGAGCAGCAGGAAGCGCGCGCCGCGCGCGATGATTGCCGACAGGATGAACAGCCAGATGTTCACCCCGATGACGCCAGACAGGATCGTCACCACCTTGATCGGCGGCAGATGCGCCAGCCCGGAGGTAACCAGCAGCAGGACGATCAGGCCGTAGCCCGAGGAGTTTCGCAACGCCTCGAAATCGTCGAGCTTGCCGTAGAACTCGAGCACCGGCATGGCAAGCGCTTCATAGGCGAAGTGGCCGAGCAGCCAGCCGGCGATGCCACCGAGCACCGAGGCGACGGTGGCGATCAGCGCGTAGCGGTAGGCTTTGTCTGGCCTTGCGATCGCCATCGGCAGGAACAACACGTCGGCCGGCACCAGGAAGATCGAGCTTTCGATGAAGGCGATGAAGGCCAGCCAGTATTCGGCGGACTTGCGCGCCGCCAGCGACAGCGTCCAGTCGTAAAGTCTTCGAAGCATCCGGCGTTTCCGATTGGCGACAGCGTGTTTAGGAACATTTCATGCGCCGCACAATGCCGCGATGCGCCGGCGACGGCGAGCGCGAGCGCATTCACGCGGAATTGCGCGCAAAAGCCGCAGCGTTCTCGAATGCTCGCCGAGGCTGCGTTCATGCCAGCAGGATCGCCCAATCAGTTGACGTTCGCCCGCGTCTCAAGTAGTCGGCATGCCGTTCAGGTCCGCAAGGGCCTTGGCCCCTGTGGCGGAATTGGTAGACGCGCTCGACTCAAAATCGAGTTCCGCAAGGAGTGCTGGTTCGATTCCGGCCAGGGGCACCACGCTTCGGAAGCGGCATATTCAAAGCTGTTCAATTCCGCGTGGGACCAAGAGGCGGTTTTGGTTCCAAGTATTCGATACCCAATCTGGTAGGAATCGGATAGAAATTGTGAAATTCAAATAGATGCGCGATTCTAGCTATTAATAGTTAGGGAGCAAACATGGCTAGATGCACAGCACCAGTAAGAGGCCATACAAGGGGCGGTGGAGCGGACTGTCCTGTATGTGGTAGTCGCTACAGCCGCTATAGCGGTTACAGTAGTGGGTATAGCAGTGGCTTTAGATATTCTTCGTATTCGTCTCCGTCATTGGGGAGCAGTGGAGGCAGCCAGAGTGGCGGCAAGTCCAGCCGCAGCACAAAGCCGCGCTGGTCGGGAGCTGGTTCGGCTGTGTTTTACACACCTGAACAAGTGCAGGCACTCACGCCGGTACGCGAAAACGTTGAGAACCTGGCAGCGTCGCAGCCTGACCTTCGAGACGTATTTCTTTGTCACGCGTGGGATGACAGACACGGTTCTGCCAAGGAACTGCATGATCTGCTTGAAACACGCGGAGTCCGCGTGTGGTTCAGCGAAAAGGACCTTGGCCTCGGGGTGCCGATGATGCGGGCGATCGATAAAGGCCTGGTAAATTCGCGCGTCGGTATCGTTCTGGTGACCCCGGCCATGTTGCGCCGGCTTCCAACAGAAGGCATTGCTGACAAAGAACTCTCGGCGCTTCTCCGGCGTGAGCGGCTCGTCCCAGTTGTTCATGGGACGACCTATGAAGAGCTTGAGAAGGTCAGCCTCTTGCTAGCCTCCCGGGCTGGGCTGAGCACTGCCGAAGAGTCGATGGCGGAAGTCGCGAGCAAGATCGCCGAGCTGGTTTCAATTTAAGCCAGTGCGAATAAAGCTTGGGTCGGCGGCGACCTTCGATAATCCGGAGGGCGCGGGGAGCTGCCACTCAGGCTTGACTGCCCGTTCCGGCAAAGCTACCGGAAACAGGGTTGCTAGGCGGGTCATGCCTAGCGATTGAAAGCTGCGCGGAGGAGCGGAGACGACCGTCCATGCTCGAGCGGCGCGATGACTATGCATCCCTCTACGGCGATTTCCGCTGGGCCATTCCCGACCGTTTCAACATCGGCGTCGCGGTCGCCGACCGCTGGGCGGCCGAGGATCCCGGCAGGACGGCGCTGTTGGACTACCGCGCGGACGGCGCGCCGGCCCGGCTGAGCTTCCTGGAACTGTCGCAAAGGTCCAACGCCTTCGCCAACGCGCTGCGGGCGCGCGGCATCCGGCGCGGCGACCGGGTGGCGCTTCTCCTGCCGCAGGGTTTCGAGACGGTCATCGCGCATCTCGCCATCTACAAGCTCGGCGCCATCGCGCTGCCGCTCGCCCTTTTGTTCGGGCCGGAGGCGCTGGAATACCGCCTGCAGACGGCTGGCGCGCGTCTCGTCGTCACCAACGCCGCCGGCGCCGCCAAGCTGGGCCGCATCGCCGGCCGGCTGCCGGGCTTCGACGGTGTCGTGGTCGCTGGCGACGGCTCGGAGGAATTCGCCAAAATGGTCGCCGACCATTCGCATGACTTCGAGGCCGAGGCGACCGGCCACGACGACCCCGCGATGATGATCTTCACCTCGGGCACCACCTGCCCGCCCAAGGGGGCGCTGCTGCCGCACCGGGTGCTGCTCGGCCTGCTCAGGTCGGTGGAAGGCATTCGCCAGCGCTTCAGCATCGACCTGCGCTCGATCTGCTCGGCTGGGGAATCGCTCGGCGCCGAGACGTACGAGTGGACCAGGGAAGCTTTCGGCGTCACGCCCAACGAATTCTATGGCCAGACCGAATGCAACCTTGTGCTGGGGTCCTGCGCGGCGATCGGCGCCAGCCGCGCCGGCACCATCGGCAAGGTCGTTCCCGGCCACCGCGTCGCGATTATCGACGCTGATGGCCGGCTGGTCGGACTAGGCGAAGTCGGCCAGATCGCGGTGGCGCGGCCCGACCCCGTGATGTTCCTCGGATACTGGCGGAGCCCGGAGGCGACCGCGAAGAAGTTCGTCGGCGACTGGATGACGACCGGCGATCAGGGCGTCGCGGACGGTGACGGCTACGTCAGGTTCTTCGGCCGCGACGACGACGTCATCACCTCGGCCGGCTTCCGCATCGGGCCCGGCGAGATCGAGGATTGCCTGACCGGCCACCCGGCGGTAGCGCTGGCGGCCGCCGTGGGCAAACCCGACACGCTGCGCACCGAGGTGGTGAAGGCCTATGTCGTCTTGAAGGACGGCGTCGCCGGTAGTCCCGCACTCGCCGCCGAGATCAGCCAGTGGGTGCGCGAGCGACTTTCCGCGCACGAATATCCGCGCGAGGTGGAGTTTGTCGATTCGATGCCGCTGACGACATCGGGCAAGGTGATCCGCCGCATCTTCCGCGACCGCGCGAAGCGGGAGGCCGCCGCCGTCACCGGCGCTTGAGCATGCCGCGCACGCGGTTGCGCACCAGCCGCGCCAGGTTGCGCGTTTCCTGGTAGAGGTGAAGCTGCGAGGCTGCCTGCCTGGTGATGCGGTCCGCCGCCGGCGTCATGCCGATCACCAGCGTGCCCATCCGCTTGCGCTCGCTCCACAGCCGCGACACCATCGGGTGATCGGGCACGGCGCAGCTGTCCGTGATCTCGATGTTGGGATCGTCGAGGTGCTGCTTGGTGACCTCGATCATCAGAAGCACGCCCGGCGAGAAGGCCGCGTAATCCTCGTCATAGGCGGTCTTCCAGGTGTAGGCGACGCCGGCTTCGACAAAGACGATCAGGCTGGCGATCAGCTTGCCGCCCAGCGTCAGCGAGTGGATGCGGCAGAGATCCTGCTCGGCCAGGCCGTGTACTGCCTCGCGCGCGAAGGCGGCGCGGTAGCGGTCGATCACCATGGCGGTGCGTCTGCGGCCCTTCCAGCCCGCTGCCTCCAGTGCCAGGAATCCTTCCGCCGCGATGCGGACGTCGTCGGGCCCGCGCGCCACGCCGTGCACGAGTTCGCCCTGTTCGCCGAGCCGGCGCTTCAGCCGCCGATACTCGCTGTAGTGATGCTTGTTGAGCGCTGCCTTCAAATAGGCCTCGCCGTCGAGCGTGCTGTCGAGGAATGGCCGTTCGACTTCCCCGGTTGTCGTCATGGGCAGGCCGCGCGCCTCGGCAACGGTCCGCAGCATCGTCGTAACGGCGCCGTCGAGCCGCATGTCTGGTAGCACCAGCACCTTGGGCAGCTTGAGATGCGGCCGCGACAGCATGGCGAAGAAATCCTCCGTCACGCCGACCGGATCGTCCCTGTCGAGCAGCGGCGTGCCGAGCGGCCCGAACGGGCTTGCCCATGTCCGCATGATCGGTACGCCGAGCGGAATGCCCGGCCGCTCGACCGAGAATGGCACCAGCAGGCGTAGCCGGCTCTTGAATTCGTCGCCGTCGCGGATGACGGCCAGCCTGACCTCGCGGTCCTCGAGGCGCGGCATCGCCGGCGCCAGGAAATACGGATTGAAGAAGACGTTCGGCTCGATGGTGCGCGCGCTGAGATAGTCGAGTTCCTCGACAAGGTCGAAGCCGGCAGACGCCGCGTAGATCGCCAGCTTGCGCTGCGGCCTCCGCTCCGCCATCAGTTCGACGAGCGCGGGGTCCACGGGCTTTCCCGACTGGCCGGCAAGCCCGGCGATCATCGTGCCGGCCGGACCGCCGCTCGTCTCTTCCAGAATCGGGGTCGCGGCCATCAGGTTCTCGCTTCCGCGCGCGGAGAAATGAAGATCGCCATGACGATGCCGAGCCGGCGCCACACGGTGAAGGAGAGTGCCGCCGCCTCGAACAGCATGGAAGCAGCCGTTGCGATCGCCGCCCCCCACAGGCCGAACAACGGGATAAGGACAACGCTGAGCGCGATGTTGAGCGCCAGCGTCAGCGCATAGACGAAGGCGCAGACGTTCTGGTTGCCGGTCATGGTGAGCAGGCTTTCGCATGGACCGACCGCGGAGCGCGCGACGACGCCGATGCAAAGCAGGAAAAGCAGCGGATAGCCGGCCACGAAGTCCGGGCCGAACAGCGTCAGCATCACCTCGCCGAGCAAAAGCACGACGACGGCCATCGCCAGCGACGGCCAGAAGGTCCACGCCACCGTCTCGCGTGCGAAGGCGGCGAGCTTTTCAGGCTGGCCGTGTGTGTAGGACGCGTAGCGCTGCGCAACCCCGGCCTTCACCGCGAAATAGACGAAATGCACCAGCGCCAGCGTCTTGACGGTCGCGAAATAGACGGCGACATCGTCCGGCCGCATGTAGAAGCCGACCATCAGCACATCGGCGTTGGTAAGCAGGAAAAAGAAGCTCTCGACCAGGAAGATCGGCAGCGAAACGGCAAACCACAGGCGCAGATCGCTCTTGCGTGGCCCGACGGCCAGCTTGCGCTCCATCCGTCCGGTGACGCCGACAAGTTGCCACAGCGTCGTAAGATAGGTTGCCGCAATAGCGACCGTCAGCGCGGTCACCGCATTGGGCGCATAGCCCGCGACAAGCGTTGCGCCCATCAGCACGAGGATGAGGACAGGGCGCACCAGATAGGTCGGCGACAGCGAAAAGACGGCCCAGGTATTGGCCCTGGATATGCCCTGCAGCAGGTCGGAGAGCGCGATCATCGGCAGGCATACGAAACCGAGCACGAAGGGTACGATGTAGTAGATTTCGAAATGTTGGGCAAAAACCACCACGCCAAGCGCGCCCAGCGCGGCTATAAGCGTAGAGGCCACCAGCACGAAAAGCCGGCTCACCACCAGGATGCCGCGCAGTTCGTCGAGCATGCCCTTTTCGCGGTATTCCGGGATGAAGCGGATCACCGAGGTGTGGAACCCCAGGCACGACACGTTGCCGGCGATCACCATGGTGACCCACACCAGCACGAAGATGCCGTATTCGAACGAGCCCATCCAGCGGGCCAGGAAAACCTGGCTGACGAAGGCGATGCCCGCGCTGGCGATTCGGATGACGAATGCGATGAGCGACATGCGGCTCGCCTCGCCGCGTTCGTCGGTGGCTGAGAGTGCCGCGTCGATGCGGGCAAGCAGCGGGCGCGCGTGCACGGCCAGCCGCTCCGGCAGCAGCCTGTCGGCGGTCGTTGCCGCGGAAAAGCGCACCCACTACTCTCCGTCTTCCGTCAAGCTTTAGACCCTATGCGAGACTGTTTAAGAAACGGTTCGGCGGCGCCGATGGTTTCCCGGGCGGCGCCGTTCGTGGCGGTGATGGGCCGGCTTGATTTTTCTTGCTGAAACGGTTGCCGCTGGGTCAATCTGCCGCAGACAGCCGGAGAGTCGCGGCGCGGCGCGGAGATATCAATGAGCGAAGATGACGACATCGCAGGCCTGGTGCGGGCGGTCCGCGCCCGGGTGCCGCTCGACGGCGCCCAGTTGCTCGCAAGGGAAACGCCCGAGCGCATCGCGGCCATTTTCGCCGAACTGCCGCAGGTTTTCGTCGATCACATCCGCGCCTATCTGCCGCCCGATCTTCAGGCCAAGGTCAAGGGCCCTCTCGGCAGCCTGGAGGAAAACACCGTCAGGGAGATGATGGAGCCAGCGCTTGCCGTGCTCGCGCAGACCACGACGGTCCAGCAGGCCATCGACTTCCTGCGCGGCCACGAGACGCCGCGGCTGATCACCTATCTCTACGTCACCGACGCGGCGGAGCGGCTGACCGGGCTGATCGTGATTCGCGACCTGCTGCTCGCCGATCCGGCCGAGCCGCTGCGCGACATCATGCTGCCGGCGCCCTACGCGCTGACCGTGGACATGGATCTGGCGGAGGCCGACCGTGCTGCCATCCATCGGCACTATCCGGTCTATCCGGTGGTCGATGCCGACATGCACGTCATCGGCATCGTACGTGGCTGGCGCCTTTTCGAGCGCCAGGCGATCGAGATCAGCGCGCAGTCGGGTCAGATGGTGGGCGTCCACAAGGAGGAGCGCCTCTATACCGGCATCTGGACGGCCTTCAAGATGCGGCACGGCTGGCTGCAGGTCAACCTGCTCACCGCCTTCGCCGCGGGCTTCGTGGTCAGCCTGTTCGAGGGAACCATCGCCCAGATCGTCACGCTCGCGGCCTTCCTGCCTATCCTGGCCGGGCAGAGCGGCAACACCGGGTGCCAGGCGCTGGCAATCACCTTGCGCGGCATCACGCTTGGCGACCTGAACCATTTCCCGGTGCGCAAGCTGATCCGCAAGGAACTCGTACTGGGGGCGCTGAACGGGGTGCTCACGGGAGCGGTGGCCGGCCTTGCGATGATCTGGAGTTCGGGCGGATTTCACAGCGCCGACGGGCCAATCCTGGGCCTTGTCATCCTGCTCGCCATGACCGGCGCCTGCATGGCGTCGGGCCTGTTCGGGGTGCTGGTTCCGTTGACCCTGCGGCGGCTGGGCACCGACCCCTGCACCGCTTCAAGCATCTTCCTGACGACCGGCACCGACATTGCCGGTATGGGGCTCATGCTGGCGCTGGCGACGATTCTGGTGCTTTAGGCCAGTATTTGGTGCTTTAGGCTAGTCGGCCGCGGCGCTCGCTTTACGCGAAAGCGCCGTGGCAGTGCTTGTATTTCTTGCCCGAGCCGCAAGGGCAGGCCTCGTTGCGGCCGATCTTGCCCCAGCTGGCCGGATTGTTGGCATCGCGCTGTTCGGGCGCAACTACGCGGTTGTCGGCCAGCACGGCCACCGGGCTCTCGCCAAAGCCTTCGCTGAAATCGTCCTCGCCGGTGGTGCCATCGATGTGATGGCCGAAAGTCTCCGGGGCCTGCGGGGGCGGCGCTTCGGCCGCCTCGCGCACCAGTTCGACGCGCATCAACTGCGCGGTCACGGCCTGGCGAAGGTTCGCCAGCATGGCCTGGAACAGCTCGAAGGATTCGCCCTTGTATTCGTTGAGCGGATCGCGCTGGGCGTAGCCGCGGAAGCCGACCACCGAGCGCAGATGGTCGAGGTTGACGATGTGTTCGCGCCACAGGTGGTCGAGCGTCTGCAGCATCACCGAGCGCTCGACATAGGTCATGACCTCGGGGCCGAAACGGCCAGCACGATCGGCGGCGGCGGCATCGGCGGCGGTCGTGATGCGCTCGCGCACCTCTTCGTCGGCGATACCCTCTTCCTTGGCCCACTCGTCGACTGGCAGGTCGAGGTTCAGGCTCTGGCGGACAGCTTCTTTCAGGCCGTTCACGTCCCACTGCTCGGCATAGGCGTTTTCGGGGATGTGCTTGGCGACGAGATCGTTGATCACGTCCTCGCGCATCTCCGCCACGGTCTCCGAGAGGTTCTCGCCGTCCATCAGCGAGATGCGCTGCTCGAACACCACCTTGCGCTGGTCATTGGCGACATCGTCGTATTTCAGCAGGTTCTTGCGAATGTCGAAGTTGCGCGCCTCGACCTTCTTCTGCGCCTTCTCCAGCGCCTTGTTGATCCACGGGTGGATGATCGCCTCGTCTTCCTTGAGGCCGAGCTTCTGCAGCATGCCATCCATGCGCTCGGAGCCGAAGATGCGCATCAGGTCGTCCTGCAACGACAGGAAGAACTTCGAGCGCCCCGGATCGCCCTGGCGGCCCGAGCGGCCGCGCAACTGGTTGTCGATGCGCCGCGATTCATGGCGCTCGGTGGCCAGGACGTAAAGGCCGCCTGCGGCGATCGCCTTGTCCTTGAGACGCTGCACGTCTTCACGGATCGCCTTCTCGGCCGCGTCGCGTTCCGGACCGGCCGGCATGTCGCCGAGTTCGTCGGCGATGCGCATTTCGGCGTTGCCGCCTAGCTGGATGTCGGTACCGCGTCCGGCCATGTTGGTTGCGATGGTGATGACGCCCGGCTTGCCTGCCTGGGCGACGATCGCCGCCTCGCGTTCATGGTGGCGGGCGTTCAGCACCTCGAAATTCTTGAAGCCGTCCTTGCGCAGCCGCTCGGCCAGCATTTCCGACTTCTCGATCGAGGTGGTGCCGACCAGGATCGGCTGGCCCTTGTCGGCGGCTTCGCGGATCTCGCGCACGATCGCCTTGTATTTCTCCTCGACGGTCCGATAGACCTCGTCGTCCTCGTCGAGACGCCTGACCGGCAGGTTGGTAGGCACCTCGGTCACGTCGAGCCCGTAGATGTTGCCGAATTCCTCGGCTTCCGTCAGCGCCGTGCCGGTCATGCCGGCGAGCTTGCCGTACATGCGGAAATAGTTCTGGAACGTCACCGAGGCGAGCGTCTGGTTCTCCGGCTGGATGGCGACATGCTCCTTGGCCTCGAGCGCCTGGTGCAGGCCTTCCGAATAGCGGCGTCCGGGCATCATGCGGCCGGTGAATTCGTCGATGATGACGATCTCGTTGTTGCGGACGATGTAGTCCTTGTCCTTCTGGAACAGGCGGTGCGCCTTGAGCGCGTTGTTGACGTGGTGGACGATCGCGACGTTCTCGACGTCATAGAGCGACTCGCCCTTGAGATGGCCCGCCGCGCGCAGCAGGTTCTCCAGTTTCTCGGTGCCCTCCTCGGTGAAGATCGCGGTGCGCTGCTTCTCGTCGATCTCGTAGTCCGGCGCATTGAGCTGCAGGATGAAGGCGTCGATCGTGTTGTACATTTCCGACCGGTCCTCGAGCGGGCCGGAAATGATCAGCGGCGTACGCGCCTCGTCGACCAGGATCGAGTCCACTTCGTCGACGATCGCGTAGTTGTGACCGCGCTGGACCATCGACTGGCGGTCGTATTTCATGTTGTCGCGCAGGTAGTCGAAGCCGAGCTCGTTGTTGGTCGCGTAGGTCACGTCGCACGCGTAGGCGGCACGACGCTCGTCGTCGGACAGGCCGTGCACGATGATGCCGACCGACAGGCCGAGGAACTTATAAACGCGGCCCATCCATTCGGCGTCGCGACGGGCCAGGTAGTCGTTCACGGTAACGACGTGGACGCCCTTGCCGGCCAGCGCGTTGAGATAGACGGGAAGCGTCGCCACCAGCGTCTTGCCTTCGCCGGTGCGCATCTCGGCGATACCGCCATTGTGAAGCACCATGCCGCCGACCAGCTGGACGTCAAAGGGCCGCATGCCGAGCACGCGCCTGGCCGCCTCGCGCACCGTGGCGAAGGCCGGGACGAGAACGTCGTCGAGCGTCGCGCCGTTGGCGAGATCGGCCCGGAACTGGGCGGTGCGTGCCGTAAGCTGCTCGTCGGAGAGGGCGCGAAGCTCGTTCTCCATGGCGTTTATCGATTCGACGCGAGGGCGCGTCGCCTTGATGCGGCGATCGTTGGACGAACCGAATATCTTGCGGGCAAGGACGCCGAGACTGACCATAAAATGGTCCTTTCAACCGTGTTTTTGCCGGCTGGCGCCGGCGGTATCCGCAGGGCTTGGCAGGGCTTGGCGGACCCGGGGAATGGCGGAAAGCGCCCGGAAAACGCTTCTGGACGCAAAGACGCTGGACAGATAAGAGGGGCCTCAACCGATGTCAACGCGCCGTTAGGCCCCGGACCGCGCTGAATTTCGCCACAATCTGGCTCGCTTCAAGGCGCCTCAAAACCCCGATCGGAGAACTTCATGCCGCTTTCCTTCCGCAGCGCAGCGTTCGTCAGGCTGGCGCTTCCTCTTTCGCTGCTTGCGGCGCTGACCGGCTCGGCCATCGCGCAGGAAACCGCCGCACCGGCCGAACAGAAGCCGGCCGAAGCCGCCGCGCCGGCCGCACCAGAGGTCGCGCCGGATCCCGCCAGGGTCGTCGCCACCATCGATGGCCAGCCGGTAACCGAGGCCGATCTGGCGCTTGCGCTGGCGAGCGTCGACCAGCAATACGCGCAGCTGCCGCCTGAGCAGCGCCGCGCCGCCGCCTTCATGGCGGTCATGGAAATCAAGCTACTGGCCGCCCGCGCGGTCGCCGAAGGGCTCGACAAGGACGCCGATTTCCAGCGCCGCATGGCATTCCTGCACGACCGCGCGCTGCACAGCGAGGTCATCGACAAGGACATCGGCTCCAAGATCACCGACGCGGAGGTCCGCGCCCAGTATGACAAGCAGATATCCGAGACCCCGCCGGTCAACGAGGTGAAGGCGAGCCACATCCTGGTCAAGACCAAGGAAGAGGCTGAGGCGATCATCAAGGAACTCGATGGCGGCGCCGATTTCGCCAAGCTCGCCAACGAACACACCACCGACCCGAGCGGCAAGACGACCGGCGGCGAACTCGGCTATTTCGCGCCCGGCCAGATGGTGCCCGAATTCGAGAAGGCCGCCTTTGCGCTCGACGTCGGCGCCTACACCAAGGAGCCGGTGCAGAGCCAGTTCGGCTGGCACGTCATCAAGATCACCGACAAGCGTCCGCAGGCGGCTCCCGCCTTCGACACCATCAAGGACCAGATGCGCAACATGGTGTTCCGCGAGAAATACTTCGCGATGGTCGACACGTTGCGCAAGGCGGGCAAGGTCGATGTGACCGATCCCGATCTCAAGAAGGCAGTTGATGCTATGGACGCCGCCAACCCCTAAACGGACCGGTATCGGACTTCGGCCGCGCTGCCTGAAACGGCTTGCGCGGCCTTTTACTATGGGGCAAACGGACTTGGTTTGCGCAGGTCACCCCGCTGAGGCCCCATGTCAACCACCGTCTCTCCGCTCGCTCCGAAGAAATATCCCAAGATGCCGGCGATCCCAGGCGTTCGCATGGCGACCGCGGAGGCCGGCATAAAATACCGCAACCGCACCGACCTGCTGGCGATGGTGTTCGACGAGGGGACCGAGGTTGCTGGCGTATTCACCCGCTCGAAATGCCCCTCCGCGCCGGTCGACTTCTGTCGCGCCAATCTGCCCGGCGGTAGGGCGCGGCTGCTGGTCGTGAATTCCGGCAACGCCAACGCCTTTACCGGAAAGAAGGGTCGCGAGACGACGGCCATCACTGGCAAGGCCGGCGCCGCCGCTGCCGGATGCCAGCCCGGCGAGGTGTTCCTCGCCTCGACGGGCGTGATTGGCGAGCCGCTCGACGCCGGTCGCTTCGCGCATCTGCTGGCAGGTATGGTCAAGGACGCGACCGCCGATTTCTGGCGCGAGGCCGCCAGCGCCATCATGACCACCGACACCTATCCGAAGGTCGCCACCGTCACCGTCAAGCTCGGCGATGCGGATGTCACCATCAACGGCATCGCCAAGGGCGCTGGCATGATCGCGCCGGAGATGGCGACGATGCTTTCCTTCGTGGCGACCGATGCGCCCATCGCCGCTCGGGTGCTGCAGGCGCTGCTGTCGGGCGCGGTCGGCAAGACATTCAACGCGATCACCGTCGACAGCGATACGTCGACCAGCGACACGCTGCTCATCTTTGCGACCGGCGCGGCGGAGAAGCGCGGCGCGCCGCGCATCGAGACGCGGAAAGACCCGAGGCTTGCAGCCTTCAAACGCGGCCTTGGCAAGGTGCTGAAGTCGCTGGCGCTGCAGGTGGTGCGCGACGGCGAGGGGGCGCGAAAGCAGGTCGAGGTGGCTGTCACCGGTGCTAAATCGGCCCGTTCGGCGCGCCGGATCGCGATGTCCATTGCCAATTCGCCGCTCGTCAAGACGGCGGTTGCCGGCGAGGACGCCAACTGGGGCCGCGTCGTCATGGCGGTGGGAAAGTCTGGCGAACCCGCCGACCGCGACCGCCTGTCGATCTGGTTCGGCGACAACCGCCTCGCCTTCGAGGGCGAGCGCGATCCCGGCTATTCCGAGGAGGCGACCTCCGCCTACATGCGGCGCCAGGACATCCGCATCCGCGCCGACATTGGCATCGGCCGCGGCAAGGCGACTGTCTGGACCTGCGACCTCACCAAGGAATATGTCGCCATCAATGGCGACTACAGGAGCTGATGGGCAAGACCGTGCCCGGCGCGACGCGCGAAGCGGACCTCGCGACCGTTCGCCAGTTCGAGGCGGCGGGCTTTCGCGCCTGGCCGGCGAGCGCCGTCCACTATGACGGCACATGGGTGGTGAGGCTTACCGCCGGCCACCCCGCAAAGCGGCTGAACTCGGTTAACCCGCTCGATCCCAACGATGTGCGCGATCTGCCCGACCGCATCATGCGTGCCGGCCGGCGCTTCGACGCCTATGGGCGTCCGCTGACCTTCCGACTGTCGCCGCTCGGCGGGCCCGTTCTGGTGCGCCACCTTGGCGATGAGGGCTGGGCCGACTTCGGCCACTCCCTTGTCATGCGGATGGACCTCGAAACCCCTGCGGTGCACGGGGCGATGGACCAGATTCCGCTCAGGGACATGGGCCGGTTCGTCGCGGCGTCGATGCAGACGCATGGCGCCGATCCGGCGCTGCGCGCCGGCATGTCGGAAATCATCGGAGCGATCCAGCCGGAAGCGGGACTGTTCGTGCTGGAACAGGACGAGAGGCCGGTCGCCTCCGCGATATGCGTGCATGACGGCGAGCTGGCCGGCCTGTTCGAAGTCGCCACCGCCGGAACCGAGCGCGGCAAGGGGCATGGCCGGCGCCTGCTGCTCTCGGCGTTGAAATGGGCGCGTCTGAGGGGCGCACGACAGGCGTGGCTGCAGGTTGAAGCCGACAACTTCGCGGCCCGCCGGCTCTACGAAACGCTCGGTTTTGGCGAACTCTACCGCTACCACTATCGTCGCAGGCCCGAGCCATGAACGTTCGGCGGCTCTGATGCAACAGCCCAGGAAGCTCCTCCTCGTCGCCGCCGTCGCGCTCGTCGACCCGGACGGACGGGTGCTTCTCGGGCAGCGTCCCGAGGGCAAGACGCTGGCCGGATTGTGGGAATTCCCTGGTGGCAAGATCGAGCCTGGCGAGACCCCCGAACAGACGGTCGTGCGCGAAATCCGCGAGGAGATCGGCGTTGAAACCAAGGTCGATTGCCTTGCCCCACTCACGTTCGCCAGCCATTCCTACGCGGACTTCGACCTGCTGATGCCGCTTTTTGTATGCCGCCGGTTCTGGGGCATACCGCAGCCCAGGGAAGGCCAGACCCTCAGATGGGTGCGTCCGCGCCAGATGCGCGACTATCCCATGCCCCCTGCCGATCTGCCGCTGATTCCGCATCTGATCGATCTGCTCTGACGCCGCGAGAGGCCCGTCGGCTTCAGCGTTAATGAACCGTTCAGGCAAGTGTGAAAAAGTGAGACATGTGCCGGCCCCACCATGGCCGGCGAGGCCGTGGCGCACGGGGATGGTCGATATGACGCCTGAAAGGCAATGGGACGCGATACGCAACCGCGCTGAGCCGCTCTATGGCCTGGCCGGCGTCAGCGTTCTCAGGCTGACGCTTCTGTTTGGATCGGCGGCCGCCGCACTGGCGCTGATCCTGACGCCTATTGCCGATCGCTACTCCAAGGACGAGATCGCCAGCATAGACGGCGTCGACTATATGTCGACAGGATCGATACACCGTTCATCCAGCTATGTGATCCACCGCAGCGTGTTGCAGATGCCTGGCGCTGTATGCATCATCCATTCAAACGGCGAATACAACGGCGACTGCTGACCGTCGCACGCGGCCCGGTCATCGCGCCGCTCTCGCTGCCGATGGTCGCGGGCGTCGGCAATTTGCGCGACGGCGGTCAGGCGCATGTTCTCCGAACAGGACCGCAGTCTGCAGCGGGCCTTCAACCGTTAGGTCCCGCCACCCAGTACCTTTGTCAGCGAGATCTTGGCCGAACCCGGCCGCAGCGGCTTCTGCTGCGAAGCATCCGGCGCCCAGCCCGAGAGCCATATCATCGAGAACGTCGCCCTGATCCGGCCGTCCGGGTCAGAATGGCGCTCGGCATAGATGGCGGCCGCGCGCATCAGCAGTTTTCTGGTCGCAGGGCGCCTCGTCCGATCCGACAGCGGGTTGGTTGCGCCCATCGCGCGCAGATCGGCCATCAGGTCGAACATTGTGGCATAGCGTACGGTGACCGTTTCAACGTCCGTCACGGGGAGCGAGAACCCGGCCCGCTGCAGCAGCGCGCCCGCCTCGCGCACGTCGGCGAAGGGCAGGACGCGCGGGCTCGCCCCGCCGAGCGTTTCTCCTTCGGCCGCAAGCAGGCTGTCACGCAGTTCGGCCAGCGTTCCGGCACCCGCCAGCGCTCCAAGGAACAGCCCGTCGGGCTTCAGAGCGCGGCGGATCTGAATCAGCATGCCGGGAATGTCGTTTTCGTCCTGCAGCGACAGCAGCGAGACTGCCAGATCGATGCTTGCCGCTTCGAGCGGCAGCACCCCCGGCGGCGCGACGATGCCTTGCGCGCTGCCGAGCAACGCCGCGTCCGCCTCGACGCGGACCGCTTCGTCGACCTTGCCCGAGGCGCGCACGACATCGGCCGCGTCATGCGTTGCGCAGAACAGCGTCGCTGCCTTGGGGAAACGCCGGCCGACCGTCGCAAGGCGTTCGGCCAGATCTTCGGCGGCGCGTCGCATCAGGAAGTCGGCGCCGGGAACAGCGCTGCGCATAGCCCGTCGCTTGCGTGCGACCAGGAGCGCGGTGTCGATGAGCTGTCGATCTGTATCGGCCACTGTGGTTCTCGCCGCGGCGCGCGAAAAAAGTCCGGCCGCAATCGTGCAGGTTCTGCTATTGTCCGACGCGGATCGCAAGGGGCTTGGCGATGGCGCCGCGACTGGGAGACCTCGCAACGGAAGCGCTGGCCTGGCCGGCGCGCATCCTTTTTCCGCCGGTCTGTGTTGGCTGCCGCAGGCATGTTACGCAACCCGGTGCGCTCTGCGGCGCCTGCTGGCGGCAATTGCGGTTTCTCGATAAACCGTGGTGCCCGGTCATGGGCACGCCCTTCCAGTACGACATGGGCGAGGGCTTCCTCTCGGCCGAGGCGATCGCCAACCCGCCGCCGTTCGCCCGCGCGCGCGCCGCCGTCGCCTACAGCGGGGTGGCGCCACGCATGGTCCAGTTGCTGAAATATGCCGACCGCACCGATCTTGCGCCGTGGATGGCGCGCTGGATGCTGCGCGCCGGCGCCGACCTCGTGGCGGAAGCCGATGTCGTGCTGCCCGTGCCACTGCACCGGCGGCGCTTCTTCACCCGCCGCTTCAACCAGTCCGCCGAACTCGCCCGGGCCGTTGCCGCTCTGGCGGGCAAGCCGTTTGCCCCCGGGGCGATCGTGCGCGTCAAGCCAACCCGCCAGCAGGTCGGGCTCGGCATCTCCGAACGCCAGGACAATGTCCGCGCCGCGTTCAGGGTTCCTGCGGAGAGCGACATCGACGTGCGCGGCCGCCGCGTGCTTCTGATCGACGATGTCTATACGACCGGCGCGACCGTATCCTCGGTCAGCAAGGCGCTGAAAAAGAGCGGCGCGGCCGCCGTCGACGTACTGACGTTCGCGCGGGTGCTGCCTGGCCACTTCAGCCAGTCGGACATCGGGGCAGGGGAATTTCGGTCGGAGGACTTTGGGTCGGGGGACTTTCGGGCAACCGGGCCAGGCCCTATATAGTCGGCGAAGGACAGCAATGCTGGTGGAACGGTCATGGTGGACGTGACGATCTATACCCGGATGATGTGCGGATATTGCGCCGCGGCCAAGCGGCTGCTCGAACGCAAGGGCGTCGCCTACACCGAGCATGACGCGAGTTTCTCGCCGGACCTCCGTCAGGAGATGATCGCGCGGTCCAGCGGCCGAAGCACCTTTCCGCAGATTTTCATCGGCGGCTATCATGTCGGCGGTTGCGACGACCTCCATGAGCTGGAGCGGCAGGGCAGGCTTGAAAGCCTGCTCGCTTCCGGGCATTTGAACTAGGACCAGGGGCAGCATGGGCATCTTCAAGGCAGCCGCTATCCAGATGCGCTCCGGCCGGGAGCCGCGGCGCAATGTGGCCGATTTCGAGGCGCTGGTGCGCGAGGCGGCCGGCGCGGGCGCAAGCTACGTGCAGTCGCCGGAGATGACCGGCGCGATCATCCGCGACAGGCAGGATCGTGCGGCGGCTTTCAAGCCGGAGGCGAAAGACGAGGTCGTCGCGGCGGCCCGGCGCCTGTCGGCCGAACTAGGCATCTTCCTGCATGTCGGCTCGACCGGCATCCTTAGGGAAGACGGCAAGATCGCCAACCGCGCCTTCCTGTTCGGCCCGGACGGCGCGCTGGTCGCCCGCTACGACAAGATCCACATGTTCGACGTCGATCTCGACAATGGCGAGAGCTGGCGCGAATCCGCGACCTACGAGCCGGGCAGCGAAGCGCTGGTGGCCGACATCGGCAATGCGAGGCTCGGCTTCGCCATCTGCTACGACATGCGGTTTCCGCAACTCTTCCGCGCCGAGGCGCTGGCCGGCGCCGACGTCCTGACCGCGCCTGCGGCGTTCACCCGCCAGACCGGGCAGGCGCACTGGCACATACTGCTGCGCGCGCGCGCCATCGAGAACGGCGCCTTCATGGTCGCCGCCGCGCAGGGCGGGCTGCACGAAGACGGGCGCGAGACGTTCGGCCATTCGCTCATCGTCGACCCCTGGGGCCGCATCCTTGCTGAGGCGGACCACGACCAGCCTGGCGTGATCGTCGCCGAGGTTGATACCGCCCTGTCCGCGGAGGCGCGCAAGAAGATCCCCAACCTCAGGAACGCGCGCGAGTTCGCCGCAAGAAGCGTTTCGCCTGCCGCCTTCCGGGGCGCTGCGTCATGATCCGGTTCAGCCTGCTTTGCGACCATGACCACGAGTTCGAGGCTTGGTTCCGCAACAACGACGATTTCGACCGCCAGGAGAAGCGCGGGCTGGTCGAATGCCCGGCCTGCGGGTCCACCAAGGTCACCAAGGCGCTGATGGCTCCTGCCGTCTCGACCGGCCGCAAGCGCGAAAAGATAGCGCTTGCCATGAACGATATGCAGAAGAAGGCGATGGCCGAGATGAAGGCGCTGTCGGAAAAGATCCGCGAAAACGCCGAGAATGTCGGCGACAGGTTCGCCGAGGAAGCGCGCAAGATTCATTTCGGCGAGGCCGACGCCCGCGGCATCTATGGCGAGGCGACGCTCGAAGAAGCCAAAAGTCTCGCCGAGGACGGCGTCGGTTTCATGCCAATCCCGGTGTTTCCAGAGGACAGGAACTGAGAAGCCGGCCGCGCTGTTGCAACAGCAAGGCGGCAGCGACGTTGCTCTCACCGACGTCGAATTGGCCTAAGTCTAGGCCCCCGCCTTCTCCGCCAGCACCATATAATTCACGTCCATGTCCCTGGAGCGCTGCCAGCGGTCGGCGAGCGGATTATAGGTGACGCCGGTGCGCTCGGCGATCGTCATGCCCGCGTCGGCAAGCGCCTTCTCCAGTTCCTCGGGGCGGACCAGCTTGCCATACTGGTGGGTGCCCCGCGGCAGCCACCGCAGCACGTATTCGGCGCCAACGATCGCCAGGCCCAGCGCCTTCAGCGTACGGTTGATGGTGGCCACGAACATGATGCCGCCGGGCTTCACCATCTCTGCGCAGCGCTCGACGAAGAGCCCGACATCGGCAACGTGCTCGACCACCTCCATGTTCAGTACCACGTCGAATTTCTCTCCGGCGTCGGCCAGCTCCTCGGCTGTCGCGGCGCGGTAGTCCACGGAGACCTCCGATTCGGCCGCATGCAGTTTCGCCACCTCGATGTTGGTCGCGGACGGATCGACGCCGACTACCGTGGCGCCGAGCCGCGCCATCGGCTCGCACAGCAGCCCCCCGCCGCAGCCAATGTCGAGGAAGCGCAGACCCTCGAACGGCCTGGCCGAGTGGGGATCGCGGCCATAACGCCCCGCCACTTGGTCGCGGATATAGGCGAGACGGACCGGGTTGAACTTGTGCAGCGGGCGGAACTTGCCGTTGGGGTTCCACCATTCGGCGGCCATCGCCGAAAACCGCTCCACCTCGGCACTGTCGATCGTGGTTCGCCTTGCTTCGGCCATGGCATGCTCCCTTCGCGCTACGAAGTCGGGCGCTGAGGCAGCAAAGTCAAGGCTGGATCGAAGAAACCGCCGACGGCGCCCCCGTCTGGCGCCGGCAACGCTAGATCGGTGGCGGCGCGGCTCCGGCGGGTATAGGATGAGGCAGCTTTGCCAACAGTGCATTCACTCCGGGAGAAAGCGATGAGCGAAGCCCAGGATCGGTTCGCGACGCTTCGGCAGTCGGTCGACGGACATGTGCTCGACGCCATCGAGCGGCTGGTCGCCGAGGGCGAAGATCATCAATTGTGCCGTATCAATGCACTGGCGTTTGCCGCGCGCTGCGGGCTCGACGAGGAAAAGACGATCGCCGCATTCCTGCATGCCGCGCATATCGGCCTGTTCGACATGGCCTGGAACGTACTCTGCCCCGGCTGCGGCGGCGTGCTGGACACCAATGCCACCCTGAAGACGGTGCAGAAGGAAGAATATGTCTGCTCGCTCTGTGCGTCGGCCTATTCGCCCACCCTCGACGAGATGGTCGATGTCACCTTTACCGTCAGCCCCCGGCTGCGCCGGATCGCGGCCCACAACCCGGACGACCTGCCGCCCACTGAATATTTTCGCCAGCTCTACTGGGGCTCCGGCGTCGATGTTCCCGAGGATGGGTATCACGAACTGGTCGACGACTTCGTCGTCGACCATGTCGAGCTTGCGCCTGGCGAAAAGGGTGTCCTGGCGATCCAGCTGCCGCCGGAATTCGTCATCGTCTTCGAGCCGGTCACCCATTCGGCGCAGTTCATCGACGTGAAGGGCGAGCCGACGCGCGACCGCCAGACCCTAGCTCTCTCGTACGACCGCCAGCATGCCCATAACCAGACACTGAAAATGCGCCCCGGTCCCCTGCGCATCGCTCTGGAGAACCGGACCGACACGCGCGTTTTGCCCACCGTCTTCATCGCGGGAAACACACTGCACGACCTGCTGGCGCGCCGGCGTGCCTTCCTCACCGCCAAGCGGCTGCTGTCCAACCAGACGTTCCGCGACCTTTACCGCACCGATACGCTGGATGTGGACCAGCGCCTCAAGATCACCAGCCTGACCTTCCTGTTCACCGATTTGCGCGGCTCGACAGAACTCTACGAACGCGTCGGCGACCTCGTCGCCTTCGACCTCGTGCGGGCGCATTTCCAGGTGCTTCACGAGATCGTGGCGTCGGAGGCGGGCGCCGTCGTCAAGACGATCGGTGACGCGGTCATGGCGACGTTCCCAACGCCCGACCGTGCGGTCGCCGCCGCGATCAGGATGCGCGAGGCGATGCTCGACCTCAACAGCCGCAATTCCCGCGAGGACCTGCTGCTCAAGATCGGGGTGCATGAAGGCCCCTGCATCGCGGTGACGCTCAACGAGCGGCAGGATTATTTCGGCCAAACGGTCAACATCGCCTCGCGCGTGCAGGGGCTGGCCACCGCGCAGTCGATCTTCGCCACCGGCTCCGTTGTTGGCGACAGCCGCACGGTCGATCTGTTGAAACGCAAGGCCCTTACCCCGAGTTCGCAGAACGTTTCGCTCAGGGGCATCGAGCGGGAAGTCCAGGTTTTCGCGATTCCATAGCGGGTTGGCGCTAACCCTGCCGCCAGTGCGCCCTTGCCTGCCATCGGCCTATTGGATATGGAGGCCGCGCAGTCTGCGGGCCATTTCCGGTTCGCGGCAAACTCCAGCAATTTCCGGGATTTCGACCCGGAATTCCAACCCGGCTAGGGGCATCCGGCTTCCATGGCGCGCATCGTGATGAAATTCGGCGGAACCTCCGTGGCCGACATCGGCCGCATCCGCAACGTCGCGCGCCACGTCAAGCGGGAGGTCGACGCCGGCCACGAGGTCGCGGTGGTGGTGTCTGCCATGGCGGGTAAGACCAACGAACTGGTCGAGTGGGTGCGCGACGCCTCGAAGGCGGAAGGTACCAGCTTCAACATCTACGATGCGCGCGAATATGACGCGGTGGTTGCGTCCGGCGAGCAGGTAACGTCGGGGCTGCTCGCATTGGTGCTCCAGGCGATGGGCATCCACGCAAGGTCGTGGCAGGGTTGGCAGATTCCGATCCGAACCGACAACGCCCACGGCGCGGCGCGCATCCAGGAGATTGACGGCGCGTTGCTCATGCAGCGCTTCGGCGAGGGTCAGGTCGCCGTCATCGCCGGCTTCCAGGGCATTGCGCCCGACAACCGCATCGCAACGCTCGGTCGCGGCGGCTCCGACACCAGCGCGGTGGCCATCGCCGCCGCCGTGAAGGCCGACCGCTGCGATATCTATACAGATGTCGACGGCGTTTATACGACCGATCCGCGCATCGAGCCCAAGGCGCGTCGCCTGCCCAAGATATCGTTCGAGGAGATGCTCGAAATGGCGTCGCTCGGCGCCAAGGTATTGCAGGTGCGCTCTGTCGAGCTTGCCATGGTACACAAGGTGCGCACTTTCGTGCGTTCTTCCTTCGAAGACCCGGATGCGCCGGGAATGGGCGATCTCCTGAACCCGCCCGGCACCCTTATTTGCGACGAGGATGAAATCGTGGAACAGCAGGTCGTTACCGGTATCGCCTACGCCAAGGACGAAGCCCAGATATCGCTCAGGCGCGTGGCCGACCGGCCGGGCGTGGCCGGCGGCATCTTCGTGCCGCTCGCCGAGGCCAACATCAATGTCGACATGATCGTCCAGAACATTTCGGAGGACGGCAAGTCGACCGACATGACGTTCACCGTTCCGTCAGGCGACGTCGCCAAGGCGCTCGCGGTCCTCGAGCGGGTCAGGCAGACCGTCGGTTTCGACGTGATCCAGCACGACGAGGGCATGTCCAAGGTGTCGGTCATCGGCATCGGCATGCGCAGCCATGCCGGCGTCGCGGCCACCGCATTCTCGGCGCTGGCTGAGAAATCCATCAATATCCGTGCGATCACCACCTCGGAAATCAAGATTTCCATCCTGATCGACGGGCCGTACACCGAATTGGCCGTCCGGACTTTGCATTCCGTGTACGGTCTGGATAAGCATTAGCGAACCCATTCTATTGGTTGCCGGGCTTTGTTCCGGTAGGTCTATTGCACGTTCTGGTACGGCTTCGATTGAGTCGCGCCACAGGAGAGCCGCTTTATGCGTGACATGGCCGCAGGCCCGCGCGTTCTGTTGAAACGGCTCCGCGAACTCATGGCGGAGGCGCTCGAGCCGCAGGAGCGGCTCGACCGCATCGTGCACGACATCGCCCAGAACATGGTCGCGGAAGTCTGCTCGCTCTATGTGCTGCGCGCCGATTCGGTTCTCGAACTTTACGCCACCGAAGGTTTGAACCGGGAATCGGTCCATCTGGCCCAGTTGCGCCTTGGCCAGGGTCTTGTCGGCACCATCGCTGCGTCGGCGCGCGCGCTCAACCTTTCGGATGCGCAGCAGCACCCGGCCTTCGCCTACCTGCCGGAGACGGGCGAGGAGATCTATTCCTCCTTCCTCGGCGTGCCGGTGCTGAGGGCAGGGCGCACGCTCGGCGTTCTGGTCGTCCAGAACCGCACCCAGCGGCAATACCGCGAAGACGAGGTGGAAGCGCTGGAAACCGCCGCCATGGTGATCGCCGAAATGATCGCCGCCGGCGATCTTGCGCGGCTGACGCGGCCGGGCCTCGAACTCGACCTGCGCCGCCCGGCGAGCTTCACGGGCCTGTCTCTCAACGAAGGCGTCGGCCTTGGCCACGTCGTGCTGCACGAGCCGCGCATCGTCGTCACCAATCTGTTCAATGAGGACAGCGACGAGGAATTGCGGCGTCTCGAGCAGGCGCTCGGTTCACTGCGCCTGTCCATCGACGACATGCTGTCGCGCCGCGACGTCGCGTTCGAGGGCGAGCATCGCGCGGTGCTGGAAGCCTATCGCATGTTCGCCAACGATCAGGGCTGGGTGCGCCGCCTCGAAGAGGCGGTGCGCAACGGACTGACCGCCGAAGCGGCCGTCGAGAAGGTGCAGAGCGACATGCGGGCGCGCATGATGCACATGACCGACCCGTACCTGCGCGAGCGGATGAGCGATTTCGACGACCTCGCGAACCGTCTGCTGCGCATGCTGATGGGACGCGGGCCCGACGACGTCGCGGCTTCGCTGCCCAAGGACGCCATCATTGTCGCCCGCTCGATGGGCGCTGCCGAACTGCTCGACTATCCGCGCGAGAAGCTGCGCGGGCTGGTGCTGGAGGACGGCACCGTCACCAGCCACGTCGTCATCGTGGCGCGCGCCATGGGCATTCCCGTCGCCGGCCAGGCCAAGGGCGCCGTCTCGATGTCGGAAAACGGCGACGCCATCATCGTCGACGGCGACGAGGGCGCGATCCACCTGCGCCCGCAATCCGACCTCGAAGCGGCCTATGCCGAAAAGGTGCGCTTCAGGGCGCGCCGTCAGGAGCTCTACCGCGAACTGCGCAAGAAGCCTTCGCAGAGCAAGGACGGCGTCAAGGTCGACTTGATGATGAACGCTGGCCTCGCGGTCGACCTGCCGCAACTCGCCGAATAGGGCGCCGCCGGCATCGGGCTGTTTCGCACCGAGCTGCAGTTCATGGTCGCCTCCACCTTTCCGCGCGCCGAGGCGCAGGAGGGGCTCTACCGGGACGTGCTCGACACCGCGCGCGACAAGCCGGTGACATTCCGCACCATCGACATCGGCGGCGACAAGGTGCTGCCCTACTTCAAGAACGTCGCGCATGAGGAAAATCCGGCGCTTGGATGGCGCGCCATACGCTTGACGCTCGACCGGCCGGGGCTGCTGCGCACGCAGATACGCGCGCTGCTCAAGGCTGCCGGCGGCCGCGAACTGCGCGTCATGCTGCCGATGGTCACGGTGCTTTCGGAAATCGCCCAGGCGCGCGAGATCATCGACAAGGAAGTGCGCCACCTCTCGCGCTTCGCCCACCACCTGCCGACCAGCCTCAAGCTCGGCGCGATGCTCGAAGTGCCGTCGATGATGTGGCAGCTCGACGAGTTGATGAAGACCGTCGATTTCGTCTCGGTTGGCTCGAACGACCTGTTCCAGTTCGTGATGGCCGCCGACCGGGGCAACACGCAGCTCGCCGACCGCTTCGACACGCTGTCTGTGCCGTTCCTGCGGGTCTTGAAGCAGATCGCCGACGCCGGCGTGCGCAACCATACGCCGGTGACGCTGTGCGGCGAACTCGCCGGCCGGCCGGTCTCGGCGATGGCCCTCATAGGCCTCGGCTTCCGGTCGATATCGATGTCGCCGGCCTCGATCGGACCGGTCAAGGCGATGCTGACCGAACTGCCGGTCGGCGAACTGACGAAATTCTTCGAGGAGAACCTCGCCGGCCACGCCGCTGGCCTTCCGATGCGCTCGCTGCTGCAGGCCTTCGCCGACGATCGCGGGATACCGCTCTAAGCCATGATCTCCCTTCCCCGTGACCGGATGAACCAGCTCGTCAAGCGTTTCGACATGCTCGAAGCGCAGATGGCGGCCGGGCCGGATCCTGAAGCCTACGTGAAGCTCGCCTCCGAATATTCGGAGTTGCAGGACATCGCCGCCCGGATCAGGGACCTGTTCAGGGCGGAGAGCGAACTTGCCGATCTCGAGGCGATGCTGGCTGACAAAAGCACGGATGCCGACATGCGGGCGCTTGCCGAGTCCGACCTGCCTGCCGTCAAGGAACGCATTGACAGCCTGCGCAACGACATCCAGATCCTGCTGCTGCCCAAGGACGCTGCCGACGAGAAGAACGCCATCCTGGAAATCCGCGCCGGCACAGGGGGCGACGAGGCGGCGCTGTTCGCAGGCGATCTCTACCGCATGTACGAACGTTATGCCGCGAGCCAGGGCTGGCGCATGGAGCTCGTCTCGGCAAGCGACGGCGATGCCGGCGGTTACAAGGAAATCATCGCCAGCGTGTCGGGCAAGGGCGTCTTCGCCAAGCTGAAATTCGAGTCCGGCGTGCACCGCGTCCAGCGCGTGCCGGCGACGGAGGCGCAAGGCCGCATCCACACCTCGGCCGCCACCGTCGCCGTGCTGCCGGAGGCGGAGGAAGTCGACATTGATATCCGCGCCGAGGACATCCGCATCGACACGATGCGCGCCTCGGGCTCCGGCGGGCAGCACGTCAACACGACCGATTCTGCCGTGCGGATCACCCATCTGCCGACCGGCATCATGGTTGTGCAGGCCGAAAAGTCGCAGCACCAGAACCGGGCGCGCGCCATGCAGATCCTGCGCGCGCGGCTGTTCGACATGGAGCGTTCGCGCGCCGACGAGCAACGCTCCGAATCGCGCAAGCTTCAGGTCGGCTCGGGCGACCGTTCCGAGCGCATCCGCACCTACAACTTTCCGCAGGGTCGGCTGACCGACCACCGCATCAACCTGACGCTCTACAAGCTCGACCGCGTGATGATGGGCGAGTTGGAGGAAGTGATTGGCGCGCTGATTGCCGATCACCAGTCCAAGCTGCTCGCTGCCGTCGGCGAGTGACCGCCGGTTATCGGGATGGTGAGCCTGCGAAATCGATGAACCTTGCCACGCTCCATCAGGAATCGCGCGCGGCCCTCGCCGCAGCCGAAATCGCTGACGCGCGGCTCGACGCCCGACTTCTCGTCGAGCACTTTTCCGGCGCGAACCAGGCCGACGCGATCGGCCGGCCAGACACCGTCATCGATCCCACCCTGGTCGCCGCAGTCCGCGCAGCCATCGCCCGCCGCGTTGCCGGCGAGCCGGTCCACCGCATCATCGGTTTCCGCGAATTCTACGGTCTGAAGCTGTATCTCTCACCCGAAACCCTGGAGCCGCGGCCCGACACGGAAACACTGGTCGATGCGGTCCTGCCCCTGCTGCGCCAAACTGCCGCATTGTCAGGCGCATGCCGCGTGCTCGACCTTGGAACCGGCACGGGCGCCATCGCGCTGGCGTTGCTCGCGCAGGTGCCTGAGGCGACGGCTGTCGGCGTCGACATATCCGACGGCGCGCTTATTGCGGCACGCCGGAATGCTGCGGAAAACGGGCTTTCGGGGCGTTTTGAGGCGTTCAGGTCCGACTGGTTCGCCGAAATTCGCGGCTCGTTCGATGCAATTGTCGCAAACCCCCCCTATATAGCCACTGCGGAGCTCGCAACCTTGCAGGACGAGGTCGTGAACCACGATCCGGCAAGGGCCCTCGACGGCGGTGCCGATGGGCTCGCTGCGTACAGGATCATCGCTGCGAACGCCTCCGTCCACCTCGTGCCCTCTGGCTCAGTTGCGGTGGAGATAGGACACACGCAGAAGAACGAGGTTGCGCGGCTGTTCGAAGCCGAAGGCTGGCGTCTTGCCGAGGCGAGACGCGATTTGGGAGGGCGCGACAGGGTGCTGGTTTTCGAGCGCAGATGACAGATTTCCGCCGCAGAAAAACCGCTTGGCAAGCATGGCGAATGCGGCTAGGGTCCCCGCCAACCGGATGAGACGAAGCAGGCAGTGCTGTCACCAACCGGGTTTTTCCAAACGACAGTCTGCCTTCTTGCGAAAACGACGCGTAGCTTCGTACGGGGATTGTCCGGCAGTTAACACGTAACTGGAACGGGAACCGTGGCGCCGACGCAAATGCGGGCGAGCACCGTTAGAGCAATATGGAACGGCGTGCTGGACAAGCCGCGCGTTGCCCAGAGATTTTGAAAACCCAAGAGAGTCGGATGAGGCCACAACAGCAGAACAGGCGCATGCGCGGCCGCAACGGTGGCGGCAACAACAACAGCAACAGCAACATTAACAATAACAACAACCGGAAGGGGCCGAATCCCCTGACGCGCAACTACGAGAGCAACGGCCCGGACGTGAAAATCCGGGGATCGGCTCAGCAGATTGCCGAAAAATACGCCCAGCTCGCCCGCGACGCACACAGCTCAGGCGACCGTGTTATGGCGGAGAACTACCTGCAGCACGCCGAACACTACAACCGCATCATCGCGGCGGCCCAGGCGCAGATGCCGATCCAGAACCCGCAGAACCAGCGAGAGTCCGATGACGACCTCGATGACGAGCGCGACGAGTTCGACAATCCGAACATGTCGACCCAGGGTCATTCCGGTCAGCAGAACCAGGACCGGGGCGACTATCAGGGCGACGCGAGCCAGAACGGCGGCAACCAGAACGGCGGCAACGGCGACTATGCCCAGCCGCAGCAGGTCAATATTGGTTCCGAGGCTGGAACCGGACCGCAGCCGGTGATCGAAGGAATGCCGGCCGAAGTCGCGCTCAACCCGGATGCGGCTGGCGAGGGCAACGCGCCCCGCGAACGCGCGTTCAACGGCCACACCGGCGAGGCCGGCGAGGGTCGCCGCAACCGGCGGCCGCGGCGCGGCGAGCGCTCGAGGCCCGATACGGCCGAACCGGACGTGGCGGACTCCACCGAAGGCCTGGCAGCGACCCTGTCGCGCGGCGCACCTGCTGCAATCGTGGCGCAGGAACCGGTTTCCGAAGTAAAGGATGGCGGCGGTCCGGCGCTGATCGACGCTGACGGCTGATACGTTTCAAAGCGAAGTTTCGATGCGGCGGGGATGCACATCCCCGCCGTTTTTTGTTCTTGACCGGTATCAAGGCGTCTTGAGCAAATTCCGGGCAATCCCCATATCGGCTTTAAGTGGACCGGGCTCAGTGAGCAGGTCCGTCAACTTTGCCTGACCGGTGCCGCGTAGCGGGCCGCAGATGGATTGGAGACATTGATATGGATATCGAGAAGTACTCGGAGCGCGTGCGCGGCTTCATTCAGTCCGCGCAGACCATGGCGCTCTCCCGCAACCACCAGCAGTTCACCCCCGAACATCTCCTGAAGGTCCTGGTCGATGATCAGGAGGGCCTCGCGGCATCGCTGATTTCGCGCGCCGGCGGCGACATAAAGGCCGTCCAGCTCGGTGTCGAGGCGGCGCTCAACGCGCTGCCGCGCGTCGAGGGCGGCAACGGCCAGCTCTACATGGCGCAGCCGCTTGCCAAGGTTTTCACGGCCGCCGAGGAGATGGCGAAAAAGGCCGGCGACAGCTTCGTTACGGTCGAGCGGCTGCTCACCGCGCTTGCCGTCGAGAAATCGGCAAAGACCGCCGACATCCTTGCCAGGGCCGGTGTCACCGCACAGGCGCTCAATGCCGCCGTCAACGAACTGCGCAAGGGCCGTACCGCCGATTCGGCTTCCGCGGAGCAGGGCTACGATGCGCTGAAGAAATACGCGCGCGATCTCACCGCCGACGCCCGCGCCGGCAAGCTCGATCCGGTCATCGGCCGGGACGACGAGATCCGCCGCACCATTCAGGTCCTGTCGCGCCGCACCAAGAACAACCCGGTGCTGATCGGCGAGCCCGGCGTCGGCAAGACAGCCATCGCCGAGGGCCTGGCGCTCAGGATCGTCAACGGCGACGTTCCTGAATCGCTTAAGGACAAGCAGTTGATGGCGCTCGATATGGGCGCGCTGATCGCCGGCGCGAAATATCGCGGCGAGTTCGAGGAGCGTCTGAAAGCCGTGCTGTCGGAAGTCACCGCGGCGGCCGGCGGCGTCATCCTCTTCATCGACGAGATGCACACGCTGGTCGGCGCTGGCAAGGCCGATGGCGCGATGGACGCATCGAACCTCCTCAAGCCTGCGCTCGCGCGCGGCGAACTGCACTGCGTCGGCGCCACCACGCTCGACGAATACCGCAAGCATGTCGAGAAGGACGCCGCTCTCGCGCGGCGTTTCCAGCCGGTGTTCGTCGACGAGCCGACCGTGGAGGACACCATCTCGATCCTGCGCGGCCTCAAGGAGAAGTACGAGCAGCACCACAAGGTGCGCATCTCGGACTCCGCGCTGGTGTCGGCCGCGACCCTGTCGAACCGCTACATCACCGACCGCTTCCTGCCCGACAAGGCGATCGATCTCGTCGATGAAGCCGCCTCGCGGCTTCGCATGCAGGTCGATTCCAAGCCCGAGGCGCTCGACGAGGTCGACCGCCGCATCATGCAGCTCAAGATCGAGCGCGAAGCCCTCAAGGTCGAGAAGGACGACGCGTCGAGGGACCGGCTGTCGCGCCTCGAAAAGGAACTTTCGGGCCTTGAGGAAGAGTCCGCCGAGGTCACCGCCAGATGGCAGGCCGAGAAGCAGAAGCTCGGCCTCGCCGCCGACCTTAAGAAGCAGCTCGATGAGGTCCGCAACGAGCTCGCCATCGCGCAGCGCAAGGGCGAATTCCAGAAGGCCGGCGAGCTGGCCTATGGGCGCATCCCGGAGCTTGAGAAGCAGCTTAAGGACGCCGAGGCGCAGGACGGTAAAGCCGGCATGGTCGAGGAGACCGTGACGCCGGACCACGTCGCGCACATCGTCTCGCGCTGGACTGGCATTCCGGTCGACAAGATGCTGGAGGGCGAGCGCGACAAGCTGTTGCGCATGGAAGACGAGATCGGCAAGCGCGTCGTCGGCCAGGGCGAGGCCGTGCAGGCTGTCTCCAAGGCCGTGCGCCGCGCCCGCGCCGGGCTGCAGGACCCCAACCGGCCGCTCGGCTCGTTCATGTTCCTCGGCCCCACCGGCGTCGGCAAGACGGAGCTCACCAAGGCGCTCGCCGACTATCTGTTCGACGACGAGCACGCGCTGGTGCGCATCGACATGTCGGAGTTCATGGAGAAGCACTCGGTCGCCCGCCTGATCGGAGCGCCTCCGGGCTATGTCGGCTACGAGGAGGGTGGCGCGCTGACGGAAGCCGTCCGCCGCCGTCCCTATCAGGTCGTTCTGTTCGACGAGATCGAGAAGGCGCATCCCGATGTCTTCAACGTGCTCCTGCAGGTGCTCGACGACGGCCGCCTGACCGACGGCCAGGGCCGCACGGTCGACTTCCGCAACACGCTGATCGTGATGACCTCCAACCTCGGTTCGGAATATCTGGTCTCGCTGCGCGAGGACCAGGATGCCGACGCGGCGCGCGACGACGTCATGGCGATGGTGCGCTCGCACTTCCGGCCGGAGTTCCTCAACCGCGTCGACGACATCATCCTGTTCCACCGGCTGCGCCGGCAGGACATGGGCAGGATCGTCGCCATCCAGCTCAAGCGGCTGGAGAAGCTCCTCGAGGAGCGCAAGATCGTGCTCGACCTCGACCAGGAGGCGATCGACTGGCTGGCCGCCAAGGGTTACGACCCGGCCTATGGCGCGCGCCCGCTGAAGCGCGTCATTCAGAAGGAATTGCAGGATCCGCTCGCGGAAAAGATCCTGCAGGGCGACATCCGCGACGGCTCCGTGGTGAAGATCACCAACGGCTCCGACCGGCTGAACTTCCGCGCCAAGCCGGCGGTCGTCGCCGCCGACGAGGCGGCTTAAGCGCTGCCCGCTGCGATCAGCTCATCCTCTCCCCCGGGCAGGGGGAGAGGTGGCCTGAAGGGCCGGTGAGGGGTGGCAGCCAGCCGAGTGCGGTTGCCCCGCCCAGTGCCGCACAGGGTCAGGTGCGGGCAGGGTCGGGGTCAGGTTGGTGCGCCCTACAATGCGCCTTCGTCGGTCAGCGACATCACTTCCGCCACGCGTCCGCGCGACACCAGGCATTGCCACGGTGCGCGGTCGGGACCAACCCCGATGATGACCGACGTGTTGGCCTCGGAGAACTCCGAGCTCAGCACCACGACGCTGTTGTTGGTCTGCTTCGAGACGGCCGCCAGGCAGGCATTCTTGTCCACTGCGCTCGCCGAGTCGGTCGTGGTTCCATCAGCCCCGGGATTCGTGGAAGGGGGCGCTGCCGCCTCCCGCAGGAACCGGCCGGCCGCCCATCCGGTTACGCCGTTGGCGCCGGGTTTGGCCACCTTGCACCAACGCTGGCCTGCCGTCATCCGGCAACCAAGGTTCTGGAGGACGGTGCCGGGAGGGAACGCAACCAGGATCTGACTCGATGCAGAGGGAGCCGAGCGAATGTTCAAGGTGTCCGGAGTGCCAAACACTTCCCAGTAGTCGGGGCCGCCTGACAGTCCATCGGCATAGTCGGGATTGTGGCTAGGCGCGCTTTGGGCAGTCGCGCCGCGGATTGCAACCGACAGCTTGTAGCGGGCCGTTTCGTTTCTGCGCGCGGCGTTGCGCATCAGATAGACGCGTATGCGATAGTCGCCGGTTGCGGGCAGGGCGCCGTCGAAATGGTTGCCGCTGGTCGAGCCGACGAAGATCGCGGTCTCGTCGTTGCCGGGCAGCAGGTTGAAGTAGCTGGACGCATTGCTTGTCTGGAAATCGATCTTCATGCGCTGCCCTGCGCTCGCGCCAAGCACATAGTCGATCGTCTCGTAACCCTTCACTGTGCCTTGCAGTGTCGTGCCGGACTGCCCGGCCGGGAAGTGTACGGGTTTCACGACGATGTCGTCGGCATACGCAATGCCCGACAACAACCAGAGAGAAAGAAAGAGTACTGCCCTTGGCATTGTTGGTCTCCTCAAACCAGGATCGGGCGTCTGTTGGACGCGCCCGAATTCAGTAAAGCCCCGTCATGACGGTAAAGTCGCTCGCGGTCGTCGTCGTGTCGGCGGCGCTGTCTGTCGTCACAAGGGTCATGCCCTGGTGCATGCGCCTTTCCAGCTCCTGACGAATTTTCGGTTCGGCCTTGATGCGCCGCAGGGACTTGGCCTGTCCGTCTCCCAGCCAGCGCGCCGAAAATCCGGTGGCGACCCATGTCAGCTTGTCGCTTTGCCCGTCCACCTTCGTCAGGGTGTAGACACTGTCGCCGAGCGATTGCTGCGGTGAAGCGATATCGACCTTGCCGCGCGCCACCACCGATCCGTTTTCCCAGATCGTCATCGAGCGATCCTTCGAACTGACGACAACGCTGGTCGATCTTGGAGCGGAGTGACCTTCCGAATACTGATGCGCCTTGACCGCGCCGTCCACGGCGGCGAATTCCTGCCTGGCATAGTCGCCAAGAACCATGCCCGGATGGACAACTTCGCTGGGCTGGGAATCCTCGTCGGCGATAACCACGGTCATGCCAAGCTTGGTGATGCCGAACAGCAGGTCCGAGAACTCCAGAGGAAGACGCACGCAGCCATGCGACGCCGGATAGCCCGGCAGGTTACCGGCATGCAGCGCGACACCCGACCACGTCAGCCGGTTCATGTTCGGCATCGGCGCGTTGTTATAGGTGGACGACCTGTGATGCTTGTCCTTTTGCAGGATCTTGAACACCCCCGTCGGCGTGCTGTGGCCGGGCTTGCCCGTCGAGCAGGTCGACGCCGCAATGCGGATACCGTTTCGGTACACGTGGACCAGCTGGTCGGGAACCGAGACGATGATCAGCACCGGGCCGCCGGGCGAGCGCTCCGGGAACCAGTTGTACTCGCCGTTTTCGAGGAATTCGGCGGTCTTGTTGACGCGAACGGCGGCCCTGCCGGAACCCCACGGCAAGGCCGTCCCGCCGACAACCGAGGACAACGCCATGAGCGAGAACGTGCGGCGGTTCATCTATCTGCCTGCTTTGCGGCATGACCGGAGGCGTGGCCGTCCTCAGACATCAGGCGCTCTGGCAGGACAGCGCCCATCGGTGTCGTCAATACCCGCAATCGCTCGCCGCCACTGTCGTCACCGACTGGTAGCGGCCGTCGCCGGTAACAGTCGCCACGCAGGTGACGCTTGGCGCATGCCACCAGTATGAGGTCAGGCCCTTGGTGCGGGCCGACACGAAGCCGCGTGACATCATTTCGGTCTCGCCGCCTGCTGCTTTGGCTCCGACGAGGTCCGATACAGGCGGCGAATACGCAGGCGTCGTTGTCGGCGCGGAACCGCCCCCTGTGGATTCGCAGCCGACAAGCGTCAAGCCGGCGAATGCGGTGACCAACAGCTTCTTCACGGTGCGTTCCCTCAAGCTTCTTTTCGCAGAGCAGGCCTCTGACGTATCCCGGTAAGTCTTTCGAGCAGCCCGGGCATGAGATTGCAACATAAGCTCCTGCTTCGGTCCAATGACAAATCGGTTGAACACATGACCTCAATTCATGTTTAATTTGCTGGCTTGTCGGTTATATCAAACGGCTCATCGGATTCAGTTCTCATGCCGCAGGAACTCAAGCACAATCTTCGAGCATTGCAGGCTTTTGAAGCGGTTGCCCGCCTGAATTCCATTTCTCGGGCGGCGGAGGAACTGGGCGTCACGCAAAGCGCGGTCAGCCACCAGATCCGCCGGCTCACTGTATCGGTTGGCGAACGCCTTCTGGTGCGCGCGGGCAGAGGGATATCGCTGACGCCAAAGGGCGAAAAGCTCGCACACAAGCTGCGCTCGGCCTTCCTGCAGATCGACAACTCCGTGGCCGAGGTGATCGGCCACAACAGGGAGATCGTGCGGCTTGCGCTGTGCAGCAGCTTTGCGCCGGGGTGGCTCGTGCCAAGGCTGCACTCATTCTATGCGGCAAGGCCAACTCTGGACCTTCAGCTCAAGATGTATGCCAAGGATCCGGAACTGACCGACGAGGTCGCCGATGCCTTCATCACAACGCTGCCCGAAGAGCACGGCTTCTGGTCGCTGTTCCTGCGCGCGGAACGTCTTGTGCCGATCTGCTCGCCTGAACTGAAATCGCGAGACGCCATTGCGCTGATCACCACGGATCTCGAACCGGCCCGCGTCGGTCATGACTGGAAGACTTACCTGGAGTTATCCGGGCTTGATCTGCCGCTTCCGGAAAAACACTGCTGGCTGTACGCGTCCCACTACGTGGTGGCGCGCGACATGGTGCTTGCCCGCCTTGGCGCGGCGCTCGTTCCCGACTTTCTGGTGGCGCCGGAACTCGAATCGGGACGCCTGGT
This sequence comes from Hyphomicrobiales bacterium, assembly GCA_026400435.1. GTDB lineage: Bacteria > Pseudomonadota > Alphaproteobacteria > Rhizobiales > Rhizobiaceae > Mesorhizobium_K. Next base: position 6,147 of record JAPLOZ010000079.1, on the reverse strand, counting down.
CCTCCTCGACGAGGCTTCGATGCCGACGAAGGAGGACTACTATCTCTGCATCAAGGAGGCGCGTCGGAGCGAACCGGCTCTGGAAGCGGTCGCGCGCTGGTTCCGCGCGGAGGTGCAACGGTGACGGTGGTGAGGACGCAGCGAGACTAGCAGGCGGTTGGGTGACCGCCCTTCGTCTGCCAACCCCAGAAAAGAGCTGCTGTTTTTATCCACACCCGTCCTGACGTCCCGCACAATGCCCGGTCATGCAACGGGAGTGCCCGACTTGGAGTGGACTGCACCAATCGAGAAAAACCGCCTGGCGCTCAAGGCCATCCTGGCCACGCTCGTCGCCATGGCCGGGCTGCCACGCTCGTCGCCATGGCCGGGCTCGTCGGCGGTCCTGAGGAGCGGGCAGAAGGCGAGCCTCGAAGGACGCTTCCCCGCTATCTCCACCGCGCAATCCTGCGCCTCCTGCGTCCCGCCGAATCGGCGGCGCGGCGTCTCGCCGTCGCGCTTGCGCACAGCCTGCCGCCGCCGCCCGCGCTCAGTCCCCGCAAGGCCCGCGCCGCACCGACGCCAAGGCCTCGCTCGCTTCTGGTGCGCGCGGGCGTCGGCACCGGCATCGTGATCCGGCGCGACGCGCCGCCTCCAGCCGGTCTCGCCCATCTGGTTCCCGCGAAGCCCGCTTCCCGTTCCTTCCCGCTGGTCGACCCGTTGCCGCGCTGGCGCATCAGCCGCCACTGGCGGCGCGCCGCCGGCATTCCCCGCATCTCGGCGCCGGGTCTGGCTCAGCGCTCCGCCGTGGCGGACTGTTGGCCGCCGTCGTCGGACGATCAGCTCGACGCCATCCATATCGACCGCCGGCTCACCGCCCTTGCCTGCGTGCTCGACGACCTGCCGGGTCTTGCCCGCCGCTTCCTGCGCTGGCGGGAGCGCCGCGACCGCGCGGTCGCTGCCGGTCGCATTCACCGCATCACCGTGCTGCGCGGAGGCCGGCCGCCGGGCGGCCGCCTGGTGCGCTACGATCCCGATGCGCTGCACCGACGCAACATCCGCGAGGTCGACGAGATTTTGGCGTACGCCAATTCGCTTGCCCGTTACGCGCTGGAACGCGCTGGATTGGCACGCCCACAGCTGGCCCGCCCACAACTGGCGCCCGACACCTCATGACCATCCAAGATGCTGCCCGGCTGGTCTCCCGCGTCCCGTTGCTTGCGCGCATGGGCACGCATCCGCGCGCCATTTTCATGCCCCGTTCATGTTGCAACCCTTAAACCCGGACCAACGTTAGGCATGATCCTGGCCGATTGGCCGTATGGGAGTGCGGTGACCGCCGTATCGGGGCGGTGACAGGATTCGGACGGAGAGAGATTTTGCGCAGCATTCTTATGCTTTCGGCGGTTGTCATCGCCCTTTCGACCTTCGCGGCGCATTCCGCTGCGCCGGCAGGTGAGAGGCCCGCGCCCCAGACCCGCCAGAGTGGCGTCCAGCTTGCCCAGGCCGGCGATGTCGAGATCTACTACGACGAGTACGGTCGCCGGGTGGTGGTCGACGCCAATACCGGCGAGATCATCTCGGTCGAGCGGCCGCGCCGCTCCGAGCGGCGCCTCAAGCGCGACCAGATGCGTGAACGGCGTGACGCCATGCGCGGCCAGGAGCGCTATTATCTCGACGACCCCAATGACATGGAGCGCCTGCGGCGCGAGAAGATGCGCGAGCAGGGCGTCGTCGTGCGCCGCGCACCGGTCGAGGAATATGGCAATTACCAGCGCGAGCTCCCAGCCGGCATTGACGAGTATCCGGCCGCGCCGGGCCGGCGTGCCTTCCCGGAGGAGCCCGGCCTGTCTGAGCCCGAATTCGCCGAGCGCGAGCCGGCACCCGGTACGATCGAGCGCCAGCCACTCGACGATCCGGGCGCGCCGTCCGTCGGTGCTGCACCGCCGCTGGCCACGCCCAACATCGTCGAAGGCGCCATCGACCCGTCGCTCAAGCTCGGCGCGCGCGAGGATGTCGCGGCGCTGCAGATACTGCTTGACCGGCGCGGCGCGGCGCCCGGCGTCATCGACGGGCGTTTTGGATCGAATGTCGACAAGGCGATCGTGTCCTACCGCCAGATTACCGGCGAAGTCCTAAAGTCGACCGATTCGGCCGGCATCAAGGCGGCACTTGCCGCCAGCGGCGGCGACGCCTTCATCAGTTACACCATCACCGCCTCGGATGCTGCCGGGCCGTTCGTGGCCTCGGTGCCTGTCGACTACGGCGAGAAGGCAAAGCTCGACAAGCTTAGCTACACCTCGACAGCGGAGATGCTGGCCGAGCGCTTCCACATGGACGAGACCTATCTCAAGGCGCTCAACCCGGAAGCCAATTTCGGCCGCGTAGGCACCATCATCCGGGTCGCCAATGTCGGCCAGCCGGTGTCGCGGCCGGTTGCCCGCGTGGTGGCCGACAAGGGCAGGAAGCAGGTTTTCGCCTATGACGCGGGGGGTAAGCTCGTGGTCAGCTATCCCGCCACCATCGGTTCGTCGGATACGCCGTCGCCGACCGGCACGCACCTTGTGTCGCGCGTCGTGCTCGACCCCGACTACACCTACAATCCCAACATCAACTTCAAGCAGGGCGAAAACAGCTCGATCCTGAAGATCCCACCGGGGCCGAACGGACCGGTCGGCTCGGTGTGGATCGCGCTCGACAAGCCGACCTACGGCATCCACGGCACGCCCGATCCCTCCAAGATCGGCAAGACCGAAAGCCATGGCTGCGTTCGGCTGACCAACTGGGACGCGCAGGAGCTTGCCCGGCTGGTCAAGGCCGGCGTGCCTGTCGAGTTCGTCGAGTAGCAGGGGGAGCTAATGCATGTCGCCCAGAAGTGGGACCGGTTCTGGGGCAACGACATGCATTAAGATGGAGGATTGAAGCGTCAGCCGCCGAGCTTGGCGTTGGCGCTCGCCATCTTCAACGAATCGCCTTCTTCCTTGAGCAGCTCGTCGATGCGGGTCCGCTCGCCCTTGAAGGCCTCGAGCTCCTCGCCCTTCAGCACTTTGCCGACAGGCAGGCGCACGCGCATGGGATCGACCTTGCGGTCGTTGACGATCAGTTCGTAGTGCAGGTGGGCGCCTGTCGACAGTCCGGTCGAGCCTACATAGCCGATGACTTGGCCCTGCCTGACGCGCACGCCGGGCTTGATGCCGTCGCCGATGCGGCTCTGGTGGTTGTAGGAGGTCTCGTAGCCGTTGGCGTGGCGGATGAGCGTCTGCTTGCCGTAGCCACCGGCCCAGCCGGCCTTCTCCACGACGCCGTTGCCGGCCGCGATGATCGGCGATCCCGTGGGTGCGGCCCAGTCCACGCCGGTATGCATTTTGGTGTAGCCGAGGATCGGGTGCTTGCGGGCGCCGAACCCGGAGCGGAACTTGCCGTTGGGCAGCGGGTTGCGCAGCAGGAATTGCTTGGCGCTGCGGCCGTCCTCGTCGAAGTAGTCGGAGGTGCCGTCTTCCATCTGGAAACGATAGAGGTTGCGGGTGTTGCCGCCGAAAGTCGCCGACACGAACAGCAGCTCGGAGTCTTCCGACACCTCGTCGTTGCCGTCTGGCTGGGAGAACAGGACGTCGATTTCGTCGGCAGGCTTGAGGCGGGACTGGAAATCGACGTCGGACGCCAGGAGCTTGACCAGTTGCTGGGTCATGCGTTTTGACATGCCGTAGGAATAGGCGGCGCGATAGATGCCGTCATAGACGGACGGCAGGTTGCCGCGGACCACCGGCGCCGGCCGGTTCTCGTCAAAGGCTGTCAGCAGTTCCGGATTGGGTTCCGGTTCGGCCGCCGGCACGAACTGGCCGCGGTCGTCCAGCGCGATCGACACCAGATGCGTCTGTCCTGTGTAAACGCTGGTGCGCACGACCTTAGCCACCTCGCCGCGCACCTCGAGCCCGACGCGCAGCACCGTACCGGCTCTCAGCGCCGGCGCGTTGAGCAGCTTGGCGATGGCGTCGGCCATGCCGACTGCATCGTCGCCGGAGTAGCCCGCATCCTCGAAGGCCTGCGAGATATTCCGGTCGGAGGTGAAGGGGATAATGTCTTCGGCGAAGACGATCGTCTGCTCGTCCAAATCCGAGCGCGGCGTGACGCTGACGTTTTCCGGGACGATCTTGATGCCGTACGACGCAGTCAGCGCCGCCTGGCTGGTAAGCGTGTCGCCGAAACGTTCGGGAACGATGTAGTGCAGTGAGGCCACCTGCACGGCGCCGTCGATGAGCACGGAACCCGTCTCGCGCACCACCTTCTCGACCTCGTCCGCCGACAGGCCACTCTTCTCGTCGAACGTCGCGGTCTCGAACGGGAAATCGACGGTCTTCAGGCTCATTTCGCTCTCGACCTTGACGCCGTAGATCTGGCCTGGCGAGGTGGCGGTGGCGGGCTGGGAAGGTCCGTCTTCGGCAAAGACAGCAAGCGGATCAAAGGGTGGATACGCGCGCGACGTCGTGTGGCCGGCGCCGAGCGCCATATTGATCTGCACGAAGGGCATGGTCCTGATGACGTCGCGATCGCCAACCTTGGTGACCATCGACACTTCCATGCGCCGCCGGTCCTTGGCCTTTGCAATCTGGCGGGGCGTGGTCAGTCGCGTGGTCTTGGCGCTCTCGCCTGAATCGCCGTTGCTGGCCAGGCTGACGAGTTCGGCGATTTCCGGCGGCACCGCGAGCTGCTCGCGCCCGTCGAGCGCCGCAAACAGCGCCACGCCCATGAGTACGCTCGATGTCACCCCTGTCAGAAAGGTTCCGGAGAGCCAGCGCGCCGACACTTCGCGCCGGTCGGGCGGACCGCTGCGCCCGTCGGCAATCAGCGGGGGCTCGTTGCCGAGGTGAGCTATGGTTTGATCCAGATCCTGCATTCAATGCGGCTGCTGTTCCACCTGGCGGCGGCGTATCGCCTCTTCCCGCCGCCCGGACATTTGCCTGTCATGGCGGGTGAAGTCAACGAAGCCGACGGTGGACTGCTTTCCCCTCTCTTGGTCAGGCAATGCGTCGACCCTGTGACCGGACGACTACCCCTTATGCACGCGAGACATCCGGGCCAAACTCGTTGCGCAATGCGGCTCTATTGTGACTGCGCTGCGGGAGGCTGTCCACCCAGGCGCCAACGGGACGGACGGGGTCACGCCGGCCCGTGCGGAGAGCCTGTCGTTAGGCCATGAAGGTGCGCCGGCGCATATTCGATGCGCGAACCGCGCCGTGGCGGGAGCACCGCCCGGGATTCGATAGCCAGCGAAGCCGATTGCGCCTCCGGACTTGCCGCTTTGGCGCCCAGTTTCCATATAATGAGACAACAGCGACCGGGCTGACGCAGGGTTCTGCAAGGGTTTGCGGGAGGCGTCGCAAAAAATTCAAAAAAGTTCAGAATCGTTGTTGACAGTTTGAAGGGTCGGCGACTATATACGCCACACCAACGACAGCGGCGACGCTGCTGACGACGAAGAAGTTCGCTTCTATGTTTGATACGTTGGACGAAATCAAGAGAGCCGCGTGAGCGACACTCGACAGGGCCAAAAGCGCAAATGCGGACTGGCCCACGACACCGCGTCTGCGATGTCTGTTCTTTGACAATTGAATATTGAAGAAAGAGAAACGTGGGCGGCAGAGTGCTCGCGGAACCCGCATCCCGCCAGGGATGAGGTGCTTCCAAACGAGACTTTGGCGGACACGTTTTGAGAGAATAATATCTACCAAGGCATTTCGGTGCCTAGGTGTGAATGTTCTCGTCAATTCAAGCGTGACCAGATCATGGCCTTTCGGGGTCGTGATATTCAGCCAATCAAAGTTTCAAAACTTGAGAGTTTGATCCTGGCTCAGAACGAACGCTGGCGGCAGGCTTAACACATGCAAGTCGAGCGCCCCGCAAGGGGAGCGGCAGACGGGTGAGTAACGCGTGGGAATCTACCCATCTCTACGGAACAACTCCGGGAAACTGGAGCTAATACCGTATACGTCCTTCGGGAGAAAGATTTATCGGAGATGGATGAGCCCGCGTTGGATTAGCTAGTTGGTGGGGTAATGGCCTACCAAGGCGACGATCCATAGCTGGTCTGAGAGGATGATCAGCCACACTGGGACTGAGACACGGCCCAGACTCCTACGGGAGGCAGCAGTGGGGAATATTGGACAATGGGCG
>JAPLOZ010000044.1 GCA_026400435.1 Hyphomicrobiales bacterium | reverse complement strand
CGAAGGCGAGCCCGTCCGGCACCTGCCTTGGCAACTCCACGACAATCTCACGCCGGCCCGCGCTGCCGTCTGCCTTGATCTCCACGCGTGAAATGAGCGGCGGGCTGGATTCAGCGACATAAAGCCAGTTGCCGTCGGCCGACAGACACATGCCGTTGGTGAAACCGTTTGCCTGGCGGTCCCAGATTTCGGCAGCACCCCCGGGCGCGATTTTCCAGATGAATCCGTCGCGCGCGCCCCAGGCGCCGGAGTCCGAGACGTAGAGATTGCCATGGTCGTCGAACACCGGATAGTTCGGCAGGCGCATCTTCTGCGCGGCATTGCCGTTGGCATAGGTGGTGACTGCGCCTGAAGGCGTGATGCGATGCACGCAGGCCGATCGTTCGTCGCAGGCATAGGTGTTGGCATCGGCGTCGTGCGCCAGCCCGAGCAGGAAGCCGCCTTGCACGCGCGCGACTTCCTGGAGGTCCTTGCCGTCAAGGCTGAAACGGTAGAGCTGGCCAGCTTCGCCGCCGGCAAAGGCATGGCCATCCGGGCCCCATGCGACGGCCTCCGGATGGTCGAATGCATAGCCGACATTGCTGAGCGTCAACGTTTGTGATGCGGTCGACATGGGCTATCCTCTGATCGGGCCAGAACGCACGTCGCTGCGCGCTCGCGCGAGAGGCTTGCGCCCTTGACGATGCTTTCCAGCGAAGTCTAGTATCTTCCAGTATATCAGAGCAAGGTCCAACATTCTGGACGGACTGATACCTGGTCCTGTCGGCGCGGCCGGTTGGGGTCGCTTGCAGGAGTGCCGAAGTGGGTTTGCTTGACGACAGGGTCTGCCTCGTCACCGGTGCCGGTCAGGGCCTCGGCCGCGCGATCTCGCTGGAGATGGCGCGCGAGGGCGCGAAGGTCGTGCTGCTGGAGCGCAATGCCGAGACCGCTACGGCGGTCGCTGACGAGATCAGGGCGGCCAACGGGCACGCCCATGCCTACACGATACGCTGGCGGACTGGCGGCGCACCATCGCCATCAACCTCGAAGCCGTCTACATGGGCAGCAAGCTGGTCGCTCCCCAAATGGTAAAGCAACAGGGCGGCCGCATCATCCAGGTCGCCTCGATCCAGGGCTTCGCCTCGAGCGGCGAGACCGGACCTTACAACGCCGCCAAGGGCGCCATCATCAACTATACGAAGTCGATGGCAGTGGAACTCGGACCGTACAACATACTCGTCAATGCGGTGGCGCCAGGTTTCATGGTGACGCCGATGTCGGTCGTTAACGGCGTCGACGAGACGACTACGCCGGACTTTCTCGAATGGTACGTCCGCCGTCGGAAAATTCCGCTTGGCCGCACCGGCTATCCGGAAGATGTTTCCGGCTCGGTTGTGTTCCTGGCTTCGGACTACTGCCGCTACATGACCGGCCAGTTGCTGGTGGTGGACGGCGGCCTGATGAGTACGTTCTGAAAAAGCAGTGTTTCGCGATACCAACGCCAACAGGGGAAGTTGAAAAAGATGGTCGACAAGAAGGACTGGGATCTGTCCCGCCGCGAATTGATGAAGCTGGGGATCATGCTCGGAGCGGGCTCTGCCCTGGGCGGAATGCTGCCAGGCATGGCACGCGCTCAGGACAAGACGCTGGACATGTGGTGGTGGGGCGAGCAGGAACTGCCCGGCCTGCAGAAATTCGTCGACAGTTCGATTGCGGGCTACAAGGAAGCGGCGGTCAAGGGAATGCTGCAGGACACCGCCGTGGTGATCTCTCAGTTCCAGACGGCGGCTGCCGCAGGCAATGCGCCGGACATACAGTTCCTGTGGAACGGCATCTATCACATGGAAAGCGTCTGGCTGGGCTATCTGCAGCCGCTGAACGGACTGGTCAAAGAGGACGTCATCACGGCGTCCAGCCCAACCCTGCTCAGCAATTTCGGTGGCAAGACCTATCGCATGGGCTGGTATCCGCTGCCCATGATCTGGATTTACAACAAGGATCTCTACGACAAGGCTGGCCTCGACGCGGACAAGGCGCCGCAAACCTGGGATGAATTCCTCGCCAACTGCGAGAAGCTGAAGTCGGCGGGGATCGCGCCGGTCGGCGGCGGCATCCAGGACGGCTACTGGGGCGAATGGTATTTCGGCCATGCGCTCGGCCAGAACGTCGATAGCGCCGGGGAGGTGATCGGCCTGTTCACCGGCGAGCGGGATTTCCGCGATCCCAAATATCACGAACACTGGGTGAAGCTTGAGGAACTGAAGAAGGCCGGCTTCCTCAATGACGAGATGTCGTCGACCGAACTCTATCCGGGCATCGATCTGATCGTGTCCGGCAAGGTGGCGTCCGGCTTGTCGGTCGGCGCGCGCGTACCCGCCGACAGCAAGACGATGAAAGGCCGGATCGGCATCATGCCGATGCCTGTCTATGGCAAGGGCAAGCTGGCCGGCAAGCCGATCTTTGATTCCCAGGGTCTGGGCATCCCGGCCAAAGCCAAGGATCCGCAGGGAGCGGCCGCGTTCCTGGAATACCTGAACTCGCCTGAGCGCCTGAAGGCCTTCCACGAGGCAACAGGCTGGATTCCGGCCAACACCGGCTTCGACATGTCGGTCATCACCGATCCTGTGGTGCTGGATATGTGGCAGCGCTGGGGACTGGCGCCCAACATTCCTTATCTCTCGAACCTGGTGCCCGGTCAGTTCTACGAGCAGGCATTGCTGCCCACCGCGCAGCAGGTGGTCGAGGGCAAGATTACCGGCGAGCAGGCCGGCGAGCTCGCCTACAAGGTTGCCAAGGAATGGCGGGAGTTCAACCCTGACATCGTCGAGAATTACAAGAAGTGGGCAACCGATCTCGGCGGCTGATCTTGCAGGCGGTCATGTGCGGAACTCGGAGTTTTCCGCACATGCGGGACATGATGGCGCAAGTCGCGCGAATGGTTGGGGCGGGCCGTGAACAATAGATCCCGGCTCGTTCCCTACCTTTACGTCGCACCGCTGGTGCTGCTGCTCGCCTTCGTGTTCGGCTACCCGCTCGTGCGCATCTTTGAATTCAGCTTCAAGATGGTGCGCGGCATCAATGGCCCATGGATAGGCCTGCGCAACTATGAACTGGTGTTGACGCAGGACGTGTTCTGGGAATCGGTCCTGCACAATGTCCAGTTGCTGCTCGCCATACCGGCGATGGTGGTGATCTCGCTGCTGGTCTCGGTGCTGCTGTACGATCGCATTGCCGGCTGGAAGCTCTATCGCATCATCGTCTTCGTGCCCTTCGTGCTGGCGATCCCCATCATCGCCGTGGTGATGAAGCGCATCTTCCAGTTCAACGGGCCGGTCAACGAGATATTGCGCTGGCTCAGCCTCGATTTCCTGGCGTTGGACTGGATCGGTTCGTCCGACGTCGCCCTGTGGACCGTGATGATCCTGATCATCTGGCGGGAGTCGGCGCTGGGGATCATTCTGTTCCTCGCGCGATTGCTCAGCCTCGACGAAGCGCTCATCGAGGCCGCCAAGCTCGAAGGCGCCAATTGGTGGCAGCGCGTCCGCTACATCATCCTGCCGCAGATGCGTGGCGTTATCGAGTTCTACTCGGTGGTCAGCGTCATCACCATTCTGGCGGCCGTGTTCGCTTATGTCTTCATCATGGGCGGCGGGCGCGGCGGGCCAGGCACGTCGACCATGGTGGTCGAACTCTACATCTTCAATGCGCTCATCCGCACCAGCCTGCCGGGTATCGCGTCGGCGGCCTCGGTCATGCTGTTCCTGGTCTCGGTCGCGTTGATCTTTCCGTTGTTCCGGGCGCGCCGCCGCGCCAACGCAGACGAGGCATAGAGGCGATGAACCGATCACTGCTGCCACGGGTGTCGCCATGAAGGCGGGCGACGCAGTAAAGCATGGCGTGCTGCTGTTCGCCTCATTCCTGGCGCTGGTGCCGACCTTGTTCATGATCTCGACCGCGCTCAAGAGCGACGAGCAATACGCCGTCGACAAGCTTGGCCTGCCGACAATGCCTGTCCTCGATCATTTCCGGGAGGTGCTGGTCGAAAGCCCGTTTTTGTCATGGATGCTCAACAGTTTCATCCTCGTTGCCGGTGCGGTCGTCCTCAGCATCGTCGTCTCGTGCCTGGCGGCCTATGCGATCGCGCGCATGGAGTTCAAAGGCCGCGACAGCCTGCTTGCAATCACCGCGTCGTTGATGGCGGTGCCGCCGATCGTGATGATCGTGCCGCTCTTCGTGCTCTATTCGCGCATCGGGCTGATCAGCACCTACCAGGGGGCGATCCTAATCTACGCCGGCCTGATCACGCCCTTCTCGGTCTATCTGCTGACAACGTTTTTTCGCACGGTTCCCAGGGAGCTGTTCGAGTCCGCCCGCATGGACGGCGCGGGCGATTTCACGATACTGACGAGGATCGTGCTGCCGCTGTCCGCGCCGGCGCTGGTGACGCTCCTCGTCGTCAATTCGCTCTACGTCTGGAACGACCTGTTGATCGCGATCATCTTCCTGCAGGATGATGCCAAGCGCACCCTGATGGCCGGCATCAGCATCTTCCAGGGCCGCTACAACAACCAGGTGCCGCTCACCATGGCCGGCATGGTGATCGCCAGCGCCCCGATGCTGATCCTATACATCTCGTTCCAGAAATATTTCATCCGCGGGCTCATGGCAGGCGCCGTCAAGTGACGGGCGCAGTCAGCATCGCCAGCGACGAGCTGCGCGTAGCCGTCAATCCTGGCGTCGGCGGCACGATCACCCAGGTAACCCATCTTGGCTCGGGTCTTTCGGTTCTTGGCCAGGTGCCGTGGGATCCGGTCGACGAGCCGATCGCAGGCTTTGCGGCGCGTGACGAAGCGCACTGGCTGACCCGCTTTACCGGCGGCTGGCCGCTGCTTTTCCCCAACGGTGGCGATGCCTGCACTTTCGGCGGCATCTTCCACGGCTTCCACGGGGAAGCGTCGATTTCTCCGTGGGAATTCACATCGACAGCAGATGCAATCAGGCTGAAGCGACGCTTTTTCAGCGTGCCGGTCGAGATGCAGCGCGAACTGAAAGTCGAGGGCGACCTCTTGATCGTGCGCGAGCGGTTGAAGATGAATGGGCTACGCCCAGTTGAGGTGATGTGGGGACATCACGCGACGTTCGGGTCCGATTTGCTCGGGGGTCCGGTGGAAGTCAGCACGAATGCCGCGCGCGCGTCGGTCGACAGCATCTACGACCCCCCGGCCAATCCGCTTGCGCCGGGCGGGCAGGCTGACTGGCCGACAGTTCCCGGCAAGCAAGGTTCCGTTGACCTCTCGAAGCCTGCCGCGCCGGTTGCCGCATCCGCTTACCTGCATGACTTCGCAGGACCGGCATGGGCGGCGATCCGACGGCTGGACAATCGCATTGCCGCCGCACTCTCCTGGGACGCCGCGCGCTTCCCGTGCGCATGGCTCTGGTACGAGCTCGGCGGAACGCCCGATCCGCCGTGGTTTGGACGCGGCAGAATGGTTGGAATCGAGCCTTGCACGACGCAATCCGCGTCTGGTCTGGCAGATGCAAGGGCGCGCGGCACGAATCTATTGCGCATCGAGCCCGGCGATCGATTGAGCGCCGAACTGAGGCTTCAGGTGTTCAAGCCGTCGGGACCCGTGAGCGCAATCGACGCCAACGGCAGGGCAGTGCCCGCAGACATGCCTGCCGGGCAGGGCTAAGCCGCGTTTCTTTCGGCAGGTTTGACTGCTTTGGCCGACAGGTACATCAGGCTGAAACCCGCGATGTCCCGGTTCCATCCGGCCTTTACAGCCAGCTCGAGAACGGCATCGAGATGGGGCCTTAGCGCTTCCCGGCACTCCGCTTCGTAGGCCGCATTCCTGACGAGGTTCTTCGGCTTGTCGACGACGGGTTCACGAATGAGCATGGGCCTGCACTGCGCTGGAGTGGACATCACTGTCTAGCTGCCTGCGACCTAGGGTCAAGCGCAGTCGCACCGATGTCCCCGCTTATCACAGCGTTGCAGAGAGCCGGTCGGCGAGCCTGAAGGTAAGGGCGAGCAGTGTGAGCGTTGGATTGGCCTGGCCGGAGGTCGGAAACACAGAGGCGCTTGCGACATGGAGATTGCCTATTCCATGCACGCGGCAATCGGGATCGACGACGCCGCCTGCCGGATCGGCCGACATGCGCGTCGTGCCGACGTGGTGCCCGCCCACGATCCCGTGCCGCCGGGCCTTCAGCAGCAATTTCCCGGTGTCGAAGTCGAGCCGGCCAACGCCGCTTCGCGCCAGTTCGGCGGCCAGCAATTCGTAGCTCTTCTGCAGGCTGGCAAGGTCGAGTTCCGTTATCCGCCAGTCGACCTTCAGCCGCGGCATGCCGAGCGCGTCGCGTTCGCTGGAAAGTGTCAGCCGGCTATCCGGGTTTGGCGCCTGCTCCGCATGGAACTCGAGTTCGTAGCGATTGTCGCGCGAGCCAAGCACGACGGAAGGCAGCTTGCGGTCGGCGAAGGTGCGGCGTCGCAGCCAGTCTGCACCGAAACTGGCCAGGCTCAGCGGTTGCCGGGCGATATTGCCGACATGCCTCAGCCTGCCGCCCCAACCGACGGGATTCTCGACAAATTTGCGGCTGTATTCGTAGAGAACCATGTCCTTTACAAGGAACATCGCCGACAGGATCGCGTTGCCGTGCGAGGGGTCGGCGGGTTCTGGAAGATGCGTACGGAATGTCGTGTTGAGCAGCGAGAAATCGCGTTGCGCCTGCTCGCTCAGCCAGAGGCGGCGACGCAGATAGATGCCATCTCCATCGCGCGCATAATCGTAGGCAATGCCACCGGGCGGCCCATCGAACGAGATCGTTCCCGCCGTCGCACAGAGATGGCTCATATAGTTGCGGCCGAGATGGCCACTGTCGTTGCCGATGCCATCAGGGCGAACGTCATTGGACGCGAGCAACAGCCGCGTGGTTTCCAGCCCGCCAAGCGCGAGCACATAGGAGCGCCCGCGCACTGCGATGCGCTCTCCGTCCGGCGCGCAAACCTCGACATGGCCGACGCTGTTGCCATCTGCGGCCAACTGGATGCGCGCTACCGGCGCACCCTTGACGACAAGAACATTGTGCGTGCGCTTCAGGGTGTCGCCATAGCGCCGCCAGAAATTCGTTGGCTTGCTGAACCGTTCAATCGTGGTCCGCACCATGGCGCCGTCGAGCCCGGGCGCCAACTCCTTCTGCGTGCCAGGCAACGCATGCTCGGGGCAGAATTCCAGCCGGCCCGCCTCGGCGGCTTCGATTGCTTTCGCATAGCAGGCGCTGAGTTCCTCGCGTCCGAACGGCCAACCTGAACCGGGCACCCAATCCCGATGCTCGAAATCGATCGCGTCGAATGGGATCGCACGGCCGCCCCAGATGGTGCTGGTGCCACCCATGGCGCGGACGCGGTAATTGTGGATGGGCGGGTGAACGACCGGGTCGGTCAGTTCGCCGCGGTAATACTCCTGCGAGGCAGCCGTTCTTTTGTCGCCGCCCGCCTCAAGCAGGATGACCTGCTTTCCAGCGGCGCCAAGCGCATGCGCAAGGGTCAACCCCGCTGCGCCGCCGCCAACGATGACGACGTCGCTTGTTGCACCGAAATCTCTGAGATCCGAAAGGCTGCCGAGCACGAAAACGCCTCCGCGCAGCTTTCGCTGCGGTGGTTTCGCCCCGTTGCCAAGCAATCTTATTCCATCTAGTGTTAGCAATTGCAACAAGAGTGGGCGATTTTGGTTGCAGTGCAGCATGGCGCGCGGGGGGGCGTCCGGCGGAAAAGGGAGATCGCTCATGATGCGGCGCGAATTCGGACCTGATGGCAAGACGCTGCCTGTGCTCGGCCTCGGTTGCAGCCGCATAGGATCGCTCGGCAATCCGGTTCCGCTTGGCGACCTTCGCGCCGTCCTGGAACGCGCGCTCGATCTCGGCGTCAATCTTTTCGACACCGCGGATATCTACGGGCAAGGGGACAGCGAACGCGAGATCGGCAAGATCCTTGCCGTCCAGCGGGACCGCGCCTTCGTCGTCACCAAGGTGGGCAAGAAGTTTTCGCGCAAGATGCGGCTTCTGCGTCCCTTCAAGCCGCTTCTCAAACCCCTGCTGTCGCGGACAAGGCCGGCCCGCAACGCCATAGTTCAAAAGCGGGAAGGCAATCTCGGCTCCGATTTCTCGCCCGCTCACATCTTGGCCGCAACGGAAGCGAGCCTGCGCCGCCTTGGGTTCGACCGGATCGATGCGCTGCTGCTGCACAGCCCTCCGGCCCCCGAGATCGGCGAGGCCGCCGGCGACGCGATGGCCAGGCTCAAGGCGTCGGGCAAGGTCGACCATTTCGGAATCTCCTGCGACGACCTGCCAGCGCTGCGGGCCGCGCTGAAAATACCGGGAGTGGAGCTTCTTGAGTTGCCACTCGATGTGATCGACGCCGCGATCGAAACCGGCCTCTCAGACACCATAAGGAAGCAGTCGATCGGCGTGCTTGCCCGCGAGGCCATACGATTGCAGCCGCGCGTTGCGCCTACGCTGGCGCTGCAGCAGGCCGCGTCGCGGGCTTGCGTGACAACGGTGGTGCTCGGAACATCGAGCATCCGGCATCTGGAAGATGCAGTCGCCGCACTTGCCGGGCAGGGCGTGCTATCCAAGGTCAGGGAAGGTTGAGATCGGCTACGACCGGTATGTGATCAGAGCCGAAACCGGGTCCGGGGAACAGGTCTGCCACGCCGATGCCCTCGGAAACGGCGATATGGTCGACCGGCGTACCGAAGTTGACGCCGGCGATTTCTGCAAAAACCCGCGTGGCCGGCGGCCACAACGAACGCTCCGAAGCCCTGAGGCCTGCCAGCGATAGCGTGCGGGCATAGGAAGGAGACCAGACTGGCGTATTCCAGTCGCCGGCAAGCAGGATCGGCGTCCCGCTCGGTTCCGCAGCAATCCGTTCGGCCAGTACCTGGAGATAGCGGTTGCGAGCCCTCCATCCAGCCAGCGTTCGTGGCGTTGGCGCATGGATCGCGTAGATGACCAGCGGCTGCGGATGTCCGGGCAGGTCGGCCTCGACGCGAATGGCCTGTCCGCCGCCAATTTCCTCGCCGGACGGCGGCATGTCGGCGACAAGCCGGGCGCGCAGCGGATAGCGGCTGAGCACAAGATTCCCGTTCCACCTGGATACGTCCGGGCCGGCCAGATAAGGGTAGTCCGTCAACGCCCTCAGCGCATCGGGCCATTTGTACTTGGCTTCCTGCGTGACGATGATGTCGGGCGCAAGCTGTTTGACGACCTCCCCAAACCGCGCCGGCGCAGGGTGGTCGAACAACACATTGGCGGAGAGGATGCGCAGGTTTGCGCCGTCTGCCGATTGCGCGAAAGGTATGCCGCTGAAAACAAGCGGAAACACGTTGAGTGCAAGCAACGTAGCCAGGGCAGCGCAAACCTTCCAGCGCCCGAGCCACAAGGCTGCGGCCAGAGCAAGCGCCGTCGCAAGCGCAAGCTCCGGTCGGACGAACGTGATCATGTCGCCGAACCACAGCCGATCGGCCAAGGCCGCAAGGACCGTCAGCGCTGTCAAGAACAGAGTTGCCGACAAGACGATCCACGCGCCAAAACGACCGCTTGCCATCTGCCATTTGCCTCCATCGCGAACACCGTGGCGACGCTCCGCGCCGGGTCTCGTTGTTACAGCATTCGTACAACGACCGGTCGCGGCATTGCGTCTCAGCTCTCGCGCATCGCGTGCGAAAGCTTGTCGGTGAGCGGACCGAGCAGATATTGCAGCGCCGTGCGCCGACGGGTGGTCGCAAGGAATACCTCGGCGGGCATGCCTGGCACCAGAAGCCGCTGCTGGCGCAACCGTGCCTCATCGGAAATCGCAATGCGCGCCAGGTAGTAGGTTTCGCGCGTCACCGGCTGGACGATGACATCGGCGGAAAGTGAAATCACCTTGCCTTCAAGAATGGGCAACGCGCGCGCGTCCACGGTTTGCAGCTGGATGTCGGCGCTCTGCCCGATGGCAGCCTGGTCGATGTCGGTTGGACGAACGCGCGCCTCGACGACCAGCTGGTCGCGGTCCGGGACGATCAGCGCGACGGTTGCGCCGGGGGCGATTACGCCGCCGATCGTGTGCACGGCGAGCTGGCTTACAAGACCGGCTTGCGGTGCGCGTACCACCAGCCGGTCGAGCTGGTCGCGCGCCGCGGTGCGTCGCTCCGTCAGCTCGGCTATCCGGGCGTCGACATCGCGCAAGTCGCGCTCGGCCTGCTCCCGCTGGACGAGATCGATCTGCGACTTCTCGAGTTCGCTGCGCGTGATCGCGATGTTGGATTGCGCGACTTCCGTTTCGAGCTGGCCGATCGTCCCCGTCAGTTCCGCCCGCGTGCGCTGCAGGGCAAGGAGCTGCTTCTGCGTGGTGAGCCCCTGCGCCATCAGGGTTTCGACGCCTGCCAACTCTTCGCCGATCAGCCTGACCTGATCGCGTGTGGCGGCAAGCCGCGCCTCAAGTCCCTTGATACCGGCGCCGAGCTGTCTGATCTGCTCGGAAATAAAGGCCTTCTGGCCGGCCATCGCAATTTGCCGCGCGTTGAACAGAGCAGTCTCCGCGCCGAGTGCGCTCGCGAGTTCACGTTCAAGGCCGTCCAAGGGCAGCATCGGCCTCGCTTGAGCCATGTCGCCTTCGCCGAGTTGTTCGGCCTGGAGCCGGCGCCGCTTGGCCACGAGATCGACCAACTGGGCTTCGACGATCGCGTAGTTGCCACGCAGGGCGGAATCATCGAGCCGCAGCATTTCCTGTCCGGCCACCACCGCCATTCCGTCGTGAACAAGGATCTGCGCAACGATGCCGCCGTCGCGATGCTGGATCTGCTTGACGTTGCCGCTTACCGCGAGCTGACCTCTAGCAACGATCGCTCCGTCAAGTTGCGTGGTCGCAGCCCAGGTGCCGAGCCCGCCGACCAACAGGAAGCAGACGCAAGCGCCGGCGAAAAACTCTCTGTAAAGAAGCCGCCGGCCGTCCCCTGACATGGTGGGCCCTGACATCGCGTGCCCTGACATGGCTGGCTCCGACTCGGCTGGCAGGTCGCTCACGAGGCTGCCACCCGCACTGCACGCTGTCCGTTTTCGCGCAGAATTCGTTCACGCGGTCCGAACGCCGTCTGGCGACCGTTGGCAATGACCAACAACTGGTCGCATGCGCCGATGGCGCTTGGCCGGTGTGCGATGACGATCGGGATGCTTCGCGCGCGCTTGGCCGCCTCGACGGCGCAGACCAGTGCTTCGTCGCCAGATGCATCGACATTTGACGAAGGTTCGTCGAGCACGATCAGGAAGGGCGATCCGAACAGGGCGCGCGCCAATCCAATTCGCTGGCGCTGGCCCGCGGAGAGGTTGATGCCGCCAGCCCCCAGCAACGTGTCGTAGCCCTCGGGAAAGCTCGTGATCAATCCGTGCACGCCGGCCCTTCGCGCAGCGGCGAGTACGGCCTCCGGTTCCGGGTTGACGGCGAGCCGAGCAATGTTTTCCGCAACGGTGCCATCGAACAGTTCGATGTCTTGCGGCAGATAGCCGACATGTCGTCCAAGGTCGTCGGCTTCCCACTGCGACAACTCGGCGCCGTCGAGCCGGATGCTGCCCCTGGCTGGGGCAAGCACTCCGACAAGGGCGCGCGCGAGCGTCGACTTTCCGGCGCCGCTGGGTCCGATGATGCCGAGGCAGGACCCGGCGCTGAGCGAGAAGTTGATGCCGCTGATCAGGGCGCGGTTGGCGGTCGGCGCCGCGACTGTGAGATCCACGACATCAAGCGAGGATTTTGGCCTGGGCAGCTTTGTCTTTGGCTGCGCGTCTCCGAGTTTTTCAAGCGGCGCGCGTAGTCTGGCAAAGCTCTGCCGGGCCGACACTAGCTGGCGCCAGTGGCCGATCGCCTGCTCGACCGGGGCAAGCGCCCGCGACGTTACTATGGAGACGGCGATGATCATGCCGGCCGTGATCTCGTGGCGCAGGGCTAGATAGGCACCAAGCGCCAGCGATGCCGATTGCAGGAACAGCCGGATGCCCCGCGACAGCCCGATGAACAGGGCTGCCCGGTCCGCCGCTTCGCGG
Source organism: Hyphomicrobiales bacterium (assembly GCA_026400435.1). Lineage (GTDB taxonomy): Bacteria > Pseudomonadota > Alphaproteobacteria > Rhizobiales > Rhizobiaceae > Mesorhizobium_K. The sequence continues at coordinate 24,643 of JAPLOZ010000044.1, read as the reverse complement.
CCCGCCATGCGCAGCTCAGAATCTGCCTGGCTGTATCGCCGAATATAGGCGCTGCGCATGCCAAGTCCGGTGATGGTCTCGGCGGCGCGCGCCGCGGTATCCACCAGCCGGGCGCGTCGCGCAGTCGCACGGTTGGCTAGCGCCACGGGCTCTCCAGCGAGACGGTCGCTGAGCGCCGCCAGGCCGACAAGCACCAAAACCCCTGCAAGGGCGAGAAACCCGAGATAGGCGTGAAACAGGAAGGCGACCATGAGATAGAGCGGCAGCCACGGCAGGTCGCATAACGCGATCACAGCAGGCGATCCGATGAAGGCGCGCAAGCGGTCGTAGTCCTGCATGAGGTTCTCCGGCGGTCGCCGGCCGACGGGCGCGGGTTGACCGCCGCCGATCGTCAACTTGACCACGGCTGCGCCCATCTCGTCGCCGAACCAGTCTGCCATCCGCGTCGCCGCGCGCAGACGGATGGTCTCCAATACGCCAAGGCAGGCATAGATCGCGGTTACCAGCGCGAGAAGCGCAGCAAGCGTGGCGAGGCTGCGGCTGGTCAGCACCCTGTCGTACACCTGCAGCATGAAAAGCGAGCCGGTCAGCATGAAGAGGTTGAAGACAGCTGACAGGGCGATCAGGCCGGTTGCGCCGCGGACAAGCACGGACATGGCGCGTGCGGCGTCGGAAGGCTTCTGGCCCCGCTGCGCGAGACGCACGGAAGATGTCCTGCTGGACGTCATTCAATCCTCTGATCGGTGACGCATCCGTCGTCTCGAGCGATCAGGCACGAACACGATCGCCCAAACGACAGACGGGTGGCGCGAGAACCATCATTCGATGACCGATTGCTGCAGTGCAACCTGAAAGGAACAGTTACAGAATGCGTGCCATTCGTAAAGACCTCGCGGATTGATCAGCAAGGGCAATTCAGAATCATTTCTGTGTCCAACCCGGAGCGGCGCGACGTGTTTGAAGATGTCGGTCAATTAATATTATTTTGCGACAATGTTTTTGATATGCCGATTGCAGATATTGCCCGGGCTCTTTTGTCCGGGCGACCGCACTGGACTGACGCATGATGCCGCGTTAGCATTGCTGTGTGATCGATAGGCAACACCGATTTCCCAATTCGACGCAGGAGGTGGTTTAGGCAGATTCTGGACTCCGCTTTTGTGCGGTGCACATATACTCTGAGCGTGGGGCTGAAGAGAGGCATGTTTGTATCAGTCGATCTCGACCCCGGTATCGATTCTGTTTGTTTGCGTCCTTGCGGTGTCTGGTTGCACCGCCTTTCCCTCGGCCGGGCCTGAGGTCGGACCAAGCAGTTACGCCGCGGTAAATCCCCCGGCAGGCACTCCTCACGCAGTCGTTAACGTGACGCCCGACATCGTCAAGATCGTCGAGAAGTCGCAGCCTGAATCAGGCTTCGGAGGCTTCAGGGGCCCCGGGCCGGCGCAGATTCGCATCGGCATTGGCGATATCGTATCGGTGACTATTTTCGAGGCCAGCCCCGGCGGGCTGTTCATACCGCTGGAATCGACCAACAGTTCCGGAAACTTCGTCAACCTGCCCGACCAGAAGGTCGACAGCGCCGGCAACATCTCGGTTCCCTATGCCGGTTCGATTCACGCCGCGGGGCAGGAGCCGGCAGCCATCCAGCAGATCATCGAGCAACGGCTGGCAAGCCGCGCGATCGAACCGCAGGCGGTTGTTTCCCTGAAATCCCAGACGTCCTCGGAAGTAAGCGTGCTGGGCGACGTCAACTCGCCGTCGAAGTTCCAGATCAACGCCGACGGCGAGCGCATCCTGGACGTGATTGCGAAGGCGGGTGGCCCGCGCCAACCCGGTTATGAGACCTACGTCACACTTCAGCGGGGAAAAAGGAAGGCCACAGCCTATTTCCAGAAGCTGGTGCGCGAGCCGTCCAACAACATTTACGTGCTGCCCAACGACACGATCTATGTCTATCGCGAGCCACATTCGTTCACGGCGTTCGGAGCATCGGGCGAAAACGGGCGCTTCGACTTCGCCGACGAAACGATCAACCTGTCCGACGCGCTCGGCAAGGCAGGCGGGCTGCTCGATGACCGGGCCAATCCGGGCGCCGTGCTTGTTTACCGGACCGAGAGCCGAAAAACGGCCGCCAGGCTCGGCGTGCCGGTCGAAAAATTCGAGGGCGACCCGATTCCGGTGATCTATCAGTTCAACCTCAGAGACCCCGGCGGCTTCTTCATGGCGTCGGCTTTCCCGGTCAGGAACAAGGACGTGATCTACATCGGCAATGCCGCAATCGTCAGATACATGAAGTTCATAGACGTGGTCGGCGCGACGACGATCGCTGCTTCGGCAGGCCGAAACGCACTAGATTGACGTGGGCAGGATGGGGGCAGGATAGCGAGGTAGCCCGGCGAATGAATGCGCAGATACCGGATGCGGGTTCGGTCAAGGAACCGGCCCCAGACAACACAGTCCCATTGCCTGCAGCTGCTTGTTGCGCTGGGCGCACCGCAGGGGGGCAATCGCAGTGATGATGCTCCTGATCGCGGTGCTGGCGGTCTGTGTTCTGCTGGTCACGCACCCCTACGTCACGTACCCGTTATCGCTTTTGCTCATGCGGCATTTCCGAAGCAGACCGCTCGCATTGAGCGGCGAGGAACCGACGCGTTTCGCGGTGGTATGCTGCGTCTACAACGAGCGCGGCGTCATCGACCAGAAGATCGAGAACATGCGCGCCGTGCGCGATGCGCTCGGCAATTGTCAGTTGCTCATCCACAGCGATGCTTCGTCGGACGGCACCAGCGACGTGCTGAGGTCGGTCGAGGGCGAGTTCACGGTATCGCTGGCGGAGGGCCGCAGCGGCAAGAGCGCAGGAATGAACCGGCTGCTTTCGATGACCGATGCGGACGTCGTCATCTACACCGACGCCAACGTGATGATCGATCCGGTCGCCGTGCGCAATATGCCGCGATACTTCCGCGACGGGAACGTCGGCTGCGTGACCGGCCATCTGCGCTACGAGAATTCACAGGAGAGCCAGACCGCCAAGGTCGGCGCGCTCTACTGGAAGCATGAGGAATGGATCAAGCAGCTCGAAAGCGATACAGGATCCGTCATGGGCGCCGACGGCTCGCTGTTCGCCATTCGGCGTCGACTGCATCGCCCGACGCCGGTCGATATCATCGACGACTTCTTCACGTCGATGTCGATCCTTTGCGCGGGCCACAGGCTGGTCCGCGCAGCCGACTTCGTCGCCTATGAGCGTTCGGCAAGCGTTCGCCAGGATGAATTCCGGCGCAAGGTCCGCATCGCCTGCCGCGCCTTCAACTGTCACCGGCTTTTGTGGCCGAGGATTGCAAAGCTCGATGGGCTGTCGATCTACAAATACCTGTCGCACAAATATCTGCGCTGGCTTGCGGGCTACTTTCTGGTTGCCGGGGCCGCCGCCTCGGCGGCGGTGGTCCTGCTCGCCGGCGGCTTCATGGCGTTGCTTGCCTATGTCGCGTTGCTCGGCGTGGTGGCGTACGCCGCCAGCCGTTTCGATCTGCCGGTCCTGACCAGCATCTGGGAAATCATGGTTGCGATGTGGGCGACCGCCCTGGGAGTTTACAAGTCGATGCGCGGCGAGCGCTTCCAGACGTGGACGGTAGCGTCCTCGACGCGCAAGTAGGAGACGAGCGGCTTGGCGAATCCAGGGGACACGAGGCCTGTCGGGATGAAGCCGGCGTGACCGATTTGGCAATCGGCGGCAGAACGCGCCGGATCGTTGGGTGGGCGACCGGATTTGGCGCCCTCCACATCGTTCATACGGTACTCAATCTCGGTTACACGCTCATCCAGATGCTGGTGCTTGCACGGGGTCTCGATCAGTCGCGCTACGCGGAGGTGGTGTTCCTGACAGCGGTCGGCCTCTACGTCCAGCCGATAGACCAGGCGATTGGCCGCGCCAACTACATGGCGCTTCGCCCCGGCGCACTGGGCTTCGCCGCCGCCGCCGGCGGCGAGATTTTCCGTTTCCTCGCGGCACAGGCTGTCCTGCTGACGATCCTGTCCTTCCTGATACCCGCATTCTTCGGCCTAGAAGACCCTGTCAGGTATATCGCAAACGTCCTTTACTTGCTGGGCTGCCTGTTCACCGCCTACTGGTCCTTCGATCTGCAGTCGACAGTCTGGTCTGCCGACCTCGGCCGGCAATTTGCGCTGATATCGATCGTTCGGCGGCTTTGCTTCATCGCCGCGCTTGGCCTGTTCTGGACAACCGGCAGCTTCCTGCTTTTCGGCATAGCAACGACGGTGATCGTCGTTGCTTTCATGGCCATGCTGACCCTGGCGTTGAAGACATCGCCGCTGTGGGCGCAGGCAAACAGGGCGGCGACAGCCAAAGGCATGGCCGCACACTGGAAACGCTTCTGGGCCTCCCTTGCATTCGCGTGTTCGGAGCTGTTGGTGCTCAACTCGCCCTATGCGGTCGTGACCGCGCTTTTCGGGGTCGGTCCGGCCTTGATCATGTTTGACAGCATTATGAAGGTCTGCCGCCTTGCCATGGCAGGCACCCGCACGCTGGCCGAGATTTTCCTGCCGCGCATCAGCCGGCAGCTTCTTGCCGGCGAAACGCCGAAAGCCCGACGTGGCCTGGCGGCCGTCACCGGTCTCTGCGTGGCCGCGAGCGCCGTGCCGGCCGCGGCCGTGTTCTTCTTCGGGGAGAAGATTTTCGCGTTGCTGCTTGGCCCCAACAACGTGGTTCCGCCCGAAGCCATACCGGTCGCCGCGGCCATCGTGCTCGTCAGCGGCTTCTATCAGCCGGCGACCCTGTTCCTGAGCTACCTCAACGCGGCACGGCTCATCCGCGGGATAGCGCAATTCGCATTCGCCGGAGCGGTTGTCTATGCCCTGCTTGCGGTGCTGAACGGGCCGGAACCGGTGGCGCTGCTCTGGATATATGCACTCTTTTTCGGTGCTGTGTCGCTGGTTTCGCTCGCCTGCTCGGCAAGGATAGAGGCGTGGAATTCTAAACAGACCGCTTGAGCGGCGCCGGCCGCCCGGCGATGCAAAGGGAAAACATGAAGTATCGCGCCGACATCGATGGACTGCGTGCCGTAGCCGTTCTGCCCGTGGTACTCTTTCACGCTGGCGTTGCCGGCTTTGGCGGCGGGTTTGTCGGCGTCGACGTATTCTTCGTCATCTCCGGCTATGTGATCACGCTGCGCCTGCTGTCGGATCTGCTGGAAGGCCGTTTCTCGATCGTCGACTTCTACGAGCGTCGCGTGCGACGCATCTTCCCTGCGCTCTTCTTCATGATCGGCCTGACGACGGTTGTCGCAACGGTGCTCTTCCTGCCTCCCAATTTCGAAGACTTTTCCAAGAGCGCCGTGGCCACGGCGCTGTTTGCTTCGAACATCTATTTCTGGAAATTCTCCGGCTATTTCGAGCCGAGTGCGCTCCTGCGCCCGCTGCTGCACACATGGTCGCTGGCGGTCGAGGAGCAGTACTACATCTTCATGCCGGTCGCGATGTTCCTCGTCTATCGCTACGCGAAGGCGCGCTGGCTGCTGGTCTTCCTTCCGGGGGCGCTGCTTTCCTTCGCGCTCAGCGTATATGCGACAACGACCGCGCCAACCGCGAATTTCTTCCTTCTGCCGACGCGCGCCTGGGAGCTCCTGCTGGGCGCGCTCCTGGTGCTGGCGCCGCCGCTCGCTCCGGCTCGGAAATGGTGGGCCGACGCTGTCGGGCTCGCTGGGCTTGGCCTCATCCTCTACGCGGTGCTGACATATACGGAGGAAACGCCGTTTCCGGGTGTGAGCGCGCTGGCGCCCTGCCTGGGCGCGGCGCTGGTCATCTACTCCGGAACAAGGTGGTCGACCATCACTGCCACCGCGCTGTCCTGGAAGCCGTTGGTGATGGTCGGGCTGTTGTCCTATTCGCTTTACCTGGCGCACTGGCCGATCGCGGTGTTTCTCCGCTACGCCACCTTGCGCAATCCAACGTTGCCAGAATCCGCGCTTATCGTCGCCGCCAGCCTGGTGCTTGCCTGGATATCCTGGCGGTTTGTCGAACAGCCTTTCCGGCGCCGCGACAACGTCTTTCCAAGGCGCCGGCTCTTCGCGATGAGCGCCGCGGCGATGGCCTTCATGACGGCTTTCGGGTTGGCGGGAATGGCCTCGGGTGGGTTTGCCTTTCGCTATCCGGACTTCAAGGAACAGTCCGTGGCCGGCCAAGAGGAATGGAAGGAACGCACCTGTTTCCTGCTTGCCGACCAGACATGGCGGGACTGGACGCAAGAGGACTGCGCGATCACCAGCGGCCACGCCGACAATGCCTTGCTGTGGGGCGATTCATTCGCCGCGCACTACATGCCGGGCATCGTGCGCAGCGCCGATGAAATTCCGTTCAACGTCATCGCCTACACGGCCGCGGGCTGCCCGCCGATCCTCAGCTATTATTCGTTCGCCCGTCCCAACTGCCAGGAGTTCAACCGGCACGCGCTCGAGCTGATCAAACAGCTTGGCGTCAGGACCGTGATCCTGAGTGCGCGCTGGACGTCGCTGAAGCTGCGCGGCGTGGACGAGATACGCTCTACGCTCGCCGCGCTGCGGGACATGGGTGTCCGCACCTATCTGATAGGGCAGTCGACCGAATTCGGCGCAAATGTCGACGTGCTCGACTACCGCACGGGCCAGATCGAAACCGCGGCATGGTCGAACAATGTCGATCCGGGCATCAACCGCGACCTGAAGGCAAATATCGGCGAAGACGCGACGTTCGTCGATCCACTGGCGTTTCTCTGCCGGGCCGATCTGTGCGCCTTCAAGATCGACGGCGTTTTCCGCTACTCGGATTTCGGGCACTTCTCGACTGCCGGCGCGACCGATGCGGTGAGGGCATATTTCCCGATCGTCACGAATGCGACTGCCGGCGCGCCAGCCACGCGATCTCGTGGCTGACGGGGCCGAGCGGGAAGCCTGGTTGCAGCTATGCGGAACCGGAAACGGCTAGCGCATCCGGCTCGCCGCTACGCTTGATGCTTGCGCCGGGCATCATGACGTAGCCGGCAGCAAGGATGTAGCAATACACCGTGTGCAGCGGCACGTTCAGCGCGCCGTTCAGGAAATTGTACTGCAGAAACACGATCCAGCAGATGATGAACGGTATGCCGCGGTTGAAGATGGCATAGAGCGTCAGCGGCAGCCACATGAGGAAGCCGAACAGCCCGTATTCGTAGATCACCTTGGCATAGGGGCTCCATGCAAAGCCGTTGACGCCGCCCTTGGTCGGATCGCCTGCCGGGATGCTGCCGGCGCCACTGCCGAGCATCCCGCCGAACCCGTCGCGCTCCAGTGCATTCGCCGAGGTCACTGCGGGCAGCACGAAGCGATTGTAGCCGCTGCTCTTTTGCGTGCCGAACTCCGTCGCCCGCTTGGTGAAATTGTCGAGAACGCCGATCTGCGCGGCGACGACCAGCAGGAGCGGCGCGGCGAGAACGACCGCCATGACGTATTTGCGCGGCAGCTGGACCAGCAGGAAGGGCACGGAGGCGAGCACCAGCAGCGTGCCGGTGCCACCGAAGGAACTGAGCAGGGCGACCGCGTAGAGCGCTGCGAATTTCAGCCTGCGGAAGCGCGCCAGTTCGATGACCAGCGCCATGCCTATGAACTGCGAAAGGTGCGAGACTTCGAGGAACACGACGCCGTTTGGCTTGTACCAGGGCAGGTTCCACTTCAGCTTGTTCATGTAGACGTAGTTGATGTACTGGAACTTGTCTGGAATGAAGTCCTCCAGGTTGAACATGCCTAGCCCGGCGAACTGCGTTGCCCAGTTTACGAACACCAGCACCGAGGCGACGACTGCAATGATCTGGAACGTCCGCAGGATGCGGTCGTAGTTCTCCTCGTCCATCGGGACGACGAATGCATACATCGCGAGGATCAGCGTAAGCAGAAAAAGCGAGCCCGGCGAATAGCCGGCATCCGCGTTGTAGACTGCATGTACGATCATCGCGAAGCTGACGAATGCGAGCACCATCAGGGCGCGTATGAGGTGCACGCGCAGCACGCCCATCAGCATGAAGACGCCGAACACGCCATACTGCAGCAGCATCGCGAATGCGATCTGGATCTCGCCGCTGATGGGCAGCGCAAGCTTCTGCGTGACGACGACAAGCACGAGTTGTATGCAGAGCACGTTGGCGGTGCGCCGCGCAACCGCGGGGTCGATGGTCCCGGAAGCCGCCGCGTGTCCGGCGCGCACGATGGACGGCCTTGCGGGAAAATGTCCGGGGATCGCGTTGCTCATCGCCACAGCTCGCACAAGGCGGCAGGCGGATGGATCAGGGGTGGCTTCAAACCGTTCCGGCTCCGTTGATCTCGAAACCCAATCCCCGGTTCCGTTATGCCATGACGGCGATCATGGTGCAACGCACCACGGCAGCCGAGCTTGGAAATGTGGCAATCGCTGGAGGCGGTGATCTGTTGTTGCGTTCAGCCTGCAGACAATCACGCAGTGTGCGCTGCACAAAATCCTTTACGCCGGCGCGGCGCTTGCGTAGTCTGCGCGTGGGGCATGGGAGAACTGTTGTGAAAGGAACTCCCGGCCCATGCAGGTGGCAATGCCCCTCGCTGTCGTTGGCAGCGGCGCCATAGCGGACTACTACTACTTCCCGGTACTGGCTGCTAATCCCCATCTTTCGGCCAACACATGGATTGTCGAGCCGGCGCTCGATCGCGGCGTGAAGGCGGCCGAGAAATTCGGCTTCCGGAAAGACCAGCTCGTCGGGCGCATCGAGGACCTGCCGCCCGCCATCCGCATTGCCGTCAATGCAACGCCGAGCCACCTTCACCGCGGAACGACGGTGGCGCTTATCGAACGCGACATCAGCGTCCTGGTGGAAAAGCCGTTCGCGGAAACCGCCGAGGACGCACGCGCCATGATCGCCGCTGCCCAGGGCAGGGCGATCCTGACCGCCAACCATTTCCGCCGTCTCACGCCGTCCTATGCCTTCGTGCGCGATTTCATCGCGTCCGGGCAACTCGGCGAAGTGAAGAAAATCACCTGGGCCGAGGGCCACAAGTTCGATTGGCCGACGCAATCGGGCTTCAACTTCCGCCGCCCGTGGCCGAACGGCCGTCCGCGCGGCGCGCTGCTCGACATCGGCGTGCACATCTTCGACATCATCTGCTGGTGGCTCGATGCGCAGCCGCGCGTGAATGCGGCGGTGATGGACGGCTATGGCGGACCGGAAGCCTTCGTGCATACCAACCTGTCGGCAGGCGACGTGGAAATCGACGTATCGATCAGCTTCCTCAACAAACTCGCCAACGCGTTCAGCGTGGAGGGAACCAGGGCAACCATTCGCGGCGTCACCAGTGAATTCGCGCGCCTTGAGATCGCCACGCCCGACGGCGTTCGCAAGACGGTCGCGGCACCCGGCAATGCCGACCGCGCCGACATAGCGCGCCGCATGGTCACGAATTTCCTTGAGGTGGTCGCAGGCTCGGGGTCGCTGCTCATCGAGGCATCGAGCGTTGTGCCGCCGCTCGCGGTCATCGACGACATCTATGCGACCGCGACCGACTATCTCCCAGTATGTTATCAGGAGTGGGTCGCATGAAGAAACCGGTCATCCTCGTCACCGGCGCGGGCGGCTTCATCGGCGGCTGGATCGCCGAAGCCCTCTATCTGTCGAAATACCGTGTCAGGGCCGGCATCAGTCGCTGGTCAAGCGCCGCGCGGATCGCCCGCTTTCCCGTCGACATCGTGCAATGCGACATCATGAGCGAGGCTTCGCTCGATGCGGCGCTGAAGGGCGTCGACATCGTGGTCCATTGCGCCAGGGGCAAGGGCAACGACAACTCGGTCACCACCGGCGGCACCCGCATGCTGATCGAGCGCATCAAGGCTGCCGGCGTGAAGAAACTCGTCTTCACCAGTTCTGTTGCGGTCTATGGCGATGCCACCGGCGTTGTCAGCGAGGACACGCCGCCGGCCCGGCCGATCACCGAATACGGCCAGGGCAAGCGTGACGCGGAGGCCATCTGCGAACGGTACGCTGACGAAAGCCTCGCAATACAGGTGATCAGGCCGACCCTCGTCTATGGCCCGTTCAGCGACCTCTGGACCACGCCCTACCTGTCTCGGTTCGGATCGGGCAAGTGGAGCGCCCTCGGCGATCGCGGCGAGGGAAAGTGCAATCTCGTCTATGTCGGCGACATCGTGCGTTTCGTGCAATTCCTTGTCGAAAACGATGTCGGGCCTTACGCGGTGTTCAACGCCAACGGCCCCGAAGTTCCGACCTGGAATTCCTATCTCGAGCGTTTCAACGCCGCGCTCGGCCATCCGCCCCTAAAGGCGCCCGACAGAAATCTGGGCGTCAAGGTAGCGGTGCGGCGGCCGGTGCGCCTGCTCGGAAAGTACATGCTCGCCAACCATCGCGATCTCTTGCAGGCGGCGGCAAATCGCAGCCACCAGTTGAAGAGCCTGATGAAGAAGACCGAGGAGGACCTTCGGCTCCGGCCAAGCGACGACGACATGCAGCGGTTTTCGATGGACGTGACCTATTCGATGGAGAAAGCGGCGCAAGCAGGCTTCGTGCCCAGGACCAGCGTCGACGACGGCATCGCGATGACCGTCGACTGGGCCCGCAGTTCGGGGCTGGCGGCATGAGGGAGCGCACTCTCCGTGGCTGATCTCAGCGGCGTTGCGCCGGGTCGCGTTTCGCGGGCGACCGTTGTCGATACGGCCTGGGCAATGTTCGGCCTTGGCGGTCCGACCGTGCTGCAGCTCCTCTATGTCATCGCGGCGGCGCGCGGGCTCGGCGCCGAGCAGTTCGGCCAGCTGATGCTGTGCGTGGCGGTTGCAACGGTCGCCGGCTGCCTGGTCGGCGTTGGCAGCGACGGCGTCGCCTTCAAGGCGATCGCCAGAACGCATGAGGCGGCCAGCCGCTACTTCGGCATGGCACTGACGCTGATCCTGATCACAGCGGTTCCGGTAGCTGTCTGCGCGGTGGTGCTGGCTGTCTGGCTTCAGCGGTTCGACATGCCGCTCTGGCTTCCCGTTGCGATCGTGATCTCGGAGGTTCTGTTCAACCGCATCGCCTCTGCATGCCAGAAGGTGTTCATCGCCTTCTCGCTGCAGCTCAAAGCCGCCATCGTTGGCATGTTCGTGCCGCTGGCGCGGCTCATTGCTGCCTTGTGCGTGCTGCAGTTCTCGCATGAGCAGCCATTGGAACTATTTGCGACCGCGTATCTTGCTTCGACCTTTGCCGCCATGGTCGCGTGCGTCCTCTACACCATGCGCCACGCCGCGCGACCGCGGTTCGGCTTCGCCGGCGTAAGGTTCGGGGAGGGCGTCAGCTTCGCGCTGCTCTGGCTCAACGCTTCGCTCCAGGTCGAATGCGACAAGATGATACTCTCCTACTACGCCACGCCCGCCGCTGTGGGCGTTTACTCGCTCGCTTCGCGGCTGATGGATGGTGCTTTCAATCCGCCGCGGGCGCTGCGCATGTCGCTGCAGGCGCGCATGATGCGCGAAGGCGCCAAGGGGCATCAGGCGATGTATCGCTTCATGCTGCGCATACTACCGGTATCGATCGCCTACGGCGTCTTCGCATGGGGCGCGATTGCCGTGGTCTCGCCGCTGCTGGTGCGCTTGTTTGGCGAGGAATATGCAGAGCTCGGGCGGATTCTGCCTTTGCTGGGGGCGTTGCCGCTGTTGCGGTCCATCGCAGATATCGGCGGTGAACTCTTCATCGCATCCGACAAGGTTGCGGTCAGCTCGACGATACAGATCGTATCGACGGCAATTCGCGTCGGGCTAGGCGTGCTCCTCATCCGCCATTCCGGCATAGACGGCGCGGTCGCAGCCGCGCTGATGGCCACCATTCTTGCCGGCCTGATCTTCTGGTCGGCGGCATTCCTGATCGACCGCCGGCAGACCGCGGCTGCCGCGCGCAATCCCGCTTCCGCGGGGGATGCCTGATTCCGCTTCAAGAAGAGAAATTCTGCGCATTGTTCTGGACGAGGAAAAGCGCCAACCGCGCAATCGTGAAGCTCAGCGCCATGGCGCGGATGGAACCACGCCAGTTCTACGGACATATCCATAGGCGGATCCGCAACAGTTTCGTGCCATTTGTGGCGCCACGCTACCGGCAGAGCCTGCGCAAGGCGGCCAACGCGCTGCCTGCGTTCGCTCCCGTCGAAGCAGCCTTCCCCATGGCCGAGCTGGTCACGACTTTCTGCGAGGCCGAATATTCCGGCACCTTGCCCGACGCCTTCGACGGCCTGTTCCATCTCATGAACAAGACGATCGATTTCGGCTCGATCGAGGCAATTGACTGGCGCGTTTCGGCCGATGAAGGCGACCGCCAGATATGGCGCTCCAACCTGTCGCAGATGAGCTACCTGCCGGTGGCCCTCAGGCAGTATCCAGCCGACGCGATCCCGTTTGCGGCACACGTCATACGATCCTTCGAGGCGGTTGCCCGCTTCGACAGCAGCCGCGATTTCAAGGAAGCCTGGCATCCGTATATCGCGTCGCGCCGCGTGCTTGCACTCTCGGCGATGCTGCTTCTCGCGCCGCGGGCCGCGCGCGGCAGCGAGGACTGGCGCGTGATCGAGAATTTCCTCAGGCTGAACGTGGCGTTCATCATGCGCAATCTCGAAGTCGACATCGGCGTCAACCATCTCGAGCGAAACCTGTCGGCGCTCGCGCTGTTTTCGCTCTGTTGCGCGCGCATTCCAGACGAGATCGCGCGCATCCTTCGCGACAATTTCGACGCGATCGTGCGAAGGACGATCTGCGATGACGGCGTCCCGAAAGAGCGTTCGGCGATGTACCACGCACTTACCATCAAGAGCTGCCGCATCTTCTCCGCACTGCCGATCTGGTCGCACGAGCAGCGCGCGCTGCTGGAGCGACGCCTGTCGAGCATGGAGACGGCGCTTGCCGCCCTGACGCTCGGGGACGGCCAGCCAGTCCTGTTCAACGATTCCTGGCTCGGTGAAAATCCGCCGACCGCAAAGATCGTGGGCGTGCGCGATATCGGTTTCCATGTCATGCCTGAAGGCGGATACGTAAGACTCAAATCGCAGGGCTGGATCGTCGTCATGGATACGGGGCCGATCGGCCCGAGCGAAAATCCCGGCCACGGCCACGCCGACTTCCTTGCGGTGGAAGCCTCGATCGGGCGGCATCGGTTTTTCGTCGATCCGGGCACCCTGATCTACACCGCCGGCGAGGCGCGCAACCATCTGCGCAGTTGGGAAGCGCACAACGGACCGGCCTTCGTCGGCGCGCATCCCGTGACCTTCACCGACTCGTTCAAGGTCGGAAAGAATGCGGCTGCAGTGCTTGACCATGCCGGTCAGGAGCCTAGCGGGGCGCAGCGCTGCGAGGGCAGCCTGCAGTTTTCCTCCTATAAGGTTTCCCGATCGACCGTGCTCGATGGCGCAGCGCTGACCGTCAACGACCGATGGTCGGGCAGCGGGAAACGGCAGAGCCGTTTTCTTGTTCCTGGCGAGTGGGAGGTCGAGCGCGAGGGAAAGGCGATTCAGTTCCGGCGCGGACCCCATTGCGCGACGCTCACCTGGTCACACGATGCCAGTCTCGAACTCGGCGCCGCTCACTGGTCCCGCTACTATCGGATCGAAGAACCCGCGCACGAACTGGTCTTTTCGCCTGCGGCGCAATCCGAGGGGTTCCAGCTGAAAGTCGTTCTCGCCTGACGTTCCTGGTTGCGCCTTGGCCGTTGACGCGAAAGCACAAGCGATGCCAAATGCCACCTGCGCGGGGGCGCGGAGGCTATATGGCTGCACGCGTTGACCCCATGGTACGTCTTTTTCCCGAACGCCGTGTCGTTCGGTTCCTGCATCGGCAGGACCGCCTTCTCTTCTTTTCGATGGTCAACGAACTCGTCAGGCCGACGGATGTCGTGCTCGACCTTGGCGCAGGGCGTAACCGATTCCCGGAATTCGGGCCGCATCTGAACGCGATCGCCACCCTCAAGGGCCGCTGCGCCCGGATCATCGGCGTTGACGTCGATCCCGAGGTGCTGACCAACGAGGCGATGGACGAAACGCATGTGGTTGCGCCGGGAGGCCGGCTTCCATTCGAATCCGGCAGCGTCGACCTTATCTATAGCTATGCCGTGCTGGAGCATGTCGATGACCCCCTGTCGTTCGTAGCCGAACTTGAGCGGGTGCTGAAGCCGGGTGGCTGGTATTGCGCGTGGACCCCCAACAAATGGGGCTATGTCGGCATCGGCGCACGCCTCGTTCCCAACGCCCTCCACGCAAGGATTCTGAAGCGTGCCCAGCCTTCGGGGCGCGCCGACCACGATGTCTTTCCAACCGTCTACAGGATGAACACGCTGCACGACATCAGGCGCTTTTTTCCCGACACCGATTTTGAGAATTTCAGCTTCGGATACAATGCCCAGCCGTCCTACAATTTTGGCAGCACCCTGGTCGCCCGGATGTGGCTCGCCTATATGGCGCTGACGCCGAGGGTCCTGGCACAGTCGCTGTTCGTTTTCATGCGCAAGCGAGGCGTTCCGTCAGCCGCCGCCGTCAATCGCGAACCGGCGCTTGAACATCGCTGAAGCCTCCGGGAACTGACCGTTGGACATCTGGGCGTTGTAGTCGGCAGCCTGAACGTCCCAGTAGCTCTGGTAGAGCGGCTGCGCTGCATCGAACCAGTCTGCCATGCCTTCTATGAATACCGGATCGTCGCCAACGCCATGGCCGTCCGGACGGGTTCCGGCGCCCCATTCCGGATAGGAGATCGGCTTGCCGTGTTCACGCCCGAAATCGCGGTGCCATTTCAGTCCGAACGGCTGGTCGAGATAGTACTGGAAACGCTCGCTCGGGCCCATGCTCTCGATACCCCACGTTTCCGCGTAAGCGTCCATGCCGATGATGTCGACCACGTCATCGCCGGGCCACGCTTTGGTCGGGTCCATCGCTTTGCGGCCATGGTTGGGGCACCATTCGAACCGGAACTTCTGCCCGGGCGCGTCACGCATGATGCCGACGATCCGCCGGAAATAGAGCTTGTAGCTCTCGGGATCGCGCACCGCGGCCCACGGCATCCAGTCGCCGTTGAATTCCCAGCCGATTCGTATGACGGCGTCGGCGTGGCCGTTCTGGATCAGGGCGCGCGCCGTCATGATGAAGATGGCGTCATAGGCGCCGGCCGCACCCTCGGCGAGCGAACCGCTGCCGTCTTTCGGCAACATGGGAACCGACAGGGTAAGCTCGATGTCGGAACCCCGCCAGCATTTGGTAATCCAGGGTATGCTGGATTTCATCTCTGCCCAGCTTTCCTGATTGAGCGCATCGACAGTGCGTTGCGCCTTGCGGCCGACGAAGCTCTCGAAAACGTGCATCTCCTTGCGGCCAACGCACCCCGGCCCACGATAGGCGCCGATTTCCATTGCAGGTGCTGCGCCGGCAAACACCAGGATCGCAAGCGCAGCGAAAGCAAGCACGCGCCCGGGTCGCGCCAGGAACGTCATTTCCAAACCGCGCCGCCGCAGCGCTCGATATAGGCGATCGCGGGGCGGCCAAGCGGCTTGCGCCGGTCGCCGTGCGCGCGCGCCCATTTGAGGAAGTTGCCGAACGACCTGAAGACGTTGATGCGCCCGCGATTGAGGTAGAACACGTAGGCGGAAAACATCAGGAAGTTCAGCGGCAGGTAGATCGCCGGCAGGTACTTGAAGGAGATGATCAGCTTGTTCGTCAGCCGCATCTCCTCGACATCCTTCCTCGGCTTGCGCCCGCCAGGATCGTTGTGTTCGACTACCCAGCAGGCTGGCTCGTAGTAGATCTCGTAGCCGGCGTCGACGACGCGGTAGGCATAGTCGATCTCTTCCAGGCCGTAGAAAAAGTCCTCCGACATCGGCCCGACCGCTTCGAAGACACTGCGGCGCAGGGCGAAGCCGTTGCCCTGGAAACGGAACGTCTTGAAGGGGCGATCCTTAGGCAGCGATTTGTCGGTATGCGGAAACGACGCGCGCGGCGTGTCTCCGGTGGCGTGGTCGATGTGGCGCGCCGTGACGATTGCCGCGTTGGGGTTGCCTGCGAACGCCTGCTCGTAGCGGTCGAGCACGCCTTCCGGATTGAGGAAGGCGTCGTCATCCACGAAGACCATGAATGTCCCGAGCGCGGCGTTGGCTCCGTCGTTGCGCGCCGAGACGCCCTTGTTGAAGCCGAGCTTCACATATTTCCATCGCAAGAAGGGGGCGAGGAAAGACGACCTGTCGATGTCGTCGACATTGTTGTCCACGAGTATGAACTCGACCTCCGGGAGCCGGTCCCCCGCGACCCTCGCCGCCTGCGCAATCGTTTGTGGAACGAGATGGTCGCGCGCGAAAGTAACCATGACGATGGAGAACACCGGTTCGCCGAAACCGTCTTGCGTGGAAGATCGTATCTGCATCGGGAGGGCCTTTCAGGCGGTGGAAGCGGCTTCCGGAGGGTGTCGATGAGGAGGCTCGGGACGAACGTGTTGGCTTTTATTCACCCTGCTGCTACGAAGACGACTGTCGCTTTGCTTCAGGCGACGGTGTTTCAGCGAAACGTAATCGCTGGCATGTAACGCTCGGTTCAACGGAAGGGGCACCGATGACCGGCATGATTGCTTTGCTGTACGTGGTTGTTGGCCTGGGTTGCGGGCTGATCAGGCTGTCGGCTGTTGCGGTAGGGGTCATTGCTATGGTCCCGGCGGTGGTCGGCGCGTTTGCCGTGGCTGGCGGTGGCGCAGGCTCCGTCGCAGTCGCAGTACTTCTGCCGCTGCTGGTGATCGAGGGCGCCTACTTCGTGACGATGCTGGTCGTCGGGCATTGGTGGGCAGGCCACCCGGCGCAAGGAAAGCCCGAGGGCCGTCCGTCCGTCGACGATGTCCGGCTTCCTCGAAAGCCTTCGATGCATCGCAAGCCGTGAGGCTCAGTAGCTGCCCTTGCGTGCGAACACCACGACTACCGTCCGGGCTATGATCCAGACGTCGCGCAGGATCGACCAATTCTCGACATAGGCCACATCGAGCGAGACCCGCTCGTCGTAGCTGCAGTCGCTCCGGCCAGTGACCTGCCACAGTCCGGTGATCCCAGGCTTCGTGGCTGCGTAGGCCTTGAAGTGATTCCCGTAGCGACGCACTTCCGACGAGACAATCGGGCGCGGGCCGACGATGCTCATTTCGCCTTTGAGGACATTCCAGAGCTGCGGCAACTCGTCGAGACTGGTTTCGCGCAGCATCCGGCCAAGCCTCGTGACGCGCGGATCAGATCTCAGTTTCTGCGACTGGGCCCACTCGGTCGCCGCGGCTGCGTCACGCTCCAGGAGGTCGCGCAGCACCGCTTCCGAGTTGACGATCATCGACCTGAACTTCAGGCATTTGAAACGCCGTCCGTTGAGACCGATCCGCTCGTGGCCGAAAATCACGGGGCCGGGATCGGTCCAGCGAATGGCGAGCGCCACCATCAGCATCAATGGCCACAGCACGCATATGCCTGTAACCGCAATGGCGATGTCGAGGGCTCGTTTGAGTGTTCCGCCGGTATGTGACTTCGCAGACCCGGCGTCGACCAACTCGACATTAGACGGAATCCGAGTCTCCAGGGAACTGTCGGCATTTAGCATCAGACGTCTCCATCAACGCTATCCGCACGCGACCACCCCAGCAGCACCCCTTCGCGAACACAAAATTTAAACCATCGATCGTACGTCCGATCAAGTGGGTATTTTTGCAATCTCGTTCTCCACATATACCGGTAGTTGCATCAAATGTGAGCGAAAATACGGTTAATATACTAATTTCTGAGCTGAGATATTGCGGCGCAGCATAGCTGATGTATTTATATGTATTTCATGGACTATAGAAAAGACGGCAAAAGAACTCCAGTAGATGGCGATTGCTTTGCTTGGATGCCTTCGGTGAAAATCGAATATTGCGCTGCAATGTAAACTTCGGCGGGCCGCTCCACGAAAAGGACGGCGGCGCTTTTTTCTTGGTCTTAAATCGTTCGGCCGCGGGTCGCGTCCGTGAGATTTCGGCGCATCGAACGGACCCCGGTCTCAGTCCTTGACCTGAAGAATTCCGCTGTCCGCCGGTCGACTGGTTTGGGCGCCGATTGCTAGGCAAAAACGTAGTCGTCCGGCGACAGCGCGGTTACGCCGGCAAGGTGAAATGTCTCCACCCCGCCGGAATAGTGGATGCTCCAGTCCGCGCCCGCATTCGTCAAGTAGGCGCCGTTCCCGTAGCCGACGAACCGAATTGCGTCTGCCTCGCCCGCATGGGCGTTGAAGTCGCCGATCGTGTCTGTGCCATTGCCGGCTTCGAACACAAAGACGTCGTCGCCGCCGCCGCCCAGAAGGTAGTCGTTGCCTCCCTTCCCGTTGAGCACGTCGTGGCCCGACGAACCGATGAGCCGGTTCGCCAGTTCGTTTCCAGTCCCCACGGTGCCGGCGGAAAGCAGTTTCAGGTTCTCGACATTGTCCGCGAGCGTGAAGGAGATGTAGGTTTCCACGGTGTCGATGCCTTCGCGCGCGCGCTCGACAACCTGCTGTTCGTCGTTGTCCACGAGATAGGTGTCGTCGCCGATGCCGCCCTTGAACGTGTCGGCGCCCCCCTTGCCCTCGAAGCGTTCATTGGAAGCGCTGCCGAGCATCGTGTCGGCCGCCGCTGTGCCCAGGTTGGCGCGGATCCAGGCCTGGCTTTCGGGCGGAATATCCGGCAGCAGGAAATCGTCGGCGACGAAGTCCGAGACCTGCCGGTCGCGAAACACCAGCGTCTCGAAGCTATTCAAGGCGAGGCAGGTGTCGTCGCCGACCTGCGTCATCGCCGAGCGCACCTCCTCAAAGGTGGAGAAGCCGTAGTCGTCCAGCCGAACGACGTCATGTCCGCTGGCGCCGGCCTCGAAGTCGGTAATGATGTCGGAGCCGTCTCCGCGCTCGAACACGAAGGTATCCGCGCCGCCGCCTCCGGTCAGGATGTCGTTGGCATGTCCGCCGGTGATGACATTGTTGCCGCCGTTGCCGACGATGATGTTCGGCAGCGCGTTGCCCGTGGCGTCCTTGGCGCCGTTGTTTCCCACCAGATAGAGGTTTTCGACGTGGTCGGGCAGGGTGAACCCCATCGAGGAACGAACCTCGTCGATGCCTCCGTCGAATGCCTCGACCACAAGGGTGGATTTGGAATTGACGATGTAGGAATCGTCCCCCGCGCCGCCGATCAGCGTGTCCGACCCGAGCCGGCCGTTGATCGTGTCGTTGCCGTCGCTTCCGTGCACCGTGTCGTTGCCGTTGGTGCCCTGGAAATACCGCGTGTTCGCTGCTGTTTCACGCAGTGTGTAGTGCTCGAGCGTGTACTGCGGCAGCTGATAGACCGCGATGCTGTCTATCTTGAATTCGGCGCTCAGCGTCGGATCGGCGTCGCCGGCCCATGGTCCGCCAACCGCCAGGTTGGCGAGCAGGTACATCGGATCATGCAGCTCGGATGTGGTCGGCGTCGACATCATCTCGACTCCGTCAACGTAGAAGGTGATTTCGTAGGGCGTCCACAGCACGCCGTAGCGATGCGCTCCTCCGGAGGTGTCGACCTGCGACCATGCCTCCGCGGCGCCGCTGGAACCGATCACCGCCGAATGGACCTGGTTCGGCTGATCGCCGAAGGCTTCGAGCACGTCGATCTCGGGCGGCCAGCTGTTGTCCACCGGCAGCAGCCAGAACGCGGGCCATGCGCCGGCGCCCTCCGGCAACTCGGCGGTGACCTCGAAATACCCGTAAGTCTGCCAGAACGAAGACTGGCTGGAGATCATGCCCGATGTGAACTCGGACGTGCCCGTCGCCGCAGCGTGCGCATCGATCGCCTCGGCGGTGATCACCAGCTTGCCGTCCTCGATCGAAAAGGGATTGTAGCCAAGGGGATTGGCCGCTTCATGCCCGGTCAGTCCCTTGAAATCCAGGTCGACGTAGATCTGCTGCTCGCCGTTGCGCGAGAGTGTGAACGCGCCATCGCCCCACCATTCGAAACGGGTACGCCAGGTGCCTTCGCCGTCCGAAAAGCGCTCGAAGCTGTCGAAATCGTCAAAAAACGTGCTGGTCAGCGCGCCGGTGTCGATCCCCAGCGAGACATTCTCCACAGACAGCGAGGAGGCCGCGGTGTCGCGCAGGGTCAGTGAAGCGCCATCCCCGAGATCGAGGATTGCGTCCGGACCGACCTGTCGCATGGCGGCGGCGACATCGGCGAAATCTTGAAAATGAAAACCGTCCAGCGCCAGCGTGTCGCCGCTCTTGCCGGTCTCGAAGTCGGTGATCGTGTCCGATCCCTGGCCGTGCCTGACAACGAAGGTGTCATGGCCGCCGCCGCCGGTCAGCACATCGCCGGCCAGACCGCCGTCGATCAGGTTGTTCGCATCGTTTCCGATGATCAGGTTGGCCAGGTCGTTGCCGCGAGCCGAAGACCTTGCGTCGCCGAGAAGCGTGAGGTTCTCGACATTCGGCGACGCTGCAAGCGAGTACCCGTGCAGGCCATAGGTCACGATCGTGTCTATGCCGGACTGGGCGCCCTCGATCACGACGTTGCTGTGATCCCACACAAAGTAGGTGTCGTCACCCTTGCCGCCCATCAGCGTGATGTCTTGCGCCGCGCCGCCAAGCTGGTCGTTTCCGTCCGTCCCCGACAGGGTGCTGCCCGGGTCGTCGGACAGGGTCCATGTTGTCGGCGCGCCCGACACGGGAAGGATGGTTGCTTTGAGGGAGGCGGCGAAAACAGAAACTTCGTCGTTTGCCATCGGGCTCGCTTCTTTGGCCTGAACGGCGCTAGCCGTTCGGGTTGACGGTTGACGCGAAAAAATCCGCGTCGGCGGTCCACCCCATCCCAAAGTGCAAAGTCCAGCACGGAAAGAATAGCGAACGGAATGCGTCGCTGGAATGGCCGTAATTGGGTTTTTTTGCGGCACGCTTAAAATGTCGCAGCAGCCATCTGTTGCCCGATGCTTCTCGCAACATGGACAGCTGTGTGAATTGGCTGCGCTTTTCTCAGTCGCGGGAGCCCGGTTGAGCAGCTTTCGAGGCCTCGACCTTGCCCAGACCGGTCGCGGCCGATGTTGCCACGGCGTTGACAAATGCGCTTGTTTCGCGGCCCATTAGAGCCAGCGGTATCCCGCCTGCCCGCTGTTGGCAGGTCTTGCAGGGCAGTTCCGTGGCGCTTCGAGCGGAGTGTGACCGGCGTATGCGTCAGTACATTGTTTTGAGGGGCGGGGTTGGCTGGGCGATTGACGTGAGGGTCCCCGCACCGTGATATTCTGGCTCTGCATAAGCCTATTTGCAGTATTCTTTCTGCTCAGCATCCATCCTTTCGTGACCTATCCGCTGACGTTGCTGCCATTCAGGCGGTCGCGGAAAGCTCCGGTCGCTGCGACGCCCATGCCGTCGTTTGCCATCTGCGTCTGCGCCTACAACGAGGAACGCACCATCGCCGAGAAGGCGCGCAACATGATTGCCCTGGCCGACACGGTTCCCCGCTGCGAGCTGTTTGTCTATGTGGACGGCGGCACAGACGGCACCTTCGAGAGACTGCAACCCTTTGCCGACCGCATCACCGTGGTTGCCGGCGAAGCAAGGCGCGGCAAGTCGCACGGCATGAATGTGCTTGTGGAAAAATGCACCGCCGACATCGTTGTCTTTAGCGATGCGAACGTGGAGCTCGACCGGAATGCGCTGCTCGAACTCGCGCCCTGGTTCTCCGATCGGTCCGTCGGGTGCGTCTGCGGGCATCTCGTGTATTCCAATCCCGACGAGAGTGCGATGGCAAGTTCGGGTTCGCTCTACTGGCGCGTCGAAGAGGCGATCAAGCAGCTGGAGAGCGACGCCTTCAACGTCATTGGCGCAGACGGCTCCCTGTTTGCGATCAGGCGCTCCGCGCATCACGTCGTCCCCGACGATATCATCGACGACTTCTATGTATCGATGATGGTGTTGATCGACGGCATGCGCGTCGTGCGGGCCCCCACCGCGCTGGCCTACGAGAAATCGGCGACCAATACGTATGACGAGTTCCGTCGCAAGATCAGGATCGCCTGCCAGGCGTTCAACGTTCATCGTCTCATCTGGCCGAGGATCTGGCCGAAGCCGGCACTGGCTTACTGCTACGTGTCGCATCGCCTGCTGAAATGGCTGATAGGGTACAACCTCCTTTTTGCTGCAATTTTCCTTCTCGGCGCGCTGCTGGCGATATTCCCGCCCGCTCCGGTTCTGACTGTGGTGGCGCTGCTGGCCGGAGCCTTCGGCGCGCTGCTGGCGCTTGGGTTCGGGCCGGCTCAGAAGATGCTGGCGATTCTGCTGTCCTTCGCGGGAACGTCGTGGGGCGTATGGAGGTCGGTAAGGGGCGATCGGTTCCAGACGTGGACGCCGACGCCCAGCGCCAGGACCAGCAGTCAAGGATGAAGTCGAGCCAGGCAACCTTGCCCGCTGATCACTCTCTTGCACCGCAGCAAAACTCTGATAACGTGACTTCAAAGGGCGCGGGGAATACGAGGCAATTGAGATAAACTAGTTAATTCAGTGACTTGGTGCCGGTGGTCGGCATGATGAGACAATGATCCTCGTCACGGGTTCTAGAATCTTGTTGCAACGCAATATAGGAATGCGGCCCTATGCTCGTGCAACTCCAGAAGAATTGGCAGGCGCAGACGCCTCCGCAGCAACAGCCTGCGGAACCTGATGTCGGTCTCCTCAGCATCGCCAGTCTTCTCGGCATTCTGAGGCGCCGCGCGCTGCTCATTGCCGCGGCCCTTGCCGCCCTTCTCCTTGTCGGATTGATCTACCTGGCGACGACCAAACCGATGTTCGGTTCGACTGCGCTCGTCTATCTGGACGTGGAGAACGCGCAGGTCATCGGGGGCAACGACACCAACACGTCCGGCATGCCGCCGAGCCTGAGCGATGTCGACGTCAACAGCCAGCTTCAGATCATCAAGTCGGAAAAGATTGCCCTCGCGGTCATTGACCAGCTCGGCATCAAGGATGCCGATGAATTCATGCGGCCGCAGAATCTGGTCGTGCAGCTTGCCGCGCGCGGGCTTGGCATTATCAAGTCGATGATCAGGCTTGGACCGCCGCCCGTGTCCGTCGAGGAAGCAGGCGTCCCGCGCAGCGTGGTCGAGGAATTCGAGAAACGGCTTACCGTGGACCGCATCGACGACACCTTTGTCATCGCCGTCGGCTTCACCTCGGAAGACAAGCAGCGCGCGGCCGATGTCGCGAACGCCGTCGCCAACGCCTATCTCGAGGAGAAGCTCGATGCGCGCTACGAATCGGTGCGGCGCGCTTCGACGTGGCTCGAAGGACGGCTGTCCGAGTTGCGCGAGAAGGCCGTCGCTTCCGATCAAATGGTCGAGCAGTACAAGCGCGAGAACGGCATCATCGACACGAATGCGGGTGGTGGCCAGCTACTGTCCGACGCACAGCTGAGCGATCTCTCGGCCCGCATGGCTGGCGGCCTCACGAACACGGGTATAAACGGTGCGCACCCATTCATGGGAGGCATGGCTCATGTTTAGGCGGATGATGTCTGCGCCTTTGGCGATGATGGTCTTGAGAACTTCGGGGCTATCTGTCGCGGGGCCGAGGGTACAAAGGATTTTAGTTTTACGCATGGGGGTCAGTAGGCTTGGCCTTGGATGAGGCAGAGCTCAAGTGGCAATACAGATGCAAGCAGGTGGCGGGCCATGCTTACGTCAGAGGTGGGCGATTCACGCTTCCGCGCAACCAATCGGCCTGATCTAAGTTTAAAGGCAGGTCATTCTGTGATTCCCATGAAGCGCCTTCTTTTTCTCCTCCTACTGCCGTCGGTCGCTCTCGCTGCCGAGGATGCTGCCACCGCCATGGCCCATGCTGGCATTTCGGCAGATCAGCTGAACTTCTTTGAAAAGAACATCCGCCCTGTGCTGGTGGAGCATTGCTACAAATGCCACTCGTCAGAGTCTGAGAAGATCAAAGGCGGCCTGACGCTGGATACAAAGCAGGGCAGCGTGCTCGGAGGCGAGTCAGGCCACCCTGGGATCACTCCAGGCAGTTTAGCCGATAGCTCCATCTATGAGGCCATGACCTGGGCCAATGACGAAATGCAGATGCCGCCCAAAAACAAACTGCCTGCCGATGTGCTGGCCCTGTTTAAACAATGGATCGAGATGGGTGCCCCCGATCCGCGTGAACAAAAAGTGGCCAACGCCAGTGGCGGCAAACGTGAAATCAATATGGATGAAGGCCGCAAGCACTGGTCACTCATCAAGCCCGTAAAAGCCGCCGCCCCTGCCGTGAAAACCGAGGCCTGGGCCAAGACTGAGATCGATGCTTTCATCCTCGCTGGTCTGGAAGCACAAGGGCTGAAACCCACGCGTGATGCCGACCGCGCTACCCTCATCCGCCGCATTGCCTTTGATCTGACTGGCCTGCCGCCGACACCCGATGAAGTGAAGTCTTTTACCGCCGACACCTCCCCAGATGCCCTGAAGCGCGTCATCGATCAGTATCTGGACTCACCGCGCTATGGCGAACGCTGGGGCCGCCACTGGCTGGACGTGGCACGCTACGCTGAGAGCAGTGGCAAAGAGATCAATGTCCTCTACCCCCACGCCTGGCGCTACCGCGACTACGTGATCGATGCCTTT
>JAPLOZ010000100.1 GCA_026400435.1 Hyphomicrobiales bacterium | reverse complement strand
GCCGCTCAACGAGGTCGTGTTCGATTTCTACGACCGGCTGAAGTCGATCTCCAAGGGCTACGCCTCCTTCGACTACCACCTCACCGACTACCGCGAGGGCGACCTGGTCAAGATGTCGATCCTGGTCAACGAGGAGCCGGTCGACGCGCTCTCGATGCTGGTCCACCGCACGGCGGCCGAAAAGCGGGGACGCGTCATGTGCGAGAAGCTCAAGGAACTCATCCCCAACCATCTGTTCAAGATCCCGATCCAGGCCGCCATCGGCGGCAAGGTTATCGCCCGCGAGACCATTTCTGCACTCCGCAAGGACGTCACCGCCAAATGCTACGGCGGCGACGTCTCGCGCAAACGCAAGCTCCTCGACAAACAGAAAGAGGGCAAAAAGCGCATGCGCCAGTTCGGCAAGGTCGACATCCCGCAGGAGGCGTTCATCCAGGCGCTGAAGATGGGGGATTAAGCGACATCCGGTTTCGTCATTGACCCGACTGTGTCTTCGAGTCAAAGTATATTCGGAGGGGTTCAACTTGACGGCAGGGCCATTCTTAAAGTGGGCCGGGGGCAAACGTTGGCTAATTGAACGCCAGGATTTCGCCTTGCCAGCCTATAGCGGGCGGTACATTGAGCCGTTTCTCGGTGGCGGGGCTGTTTTTTTTAACCTGCGCCCTCCGAAAGCAATTCTATCCGACTTAAATCCTCGCTTGATAGAAACCTATAAAGCGATCCAAGCCGACTGGGAATTGGTCGCGTCGGCTCTCCGGATCCATCAGCGGTTGCACAGCAAGGAACACTACTACGCTGAGCGAGCACGTACGCGCCAAAGGCCGCACACTCGTGCCGCTCAATTTCTCTATCTAAATCGTGCTTGTTGGAACGGGCTCTACCGAGAAAATCTGTCCGGTCAATTTAATGTTCCCATTGGAACAAAGACGAACATTGTTCTCGATACAGACGATTTCAATGCAGTTTCCACTCTGCTTACGGGTGTGGAACTCTTATGCTCCGATTTTGAACCTGTTATCGAACGCGCGACACGCGGCGATATCATTTTTGCCGATCCTCCATACACTACAGCGCACAACTTTAATGGTTTTATTAAATACAATCAAAGAATGTTTTCTTGGAATGATCAAATAAGACTAAGAGATGCCCTATTTGCTGCTGCGAATAGAGGGGCAAAAGTTGTTGTAACAAATGCCGATCACCAATCGGTGTCAGATCTATACAGGGGTGCAAGTAGATATTTGCAGATTGAGAGATCATCTGTTATAAGCGGGAATAACGTCGGACGTAACCTAACAACTGAAGCAATATTCTTTTTGGAATAAGGGGGGGGGGATATTTCTTGCGTTTCCTGACAGGCATTTTTTTCTGTTTAAGTTGGCTCTTCAAGCGCGCACCGCTTTTTGGCCAGATGGCAAGCGCCAAGCCCGCATCACTCCGGACTTCGCTTGTTGAAACAGTTATTGGTACTTTGTTTGCAACACTGCCAATATGGTTTTTCCCGATATTTATATCGAATTTGATTAAGGGCGGGCCGTCAACATCGGAGCTAGTTTACAACTCCATTCGCAGAGGGGATCTTTTTATATATTCAGCGGCTCTGATGGGGCCAATAATCTACACTATAACGAAAAACTACGCCGAACTCTCAGACGACGATGAGCAGCCGACAACGGAAGGTAAGAATGTCAAGTCCAGCGGATTCCGAAAATTGACTTTCGCGTTCCCGTACGGACCTACCTTCGTCATAATATCTATTCTTATTTGCATGGTTGCAGCTATAAGTTATGGGATATCTAATATATCGGAAGTGTCTAAGGGTGGGCTGATAGTTAGTGAAGAATTTCTTGTGAAATTGTCGTTCTGGATTTATGTATTTTCGCTGCTTTGTCTATTTACCGTATCGGCATACAGGGAAGAGCTCTCTACCATCAATAAGAACCTTCCCGAGGAAGAGCGGGACTTCTTGAAAAGGTGGAAGCATCGCAATGACTGAAGAGCTCGATTTAGTGGATCCGGACAGGCAGGAGTTTACATTTGACTGCCTACGCGCTGTCCAACCAATAGGCGACATTTTTATTGCGTCTATGCCGTTCAATGTCATTCGAAAGATTGCGTTCTTTGACGTGCGCCGAGTTTTGAAGGAAGAGCGAGACGTTGAAAGGTACCTTGGAATTCAGAGGCCGCTTGATTTGCGTCGTGTCGCAGATCTTGAGAAATACGTTAATTACTACGATGCATCGTTCCCTACAGCCATCATAATCGCAATTGAGGAACCGTACGCGTCATATGACGCCGGCGCACGAAGACTGACGCTCTCGAATGTTCCCCGTGGTGGAACCGCGCCTGATATAGCGATAAGCAACCTTGCGCGCGTTATAGATGGTCAACATCGCATAGCGGGGTTGTTTAAATTTATGGGCGAGAACTTCGACGTTCCAGTTTCTATTTTTGTTGGTGCCGATTTGGCTGATCAGGCGCATATTTTTTCAACTGTCAATCTGGAGCAGACGAAGGTCAATAGAAGTCTGGTATACGACCTATACGCGCTTTCGACATCCAGAAGTCCGCAGAAGACGTGCCATAACATTGTTGTAACTCTCGATCAGGATCCCGATAGCCCATTCTATCACCGAATTAAGAGGCTCGGCGTAACTACCATCGAAGGCCGCTTCGAGCCCATTTCTCAGGCTGGCTTTGTAGAAATGTTAATGCGCTACATTTCGCCGGACCCTAAAGAGGACCGAGATCTAATTCTAAAGGGCCGTTCCCTTCGGATGGCTGAAGGCGATGAGATCTGGAGATATCCGTTTAGAAATCTTTTTGTGAAAGAGAACGACATAAAGATTGCGGAGGCCATCTTTGACTACTTTGACGTGATCAGGAGGAGATGGCCTTTAGCTTGGGCTAATACGCGGCGCGAAGGCCCGATACTAAATCGAACTAACGGCTTTCGCGCGCTGATGCGCACGTATGGCAATTTATATATCGATCAGGCTGTCCCAGGAGGATCCATCAATAGGGGCTTTTTGGAGAAGCATTTCAGGACGATCGACATAGAGGATGATCAATTTACTATTGACCGCTTCCCTCCTGGCACTTCCGGGGAGAGCAGGATGTTCCGTCTCTTTACGGGCGAACTTACGCTTAAGGAAATTGATCGCGACTTGGGGATCTGACTAGCTGCCATTTGCGTGATGCTGTTGGATGAAGCGCCAACGCAAGCAATGCCTCGCAAGCATGGTGACGCTCCTTTGATTTGAGACGACTGTTATCAGCAGCTGCTGGTCAAAAGGACCCACTGATCCGCGCTAGGGTCGTGCTTAGCCACAAGGTCACTTGGAGCAAATGTCAAAGTCCGCCTACCACTGGACGCGTCCTATGTTGCCTTGCCTTCGTCGCCTTGCTATTCGCCCCCCCCCCCCCGAAGGGGCGCCGCCGACGGCATGGCGTTCTTCATCTACAACCGGCATCGGTCGAGTTTTACGGCCGCCAGACGGAATGGCCGGGGAACGCCCACCGGCCCATATCTTGCCCAATTTAGCCAATTCAGCCAATCTCCCTTAATGAAAACTGAAACCGCCACCGACGCCAGGAAGCGCTTCGGCAAACTGGTCGACATAGCGCAGTCCGAGCCGGTGCGCGTTCAGCGACACGGCCGCGACGTGGCAGTCGTGCTGTCACCGGAAGAATTCCGCCGCCTTTCCGAAGCCGCCAGCGGCAAGGTCAGCCCCGCCGTGCAAAAGCTGCATACCGAAAGCGCAAAGCGCTGGTCGAAGGTCTACGAGGTGTTGGCGAAGTAGCGCGCCCTCCCTCAAGGGGAGAAGGGAGGTCACCACCTCCCCTTACGTGAACCCACCATGCCATCCGTCACAGTCCGCTGCTAGGCTGGAAGCCAGCCGGCAGGCCGGCGGTCAGCGATGGAGGAAGTTGTGGCATATTCAAACACGCCGTTCCCGTGGGCGGTCGGCCCAGGCACCGCATGGACCCGCGACGCCGGCGCGCGCCAGGCCCCGCTCGATTTCGGCCGGTTGCACTCGGCCGGCATGGCGAAGGCCTGCTGACGCGGCCTCGGAGGCATGATATGTTGGGTCATGACCAAGAAACACGTGTCCAGCAGCAGCAAGACGGGACGGAAGGTTGCCGCAAGCCGGACAACCTTTGCCCAGCCGGCCCGCAGGTTCACCATCGGCACAGCAGGCATGTCCAAGCTCAATGCCGTCGAAGGCATCACGCAGTCCGCCAGTTCGCGGGCCATGTTCGCCGACTTCGAACACAGCGGCAAAAGCGCCGAGGAACGACGGCGCGCGATTGTCGCCAAGCACGCCAGGAAGGGCTGATCCGCCGCGTGTACGACGTCGGACCGGATCCATATTGTTATCCGGGCACGACTGTCCTCAGAAACAGGCTCGATCTTGCCGACCAGGCCGACCTCGATGCTTTCGAAGCCGACGCGGTAACGCAGCGTGGCGCCGAACCTCTGCCGGGTGGCCGCTTCACGCCGTCACATTTCCGGGCAGTCCATCGGCATTTGTTTCAGGACGTCTACCGCTGGGCCGGTCGCGACCGCACCGTTCGCATCGGCAAGGGAGCAAGCATGTTCTGCTTCCCTGAAAACATTCGTCCGCAACTGCAGGCTCTGTTTGCCTGGCTCGCCGACCGCCACTACCTGGCGGGACTTGATGCCGATGCGTTTTCTGCTTTTGGCGCGCACTTCCTCAGCGAGTTGAACGCCATCCATGCGTTCCGTGAAGGCAATGGCCGTGCGCAGATGGCATTCTTCGCCATGCTGGCGGACCGGGCAGGACACTCGATTGACTTCAGCAGGCTTGAGCCGGAGCCTTTCCTTGCCGCCATGATTGCAGCGTTCAATGGAGACGAAGGCGATCTTGCAGAGCAAATCAGACGCTTTATTTGAACAAATTCACCCGGACGCGCCCCATGATTCGCCTCGCCCTCATCGCCCTCCTGTTGACCACCCAAATGGCCGCCGCCGACGGCATGGCGTTCTTCATCGACAATCGCCATCCCGGCGACGTGGCGGTCGAGCTTTACGGCCGCCAGACTGTGTGGCCGGGCAACGACCAGGTCTATCTCATCGAGAAGGGCATGAAGAAATCGGTGCCGATCACCTGCGAGGCCGGCGAGACGATCTGCTGGGCGGCCTGGGTCAACGGCGACGCCGGTACTTTCTGGGGCGTCGGCCCCGACCGCAACCAGCCCTGCGCCACCTGCTGCGTCACCTGCGCCAACAAGACCACCGCGACGGTCGAGATCGGCGAGTAGGGACTCTTGATCTCCCCCCTTGCGGGGGAGAAAGCGTTTTCCTGCATTTGCGAGCGGGCTTGTCCCCGAGCAAGTGCTTGGAAAACGCAAGAGAGGGGCTTTGAAGCGTGGAAACAGATTGCCCCTCACTTGCGATTTCTAACACTTAGCCTGCGCATTCGCTCCGGCTAAGATGTTGAAATCGCTTTCTCTCCCGCAAGGGGAGAGATAAGGGCCGCGCCCGCCACGCACATTTATCCCCCCATTCCATCCCCACCCCTGCCACCTCCCGCATAATCCCCTCACCGCCCTCGCGGGAACCTGGTGCGCACCGGGTATCAGGGGAGGGTGGCGGCGCCGGATCGGTCGCGTCGGAGCATGACCCCGAAAGGTGGGAAACCGCTTTTCGGACAAGGATCATGTCCCGGACGGTAACGCGGCTGGGTGATGAGCCCTGAGGTCCGGGCCCTGACCGAGGTCGCGCGGTGCTCTTCGCGCTGCGTCCCCATCAGGTAGGGCAAGAACGCCGGCGACGCCCGGGAAACCGCGCCGCACAACAACAAAAAGATGGCGTGGTCCCGGGCGTTGCTTCCCGACCTCATCCATCCCTCTCCCTCACCCTGAGCTTGTCGAAGGGCGAGGGATCAAAGGCCAGACGCTTCGGCGGGCGTGGCGATGAGGAAGCGCGCCCGTTCGGCCAAAGGCCGCAAGCCCAAGCGGGCGTCGCGCCCTATGGCGCGCCCCCGAGCCTGTCGAGGGGGCGGAGGCCAACGAGCGAAGCGAGTGTACGGCCGTGAGCGAAAGCAACCCACCCCTTCCCCTATCGGCGCGAACTGCCTATGAAGGCGCCGATCCGAAAAACACCGGGGGCTCCGACACGCCATGACCAGCGAACGCCTGACCTTCACCCGCGAGCTCGCCGAGCGCGCCGGCAAGCTCGGCATGGAGTTCTTCCGCCGCATCGACCAGCTCACCGTCGAGAGCAAGGGCCACCAGGACATGGTGTCGGAGGCCGACCGCGAGGTCGAGCTGTTCGTGCGCGGCGAGCTGCAGAAAGCCTATCCCGACGACGGCATCGTCGGCGAGGAGTATGCGCCGACATCGGGCACGACAGGCTACACCTGGGTCATCGACCCGATCGACGGCACCGCCAATTTCGTCAAGGGCATCCCGGCCTGGTGCGTCGTCATCGCCTGCGCCAGGCACGGCGTCACTGAGATCGGCGTCATCCACGAGCCCATCACCGGCGAGACCTTTTCGGGCGAGCGGGGCGGCGGCGCGTTCCTCAACGGCCGGCCGATGCGCGTCAGTTCGTCCACCAGCCTCGCCGACGGCTCCATCGGCGTCGGCTACGCCAGCCGCCAGCGCGACTCCAGGGTGCCGGCGCTGATCGCCGACCTGATTGGCCATGGCGGCGTCTTCTTCCGCAACGCGTCGGGCGCGCTTATGCTCGCCTATGTCGCCGCCGGCCGGCTGACCGGCTATGTCGAGCAGCACATGAATTCGTGGGATTGCGTCGCCGGGCTGCTGCTCATCGAGGAAGCCGGCGGCCGCGTCGTCGCGCCCGATCCCGCCACCGTGCTTCTGCAGGGTACGCCGATCGCCGCCGGCGGCCCCGGCGTGTTCGACGCGATCGTTGCGCTCTATGGCAGGCACTACGGCGCCTGAGTTTCCCTCAAAGAACCCCACAGGTCCGGCATTGCGGACGATTGTCTGGATAATCGGAATGGCCTATGGTCGGCCAGGATGTCCGGCGGCGCTTGTCCGCCGGCGAGTATTGGGAGGAGCCGCGCATGACCGATTTTCCGACGCCCTACACGATTGCCATCGTCGGGGCGGCGAGCGGCATCGGGCGTGCGACCGCCGCGCTGATGGCTATCCGCGGCGCGACCGTCGTCTGCCTCGACCGTGACGGCAAGGGTGCGGCCGAGGCCGCGGCGGGCATCATCGCGGCCGGCGGCAAGGCCACCGCCCACGCGATCGAGATCACCGACCGTGTTGCGCAGAAGGCCGTGTGGGACGCTGTCCTGCGCGAAGCCGGCCAGCTTCACGCCCTGGTCAACTGCGCCGGCGTCACCGGCGCCACCAATCTGAAGGCGCATCAGGTCGATCCCGACGATTTCGAGTTCGTCTACCGCGTCAACATGCTCGGCCCGCTGCTCGTCTCCCAGGCGGTGCTGCCGCACATGCTCGACCGTGGCTACGGCCGCATTCTCCACCTCGCCTCGATCGCCGGCAAGGACGGCAACGCCGGCATGACCGCCTATTCGGCCACCAAGGCCGGCGTCATCGGCATGGTCAAGTCGATGGGCAAGGACTATGCCGAGACGGGCATCACAATCAACGCTCTGGCGCCTGCCGTCATCCGCACGCCCATGGTCGCGGCGATGCCCGAGGCGCAGGTCCGCTACATGACCGACCGCATTCCGATGAAGCGCTGCGGCGAGCTTGACGAGGCCGCCGAGATGATCTCCTTCATCGTCTCGCCCGCCTGCAGCTTCACCACCGGCTTCACCTTCGACCTGACCGGCGGCCGCGCGGTCTACTGAGGCCGCCATGACGAGCAGGATCAGCCGCATCGAAGCGATCCCGGTCTTCTCGCCGGTGAGTTCCGCCAACGACCTCGACGGAACCGCCGACACCGTCATCGTCAAGGTCCACGACGAGGACGGCCGCTACGGTTTTGGCGAGACCGACGCGCCGCCATCGGCCGTCAAGAGCTTCCTCGAAATGCCGACCGCGCATCTGTGGAGCCGCAACGCCAGCGAAATCCTTGTGGGCGAGGATCCGGTCGAGATCGCCGGCATCTGGCAGAAGCTCTACGACGGCACCTTCTGGCCTGGACGTCGCGGCCTTGGCATCCACGCCATCTCGGCCATCGACATCGCGCTGCACGACCTTGCCGGCAAGCAGCTCGGCATCCCCGCCTACAAGCTTATGGGCGGCGCGCGCCGCGAGAAGCTCAGGCCCTACTGCACGATCTTCCCGGGCCTGGCGCAGGGCCGCCCGGTACGCGAACTCATGACCGAGATCGGCCGCCAGTTCGACATGGCGCTTCAAGCCGGCTTCCGGGCCGTCAAGATGGAGGTGTTGTTCTACGACCTCGTCACGGACCGCGAGCTGGTCGGCCTGATCCTTGAAGGCCGCCGCATGCTTGGAGAAGACATCGCGATGGCGGTCGACTTCGGCTATCGCTGGAAGGACTGGCACGACGCGCTCTACGCGCTCGAGCGCGTCGCCGAAGCCGACATCTTCTTCGCCGAGGCGACGCTGCAGCACGACGACCTAGCCGGCCATGCCAGGCTGGCGGAAAGGAGCTCCGTCCGAATCGGCGGCGCGGAAGCCGCCGCCACCCGCTTCGAGGTCCGCGAATGGCTGACCGTCGGCAAGGTCGGCGTCGTACAGCCCAACATCGGGCGCGGCGGAGGGCTGACCGAGATCCGGCGCATCGCCGACATGTGCGAGCTTGCCGGCGCCGAGGTAGTTCCGCACGGCTGGAAGACCGGCATCACCTCGGCTGCCGGGCGGCACTTCCAGGCTGCCTGTCCGGCAGCGCCGATGTTCGAATATGTCTCGCCGCGCGTCTTTGACAGTCCGCTGCGCCGCGAACTGGTTTCGCCCGAACCCGCCGTCGTCGACGGCTTCATGGAGCTACCGACCGGGCCGGGCCTCGGCATTGACCTCAACGAAGACCTGGTGGAACGCTGGCGGGTGGACTAGCCGAACATTGTCGATGTGGACGACAAGCGGCCAATTGTCGTATGACCCGTTGAAGTAGTTCCGGTACAGCCTACTACGCGCAGTGAGATAACCTCGATATCCGCAATCTTCATGAACGCCCGTCCCCAATAGCACCAAGCGACACATTCGTTTCCAAATGGCGGACAATAGTCCGTGGTACTGGAAAGACATCACATGAGCACAACATTGAAATCCAACGGCAGGAACCAGCCGGAGACAGCTCCGGAAGTGGCGGCGGAGGAAGAATCGACGGGCTCGCGAAGCGTAAGGCGCGCGCTCGACATCTTCGAGCTGATGCTGCATCGCGGCGAACCCATCACGGTGGCGCAGATCGTCGCCGAACTGTCGATTCCGAAATCGACCGCCTACGAACTGGTCCGGACCCTGTCGGAAGGCGACTATCTCGCGCCGTCTGGCCGCGGCAGCGGGCTGTTTCTCGGACGCAAGCTGTTCGAGCTCGGCATGGCCTATCGCAGCCATGTCGATCTTCTCAAGGACGGTGCGCGCATTGCCGAACAACTGCGCGACGAGACAGGCGAAACCGTGCAGCTTTCGGTTCTCGACAACGACCTGATGATGGTTCTTCTCAAGGAGGAGGGCGTACGTGCCTTGCGCATCATCAGCCAGGTGGGCTCGCGCGTGCCGGTCAACTGGGCGGCGGCTGGCCGGCTGCTCGTTTCCGACCTCGACGACAAGGCGCTGACGGCGCTTCTCGGTGCGACGGTACGCCCGTCACCGACCGGGCGGGCCGCGACCGATCTGAAGAAGCTTGTCGCGCAAATACGCAAGTTCCGTCGCCAGGGCTATGCGACCGAACTCAACGAGACCAACGAGCACGCCGGCTGCGTGGCGGCGCCAGTCGTCGACGCCGCCGGCCGGTGCATCGCCGCGCTCAGCGTAGTCGCTCCGGAGCAGCGCCTCGTGAAGGCTAACCGCGACTACCTGATCGAACGCGTCATGAGCGCGGCGGAAAAGCTGTCTCGCCGGCTCGGCTAGCGCCGCGGGCCTCAGGTGCCGGCGTGCAGGCGCTCCAGCCGGTCCAGCAGCATGCTCTCGCCGATATTGCCGCGCAGATGGGCCTCTACCAACTCGCCGGCCTTTTCCTGGAAGGCGAGGTAACCGTTGTAGCGCGGCCTCGTCCAGCAGGCGTCCATCGTGGCGAGCGTGTCGCGATAACAGCCGCCAAACCGTGCGTTGACCGCCTCGTCGAGCCAGACCGGGCGCAGTGCCGGTTGTCCGTGATAGCCAGCGAAGGCCCGTTGCGTGGATAGCTCGGCAGCAAACCGCACGTAATCCAGCGCGGCGTCGACATGCGGGCGGTGCGCTGAGACGGCAAGGCCGGTGCCGCCGATCGTCGACCCGGACGGCCCCATCGGGCCGGGCAGATCGTGAAAGCGCAAGGGCCTGCGCTGGTCAGCCTCGGCATAGGTAGCATAGCAATAGACGGCGGGGCAGAAGACGAGATCGTCGCGGGCGACCATCTCGTCATGCAGCCGGATGCTGTTCCAGTCGAGCACGTCAGGCGGGCAAAACGCCAGCAGGCCGCGCATGAGCCCCAGCGCTTCCCCGGCCATGCGACGGTCGGCGAAGGGCAGGTCCTGCGTGGTCGAGCACGCTCTGCCGAGATTGGCCATCAGGGTGAAGAAGGTCATCAGGCTGTGGACGCCGGCCAGCCCGATGGCGAGGTGCATGTGCTTGCGCATGGCCAGCGCGCCGAGTTCAACGAGCTCGCTCCAGTTTCTTGGCGGCGTGGCATCGAGCGATCGCATCAGGTCGGGCCGTGAAACCGCGACCTGACATGCGGCATCAATGGGCAGCGCCCACAGGCTGCCGTTCATGCGGTAGGTTGCGAGCGACGGGCCGACGAAAGCGTTGTCCGAGAGACCTGCAATCCCGTCGAGCGGCGCCAGGCAACCGGATGCCGCGACCGCTCCCATGAACGGATGATCAAGCACGATCAGATCATATTCGGCAGCGAGTGAATCGACCGAAGTGAATTCGAAGCCGCTCAGTGGCCGAGCCGACCATTCGATCTCGACGCCCGGACGGCGACGCTGGAACAGTGGGATCGTGTTTACGAGGGGATCGATCGCGCGACGATGGTTCCACGTCATGCCGCGCAGCTTCAAGGACCCCATAGATGCCACCTGTCCAGGGTTGCCGTCTGAATTTTCGCGACGCTTTGCGCGCACTTTCTTGACTCGCAGGCTAACACGGATATTGTCCCATTCTACATAAATGTACGTGTATCCGGCATTTCGGAAAAGCGTGTACGGGGAACTTGTTTGTCAGGGAGAGCAAGTCAATGAAAATGACACGATGGTTATCCGGCGCCGCGGTCGCGGTGCTCGGTCTGACAGGTTCGGCGACATCGGGATTCGCTGCCGCCGGCGATGAGTGCGTGAAGATACTCGGCTACGAATGGAGCGGCGAGAAGCAGTCGATGGATCCCGCCGACATGCATTCCGGCGACGACGCCTACCATACCTTCGCCGTGTACAACCGGTTGGTCGACATCGACGACAACTTCAACGTCCTGCCCGAACTCGCCACCGAGTGGTCGGTGTCGGAGGACGGACTGACATGGACCTTCAAGCTTCGCGAAGGCGTGAAATTTCACTCCGGCAAAGATTTTTCTTCGGCGGACGTGGTGTGGAGCTTCAAGCGCCTGCTTGACGAGAAGACCGGATCCGGCGCGCGCGCCGTCCTCGAATTTCTCGATCCGGACGGCATCACGGCGCCGGACGCGACGACGGTCGTCTTCAAGACCAAGAACCCGGTCGTCGAACTGCCGGTGCTGATCACCAACAAGTTCACCAACATCGTGCCTGACGGCGCCACCGGCGAGACGCTTAGGCTGAAGGCCGACGGAACCGGCCCGTTCATGCAGGAGCAGTTTACGCCGAATGCGCCGGTGCGCATCCTGCGCAAGAACCCGAACTACTGGAACGCCGGCCAGCCGAAGGCAGAGTGCCTGCGCATCACCGTGGCGCAGGAAGCGGTCGCCGCCGTATCGGCGATCAAAGCGGGCCAGGTCGACCTGATGCTGAACGTCGATCCTTCGGTCATCTCGACGCTGAAAGACGATCCGTCGGTCAAGCTGCTCGAGACTGCCGCGTCGAATTCCATGACGGTTTCTGTATGGATCGACACGCCGCCCTTCGACAATCCGAAGGTCCGCGAGGCGATGAAGCTCGTCGTTGACAGGCAGGCGATGGTCGATACCGTTCTGCTCGGCTTCGGCGAGCCAGGCGCTGACAATCCGGTTCCGGTCGGAAGCCCTGCCTCCTACGTCAAGGAAGCGCCCAAGCAGGACATCGAAAAGGCCAAGGCGCTGCTGGCCGAGGCTGGCTACCCCGACGGCCTGAAGTTCGATCTGTACACCGCCGAGGGCGTGCCAGGCATGGTGCTGATGGCGCAGGTCTATGCCGAGATGGCGAAGCCGGCAGGCTTTGACATAAACGTCATCGTGACGCCGGCCGAAAGCTTCTGGGACGACGTGTGGCTTAAGAAGTCGGCGGTGACCTCAGCCTGGTCGATGCGTCCGCCGGGAGAGGGGCTTGCCACCGCCTACACGCAGACCGCCAAGTGGAAAGAGACGCACTGGGAACGTCCTGACTACGATGCGATGCTGCTGAAGGCGAACACTACCGTCGATGCGGCGGAGCGTACCAAGCTGTTCCAGCAGACGGGTGAGCTTCTCGCTACGGAAGGCGGTCTGGTCCTGCCGATGTTCGTTCACCAGGTGCTGGCGCTGCGCGCCGGCTGCGATGGCTACACGCCGCGGGCGCAGAACTTCAATCTCAACTTTGAAGATCTGAGCTGCAAGTAATAGGATACGGACCTCGGGCATCTTGCCCGAGGTCCGTCACAGACGTTTGCCGACCGATGGGGAACCGGCGTGACCATCTTGAAACTGGTGATCCGCCGGTCGCTGATGTCGGTCGTGACGCTGCTTTTGGTGTCGCTGATCATTTTCTCAATGCTGGAAGTGTTGCCCGGCGATGTTGCCTCCCGCATCCTGGGTCGCGACGCGACGCCCGAGACGCTTGGGCAACTGCGAACCGAACTCGGTCTGGATAAGCCTGCGCCTGTCCGATACCTGTCGTGGCTTGGCGGATTGGTGACCGGGGAACTGGGACAGTCGCTGGTGTCAAGCAGGCCGGTCGAGGAAATCCTCGCGCCGCGTATCTTCAACACGGTCCTGCTGTCGGCCTACGCGTTCCTTATCTACCTGCCGTTGACCATCATCCCGGCATTGCTGCAGGCGCTGAACCGCGACCGTTCCGTCGACCATGCCTTTTCCGTGGTGACCCTGGTGCTGCTGTCGGTGCCGGATTTCCTGTTGGCGACGATCCTCCTGCTCGCCTTCGTGGTGATGATCCCGCTGCTCCCGGCGATCTCGCTGGTCGATCAGAGTTCCAGCGCGTGGGAATACTTCAGGGCGATGACGCTGCCGGCGCTTACCCTGGCCATCGTGATGGCGGTCTATGCTGTCCGCATGTTGCGCGACAACCTGATCGAGGTCCTGGATTCCGACTACATCCGGATGGCGGAGCTGAAGGGTCTGTCGCGCCGGCGCGTACTCTTGCGGCATGCCCTGCCCAACGCGCTTGTACCCACGCTCAACGTCACCGCGCTCAACCTCGCCTACCTCGTCGGCGGCGTGGTCGTGGTCGAAAAGGTGTTCTCCTACCCCGGCTTCGGAAGCCTGCTGGTCGATTCGCTGCAGCTTCGCGACCTGCCGGTCATCGAGGCCACGGTGATGATCTCGGCCTTCGTCTATGTCGTCGCCAACCTGATCGCGGATGTTGCGGCGATCCTGCTCAACCCACGTCTGCGGACGGGCTGACGATGAGCGTCGACACCCTATCCGCGCCGCCCGGCCGAACCAGGAGCCGCTGGACCAGCCTTCCGTCGCTCTGGCGGCAGACGCCGTTGAGCTTCCGGATCGGACTGATCGTGCTCGTTGCGCACCTGCTCGTTGCCGCGACGGGCCAGTTCTGGGCGCCATACGGCTTTTCGCAGATGGGCACCGGCCGGCCGCTTTCCGGCATGAGCTGGACGCATCCCTTCGGCGTAGATCAACTCGGACGCGACATCTTTTCGCGCGTCGTCCATGGCAGCCACATCGTCATCCTGCTGTCGCTTTCGGGAACCTTGCTCGGGCTTATAGTGGGCGCAGTACTGGGCCTGCTTTCCGGTTACGTGGGAGGCTGGATAGACGAGGTTCTCCAGCGCTTCCTCGAAGCGCTGATCAGCATTCCGTTTCTGGTGCTGGCGCTGATCGCGATTGCGGCGGCAGGCCCGGAGCTTGCCGGAAACCCGGTGCTGATCGTGCTGGTCGTGGCGCTGGTCTACGCGCCGCGCATCGCGCGCATGGCGCGTTCGGTTGCCGTGGACATCGCAACGAGGGACCATGTGACGGTGGCGCGCCTGCGTGGCGAAAGCGCCTGGTCCGTGATGCGGCGCGAGCTTCTGCCCAATGCCACCAGCGTGCTGCTGGTCGAGTTCGCGCTGCGCGCCGGCTACGCGCCGGTGCTGATCGGCTCGCTCGGCTTCCTGGGTTTCGGATTGCGTCCGCCGACCCCGGAGTGGGGCCTGATGATCAGCGAAAACCGCGCGCTGATCATCGTCACGCCGATCACGGTCCTGGGACCGGGACTCGCGCTCGCCTCGCTGGTCGTCGGCCTCAACCTCTTCACCGAGGGGCTGGCGCGCATCCTCGGCCGCACCGTCAAGCTTGGTGTCCAGTGATGGACGCAAAGCCCGTCATTTCAGTCGAGGGGCTGTCCGTCTCCTATCGGCAGGGGGCGGGCTTCACACGGGTGGTCGAGGACGTCACCTTCGCTGTCGCGCCGGGCGAAGTCTTCGGGCTGGTCGGCGAGTCCGGCTGCGGCAAGTCGACGATCGCGCTGCAGATGCTTGGCTACCGGCCGCCTGCCATGCGTACGGACGCCGGCGCGATCAATTTCGAGGATCGCAATCTGCTGGCGCTAGACAGGAGCGGCCTCGACCGGGTCCGGGGTGCGCGTGTCGCTTTCGTGCCGCAGAATCCGACCACGGCGCTCAACCCCGGTATCAGGGTAGGCAGCCAGATCGACGAAATCCTGGCCGCCCATGGCGCGGACGCTGCCGCCGCACGCGTCGACCGCACGCTGGAGCTGTTCGGCCTTGTGGGCCTTCCTGCAAAGCCGGAGTTTCTGCGGCGCTACCCCCACCAGCTATCGGGCGGTCAGCAGCAGCGGGTCTGCATCGCCATGGCGCTGGCCTGCGATCCGGCTTTCGTCGTGCTCGACGAGCCGACGACCGGCCTCGACGTGACGACCCAGGAGCAGATCGTCGCGCTCCTGATCGATCTCCGGGCGCGGCTCAAGATGTCGATGCTTTACGTGACGCATGATCTCGGACTTCTTTCGCAGATCGCCGACCGCGTCGGCGTGATGTATGCCGGGCGGATGGTCGAGATTGCGCCGACCGCCGAACTTTTCACCGATCCGAAGCATCCCTACACGCGCGGCCTCATCGGCTCCATCCCGAGGATCGAGGATCGATCGGGCCTGCCGGCGCGGCCCTTGCGCGGCCTGCTTCAACGGCACGAACTGCCCAAGGGGTGTCCGTTTGCGCCGCGTTGCGACTGGGCGACGCCGGAGTGTTTCGAGGAGCGGCAGGAACTGGAGCCTGCCGGACCGTCGCGAGAGGTCGCGTGCTGGCGCTGGCACGAGATTGCGGTGCCCGCGGATGCCCGCGCGGTGTCGCAGGCGCCCGAAGTCGACCACCCCGACCGGTTGCTCGCCATCGACAAAGTCACCGTGACCTATGGATCGGGACGCGGTGCTTTCGTCGCCATCCGCGACATCAGCCTCGACATAGGCAAGGGCGAGACCTTCGCCCTGGTCGGCGAATCCGGCAGCGGCAAGTCGACGCTGGCGCGCGCCGTCGCAGGGTTGATCGCGCCTGCCGAAGGAACCATTGCCCTGGCGGGCAAGCCGCTCGCCGGCCTGGTGAGGCAGCGCACGCCGGAGGAGCGCAGGCTGATCCAGTTCGTGTTCCAGAACCCGGACGCGTCGTTGAACCCCCGCGCGCGCATCGCCAAGGCGCTGGCGCGTCCCCTGGCGTTCTTCTTCGGACATGCCTCCGAGGCAAGGGTGCAGGCGGCGCTCGCCGATGTCAGGCTCGACGGAAAATACGCAGCGCGCTTTCCCGACGAGCTGTCGGGTGGCGAGCGGCAGCGTGTCGCCATCGCGCGCGGACTGGTCGCCGAGCCGTCCCTCCTTCTGTGCGACGAGATTCTTTCGGCACTCGACGTGTCCGTGCAGGCCAGCATCCTGGCGTTGCTGCAGCGCCTCAAGGCCGAGCGCGGCGTCGCCATGCTGTTCATCTCGCATGACCTCG
Source organism: Hyphomicrobiales bacterium (assembly GCA_026400435.1). GTDB lineage: Bacteria > Pseudomonadota > Alphaproteobacteria > Rhizobiales > Rhizobiaceae > Mesorhizobium_K. The sequence goes on along the minus strand of JAPLOZ010000100.1, from coordinate 3,831 downwards.
CGGTGGTGCGCATGCTGGCCGATCGCGTCTGCGTGCTTTTCCGCGGCGACATCATGGAGATAGGTCGCCGCGACCAGGTCTTTTCGGCGCCGTTCCACCCCTACACGCACAGCCTGCTCGAGGCTGTGCCGGCGCCGCTCAAGCCCAATGCGCACAAGGGCGGCGCAAGCAATGAAGCGGCGAACGCGCCGTCGGACAAGGGTTGCGCCTACGCCGGCCGGTGCGCCTGGCAGATCGGGGAAATCTGCACGAAGGAACGCCCGCCCTGGCGGGAGACGGACCAGGGGTTGCGCATTCGCTGCCATCATTCCCTGGACGAACTGACCAGTCTGGCCACCTGGCCGAACGCAACAGACATTGACGACGGGAGAGCAGCACAGTGAAGATAACCAAGATCGAGTGTTTCGTGTTGCTCATGCCGGACTATCGCGCCGATGCGAACTCGTCGGCGCAGGACAATCTCGTCGTCAAGATCCATACCGATGACGGCCATGTCGGCATCGGCGAAACCGACACCAACCCGTGGGTGGCGCGCGCGATGATCGAGGCGCGGGGCACGCACATCATGGGCCAAGGCCTGACGGAGATGCTTGTCGGGGCGGACCCGAGCGACGTCGAGGGCCTCTGGGACCGGATGTACAAGGGCTCGGCGATGACCGGCCGTCGCGGGCTCGGCATCTGCGCCATCGGGGCGCTTGACATGGCGCTGTGGGACCTGCGCGGCAAGGTCGAGGGCAAGCCGTGCTGGCAGTTGCTCGGCGGCGCGGTCAATCCCGTCATTACGCCCTACGCCTCGCTGCTGCCCGAGGGCGACGACCTCGACACCTACACGCGCATCCTTGTGGAACGCGCGGTGAAGGCCAAGGAGCTCGGCTTCCGCGCAGTGAAGCTGGAGGTCTGCACCAAGGGGCCATACTCGCACAACTCGCTGCAGATCGAGGACGATCGCGAGATTGCCAATATCGTCGCCGCCTGCCGCAAGGCGATCGGTCCCGACATGACCGTCATGGTCGACGTCGCCTATGCCTGGCGCGACTGGAAGGAAGCGCTGCGCGCCATGGAGATGTTCGCCGACCAGGACATCTTCTTCATAGAGACGCCGCTGCCCTCCGACGACGTCGAGGGCTACGCTAGGCTGGTGAAGGCGTCGCCGATGCGCGTCGCCGCCGGCGAATGGCTGAACTCGCGTTTCGAATTCCTCGAGCTTTTCCGCGCCGGCGGGCTGGATGTAGCGCAGCCCGATGTCGGCCGCGTCGGCGGCCTGACCGAGGCCAAGCGCGTCGCTATGCACGCCGCCGACCACGGCCTGCTGGTGGTGCCGCATTGCTGGAAGTCGGCGATCGGCATCGCCGCCTCCGCACATCTGTCGGTGGTATCGCCCACCTGCACGCATATCGAATTCCTGCCGCGCGAGCTTGCCGATTCACGGCTGAGGATGGAGCTCTGCTCAGAGGAACTGCCGATCGTCGACGGCCGCATTCCCCTGCCAACCAAGCCCGGCCTGGGCGTAACCATCGACGAAACCGCCCTTTCAACTTTCAGCGTTTGACCAAGGAAGCCACGCATGCCAATCGAAGCCGTTGATTTCTTCTATCTGTCCATGCCCGTCGTCGAGGATATTGGCGACGGAAGCCAGGATGCCCTGCTGGTGCGCGTCGCGGCCGACGGGGTCATCGGCTGGGGCGAGTGCGAGGCCTCTCCGCTGACCTCGATCGCCGCCTATGTCGCCCCGATGTCGCACGGTGCCTGCAAGCCGGTCGAGGCCGTGGTGCTCGGCAAGAAGGTGGACTCGCCGGCCGACATCGCGGCGCTCGCCGCCGCCGTCGACCTCGAATGCATGGACCTGCTTCAGGCCGCCCACACCTGGTCCGGCATCGAGATGGCGCTGTGGGATGTGCTCGGCAGGAAGCGCAAAGCTCCGGTCTACGAGCTGCTCGGCTACAAGAAGGCATACTCGAAGCTTCCCTACGCCTCGCAACTGTTCGGCGACACGCCGGCAGAAACGCTGGCCGGCTGCCGTTCTGCGCGCGACAAGGGCTACCGCGCGGTGAAATGCGGATGGGGACCGTTCGGCCGCGGCAGCCTCGCCGAGGACCGCGACCATCTCCAGGCGGCCCGCGAAGGCATCGGCCCGGAAGGCAGGCTGCTGATCGATGCCGGGCAGATCTTCCGGGAGGACGTCGATGCCGCTGCGGCCCGCATCCCCGCGCTGGAGGAGGTTGGCGCCGTCTGGCTGGAGGAGCCCTTCCACGGCGGCGCCTACGATGCCTATGGCAGGCTCGCGGCGCGCAGCGGCAAGATCAAGCTGGCCGGCGGCGAGGCGTCGCACAACGTGCACATGGCGCGTCAGCTCATCGACTACGGCAAGGTCGCCTTCATCCAGATCGACTGCGGCCGCATCGGCGGCATAGGCCCGGCCAAGGCGGTTGCCGACTATGCGTCGGAGCGCGGCGTGACCTATGTGAACCACACCTTCACCTCGCATCTGGCGCTGTGCGCCTCAATCCAGCCCTTCGCCGGGCTCGAGAAGGACGTGATCTGCGAATATCCCTTCGCGCCCAAGTCCGTCGCCTGGGACATGTGCGAGACGCATCTGACACCCGACGCGAACGGTGAGGTTAACGTGCCGGCATCGCCGGGCCTGGGCATCACGATGAGCACGGAAGGCATGCGCAAATACCTCGTCGACGCCGAGATTTCTGTGAAGGGCAAGGTACTCTACCGGACGCCGAAGCTCTGAGCGGCGACGGAGACGGGAGCGCAGACATGGGACTGGACAACCGCCTGGCACTGGTGACCGGAGCGGCCCGGGGACTGGGCGCCGCGATCGGTCGAGCGCTGGCGGAGAATGGCGCTCGCGTCATACTCGCCGACGTACTCGTCGACGAAGCCCGAAAGACTGCCGAAAGCATGACCCAGGACGGCCTGCAGGTCTTCGCTGAAAAGCTCGATGTCACGGACCGCCCGGGGATGCCGGCCTTCGCGGCCCGTATCGCCGATGTCTATGGAGACTTGTCGATCCTCGTCAACAATGCGGGCGTGGCGGGAATGGAACGCATCACGGACGCCGGTTCGGCGACCGCCTGGGACCGCAACATCGGCGTCAACCTGACCGGTACGTTCGAAACGACACGCGCTTTCCTGCCGGCCATCAAGGCGACGCGCGGCACGATCATCAGCGTTTCGTCGGTCGTGGCATTCACCAGCGCCTTCGCCCACATCGGCTATACCGCGTCGAAGGGCGGCATCCGCTCGTTTACCCAGGGGCTGTGCCGTGAACTGGCGCCGTTCGGCGTCAGGGTCAACGCAGTAGCGCCGGGGTTCATCGACACCGACATGGGCGGCAAGGGCGATGCGACGACGGAGGAATGGCTTGCCTGGCATTGCCCGGCCGGGCGTTTCGGCGAGCCGCGCGAAGTGGCTGCGGCCGTAGCCTTTCTGGCGTCCGACGCTGCAAGCTTCATCAACGGGGTCACGCTGCCGGTTGACGGCGGCTATCTTGTGATCTGAAGGTTCAGAGCCTTGGGTAGCGCACCGGCAACCCGGCTACCGGCATGGGCGCCGCGTGGACCGACCAGCCGCAGATCGAGGCGATGATCAGCGTCTTCAGTTCAGGGCCGGCAAAGGCGATGTTGGTCGGCGCAACCAGCATCAGTTGCTCCCAGTCGTCGTAGAGGGTCAGCAATTCCCCGCCGGTGGTGAGCCGGTAGATGATGTTGGGATTGTAGAGGCTTATGTAGAGATCGCCGTCGGCGTCGAAGGCGAGCCCGTCCGGCACCTGCCTTGGCAACTCCACGACAATCTCACGCCGGCCCGCGCTGCCGTCTGCCT
>JAPLOZ010000078.1 GCA_026400435.1 Hyphomicrobiales bacterium | reverse complement strand
CGAATCCCGGCAGAGCGGGGTGGTGTGCCGGGCATTCAGGGCGAGCCGCGAGAGCTTCGACGGCATTGCCATGTTCAAGGGCGAGGCCTGCATGGAGGGGCCCGGCGCTTGGAAGATGCAGGATTTCGAACCCCTGTAAGTTATGCCGGCAGCCTCTGGAATTTCTTCCTAGCCGAGCGCATATAACAGGCGACCTATCCCAGTTTTCGCAGGCAAGAGACGATGCGCGATCCCTATGAGGTGCTGGGCGTTGCCAAGAACGCCTCGGCAAAGGACATAAAGGCGGCCTACCGCAAGCTGGCCAAGAAGCACCATCCCGACCAGAATCCTAACGATTCGAAGGCGAAGGACCGATTCGCCGCGGCCAATCAGGCCTATGAGATCGTTGGCGACGAGAAAAACCGCCAGGCGTTCGACCGCGGCGAGATTGACGCCGAGGGCAAGCCGCGCTTCCAGGGCTTCGAGGGCGGGGCCGGCGGCGATCCCTTCGCCGGTTTCCGTCGCCAGCAGGCAGGCCCCGGAGGCCAGCGCTTCGAATTCCGCAGCGGCGGCGACCCCTTTGGCGGCAACGACGCCGGCGACATCTTCAGCGGGCTGTTCGGAGAGGCGTTCTCGCAACGTGCCGGAGCAGGCGGCCCGCGCGGCGCGCCGACCGGCCACGATTTGAACGTGACGCTCGACATCACTGTCGAGGAGGCCGCGACCGCTCCGAAGGTCACGGCGCAGTTCCCCGACGGCCGCAAGATCGCCGTCAAGCTTCCGTCGTACGTCGAGGACGGCCAGACGATACGCCTGAAGGGGCAGGGCGAACCCGGCCCCGGCGGGGCCGGCGATGCGCTGGTCAAGATACGCCTGCGCAATCATCCGCTCTACCGCGTCGAGGGCCGCGACCTGCATGTCGACCTGCCGGTTGCGCTGAAGGATGCGGTGCTGGGCGCCAAGCTCGCGGTCGATACGCCGACCGGCCGACTGGCGGTCAACGTGCCTGCCTGGTCTAGCTCGGACAAGGTTCTGCGCATCAAGGGGCGCGGGCTGCCGGAAAAGACCGGCGGTCACGGCAATCTCTACGCGCATGTCCGCATTATGCTGCCCGCCGAGCGGGATGCCGAACTGGAGTCCCTGCTGCGCAAGGGCTGATGGCGTCCGCCTGAGCCGGATCGCGCCTGCCAAGACGGTCATTCTCTCTCAGGATGTTCTAGCCGCTTGAAGGCGCCATGTGCCTGTGCGATAGGCAGCAACGCTGTTTCGAGCAGGGAGAATCCCAAAATGACGGTTGGTCAGGGCCTGATGGCCGGCAAGAAAGGCCTGATCCTCGGTGTGGCCAACAATCGCTCGATCGCCTGGGGCATCGCCAAGGCGTGTGCAGAGCACGGCGCCGAGCTTTCCTTGACCTATCAGGGCGATGCGTTCCGCAAGCGCGTCGAGCCTCTCGCGCAGGAACTTGGGGCGCACCTCGCCGGCCACTGCGACGTAACCGACCCATCGAGCCTCGACGCAGTGTTCGACAACATCGGCAGGCACTGGGGCAAGCTGGACTTCCTCGTCCACGCCATCGCCTTCTCGGACAAGGACGAACTGACCGGCCGCTATGTCGACACGACGCGCGACAACTTCCTGCGCACGATGGACATATCCGTCTATTCCTTCACCACCATCGCCAAGCGCGCCGAGCCGCTGATGACGGATGGCGGCTCGATGGTGACGCTCACCTACTACGGCGCCGAGAAGGTCATGCCCCACTACAACGTGATGGGCGTCGCCAAGGCAGCGCTTGAGGCCAGCGTCCGCTATCTCGCCGTCGATCTCGGCAACAAAAACATCCGCGTCAACGCGATCTCCGCCGGTCCGATCAAGACGCTGGCGGCTTCCGGCATCGGCGACTTCCGTTATATTCTCAAGTGGAACGAGTACAATTCGCCGCTGCGCCGCACCGTCAGCACGGAGGAAGTCGGCGACACCGGCGTCTATCTGCTTTCGGATCTTTCGCGTGGCGTGACCGGCGAAGTCCACCATGTCGACGCCGGCTATCACGTCGTCGGCATGAAGGGCCTCGATTCGCCGGACATTTCCACCATCAAGGATTGAGCCTGGCGGCTCCAACGCAACGACAGGCCCGCGCATGCCGCCACTCTGCTATTTCGTCAGGCACGGGCAGACCGGCTGGAACGCCGAGCTGAGGTTGCAGGGCCAGGCCGACACCGACATGTCGGAGCTTGGCCGCGGCCAGGCCGTTCGCAACGGCCGGCGATTGGCCGAGTTGATAGACGGCCCCGAGGAGTTCGACTTCGTCGCCAGTCCGCTGAAGCGCACGCGCGAGACGATGGAACTCATCCGCCGCGAGATGGGTCTGCCCGCTTCAGGCTACCGCACCGATGTCCGGCTGGTGGAAGTCCATTTCGGCGACTGGCAGGGCTCTACCTATGCCGAACTGGAAGAAAGACAGCCCGGTTCCACAGCCGCCCGTCTCAGCGACAAATGGGGCTTCGTCGGACCCGGCGAGGGCGGCGAGAGCTACCAGATGCTGCTCGACCGCGTGAAGCCATGGTACGACGCGCTGCAGAACCCGACTGTCTGCGTGACGCATGGCGGCGTCCTGCGCGTTCTTTTCAGGCTCGTCGAACGCATGCCTGAAGCCGAAGCCGCCGAGATGGATATCCTGCAGGAACGCGTGCTCAGGCTTCAGGATTCAAGGCTGGAGTGGCTTTAAAGGGGCACACCCCGGACGGCGAGGGAACTCCAGACAGCCGTGAGAGACGCGGCCTCGCGCCCGCTACTCCGACAATTCCATGTCGGTGATCATGTTCTCGTCGCCGACCTTGTCGTAGGCGATCAGTGCCTGCATGCCTTCCTGGATCGCGTCGATGTCGAACTCGCCCGGCAGCTTGTAGGATTTTCCGTTGTCGAGCGTGATGGTCAGGTTGTCCCGGTCGACGGTCTTGATCTTGCCTTCCGCCTCTGCGGCGAATGCGCCGGAGGAAACCATGGTGGAAAACATAAGGGCGGCGGCAAGGGCGCCAGTCAGGCTACGCATAATCGACCTCTTTTATTGTGCTTTCGCGCCGGCAGGCGATGTGCCACCGCAAAGCAGAGCAGAAACATCCAGAATGTGTCAAAACTTTAGACCGGTTTTGCACCGCGATATTTTCCGGGACTTCAAACGCTCCCGGACCGCAACGCTAGCCGCCTCGCGTATCGGGTTGGTGGCGCCGTGCCGTCTGACGGTTGACCGAGCGTAACCGGTCGTCCGGCGGTTTGACCACCGGGAAAAAGGCCAATAGAAGGCAGCCGACGCCGGCGCCATGCCGGGCCGGGGCTGCAACGATGTCGCACAACACCTTCGGGCACCTGTTCAGGGTCACGACCTGGGGCGAAAGCCACGGGCCGGCCCTCGGCTGTGTGGTCGATGGCTGCCCGCCCGGCATCCGCTTCACGCTGGCCGACATCCAGTCCGAACTGGACAAGCGCCGGCCCGGCCAATCGCGTTTCGTTACCCAGCGCCGCGAACCCGACGAGGTGAAGATCCTCTCGGGTGTGATCGAGGACGGAGGTGGGCTGGTGACCACCGGGACGCCGATCTCCATGCTGATCGAGAATGTCGACCAGCGCTCCAAGGATTATGGCGAGATCGCCAGGCAGTACCGGCCGGGCCATGCCGACTACGCCTATGAGATGAAATACGGTATCCGCGACCATCGTGGCGGCGGGCGCTCTTCGGCGCGCGAGACGGCGGCGCGTGTCGCGGCCGGAGCCATAGCGCGCAGGATAGTGCCCGGCATGGTGGTGCGCGGCGCGCTGGTTTCGATGGGCGACAAGGCCATCGACCGTGCCAATTGGAACTGGAATTTCGTTGCCGACCCCGAAAATCCCTTTTTCACCCCCGATCCGGCTTCCGTGCCGGTCTTCGCCGACTATCTCGACGGTATCCGCAAGGCCGGTTCGTCGGTCGGCGCGGTGATCGAGATCGTTGCCGAGGGCGTTCCCGCCGGGCTCGGCGCGCCGATCTACGCCAAGGTCGACCAGGACATCGCCGCCTGCCTGATGTCGATCAACGCGGTCAAGGGCGTCGAGATCGGCAATGGCTTCGAGGCCGCGAAGATCACCGGCGAGAAGAACGCCGACGAGATGCGCATGGGCAACGACGGCAAGCCGGTTTTTCTGTCCAACAATGCGGGCGGCATTCTGGGCGGCATCTCGACTGGCCAGGACATCGTCGCGCGGTTCGCCGTCAAGCCGACCTCGTCGATCCTGACCCCGCGTCGCTCCATCGACATGGACGGCAACGACGTCGACGTCATGACCAAGGGCCGGCACGATCCCTGTGTCGGCATCCGCGCCGTGCCGATCGGCGAGGCGATGGTTGCCTGCGCCATCGCCGACCATTATCTGCGGCACCGAGGACAGGTAGGCCGTTAGATGGTGAATGGTAAAATGGTGAATGGAAAAGAGCTTCACAGTATGCCCTATGTAATTCGACCCGGCGGGCGAGCGGCTGCCATTCACCATTCACCATTCACCATTGACGGCTGACCCATGCCTTACGATCAGAAGAGAGTCGTCGAAGCCCTGCGCGCGTTCGAGCGCGGCGAGATCGTCGTCGTCATGGACGATGACGGGCGCGAGAACGAAGGCGACCTGATCGTCGCGGCGGTGCATTGCACGCCGGAAAAGATGGCCTTCATCGTGCGCCATACGTCCGGCATCGTCTGCGCGCCCATGCCCCGCGAGGAGGCAAAGCGGCTGAACCTTTCGCCGATGGTGGCCGAGAACGACAGCGCGCATACCACCGCCTTCACGGTCAGCGTCGATTTCAAGCACGGCACGACGACCGGCATCTCCGCCGATGACCGCACCCTGACGGTGCGCAATCTGGCCAACGGCAATGTCGGTGCGTCGGACTTCACCCGCCCCGGCCATATCTTTCCGCTGGTCGCCCGGGAGGGCGGCGTGCTGATGCGTTCTGGCCACACGGAAGCGGCGGTCGATCTGTGCAGGCTCGCCAACCTGCCGCCGATCGGCGTGATCTGCGAACTGGTCAACGACGACGGCACCGTCAAGCGCGGCCCCCAGGTCACCTCGTTCGCTGCCGAGCACGGTCTGAAGCAGGTCTCCGTCGCCGACCTCATCGCCTACCGCCAGCGCCAGGAGACGCTCATCGAGCGCATCGACTGCTTCGACATCGAAACGCCCGGCGGCAAGGCGAAGGCCTACACCTACACCCTGCCGTGGGACAGCATGCAGCATCTTGCCGTGGTCTTCGGCGACATCCGCGATGGCGAGGATGTGCCGGTGAGGCTGCACCCGGAAGAGGTTGTCAGCGACGTGTTTGGAACCAGCCACCGGCTGGAGGGCATCATGAAGACGATGGGCGAGAACAGGCGCGGCGTCATCGTCTATCTGCGCGAGGGTTCGGTCGGCGTCGGCCACCGCGACCGCAATCGCCCGGCCCAGGGCGGCGAGGGCCATGACGAAGCCCGCCGCCGCGAAAGCGAATGGCGCGAAATCGGCCTCGGCGCGCAGATATTGAAGGACCTCGGCATTTCCTCCATCAGACTGCTCGCCTCGCGCGAGCGCCACTATGTTGGCCTCGAAGGGTTCGGCATCGGGATCGTCAGCACCGAGATCATCTGACGAGGCTCGGACATCTGCTCTAAGCTGTGAACATCCCCTTCGGCCAACCGCCGGGCGTGGAAACCTTGCCCGCACGCGCCTATATCGGGTCATGGCAACCCGGCTCTATTCCCACCCGATCTATCTGGAGCACCTGACGCCCCCGGGCCATCCGGAGCGTCCCGACAGGCTGCGTGCCATCGAGCGCGTGCTGGAGGACGAGAAATTCGCGGCCCTCGACCGCGTGCTCGCCCCTGAAGGCGACCCGGCCACCATTGTCTATGCCCACCCGCAGTCGTTCGTCGACAAGGTGCGCGCCGCGATCCCCGAGACCGGCATCCAGCGCGTCGATTCCGACACCGTCGTCAGCCCGAAGAGCTGGCAGGCGGCGCTGACCGCAATAGGTGCCGCCAATGCTGCCGTCGACGATGTGTTTTCCGGCCTTGCCGACAATGTGTTCGTTGCCTCCCGTCCGCCCGGCCATCATGCGGAAAAGACGACCGCCATGGGCTTCTGCCTGTTCAACAACGCAGCCATCGCCGCCCGCCACGCGCAGAAGGCGCATGGTGCTAGCCGAGTCGCCATCGTCGATTGGGATGTGCACCACGGCAACGGAACGCAGGATATCTTCTGGGACGACCCCAGCGTCCTCTACTGCTCGACCCACCAGATGCCGCTTTACCCCGGCACCGGCGCGAAGGACGAAACCGGCGCCGGAAACATCGTCAACGCGCCGCTGGCGCCCCGCACCGGAAGCGATATCTTCCGAGAAGCTTTTGCCACGCGCATCCTGCCGGCCCTCGACAATTTCGCGCCTGACCTGATTGTCATATCCGCCGGCTTCGACGCGCATCACCGCGATCCGCTCGCGGAGATCAACCTGACCGAGGATGATTTCGACTGGGCGACCGGCCAACTCATGGCCAGCGCCGATCGACACGCGAAGGGCAGGCTCGTCAGCCTGCTCGAAGGCGGCTACGATCTGCAGGGACTAGCATTTTCGGTTGCGGCCCATGTCGGCCGCCTGATGAAAGGATGAACATGGCCGACGATCCGAACGAAGACATCAAGGCCATGAGCTTCGAGAAGTCGCTCGAGGCGCTTGAGAAGATCGTCGACGATCTCGAGCGCGGCGACGTACCGCTCGACCAGTCGATCAGGATCTACGAGCGCGGCGAGGCGCTCAAGGCCCATTGCGACCGTCTGCTGAAGGCCGCCGAGGACAAGGTGGAGAAAATTCGCCTGTCGCGCGACGGAAAAGCCGCAGGCACTGAACCGCTCGACCCCGAATAGCCGCGGGCGCCATCTCGGTTCGCGTCCCTCCATTGTAAATATTTCGGTCATAATCGTTCAGTCCTGGAAATTCAGCTGCCGTCCGCACTGCGGAGTTTGCAAATTGTCATATGGCGATCTACTGTTTCGCCATGCACAGCGCTTAGGCGGCTGAGCTGCAAAGTCATGCCAGGAGGAGGATGACCTTGTTTTCTTGCTTTGATGCCGAGGAAGCTGCCGCCCAGTCACCTGGCTGTATTTGCCACAGCCCCGCCTTCATGCGACTCAACGCCCTGGTCGAGCAGAAGTTCTCGCGCCGCGCATTTCTGGCGGGCGCTGCAGCGGTCGGCGCCACGGCCCTTTGGCCCAGGCATGCATCTGCCGCGATTCCCGATGCGCCGGCGGGACCGGTGGTGTTCACCAACGTCAGGATCTTCGACGGCAAGTCGGGCAAGGTGATCGAGGGTCAACGCGTTATCGTCGAGGGCAACAAGATCAAGGCCGTCGAATCCGCCGGCGGCGATGCGCCCGAAGGCGCCGAAATAATCGACGGCGGTGGTCGCACGCTGATGCCCGGCCTGATCGATGCGCACTGGCACGCCATGATGGCTTCTCTGCCCTTGCTGCAGCTGTTGACCGCGGACGTGGGGTTCATCACCCTTGCCGCGGCGGCGGAAGCCGAACGGACCTTGATGCGGGGTTTCACCAGTATCCGGGACCTTGCCGGGCCTTCGTTCAGTTTGAAGCGCGCGATCGACGGCGGCCTGAATGCGGGTCCCCGCATCTGGCCGTCGGGAGCGATGATCTCGCAGACCAGCGGCCATGGCGATTTCCGGCTGCCATACGAAGTTCCAGCCGCGCTGGATGCTCCGCTCAGCCGTGGCGACGTGATTGGGGGTGGCGCGATAGCCGATGGCGTTGATCAGGTGCTCAAGCGCGCTCGCGAGCAACTGATGTTAGGGGCGAGCCAGCTCAAGCTGGCTGCAGGTGGCGGAGTCGCCTCCAACTACGATCCCATCGACGCCAGTCAGTACACGGAGGCGGAGTTCCGAGCGGCGGTCGATTCTGCCGAGAACTGGGGCACCTACGTTACCGTTCACGCCTACACGCCGCGTGCCATCCAGACCGCCATCCGTGGCGGAGTCCGCTGCATCGATCATGGCCAGTTGATGGACGAGGAGACGGCGAAAATCATGGCCGACAAGGGCATCTGGTTTTCCAGCCAGGCCTTCATCGAGAACGAATTTTCCAACGGCTTCCCCGAAGGGTCGCCCAACCGCACCAAACAGCTCACGATGTACGCCGGCACGGACACCGCCTTCGGCCTGGCGAAGCAGTACAAGCTGAAGACCGCATGGGGCACCGACCTTCTGTTCGACCCGGCCGCCACGAAGAACCAGGGCGCGATCCTCGGCACCATGGCCCGCTGGTATTCGAACGACGAAATCCTGCTCATGGCGACCGGCGTCAACGCCGAACTGCTGGCGATGTCGGGACCGCGCAATCCCTATCCGGGCAGGATCGGCGTCATCGAGCCGGACGCATATGCCGACATCCTTCTGGTCGACGGCGATCCGCTCGCCGATATCGGGCTGCTCGCCGATCCCGAGAAGAATCTCAAGGTCATCATGAAGGATGGTCGCATCTACAAGGACACGGTGAGGGCGTAAGCCTGGTGGCATCAAAGGGCCTTCCTGCTGCGCCTCTCTCAGGCGGATAAATCAGCCGCTTCCTTTGCCCCGGCGCCGCCCGACCGGAGGTTGATCTCTTCGGCGGGTGTGCCCAGATAGGTTCCTGAACTTTATCCGGGAGGCCGCCATGTGCCGCAACATCAGACAGCTTTTCAACTTTGATCCGCCAGCGACCGAGGACGAGGTGCGCAACGCGGCGCTTCAGTTCGTCCGCAAGGTGAGCGGGTCCAGCAAGCCGTCGCTGCGCAACGAGGACGCGTTCAACCGCGCGGTCAATTCCATCACTGCCAGCGTGCGCGAACTCCTGGATTCCCTGGAAACCACCCAGCCACCCAAGAACCGCGAGGAAGAAGCCGCGAAAGCCCGCGCCCGCACGCTGATCCGATTCGCCTAACGGGGGAAATCTTCAGGGCGCGCCGCGTTGAACCGGTCCGGACACTTCCAGCGGCCAGGAATATTCTGTTCACCCCACTGGCCAAGCGCCTGCAGCGCGGGAATGAGCCCGGCGCCCTTCGGCGTCAAAGCATAGGTTCCGCGTATCGAACCCCTGCGGGCCTGCGCCTGCAAGATCAATCCAGCCAGTTCGAGGCGGCGCAGCCTCTCCGCGAGAATGTTGGTTGCTATCTTTTCCGGCGTTTTCAGGAAGTCGGAATAGCTCGTGGCGCCCATCACCATCGAACGGATGATCACGAGAGACCATTTGTCGCCGACGATATCTAGCGCTGAGGCGATTGGGCAGCCTGACCGAAAATTCATCACCGGCGGATCATGGTTTTGTTCTTGCAAAATGCAAGTTAAAAGTGACTATGGTTCCCAGCATCGTTGGAGGTGAGCATGTTTCCAGTCACGTCGATAATCGCCGCTCTTGCGGCGGTTGCCCTGGTCGCAATGAGCGTTTCCGTGAGCTTGCGGCGCATGAAGGTCGGCGTCGGTATAGGCTTTGGCGAGGACAAGATCCTCCTGCGCCGCATCCGGGCCCAGGGCAATTTCACCGAATACGTGCCGCTTGCACTGATCATCCTGGCGCTGGCGGAGTATCGTCAGGCACCGGCGGGAGTTCTGTGGACTGTCGCCATCTTGCTTGTGGCGGGGCGCTGTCTCCATTTCGTTGGTATTTTGACCGGTACGACCGCTTTGCGCGCTCCGGGCATGGCGGGAACATATGGTGCGCTCTTGGTCGGCGCCGGTGCCCTGCTGTTCGCGTGACAGACCGTTCACCGGTCGCCGGGCTTGGCGGATCGGCTGTCGCGTAGGATGATGGCATCATGAGCTTCTTTCCCGGAACGGATCCCGAAGCAGGCGACGCTTTCGCCAGCGACCGGATCGAACTGATGGTCATCCCGAACGCCAAGGACATCGGCGGCTTTCAGGTGCGCCGGGCGTTGCCGACGGCCAAGCGCCGGCTGGTTGGGCCCTTCATCTTCTTCGATCGCATGGGGCCGGCGATCCTCAGGGCCGGGCAGGCGCTTGACGTGCGCCCGCATCCGCATATCGGGCTCGCCACCGTCACCTATCTCTTCGACGGCAAGATCAGGCATCGCGATTCGCTGGGCACCGAAATGGTCATCGCGCCGGGCGACGTGAACCTGATGACGGCCGGCCGCGGCATCGTCCATTCCGAGCGCACGCCCGAAGAACTGCGCGGCGCGCCGATGTCGGTCTCCGGCCTCCAGACATGGCTGGCGCTGCCCGACGGCAAGGAGGAGGTTGCGCCACTGTTCGAAAACACTGCGCGTGCGGTTCTGCCGGAGTTCGACGATGCCGGTGTGGCCGGCCGCATCGTCATCGGCCAGTTTGACGGTCTGGCATCGCCCGTGCGTGCGGCGTCCGATACGCTATACGCCGACATTCGCCTGCGGCCCGGCGCCAGAGTCCGCATTCCCGCCGACGCGGAGGAGCGCGCCATTTACACGCTCGAAGGCGCCGTGACCATTTCCGGCGACAGCTTCCCTGAAGATCGCCTGCTTGTCTTCAAGCCCGGCGACGAGATCGTCGTATCGTCTGAACGCGGCGCGCATTTCATGCTGTTTGGCGGCGCTTCGCTCGGTTCGAAGCGCTACATCTGGTGGAACTTCGTTTCCTCGTCCAGGGAGCGCATCGAGCAGGCGAAGGAGGAGTGGAAGACCGGCCGCTTTGACATCGTGCCGGGCGACGACAAGGAATTCATCCCTCTGCCCGAGGCGTGAGGGGGGGTATTCGGGGACTGGTTAACGCTGCTGCTCACTATCTGTTTACGCTGCCCTTTGGCAGATTCCTTACCGTGTCCCTTGGCCGTTCTTTAGCGTCGTCCTGATATCGACATATCCCTGACCAAGGGAATTCGGCGGGGATGAAAGCGGCGGTTTTTGCTGTTGTGGCTATAGCGTTGACGGCGCCGGCATCTGCGCAGTCGCGCTATGACCGCAAGCTCGAAGCGGCGGCGATCGCCATCGTCGCGGCCACGATCGGCGATATTCGCGGCGGTTTTGCTTTCGACGCGAAGCCCGTGATGGTTGTCGTCCAGCATGATCTCGTCATGGGCGCGACCATGTCCGACGCGGCGCGAATGGCGGCCGAGGAGCCGTTGCCCGAGGGCGTCGAGCGAGCCGTCGAGCGTCCGTCGAGCCAGGGCGCCGCCTTCTGAGCGCTTGCCTTGTGGCCTGACCTTCGCCAATGAAGGCGATGGCGACTGCCCGCACATCCGACCGTTTCAGGCTCGACGAGCTTCTCGTCGTTCGCGGCCTCTATGAAAGCCGCTCGCGCGCCCGCGATGCGATCGAGCGAGGCACGGTCATGGTGGGCGGTGCGGTGGTGGCCCGGCCTGGCCATCCGGTCGAGGCTTCCAGCGACATCCGCGTCGATGATCCCGCCGCGCGCTATGTCTCCCGGGCGGCGCTGAAGCTGATCGCCGGCCTCGACCATTTTAAGCTCGATCCGCGCGGCGCCGAGGCGCTCGACATCGGCGCGTCGACCGGCGGTTTCACCCAGGTACTGCTTGAGCGGGCCACCGCGCATGTGACCGCGCTCGATGTCGGCCACGGCCAGATCGACGCGCGGCTGCGCGCCGATCCGCGTGTCACGGTCGTCGAAGGTTGCAACGCGCGCGAACTGTCGGCCGAACATCTCGGTGGCGTCAGCCCCGACTTTCTCGTCTGCGACGTCAGCTTCATCTCGCTGATGCTGGCGCTGCCGCCGGCGCTCGCACTTGCCGTGCCGGGCGCCAGGGGCATATTCCTCGTCAAGCCGCAGTTCGAGGCGGGGCGGGATGCGATCGGCAAGGGCGGCATCCTCAGGGATCCGCGGGAAGGTCCGCGCATTGCCGAACGGCTGCGCCATTGGCTCGACGCCCAACCGGGTTGGCGTGCGCTGGGAACCTGTCCGTCTCCCGTCGCGGGCGGCGACGGCAACCGCGAATTCCTGCTTGGAGGAGCGAAAGACCGATGAGCGCGACATTCGAGATCGCGCGCCTCGGCGCGCAGGGGGACGGCGTTGCCGACACCGAGACCGGTCAGGTATTCATCCCCTTTGCGCTGCCGGGCGAGACGGTCACAGCGGCGCGCATCAAGGACCGCGCCGACCTCATCGCCGTCCTCTCGCCGTCGCCGCAGCGCGTCGCGCCTGCCTGCCGGCATTTCGGCGTATGCGGTGGTTGCGCGATCCAGCACCTGGAACAGCGCGCCTACCTCGACTGGAAGCGGCAGAAGGTCGTCAACGCGCTGCACGCCGCGCGCATCGAAGTCGCGGTGGGCGACATTGTGCCCTGTGCGCCGCACACCCGCCGCCGGGTCACTTTCTCGGCCCGCAGGACCGAGCAAGGCGCGGTCTTCGGTTTCCACCGCGCGCTGTCCGGCGAAATCGTCGACATATCCGAATGCCCGATTTCGTTGCCTGAGATCGTCGCCGCCCTTCCCAGGCTGCGCGTTTTGGCCGGCATGATCGGCCGGCCGTCGCAGCCATTTCACCTGACGGTGACGGCTACCGGTTCGGGCCTCGACATAGCCGCCCAGGATGCCGGCCCGCCCGGCGAGGGCAAGCGTCGCCTGCTGTCAGAATTCGCCGTCGCTCAAGGGTTTGCGCGCCTGGCGATCGACGGCGAGATCATCGTCGAGCCGCGCAAGCCGATGGTCGCCTTCGGCGATGCCGCCGTGATCCTGCCGCCCGGCGCATTCCTGCAGGCGACGGCCAATTCAGAGCAGACAATGGCCGATATCGTGCTTGCCCATCTCGCGCGCGCGAAAAAGGTCGCCGACCTTTTCGCCGGCTGCGGCAGCTTCGCGCTCAGGCTGGCAAGGAAGGCCGAGGTTCACGCGGTGGAGGGCGACGCGGCGGCGCTCGCCGCGCTCGATCGCGGCATGCGCATGGCGTCTGGCCTGAAGCGCGTCACCGTCGAGCGCCGCGACCTGTTCCGCCGCCCGCTCACCTTCAAGGAACTCAACGCCTTCGACGGGCTCGTCTTCGATCCGCCGCGCGCCGGCGCCGAGGATCAGGCCAAGCAGATCGCCCGCTCCGACATACCCCATGTCGTCGCCGTCTCCTGCAACCCCGGCACGCTCGCGCGGGATTTGCAAATCCTCGTCGCCGGCGGTTACCGGGTGAGTGGCGTGACGCCGATCGACCAGTTCCTCTGGTCGCCGCACGTCGAGGCCGTCGCGTTGCTGGAGAAGCCCAGGAAGAGGCGGTGAGTGCTGGGTCACCGACCGGCAACGCGTCGCGTCGTCAAGTTGGGTCTGCCGCCCGCTTGACGGCGCGCCGCCGTTTTGCAACGTCGTTAATAGGTTGCGGAGGGTGAACATGAGCGGGTTTTCGGCACGCCTCGCGCTCGCGCCGCGCGATCGGCACGAAGCGCATCGCGTTTCCACCCCTCTTGAATTGCTGTTCGATCTGGCCTCGGTGGTTGCGATCGCCGCGGCGGCTGCCGGGCTGCATCACTTGGTTGCAGAATCCCACGCCACCGAAGGCGTCGCCCGCTTCGCATTTGCGTTCTTTGCGATCTGGTGGGCCTGGATGAACTATACCTGGTTCGCGTCAGCCTATGACAACGGCGCTCCGGCGTTCCGCCTGCTCACCTTTCTCATCATATTCGGCGCTCTTGTCATGGCTGCTGGCATCCCTGCGATTTTCGAAGGGCAGCCATTCCTGCTCGGTCTCCTTGGCTATCTGGTCATGCGCCTGGGCATGATTCTGCTGTGGCTGCTGGCAGCCCGCGGCGACCTCGAGAATCGAAACTCGGCGCTGCGATACGCTCTGGGCATCGCATTCGCGCAGTTCT
The DNA here is from genome assembly GCA_026400435.1 of Hyphomicrobiales bacterium. Classification (GTDB taxonomy): domain Bacteria; phylum Pseudomonadota; class Alphaproteobacteria; order Rhizobiales; family Rhizobiaceae; genus Mesorhizobium_K. Next base: position 11,309 of record JAPLOZ010000078.1, on the reverse strand, counting down.
ACTGGATCGGTTTGGTCCTGCTGCTTCAGCCGACGGCCTCCTGGTTCCCAATTCTATTCCTCTTGGGAGCCGCAATCGAACTGGCCGTCCCACTGTTTGCCGAGCGTAGCCGCCAGACGGCCTGGCATCGCCACCACATCGTCGAGCGTTACGGGCTTCTCAACATCATCGTGCTGGGAGAATGTATGTTGGCAGTTGTGCTCGCCCTGCGGGCCACGCACGGAGAACTTTCGATTGCAGATCCGCTGGTTCACACGGCGGTTTCAGGTGCGGTCACGACGTTTTGCCTCTGGTGGTTGTATTTCACCGACGACGAGCATCTCGCGCGCGACACCAATGACAGGGCGTTTGTCTGGGGCTATGGCCATATCGTCGTCTTTGCGGCCGGTGCGGCAACGGGTGCCGGCTTTTCGGTTCTGGTGGGCATCATCGAGGGAGACTCGAATGCTCCTTTGAGAACAGGCGATCTCGCGGTCGGCATTCCGGTCGCGCTCTATCTGTTTGGTCTGTGGTTCGTTCGCGACAGATTTTGTCTTTCGGGATATTGGAAATGGCTTTTGCCTGCCGGCGCTTCCTCAATACTTGCGGTTGCAGCCCTTTCACCCGGGGCGCTCGAACTGATGACGTTGATCTTGGTACTGACCACCTTTGCTAGGTCCCGCGCCACACCTTCCTCCCTGGTGCCCCGGTTGCATTGACGGACGCATTGAACGGGTGATTTGCTCCAGGCAGTCGCTTACACTCTGGTCCCGCCTAGAGTCATCTGGTCCATCCTGAGATGCGGCTGGCCGACGCCGACCGGCACGCCCTGACCGGCCTTGCCGCACATGCCGATGCCGTTGTCGAGCTTCATGTCGTTGCCGACCATCGAAACCCGGTGCATGGCGTCCGGTCCGTTGCCGATCAGCATGGCGCCCTTGATGGGCTGGGTCACCTTGCCGTCTTCGATCATATAGGCCTCGGTGCAGCCGAACACGAACTTGCCTGAGGTAATGTCCACCTGTCCGCCACCGAATGAGACGGCATAGACGCCCTTCTTCACCGAGGCGATGATCTCTTGCGGATCCATGTCGCCTGCGGTCATGTAGGTGTTGGTCATGCGCGGCATCGGCTGGTGCGCATAGCTCTCGCGTCTGCCGTTGCCGGTCGCCTTCATGCCCATCAGCCGGGCGTTCTGCCGGTCCTGCATGTAGCCGACCAGCTTGCCGTCCTCGATCAGCACGGTGCGGTTGGTCGGCGTACCCTCGTCGTCGATGGTCAGCGAGCCGCGCCGCTCGGTGATCGTGCCGTCGTCGACCACCGTCACGCCCTTGGAAGCGACCTGCTCCCCGAGCAGCCCAGCGAAGGCCGATGTCTTCTTGCGGTTGAAGTCGCCTTCGAGACCGTGCCCGACCGCTTCGTGAAGCATCACGCCCGGCCATCCCGACGAAAGCACGATGTCGAAGGTGCCGGCCGGCGCCGGCACTGCCTCGAGATTGACCAGCGCCTGGCGCAGCGCCTCGCCAGCCGCATGTTTCCAGCTTCCCTCGGCGAGGAATTCGCCAAATCCCTTGCGTCCGCCCGCGCCGAAGGAACCCGATTCCTGACGGTCGCCGTCGCCGACGACCACCGAGACGTTCATGCGCACCAGCGGGCGGATGTCGCGTACGATCTGGCCGTCGCCGCGCACGATCTCGACATGCTGCCATGACGCCGCCACCGAGGCCGTCACCTGCCGCACGCGCGGGTCGGCGTTCCTCAGATGCGCATCGATCTCCTGCAGGAGCTTCGCCTTTTCCTCGAACGAGGGCGAGCCGATCGGATTCTCGTCGCCGTAGAGATGGCGGTTGGTGCGGGGAGGGGCCTCGGCAACCGTGCCGGAATAGCCGGTCTTGACGGCTGAAACAGCATCGGCTGCGCGCAGCAGCGAAGCCTCCGAAAGCTCGCTCGAATGTGCGTAGCCAGCTGCCTCGCCGGCCACGGTGCGAAGCCCGAAACCCTGGTCGGTGCTGTAGTTCGCGGTCTTCAGCCGCCCGTTGTCGAACATCAGCGCCTCGCTCTCGCTGCTTTCGAGATAGAGCTCGCCATCGTCCGCGCCGGCTATTGCGCCGGACACGATCTCCTTCAGCCGTTCCTCGGAACAGTCGAACAGGGAGGTCAGGGATTTTGTCATTGCGCGCGCCTTTGGTGGGGTTGCCCCCTATCTAGGCTCTCGGTCGCTGCCGATCCAGTGCACAGGACGAACGGAAGTCGGCGCGCCACCTTACGGCATTCCGCTAGTTCTTCCGGAATGTCGCAAGGTAGGCGCCGAAAGCGTCCTCAGCCTTTCACGAAAGCCAGCAGATCGGGATTTAGTGTCTCGGCATGCGTGGTCAGCATTCCGTGCGGAAAGCCCTTGTAGACCTTGAGCGTACCGTTCTTCAGCAGCTTGATCGACTTCAGCGCCGCGTCGGCGATCGGGACGATCTGGTCGTCGTCGCCGTGCAGAACGAGGGTGGGCACGGTGATCGCCTTGAGGTCACCGTTCTGGTCGGTTTCCGAGAAGGCCTTGATGCCTTCGTAGTGCGCCTTCGCGCTGCCCATCATGCCCTGGCGCCACCAATTCTGGATCACGCCGGGATAGACCTTGGCGCCATCGCGGTTGAAACCGTAGAAGGGGCCCGACGCGATGTCATGGAAAAGCTGCGCACGGTTGTCGGCGACGCCTTTTCGAAACCCGTCGAAAACCTCGATCGGCAACCCTTCCGGATTGGCGTCTGACTTCACCATGATCGGCGGCACTGCGCTGACGAGCACCGCCTTCGCCACCCGGCCTGCCGGCTGTCCGTGCTTTGCCACGTAGCGGGTAACTTCTCCGCCGCCGGTGGAATGACCGATGTGAACGGCGTTGTTGAGATCGAGGTGCTCGACGACTGCGAATGCATCAGCTGCGTAGTGGTCCATGTCGTGGCCATCGCTCACCTGCGCGGAACGTCCGTGTCCGCGGCGGTCGTGCGCGACGACGCGGTAGCCGTTCTGCAGGAAGAACAGCATCTGGTTGTCCCAATCGTCGGACGACAGGGGCCAGCCGTGGTGGAACACGATCGGCCGGGCATCCTTCGGACCCCAGTCCTTGTAGAAGATTTCGACCCCGTCCTTTGTGGTGATGGTGGACATGTTCGAGGTTCCCTTGATTGCGGGTTTGTCGGCAGAAGCGAGAGATGGCCGAGTTGCCGTCGGCGCGCAAGCCAACGCGGCATAAACTGAACGTGAAGCGCGCCGCGTTCAATGCATCGAATTCACAAAGCTGATTTGCCGCTAGGGCAGCGCGTCGAACGCCTCGCCAAAACCCGCCAGGTCGACAGGGATGCCGATGCCTTCCTCGGGCGTGGCGAATACAATGAACGTCGCTTCCTTGCCGTTGCGCAGCGTGTCCAGCAGTTGCTGCTCGAGGATCACCTCCGCATAGCATCCATCGCTGAAGCACTGCTTGAAATAGGCCCTGCCGTTGTCCTTCTTGTCGATGTAGAGACCGAGGCCGGTCGGCAGCAGCACGCCGAGCGGCGCCAGCACCCGCATGATCTCGGCTTTGCGGTCGGCGGTCTTCAGAATAACGACCGACAGGCCGAGGTCGGTGCGATCCTCGGCCACCACGTTCTGCATCATGATGCACTGTTCGGAACTCGCGCCCGCCGGCGTGTCGCAGATGATCGACCACGAGCCATGGGTGGCGCGCACCGATCCGTTCTGCTGGGCCTCGCCGGGCCCCACGAAGCCTGACAGGGTCAGGCTCGCCAGGGCGGCAAGACAGACAACCTTCATGAATGTCTTTGCAGGCCCCGATGTCATGGCAGCTCCGTTGCGAATCACGGCATGATAGGCCGGGATGTCATGGATTAGTAGGATGAGACCGCTTCGGCTCTTCGCCAAGCGGCGGGTTGACGGCTTTTCCCGTGCAATTTGGTCCGAAATGCGACGGCGTCGCGGTCGGGTACGGCCTGGCGCCGCGTGCCTTTCGTTGTCCCGCCCTCGAGGGTCGGGACAGCCCCTCGCGCAAAAATGCCGCACGGTTTGTTCCGCTCCTTTCTTGCGGTAGGAAAGAGAGTATGGTTTGAACCAGCCGGGGCATTCGGCAGGATTCCCGCAAAATCCGGGCGCGGCTCGGAGCGGGAACTCGCGGTTTGCCTGCACGCAAGTGGAGACGGACGGGTCTTATGAGACGACTTCTTGCAATCGCTGGCGCCAGCGCCGCATTTTTCGCAGGCCCGGCGGCTCACGCGGCGCAGCCGACCCCGTGGCAGACCGGCTTCCAGCCGCCTGCGACGGACATGATGGCGCAGATCGAGTGGTTCGAGGCCTACACGCTTTGGTTCATCATCCCGATTACCGTTCTGGTCCTGCTGCTGTTGGCCTGGTGCATTCTGCGATACCGCGCCAGCAAAAACCCGACGCCCTCGCGCACCAGCCACAACACGTTGATCGAGGTTATCTGGACCGTCGGTCCGGTGATTATCCTGCTGTTCATTGCAATCCCGTCGTTCCAGCTTCTCACCGCGCAATACACGCCGGGCGAGGAAGCCAAGCTCACCATCAAGGCGACAGGCAACCAGTGGAACTGGGACTACGAATATCAGGTCGACCAGCCGCTGACCTTCAATTCGGCGATGTTGCAGGACGGCGAGCGCGCCGCGGCCGGCAAGGAAGACCGCGCCGTCTATCCGCGCCTTCTGACGGTCGACAACGAGATGGTCGTCCCGGTCAACTCCATGGTGCGCGTGCTCGTGACCGCCGCCGACGTGATCCATGCCTTCGCCATGCCGGCCTTTGGCGTCAAGACCGATGCCGTGCCGGGACGCATCAACGAAATCTGGTTCAAGGCGAACAAGGAGGGGCTCTACTACGGCCAGTGCTCCGAGTTGTGCGGCAAGGACCATGCCTTCATGCCGATCGCCATTCGCGTGGTGAACGACGCGCAGTATTCGACGTGGCTGGAAGCCGCCCGTGGCGATCTCAACGGTGCCAACAAGGCGCTGGTGGCTGAGATAGCGGCGGCTAAACCGGTGGCGATCGCGGGCAACTGAAAGCCGGCGGACAGAGATCAGGGAACGGGACCATGGCAGGCGCAACAACCCACCACGATGACCACGACCACAAGCCCTATCGCGGCTGGGTCCGGTGGGTCTATTCGACCAACCACAAGGACATCGGCACGCTCTATCTGATCTTTGCGATCTGCGCCGGCATCATCGGCGGCGCGCTGTCCGTTGTCATGCGCATGGAGTTGCAGGAACCCGGCATCCAGATATTCACCGGTCTGGCGCAGATGGTCTACGGGCTTGATGGCGACGCCGCCATCGACGGCGGCAAATCGATGTACAACGCCTTCACCACGGCGCACGCGCTGATCATGATCTTCTTCATGGTCATGCCAGCCCTCATCGGCGGCTTCGCCAACTGGATGGTGCCCATCATGATCGGCGCGCCGGACATGGCGTTTCCGCGCATGAACAACATCTCGTTCTGGCTGCTGCCGCCGGCCTTCCTGCTGCTCATCACGTCGGCCTTCGTTCCGAGCGCACCTGGCGCCTACGGCGTCGGCGGTGGCTGGACCATCTACCCGCCGCTGTCGACATCCGGCCAGCCGGGGCCGGCTATGGATCTTGCCATCCTGTCGCTCCACCTTGCCGGCGCATCGTCCATCCTTGGCGCGATCAACTTCATCACCACCATCTTCAACATGCGCGCGCCCGGCATGACGCTGCACAAGATGCCGCTATTCGCCTGGTCGGTGCTGGTCACCGCCTTCCTGCTGCTGCTGTCGCTGCCAGTCCTGGCCGGCGGCATCACCATGCTGCTCACCGACCGCAACTTCGGCACAACGTTCTTTGCGCCCGACGGCGGCGGCGACCCGATCCTGTTCCAGCATCTGTTCTGGTTCTTCGGCCACCCCGAGGTGTACATCCTGATCCTGCCCGGCTTCGGCATTGTCAGCCACATCGTCTCGACCTTCTCGAAAAAGCCCGTCTTCGGTTATCTCGGCATGGCCTACGCGATGGTCGCCATCGGCGCGGTCGGCTTCATAGTCTGGGCGCACCACATGTACACGACCGGCCTGTCGCTCGACACGCAGCGCTACTTCGTGTTCGCCACCATGGTCATCGCGGTGCCGACCGGCGTTAAGATCTTCTCATGGATCGCAACCATGTGGGGCGGCTCGATCTCCATGCGCACCCCCATGCTGTGGGCGATCGGCTTCATCTTCCTCTTCACGGTCGGTGGCGTCACCGGCGTGCAGCTTGCCAATGCCGGCCTCGACCGCTCGCTTCATGACACCTACTATGTGGTGGCGCACTTCCATTATGTGCTGTCGCTCGGCGCGGTCTTCGCCATCTTTGCCGGCTGGTACTACTGGTTCCCCAAGATGACCGGCTACATGTATTCGCCGTTCATCGCGCGCACCCATTTCTGGGTCACCTTCATCGGCGTGAACCTGGTGTTCTTCCCGCAGCATTTCCTTGGCCTCGCAGGCATGCCGCGCCGCTACATCGACTACCCGGACGCCTATGCTGGCTGGAACATGGTGTCGTCGTACGGCTCCTACCTGTCGGCCATCGGCGTCGTCGTCTTCCTCTACGGCGTCTTCGAGGCGTTCTCCAAGAAGCGCGTCGCCGGCGCCAATCCCTGGGGCGAGGGCGCAACCACTCTGGAATGGCAGCTGCCTTCGCCGCCGCCGTTCCACCAGTGGGAGCAACTGCCCAAGATCAAGTAGCACTGCGATGCCGCCGGCAGGCGGCATCGGGCCAGACCGACAGTCTTCACGCATGGCCCGGACCGGAAGGACCGACGTACGAGCAGCATGACCATTTTGGACAAGACCGTTGACGATGGCGCCGTCCTCTCCGAGGCGACGGCGGGCGACTATCTGGAGCTCATGAAGCCCCGGGTCATGTCGCTTGTCGTCTTCACGGCCTTTGTCGGCATGGTTGCCGCGCCTGGCGCGCTCAATCCGTTCGTTGCGGCGGTGTCCGTCATTTCGATCGCCATCGGCGCAGGCGCATCGGGCGCGCTCAACATGTGGTACGACGCCGATGTCGACGCGGTCATGTCGCGCACGGCCTCGCGGCCGGTCCCGTCTGGCCGCATCCTGCCCGAGCAGGCACTCGCTTTCGGTCTGGTTCTATCCACCCTTTCGGTCATGACGCTCGGCGTCTTCGTCAACTGGCTGGCCGGCGCCATGCTGGCCTTCACAATCTTCTTCTACGCCGTCATCTACACCATGTGGCTGAAGCGCTGGACGCCCCAGAACATCGTCATTGGCGGAGCAGCCGGTTCGTTCCCGCCAATGATCGGCTGGGCTGCCGCCACCGGCGCTGTCAGCCTCGAGAGCGTCATTCTGTTCCTCATCATCTTCCTGTGGACGCCGCCCCACTTCTGGGCGCTCGCGCTCTTCAAGTCCGGCGACTACCAGCGCGCCGGCATCCCGATGATGCCTAACGTGGCCGGCGAAACCTCGACCAAGCGCCAGATGTTCGGCTATTCGATCGCGCTCGCCGTCGCCGGCGTGCTGCCCTCGATCCTCGGCTATGCCGGCGTGGCCTACGGCGTTGCCGCAGCCGCGCTCGGCGTTGGTTTCGTCTGGTACGCCCTGCAGGTCCTGCTGATGCCGCAGGAAGACCGGGCGATGCGTCCGGCCAAGGCGCTTTTCGGCTATTCGCTGCTCTATCTCTTCGCGGTTTTCGCCCTCTATCTCGCCGATTGCGTCGCGGCACGCATGTTTGCGGGTCAACTGGCGGCAGTCGGAGTTGGGTCTTGAGCGTCATGGACATCGAGACAATCACGCCCACCGAGGCGCAGAAGAAGGCGCGCCGCAGCCGCAACGTGGCGATCGGACTGGCGCTCGGCGCCTTCGTGGTGCTGGTCTATGTGATATCGATCGTCAAGCTCGGCTCCGCCGTCCTCAGCCGGCCGATGTGAGGCGAACGCGATGGCCGCTCCCCTCCTCGACCAGCGCACCAGATCCTCCAACAGGATCGTCGCCGCGATATGCCTGGCGTTCTTCGCAGGCATGGTCGGGATGGCCTATGCGGCAGTGCCGATCTACGCCATGTTCTGCAAGGCTACCGGCTATGGCGGCACGACGCAGCGCGTCGAGCAGTATTCGGACCGGGTGCTCGACCGCAAGATCACCGTTCGTTTCGACGCCAACGTCGCCGGGGTTCCGTGGGACTTCAAGCCGACGGCGCGCGAGATGACCATGAAGATCGGCGAGACGGCGCAGGCCCATTACACCGCGACCAACCTGTTCTCGGCGCCGAGCGCTGGGCGCGCCACTTTCAACGTAACGCCCGAGATGGCCGGCGCCTATTTCAACAAGGTCGAGTGCTTCTGCTTCACCGACACCACCTTGAAGCCCGGCCAGACGCTCGATATGCCTGTTGTATTCTTCGTCGATCCGGATATCGACGACGTGCCGGAGTTGAAAGGCATCACGACCATCACGCTGTCCTACACCTTCTTCCCTATCGAGGTCGAAAAGCCGGTGGCTGCTGCGCCGCAGGCGGGTAGGGACGCATCGAACACCAATACCGAAGGCAATCTCGGGGGCTGACATGGCGGACACACACGCTCACGCAAAACCGCAACACGACTACCACATCATCGACCCGAGCCCGTGGCCGTTCATCGGCTCGATGGGCGCGCTGATCATGGCGATCGGCGGTGTTGCCTGGATGCAGTACATGAAGGGCAACGAATTCCACCTCTTTGGCCTTAACATCGCGACACCCTGGCTGTTCTTCATCGGCCTGGCGGTCGTGCTCTACACGATGTTCTCGTGGTGGTCGGACACCATCAGGGAAGGCCACGAGGGCCACCACACCAAGGTCGTGTCGCTCCATCTGCGCTACGGCATGATCATGTTCATCGCCTCGGAGGTGATGTTCTTCGTGGCGTGGTTCTGGGCATTCTTCGATGCCAGCCTGTTCCCGGGCGAAGTCCAGCAGTATGCGCGGGACGCCTTCACCGGCGGGGTCTGGCCGCCAAAGGGCATCGAGGTCCTCGACCCCTTCCACCTGCCGCTTTACAACACCATCATCCTGCTTTTGTCGGGCACAACGGTTACTTGGGCGCACCACGCACTGCTGCACAACGACCGCAAGGGCCTGATCAATGGTCTCGTGCTGACCGTAGCGCTCGGTGTGCTTTTCTCGCTCGTACAGGCCTATGAATACGCGCACGCCCCTTTCACCTTCCACGACTCCATCTACGGCGCGACGTTCTTCATGGCGACCGGGTTCCACGGCTTCCACGTGCTCATCGGCACGATCTTCCTGCTCGTCTGCCTCATCCGCGCGATCGGCGGCGATTTCACACCCAAGGCGCATTTCGGCTTCGAAGCCGCCGCCTGGTACTGGCACTTCGTCGACGTGGTCTGGCTCTTCCTTTTCGCCTCGATCTACGTCTGGGCGTCTGCTGGAGCGACCATCGCGCACGGCCACTGACACGGCAAAGACATAGGTTCTTTTGAAGTCGGCGGCGGTAACGCGGCCGACTTTTTTCTGGCCGGATCGGGCGCCATGCTGCCGGCCGGTAAATGCGAGGCGGCGACGTGATGGCTGAAAATGACAATGAGGGTTTGGCGCCGCCCGTCGAGCCGATTGTCGCCGGGCTCAAGGGTTGCTGCCCTCGCTGCGGAAAGGGCCGGCTGTTCTCCGGTCTCCTGACGATCGCGCCGCGCTGCGAAAAGTGCGACCTCGACTATTCCTTCGCGGATGCCGGCGACGGTCCTGCGGTGTTCGTCATCCTCATCATCGGCTTCATCGTTGTCGGTCTGGCGCTCTGGATGGAAGTCAGTTTCAATCCCCCGCTGTGGCTGCATTTGGTCCTGTGGATCCCGCTCACGGTAGTGCTTAGCCTCAGCGGACTGCGGCTCATCAAGGGCGTGCTCATCACGCTCCAATATGCCAACAAGGCGGCAGAGGGCCGGCTCGACCGATGAGCGGCCCGGCCAGTCGCGCCCCGCTTCGCCATCCCTGGCTCGTGGTGCTGCTTGGCGTTGCAGCCTTCGCCATCCTGATCGGCCTGGGCACCTGGCAGGTCCAGCGGCTTGGGTGGAAGGAAGGGCTGCTCGCCGAAATCGAGGCGCGTACCCATTCCGCGCCCCGTCCGCTCGCCGAAATCGAGGCGCTCTACAACTCGACCGGCGATGTCGACTATATGCCGGTCGCCGTCCGGGGAACTTTCCATCATGCTGGAGAACGCCATTTTCTGGCCACCTGGCAGGGGGAGTCCGGGTTTTTTGTCTATACCCCGCTCGAACTTGCCGACCGCCGCATCGTTCTGGTCAATCGCGGTTTTGTGCCCTACGACCTCAAGGATGCGTCCAGGCGTTCGCAGGGACAGGTCGAAGGAGAGGTCGCCGTCGCCGGACTGGCGCGCAATCCGCTCGCGGCCAAGCCCTCGTGGCTGGTGCCCGACAACGATCTCGCCAAGAACGTCTTCTACTGGAAGGACCGTGATGCCATGGCCGGCAGCGCCGGCCTTGCGGCCACCGCCGAGATTGTACCTTTCTTCATCGATGCCGATGCGACACCGAACCCCGGCGGTCTGCCGGTCGGCGGCGTCACGCTGGTCGACCTGCCCAACAACCACCTCCAATATGCCGTCACCTGGTATGGGCTGGCGGCAGCGCTTGCCGGTGTGCTGGCCGTCGCATTGTGGCGGCGACGCCCAGCCTAGGGACTGGGGCTGGCGCTATCTCCGCGCATCCGCTCTCACTTCGTTCAGGCACCTTCTCCCTCAAGGGGAGAAGGGAGGGCTGGCACCGTGGACGAGATTTCCCCCGCCGGCGGCGCCAGCGTGATCTCCCCCCTATGGGGGGAGAAAGCGATTTCAACAGCTTAGCCACGTTCTTCACGCGGCTAAGTGTTAGAAATCGCAAGAGATGGGATCGTTTCAATGACAATCTTATCCCCACCCCTTCAGCCTCATTTATCCTGCTTGCAGTTTCTCCCGAGGGAACGCCGGTCATGACGGTGGTCTGCGGGGCGGAACCGGCGCTCGGGTGAAGCGGCTAACGTGGCCGTGGAGGTCGAGGGTTGTCCCGGAGTCCTCCTGATTCCCCGCGCCCAGGCGACGGGGACAAGGCGTGAGTATGTCTCGGCGCTGGCCGCACTTTGAAACTGCCGGCCGCGAATGATCCCTCGAGGCTTTGTATTTTCGGGGGGTTATGGTCGGTGTGTACTTAGCTCGGGGATGGGATGGCCAAAAATCGCCGGCGGGGCGCGGGAAGCTGCGCCACAAAAATCTAGTCTGAGAGGCACGGCCATCGCGCCCCGCTTCCCGACTGCAAT
>JAPLOZ010000088.1 GCA_026400435.1 Hyphomicrobiales bacterium | reverse complement strand
GACTGAATGCCGAGCACCAGCAGCACCGTGCCGAGGGCATAGGCAGCCAGTTGGCGCAAAGGCAGAGAAGATCCGAGCGCCTCCAGGAGGTTCACCGTGACAACGCCAAAGGCTAGCCAGCCGATGCCATACGCCAGCCGTCCGACCCAGAATGCGGCAGCGCCGTCGGATACCGGCAGCACGCGAAACCGTGCCGAATCGCCGAGATCGGGCATGCCGGCGGGAGACAGCAGGAATTCGAGCATCACCCGGGCCAGCCGGTAGGCGACGACCGCTAGAAGGTAGCCAAGCATGATCTGACCGACCAGCGGCGGCCATTCGAACGCCAGAAACGCACCGATGCTGCCGAGGCCGAAGGCCAGCGGCGATGCGGCGCTATAGGCCAGCCTCGCAGCCATCACCGCCAGCCGATCGGCTACGGTGTCCAGCCGTGCCCCGGCTATCCACGCCCGCACCGACGCCGACAGGCGCCAGAAGATCCACTGCGCGCCCCAGCCTGCGGCGAGAAATGCGGCAAACAGCAGGACCAGCCGCACGGCGCCATAGGCATGCACTTCGGACCATATCGTCGTGGCCACCCGCATCAGTTCGCGGGGTATGCCGGGGATCGCTCCGGCGAGTGCGGCGATGTGTTGCCTGGCCTTGTCGAACGCCGCTGCAAAGCCGATGTCGACTTGTGGCGCGTCGACCGCCGGCGCGGCCTGGACCTGGCCCGTCTTCTGGCCGTCGATCCACTTCTCGACTTCCGGATCGCTCTGCAGCTTCAGATATTCGGTGACCTTCGGCGGGGGTTGGGCCGCCTCGCCTTCAGCCTGCGACCGGGTTACGAACAAACCGGACGACATGGCAATCGCCAGCGCCAGGGCCATGGCGATGGCCGGATGACGCGTGCGAACGGTCGGCGAAGTCTCGCGGTGATGCGGCATGATTTTCCCTGGAATTTCTTTATTGCGCCGCCGCACGCTCGTCGCGCACGACGCAACGGAAGCCCAGATGCGAGATCGATGTGTCGATGGACTGCGCCATGCGGGCGGCCGGCCGGTAGCGTCTGCAGTAGTTGGGTGCGCAAAGGTGCGATCCGCCCTTGGTGACCCGGCGCGGGATCCTGAATGCCGGATTGGCGGGATCCATGCTGTTCTCCTGCTGGCCGCCGCGGGGATTGTCGGCTGTGCAGCAGGGGCTGTCGATCTTTGCATGGTCCTGGAACCAGTCCGAAGTCCATTCCCACACGTTGCCGATCATGTCGTACAGACCATAGCCATTGGGCGGGTAGGAACCGACGGGTGCGGTGTACTCGAAGCCGTCCGCCAGCGTGTTGCGATACGGAAAATCGCCCTGAAAGGTATTGGCCAAGTGCTTGCCACCCGGCGTGAGTTCGTCTCCCCAGGCGTATTCGGCGCCGTCCAGCCCGCCGCGCGCGGCGAATTCCCACTCCGCCTCCGTCGGAAGCTCCTTGCCGGCCCATAGCGCATAGGCAGCGGCGTCCTCGTAGGCAACATGCACGACAGGGTGGCGCGCGAGTTGCTTGATGCTGCTTGCCGGTCCTCGCGGATGACGCCAGTCCGCACCTTTGACATAGACCCACCAGTTATAGTGGTTGTTCATGTCGACCGGTCCCTTGGGCTTGCGGAACATCGTCGACGAAGGCGCAAGCATGTCCGGCACCGCGCCGGGGTAGTCGGCCGCGTTGGCAGGTTTCTCCGCCATGGTCACGTAGCCGGTAGCTGCAACAAAGCGTTCGAAGTCGTGGTTTGTGATCGGAAATATGTCTATCCAGAAGCCGTTCACCCGAACGTTGTGAACGGGTGCTTCCTCGGGATAGTGGTCGTTCGAGCCCATCTTGAAGGTGCCGCCAGGTATGAACAGCATGCCGGCATGGGGTTGGGTAACGTTCATGTTTCAGCCATAAGATGACAGTGCAGACACAGCAGCGCGCCTTGCAGACGGCACGCGAATTCCGGCCCTCACCATACAGGCCCCGATTGACCTTGCGTAGTGCTAGTTCCGATGCAAGATTGTTCGCGCACGAACATTTGGAGTCCAATACCTTGATCTCTGTGCCGACCAGCGATCCGCCTTCGCGTTGGTGCTTGCGTGCCGCCGCGACTCTCAAGGCGTCATGAACGAGACCAGCAAATTCGCAGTTGCAGCCTGGGTTGCATTCGGAGTTGGCAGTTCCGGCTACCTGCTCATGATTCCGACGATCGGTTATGCCACATATTTTCACACCCAGGTTGCCGGCGGCGGGGTAAAAGCAGCCACCTACTGGGCGATCGCCGTGGCGATCGCACTGATCCTGGGGGGGCTGGCCGCGCCGATCGTGGGCGCTTTCGTGGACGGCAGCGGGCGACGGCGCCTTGTCATCTGCCTGCTCACTGCAATCGCCTGCATGTCGACCGCGGCACTCGCGCTCGTAGGCCCAGGCGATATATTTTTCGGCGTCGCGGTATTCATCGCCGCGCATGCGAGTTTTCTTGTCGCAAAGGCGCTATACGACGCATACCTGCCTTCTCTGGGGCCTCGCGAATCGCTGTCGGTCATCTCGGGATTCGGCTGGGGGGTCGGCTACGCCGGAAGCATCGCGTGCTTCTTCCTGTGCCTGCCTTTCATTCAGAGCAACGCGGAAAACGTCGATCCCGGGACATTCCGCATGGCATTCCTCGTCACCGGCGTGTTTTTCGCCTGCATCAGCCTTCCGGTGCTCTTCTTCTTTCCGCGCAGCGCCAGCAGCGGCGGCAGCGGTTCCGTGCCCGGCGCCCTTGCCCGGCTTCGGACCACGCTATGGCATTGGCGCGAACACCGGGACATCCTCACTTTCCTGCTGGCGTTCTACTTCATCAACGATGCCGTGGTGACGATCCTGTTTTTCATAGGCATCTTCTTCAAGACAACGTTCGGGCTGAGCGTCGAGGAAATTCTGCGGCTGACCCTGCTTTTTTACGCAGTCGGGATTCCCGCAACCGTTGGCTTCGGTTGGCTCGGCCGGCTCTGGTCGGAACGCGGCGCGCTCTTCATTACCCTGGCGATCTGGCTTGTGCTCATCGCGATCATGGCGCTTGGCCACGGCACGCATATTCCGCTGACAGTCGCGATCGTCGCGGGGCTCGTGATCGGCTCAAGCCAGTCACTTTGCCGCAGCATGTACGCGCAGATGGTGCCGGCCGAGCGCAACGCCGAGTTCTTCGGCTTCAACGCGCTCGTGGGACGAGCGTCCGCCGCGCTCGGCCCGCTGTTGTTCGGGCTGGTCAACGCGGCCACCGGCAGCCAGCGCATGGCGATGGCGTCGATTGGCGGTTTCATCGTGCTCGGCGGCCTGATTATTGCGTACCAGCGGCCGACACATCAATCTCAACGGCAAGCGGCTGCGGCCTAGAGCGTTTCAGGATGGGAATGAAGCGCCCTGTGCGGGCGCTTCCGTTGCGAGCAGAACGATGCGGTTCGGCTAGAAATAGACGATGACGTAACCGCTTCCCAAGCGCTGATAATAGGTGCCGCCGCAATAATAGAGGCTGTAGCCGTAGTAGGATCCGTAAGGGCAACCGTTGGGAACGGCCACCACCACCGCACCGCGGCGAATGACGCGCCGCGTCGTGCGCCGGGCGACGCCGGCGCCGCTGACCGGCGTAAGCGGCCGCCCTACGCGCGCCTGTGCATCGGTGGCGATCCGGAAGAAAGGCAGCCCGCCTTGCTGTCCGGTAACCTCAAAGTCACCCGCGCCAAAAAGGAGCGCCAGGGCGACGAGCGCCGTCTTTGTCACCGATTTCATTGTGCTCCTCCTTCTCCGGACAGATCCGGCACTTCGTCAAGGCCGCTCATCTCTGTAATCTGGACCTCTTTCGCGTCGCCGACCTTCAGCTGGAAGTCGTCGGCCGCGACCGCATCACCGGTTTTCCAGTCCTGGACGTCAATGGTATACGACGGAGCCTGGGCCATCATCTTGCTGGTGATGGTGAACCGCAAGGGATATGGCTTGTCGCCCTGCGCTATCCAGATCTGCCAGTCGGTATCGCTGGTACGGAAGGCAAGGTGGTCGCATTCCTTGCCGCCAATGACGCCGCTGCCGAGGTCCTTCACGTCGGTGACGTTCGACAGCATGACCTCGAACGGATTCGACGAGAGCAGATCGGAAGCCGGCGCTTCGAGGCCGAAATCCCCGCGAAGGGTGTCAATCAGTTCGTCGATGGTGCCCTCCACCGGCACCTTGGCATAAATGTTGAGATTCTTGCCTAAGGCGCCAAGGTTCTTGCCGTCATAGGCAAGTTCGACGTCGGCGAAACCGCCCTTGCGGGTCACGCGCAGCTTGTCGGGGCGGTTGAGAGTGACCGAACCGGAACTGACGAAGCCGAGCTTCTGCAGATCGCTGGTGACGATCTCCAGTTCAGCGTCATAGTTGAACGATATCGCTTTCTGGCTGACCAGATAGTCGGACATTGCCTTGAACAGGCCTTTGGCGTCGGCCTCGTTCGCGTGAGACGGCAACGTCACAAACAGGCTGACGCCTGCACCGACGAGAGCCGCTACGACCGTCGAACTGCGCATATTTCTACCTCCTTTGTATCGAAATGCCGTGCCGCCTGGAAAAGCGGCCGGAAACGATCTGCTGTTGCGTGACCCTATAGGTGAGATGCACCAACTGTGTGAACGTAGTTTCGCGCAGGATCTGTGGGGCGATGGCAGACTGCCTCATGCGGGCCAATGTGCTGTAGCCCTGCGATGATCCGGCGGTCGGTCCGCAAGAACGCTGCCTGCCTCCTAGCACCTTCGCTCGGCCGATGGACGGCCGACGCCTCCCGCCGGCCGAATCAGCTCAGAACTTGAACGTCGCTCCGACGATCGGACCCTGCATCGCGATGTCGAACACGAAGCCGTCCTTGGAATAGTCGACGTCAAGATAGCGATAGCCCAACTCGAACGATACGGTCTGGTTGTATTGATACTGCAGTGCACCGACGACCTGCCAGTCGAGGTCGGCAGCAGCACCGAACCCGCCAACGTCCGCCGTCCCTTTCAAGCCGAACCCATTGCCGAGATCAACAGCGGCGGCGACGCCGATGATAGGATCCACCCAGGTCTTGCTGCCGCTACCCTGAAGCGTATGCACAGGGCCGGCCAGCGCAATGTCGGTATCCATGTACCAAAGCCGGCCTCCGGCCATCAGATCGACCGTCGCGGTTCCGTTGTCGAGTACGCGGTATGATCCGCCGAAACTCCAGATTATGTTGTTGATGCCCACATCGACAGCGACCCCCAGCGGTCCCGACAGCGTCCCGCCACCTCCGGTCCCGAGATAGAGGAAGTCCGTGTAGAGCCCGTAGCGGCCGTTGCGGGCCTCGCCGGTGAACATTACCGGCGGAGGCGACCAGTCGATTGCGTTGAATACGTCGCTGAAACTGAGATCGACACTGGCGGGCTGCAAGCCCCTCACGCCGATCTGCCCCTTTATCCCCGCCATCCAAAAATAAGGAGTGGCCGAGAAGGTCCAGCCGCTGTCGATGATCGGCTCTGCAGCCGGTTCAACCATGTCTGCCGCGATTGCGGGGGCAGTGCATGCCAAACCCGCAACCGAAAGCAGCACCGCGCGCAACGAAATTGAATTCATATCGACCCCGTCAATATTCAGATCTGATTGCCTGATACATTCAGCCTAGATCATATAGCCGCACGCCGCCATCCTGAATTTGACCGCCAAGCAATATTGCACAATCGAATCCCGGAAGGGATTTTTCGGTAACGTGCTTGCAGCCGAGAGCAATGCCGTTGCTGAGAACATGCGTCTGAAACGTGGTTGCATGCCACCGGCAATGCAATTCGGATATGGGCTGCAGCCGGCATCCACGCGCATATCATTAAAGCGCTGCCACGCGGCAAAAACCTGAATCGCGCTGTCTGGTAATGGTGGGCGATGACGGACTCGAACCGCCGACATCTTCGGTGTAAACGAAGCGCTCTACCAACTGAGCTAATCGCCCTGAAATCAGGTCCGGACGTCTAAGCGTTTCGGATTTCATCCGCAAGCGGAATCGGGAATTTATCGGCCGTTGCGATGACCTTCGTGCAACGGTTTGCGGCGTCCCGGATAACAGCGAGGCGGCGCTTGACACACCCGGCCTAACCCCTTATCCACCCGCCAACGACGCAACACGCCTGTCACGTGCGCGTCATGCGCGGGTGTAGCTCAGTCGGTTAGAGTGCCGGCCTGTCACGCCGGAGGTCGCGGGTTCGAGCCCCGTCACTCGCGCCATTTTTTTCCAAATTGATCGACGTTTGGGGCATCGCCAAAGCGGTCCTTTGGCAAGGGCAGACCTTCATTCCGGTAATGTTTTCGTGCATTGCGCGAAGAGGCCCGAAGCTGTTGAAGTTGCGTCTGCCTGATCGGCGCCAGTGAGGTTTTGCAATGTTTCAGACAGGTCGCGCCATGGCTGCGGTTCTCGCGCTGTTTGCCCTGTGGGTGTCGTCGGGCTGCCAGGCAACCTCGACCGGCGGATCCTATCGCCCGGCAAATTGCGCGATGGTGGGCTCGTCCTGCTCGAGAACCGACGACTAGTTCCTGAGCAACTCCACGAATCCCTGGTGGCATCGGGTATCAGGCCTTGGGGGTTGGGAGAAGCCGTGCTGGCGTGAAGGCCGGCGGCAAACGCGCGACGCCTCGGCGACCCATCCCCTAAAGCCGGGATGATGAATGCTCCCGACCTCAGGCGGCGGGCGCAATCCGCAACAGCGAAATCACGCGCACTCCCAGCCGGGCATTTGCGCCAGACGCCAGTTTGACGGCTTCGTGCTTGTCCAAACCGATCGCTACCCTGCCCTCAAGCAGAGCTGGCTGGTTGTCGTTCACATCGAAAACCGCCCAAGTGCAGGTCGGTTCCTGCACGATGAGATACCTGTTCATGATCGCGAGCTCCCCAGCTTTGCGCGAGCGGAGCTATGATAGCGGGAGAGCGCAACAATATCCAGATGTCTTCGGGCAGTTGCACCACGCGCTCAATGCGTGCTGGGCGACCGGGACGGCCGGGCAAGAAAAAGCCGGGTCGAACCCGGCTTTTTCGGCATCGAATGCGTGGTCACCGATCAGTTTACGGCGTCCTTGAGGCCCTTGCCGGCCGAGAACTTCGGCACGGTGCGCGCCGGGATCTTGACGGCAGCGCCGGTCTGCGGGTTACGGCCGGTCGAAGCAGCGCGCTTGGACACCGAGAAATTGCCGAAGCCCACCAGGCGCACATCTCCGCCATTCTTCAACTCGCCGGTGATTACGGAAAAGACCGCATCAACCGCCGACTGCGCATCGCTCTTCGAAATATTGGCAGCGTCGGCAACGGCGGACACCAGTTCGTTCTTGTTCATATACTTTCCCTTCTCTGAGAAGACCGGACGACAGACTCACTCCGGCAGGACCCGGACTTTAGAAAAATACGGCCCCGCAACCAAGGGGAAAAAGCGATGAAACCCTAGCAAATCCGGGCTTTTTTAACAGAAAAGCCGGGCAAGTGCCCGGCTTTTCCACTTGCTGCGGTGCAGCATCCGCTTCTCGTCAGTGGGCGAGCGTTTTGGCGCTGTCGTCCACTGCGTCTGTGCTCGTCGCCAGCGGCGTCACCGGCTCGACCCATTCGATCGCCTCCGGCATGCGCACAAGGGCGTGCCTGAGAACCTCGCCGACCCGCGCGACCGGGATGATCTCCATCCCGCTTTTCACGTTCTCCGGGATTTCAGCCAGATCCTTGGCGTTGTCCTCGGGGATCAGCACCTTCTTGATGCCGCCGCGCAGCGCGGCGAGCAGCTTTTCCTTGAGCCCGCCGATCGGCAGAACCCTGCCGCGCAGCGTGATCTCGCCGGTCATCGCAACATCGGCCTTGACCGGAATTCCGGTCAGCACCGAAACGATGGCGGTGGCCATCGCCACACCGGCTGACGGCCCGTCCTTCGGCGTTGCGCCTTCCGGAACGTGAACGTGGATGTCACGCCGGTCGAAGAGCGGCGGCTCTATGCCGAAGTCGATCGCACGAGAGCGCACGTAGGAGGCGGCGGCCGAGATCGATTCCTTCATCACGTCCTTCAGGTTGCCGGTCACCGTCATGCGGCCCTTGCCGGGCATCATGACGCCTTCGATCGTCAGCAGCTCGCCGCCGACCTCGGTCCAGGCAAGACCCGTGACAACGCCGACCTGATCGTCGGCCTCGACCTGGCCGAACCGGAACCGCTCCACCCCGAGATAGTCGGGCAGGTTGGCAGGGGTGATATCGACCCGCGTCGTCTTCGACTTCAGGATTTCGGTGACGGCCTTGCGCCCGAGCTTCATCAGCTCGCGCTCGAGGCTGCGCACGCCGGCTTCCCGCGTGTAGGTCTGGATGATCATGCGGATCGCCGCGTCGCTGACCGAGAATTCGTTCGGCTGCAGCGCATGATCGCGCGTCACCTTCGGCATCAGGTGCCGCTTGGCGATCTCGACCTTCTCGTCCTCGGTGTAGCCGGCGATACGGATGATCTCCATGCGGTCCATCAGGGGCGCAGGGATGTTCAGCGTATTGGCGGTCGTCACGAACATCACGCTCGAGAGGTCGTATTCGACCTCCAGATAGTGGTCCATGAACGTCGAGTTCTGCTCGGGATCGAGCACCTCGAGCAAAGCCGAAGACGGATCGCCGCGGAAATCCATACCCATCTTGTCGATCTCGTCGAGCAGGAAGAGCGGATTGGACTTCTTGGCCTTCTTCATCGACTGAATGACCTTGCCGGGCATCGAGCCGATGTAGGTGCGGCGGTGACCGCGGATCTCGGCCTCGTCACGCACGCCGCCAAGCGCCATGCGCACGAACTCGCGGCCGGTCGCCTTGGCGATCGACTTGCCGAGCGACGTCTTGCCGACGCCGGGAGGGCCGACGAGGCACAGGATCGGACCCTTCAGCTTCTTCTGACGGCTCTGCACGGCGAGATACTCGACTATGCGTTCCTTGACCTTGTCGAGGCCGAAGTGGTCGGTATCGAGAACGTCCTGCGAGAAGTTGAGGTCCTGCTTGACCTTCGAGTTCTTGCCCCACGGGATCGACAGCAGCCAGTCGAGGTAGTTGCGCACCACCGTCGATTCAGCCGACATCGGCGACATCGAACGCAGCTTCTTCAGCTCGGCGTCCGCCTTCTCGCGGGCCTCCTTGGAGAGCTTCGTCTTCTTGATGCGGGCCTCGATCTCGGCGGCCTCGTCGCGGCCGTCCTCGCCCTCGCCGAGCTCCTTCTGGATCGCCTTCATCTGCTCGTTGAGGTAGTACTCGCGCTGGGTCTTCTCCATCTGGCGCTTGACGCGCGAGCGGATGCGCTTCTCGACCTGGAGCACGGAAATCTCCGCCTCCATGAAGCCCATGGCCTTTTCCAGGCGCTCCTTGACGGAGAGCGTGGCGAGCATTTCCTGCTTCTCGGGAATCTTGATCGCGAGATGCGAGGCAACGGTGTCGGCGAGCTTGGAATAGTCGTCGATCTGGCTCGCCGCGCCGACAACCTCGGGCGAAATCTTCTTGTTCAGCTTCACGTAGTTCTCGAAGTCGGACACCACCGAGCGGGCAAGCGCCTCGACCTCATCTCTTCCTCCGCGGGCTCGTGCAGAACCTCGGCATGCGCCTCATGGAAGTCACCGCGTTCGGTGAACGCGGTGATGCGCGCGCGCGACGTGCCCTCGACCAGCACCTTGACGGTGCCGTCGGGCAGCTTCAGCAACTGGAGCACGTTGGCCAGCGTGCCGATCTCAAAAATGCCATCCGCCGCCGGTTCGTCCTCGGCAGCGTTCTTCTGCGTCGCAAGCATGATCTGCTTTTCGGCGCCCATCACCTCTTCCAGCGCCTTGATCGACTTCTCGCGGCCGACAAAGAGCGGCACGATCATGTGCGGGAAAACAACGATGTCGCGCAGCGGGAGGACTGCGAAAACGCCGTCGCCGGAAGTCCGGGATACCTTGGCCATCGAATTACCTTTCCTCGCGGCCGCCTTGAGCCAACCGCGAATCTCATATTAGCGGCCACCAACCGTCTCGCCTACCACGTATCACGATATGTGGGTTTTCAGCACGAATTTCGGCCCGCAGCCTGACCAGGGTTAATTGGATAGCAAGACGGCAAAGATCAAGGGCCGGGCGTAAGGCCATGCCCTTTGCGCAAGGCTGGCGTAGGGCGCAAGCTTCCGCAGCGCGACAACTCGGCCTATAGTGGCGCCGCGGTAACCCGATCTTAGGAAAGCCGTGATCAATCAACGGCATGGCGCCGAGCGCCGCCTGTATGCCAGTGCAGAGTCCGCAGCGTTGACCCAAGGTAATCCCCATGTCCGTTGATCGCCGCAGCCTGCTGACCGGCGGCGCGCTTCTGGCCCTTGCCGCGACAGCGCCCGCGGACGCCGCGCCAACCCCCAGGAAAACTACGCGCCAGGACCTCGGCGATGTCGCGGTCTATGTGCCGGGATATTTCCCCGACAGCGCTTTTGCCAACGGCAAGCCGCTCGCCGAGAATCGCCGGTTCAACCGGGCGATCAGGGGTCAGCCGGTCCACAAGATGCTCACCCGCGTCGGTTTCGACGGCTCGGTCAGGCAGACGCTGCTGCCGGTCGCAGCGCACGACGTGGAGGTGGCGCCGGACCGCTCGATCGGCGTGCTGTGCTCAATGGACGGCGAACAGCACACGGCGTTCGACCCCGATACGATGGAGCTGGCCGCAATCGGCCCCTCTCTCGGCGACGGCTGGCACGGCGGCGGGCACGCGGTTTACCTCGACGGCGGCAGGACCGTCATCCTGTCGGAGCGCGCGCCTTCCACGCCTTACCAGGGCAACCTCGACAAGCACTACGGCCGGCTCACCATCCGCGATCCCAGGACGTTGAAGATCGCCGAAACCTATTCGACGCACGGCATCGATCCGCACGACATACGGCTGACCGCCGACGGAAAATACATCGTCGCGGCCAACTACGGCTCCACGGTCTCGGGAAAGACCGGCAAGTTCACCATCCCGCGCAGCGTCGTCCAGGCTTCGATTACGGTTGTGGAAGTGTCGAGCGGCAAGCTGGTCGACAAGCGCATCACAGGGCGCGGCGCAACCGAACTCAGGCATCTGGCGGCAGGGCGGCTCGACCGCATCTTCGCCATCCAGGCGCGCTACGGCAGCGACCACGACGATGCCAGGCAGCGCGCCGGCGACGGCGTCGCCTACGAAAGCGACATCACAACCGACCCCGGCTACAACTACATGGCGGCGGCGACGCTGAAATACGACGCTTCGCGCAACCGGCTGACCAAGATGGGCGATGCGAGCGCCCACAAGCTGATGCGCCACGGCCTGTCGATCCGCTACGACGAAAAGCACGACGAGGCGATCGCCACCTATCCAAGCATGCACCATGTGATGGTGTTCGACGGGGCGACCGGCGCGGTATCGAACATGCTCGACACACGCACCGTTGGCCTGCGCTATCCGGCCGGCCTGACCTTCCTGCCCGACGGCAAGCACTACGCTGTCACCGGCCACTGGGAAAACATGTTCGTGTTCGAGCGCGGCACGCACCGGCTGGTGCGCGAACTCTGCCTCTACCCGATCTTCTTCGGGCACAGCCACATCACGGCAGCTTGAAACCAAACGAAAACGGCGCCCTGAGGCGCCGTCTGAATGTCCCCGACATCAACGTCAGGCGCTGACCGGGTTCTTCTTTTCCTTGGGCTCGGCGTAGATGTAGAGCGGGCGGGCGTTGCCCGAGACGACTTCCTCGGAAATCACCACTTCCTGGACACCTTCGAGCGCCGGCAGTTCAAACATCGTGTCGAGCAGGATCGATTCCATGATGGAACGCAGGCCGCGTGCGCCGGTCTTGCGCTCGATGGCGCGCTTGGCGATCGCCGACAGCGCATTCTCGTGGAAGGTCAATTCGACGTTCTCCATCTCGAACAGGCGCTGGTACTGTTTGACCAGCGCATTCTTGGGTTCGGTCAGGATCTGGATCAGCGCCGGCTCGTCTAGATCCTCAAGCGTGGCCAGAACAGGGAGACGGCCAACGAATTCCGGGATCAGGCCGAACTTCAGCAGATCCTCGGGCTCGACCTGACGGAAAAGGTCGCCGGTGCGGCGATCTTCCGGCGAGGCGACTGCAGCGCCAAAGCCGATCGAGGTCTTGCGGCCGCGATCCGAGATGATCTTGTCGAGGCCTGCAAAGGCACCGCCGCAGATGAACAGGATGTTGGCCGTGTCGACCTGAAGAAACTCCTGCTGCGGATGCTTGCGCCCGCCCTGCGGAGGCACGGATGCGACAGTGCCTTCCATGATCTTGAGCAACGCCTGCTGAACGCCCTCGCCGCTGACGTCGCGGGTAATCGACGGGTTGTCGGACTTGCGCGAAATCTTGTCGATTTCGTCTATGTAAACGATGCCGCGCTGCGCCCGCTCGACATTGTAGTCGGCCGCCTGCAGCAGCTTGAGGATGATGTTCTCGACGTCCTCGCCGACATAGCCGGCCTCTGTGAGGGTGGTGGCGTCGGCCATCGTGAAGGGCACATCGATGATGCGGGCAAGCGTCTGGGCGAGCAGCGTCTTGCCGCAGCCCGTCGGCCCGATCAGCAGGATGTTGGACTTCGCAAGTTCGACGTCGTTGTTCTTGCCGGCGTGCGCCAGCCGCTTGTAATGGTTGTGGACGGCCACCGACAGCACGCGCTTGGCGTAGGGCTGGCCGATCACGTAATCGTCGAGAACCTTGAGAATTTCCTGCGGGGTCGGAACGCCCTCGCGGGACTTCACCATCGAGGTCTTGTTCTCCTCGCGGATGATGTCCATGCACAATTCGACGCATTCGTCGCAGATGAATACCGTCGGGCCGGCGATCAGCTTGCGGACTTCATGCTGGCTCTTGCCACAGAACGAGCAGTAGAGCGTGTTCTTCGAGTCGCCGCCGCCGTTGCTGACCTTGCTCATCGTGTCCTGGTCCTTTCCTGGCGCCGCCCGATCGCGAGAACGGTCGCCCTTCCTGCAATATAAGGCGGAAAACCTCCGCCGCCAGCCAACCGACTCAGCACGCCTCCTGAACCCGTAAACTCATCGCGACGACATGCGCTGATTCGCGACGAACCCTTGGGAAACTAAGCCGCCGAAAATCAATTTTGGCTTAACGTATGCGGTCGCACCCGCCGAGGGAACAGCAAATTGTGACGGAAATGCCGCAACGCACGTCAAAAATGCGTCATCCCCGGACGCCAGACCGCCGGCATGCCGCCACGGCAGGCAATCACTTGTGCGCAGCTGTCTCCATGGCTTCGCGCGATGTGATCACCTTGTCGATCAGGCCGAACTCCAGCGCCTGGTCGACCGACATGAAGCGGTCGCGTTCCATGGCGTTATGGATGCTCTCGTAGTCCTGGCCGGTGTGCTTGACGTAGATCTCGTTCAACCGGCGCTTCAGAGCCTCGGTCCACTGCGCGTGGATCATGATGTCGGTAGCTTGACCCTGATAGCCGCCGGAGGGCTGGTGAACCATAATCGAGGCGTTGGGGGTTGAGAACCGCATGCCCTTCTCGCCGGCGGTCAGAAGCAGCGAACCCGCCGACATGGCCTGGCCCACGCAAAGTGTGGCGACGGGCGGCTTGATGAACTGCATGGTGTCGTACATGGCCAACCCGCTGGTGACCACGCCGCCCGGCGAATTGATGTAGAGGTTGATCTCCTTCTTCGGATTCTCGGCCTCCAGGAACAAGAGCTGCGCGCAGACCAGCGACGCCATGCCGTCCTCGATCGGGCCGGTGATGAAGATGATGCGTTCCTTGAGCAGGCGCGAGAAGATGTCGTAGGCGCGCTCGCCGCGGTTGGTCTGCTCGACCACCATTGGCACAAGGTTCATGTAGTGTTCGACGGGGTCTCTCATCGTTGTCCCTCAGGCTGGGATTCCGGCGCCCGGCGATCGAATGGGGCAGAATCGGTTCTGGATGCGTTTCCCGTAAATAGGATGCGCCATCCAACTTGTGCAAGGCCGCGCCACCGCTAACCTTACCGGAGCCCCGGTCGTCCTGACACAAGAGGTTGCGCATGATCAGGCCGGCTCGGCCCTCAGCCAGCGCTTGAGCACCGCCACGTCGCCGTCGCCGATGGCCTTGGCGACGCGCCGGCCGACGGACGCGCCGAACTTGTAGCCGTGGCCCGAGCAGGCCGACACGATGAGCACCCTGCCCTTCTCATGCGCCAGAAAGCGTTCGTCGGCGGTGAAGGTATAGGCGCAGGTCATCACTTCGGTGACGCGGTACTCGGCGATCCGGGCGATCGGCGGCGAGAACAGGTTGCGGATCGCCTCCCCCTCGCCCTCCACCGGCTCGCGGTTCCAGTTCGCGTCGCTTGTCGGCACCTTGTGCAGCCCGGAACCGAACTTCATGCCGGCGCCGCCCGATGGCGGGATTGCCCAACCGTCGGTCGTACCGCCCACGTCAAGGATGATCGGCGCTGCCTCCCATGCGGCCCTGAGGTCGGCCGGCGGCTCCACATAGGCAACCGCCGTCCGGAAGGTCTTGAGTTCGCCGGCGAGTTCGGGAAACAGCTTCAGCACCCAGGCTCCGGCCGCGACCACCACGCGGTCGCCCAGCAGCGTCTCGCCGGTTTCCAGTGCGACGCGGCCGCTGTCGGCGTCGATCGCGACGACCTTGCTGCCGGTATAGATGTTCGCGCCATGCGCGCGCAGCCAGTCGGCGAGGCCCGCCGCGATCTTGCGGCAGTGCAGCGCGCCGCCATCGGGCGAAAAACAGGCGTAGCGGAAGGTACCGGGTTCCAGGAAAATCCAGCGCTTGGCCGCGGCATCGGGATCGAACATTTCGATCGGCCAGCCGCCGGCCTCCATGCCTTCGCGGTATTCCTCCGCCTCATCGCCGGGCTCGCGCGACACGCACAGGAAGCCTCTCGGGTCGAGATGGCTTTCTCCCAGATCGCCCCACATTTCCGACCATGCGTCATTGGCTTCAGTGATCAGCGCGCCATAGCCGGTCGAGGTGCGATAGGCGCGGCGGATGATGCGGTGATGGTCGCCTGACGCCGCCAGCGGGCTGGGAATCGTCGCGCCTTGCTCGACGAGCGTCACACTGTGCCCGGCCTTGACCAGCGACCAGGCGGTCGACAGGCCGGCAATGCCGGCGCCAACGACGATGATGTTCATGGGACCTCGAAAAATGACGCGGCGTGGGCTCGGACAATACGGGCTGGTTTCGGCTTGGCAAGGCGCGCAAACTTGGGCGCACGATACTGTCCGAAAAGTCTGCATTTTTTTGGGATCATGCATTAATGGTCCACCATGCACGCCAGCGTTCCGCCGATGCCGCCCTACCTGTCCTTCAATGCCGCCGCCCGCCGCCTGCGGCTCGATCCGCACGAGCCCGGCTTCCACCAAGATCCCTACGAGGCCTACGCCTGGCTGCACGCGCAAGGCTCGACCTTCTACTGGGAGGACTTCGGCTACTGGTGTTTCGGCGGCTATGACGACGTCAATCGGCTGCTGCGCGACCGCCGCCTCGGCCGCCAGAATCCCGCAGGCGTTCCCGACAGCCGCGGCGTGGGAACCGACCGCTCGCATCTCGAGAGTTTCGACGCGATCGAGGCGAACTCGATGCTGGAGCTGGAGCCGCCCGTCCACACGCGGCTAAGGACGCTGGTCAACCGCGCTTTCGTGTCACGGCAGGTCGAGCGTCTCAGGCCGCGCGTCGAGGCGCTTGCGAACGAGCTGGTCGATGGTTTTCCGAGGGGGGAAGAATTCGACCTGCTGCCGGCCTTCGCCGCGCCGCTGCCGATCACCATCATCGCCGAAATGCTCGGCGTGCCCTTGGACATGGGGCCACAACTGCTCGACTGGTCGCACCGGATGGTGGAGATGTACACGCATGGCCGGACGCGAGAGACCGAGGAGACGGCAAACCGCGCGGCGCGCGAATTCGCGGATTTCCTGCGCGGCTATGTCGCCGAGCGGCGGAAGAGCCCCGGCGACGACCTGCTGTCGCTGCTGATCGCGGCGCGCGACGACGGCCAGAGGCTCTCAGAGGACGAGTTGGTCTCGTCGGCGATCCTGCTGCTCAACGCCGGCCACGAGGCGACTGTGCATCAGGCTGGCAACGCGGTGCGCGCCATCCTGATGCAGGGCGGCGACCCTCGCCGGTTCTTCGCCACGCCCGAAACGTCTGCCGCCACTGTCGAGGAGTGCCTGCGCCATGACGCGCCGCTGCATCTCTTCACGCGCTACGCCTATGAGACGATTGAGGTCGCGCCTGGTGTCATCTTGAAAGCAGGCGAAACGATCGGCCTGCTGCTCGGCATGGCCAACCGCGATCCAAAGGCATTCGTCGCGCCGGATGAATTCCTCCCCGATCGCACCGACCAGAAGAACGTGTCGTTCGGCGCCGGCATCCATTTCTGCATCGGCGCGCCGCTGGCGCGGATTGAGCTGCAGACCGCGCTGTCGGTGCTCTTTGACCGGCTGCCGGGTTTGGCGCTGGCCGAGGCGCCCGACTACCGCGACAGCTGGCATTTTCATGGACTGGATAGGCTGAGGGTCAGGGCATGAAGGCTAATGCCTGATCACATATTCCTTGCGAGTCGTTTCAAGCACTTCCCAGGTTCCCCTGAAGCCGGGCTTGAGGACAAAAGCGTCGCCGGCGCTGACCGTCCGCGTCTCGCCGCGGTCCTCCTCGATGACCGATACACCCGACAGGATGTGGCAGAATTCCCATTCGTCGTATTCGATGCGCCATTTGCCCGGAGTCGATTCCCAGACGCCGGCGTAGAGCCCGCCCTGCTCCTCGTCGAGGTTCCAGGTCCGGAACCTGGGCTCGCCCGAGATCAGCCGGTCCTCGGCCGGCGCGCCGTGCTCGGGCTCGACGTTCTCGGTATCGACGTCGACGAAATTGCCCATCGTTCCCTCCATGAAAAAAGCCCCGGCAGCGGGCGGCTGCCGGGGCGCCATCTTGCTCTGCCGATCAGGCCTTGGCCAGCGCCTGGTCGAGATCGGCGATGATGTCCTTGAGGTCCTCGATGCCGACCGACAGGCGCACCGTGTCGGGTCCGGCGCCGGCGAGCGTCTTCTGCTCGTCGGAGAGCTGGCGGTGGGTGGTCGAGGCCGGGTGGATGACCAGCGATTTGGTGTCGCCGACATTGGCGAGGTGCGAGAACAGTTCCAGCGCCTCGACGAACTTCACGCCGGCGTCGTTGCCGCCCTTGAGGCCGAAGGTGAACACAGCGCCGGAGCCGAGCGGCGAATATTTCTTCGCCAGCGCATGGTTCTTGTCGCCCGGCAGGCCCGGATAGGAGACCCACGAGACCTTCGGATGCTTGGACAGCCATTCGGCGACGCCGAGCGCATTGTCGCAATGGCGCTGCATCCTGAGCGGCAGCGTCTCGATCCCAGAGAGGATCAGGAAGGCGTTGAATGGCGAGATCGCTGGGCCGAAGTCGCGCAGGCCCAGCACGCGCGTGGCGATGGCGAAGGCGAAATTGCCGAACGTCTCGTGCAGCACGAGCCCGCCATATTCCGGGCGCGGCTGCGACAGCATCGGGTACTTGCCTGACTTCGACCAGTCAAAGGTACCGCCGTCGACGATGACGCCGCCGATGGAGTTGCCGTGGCCGCCGATGAACTTGGTCAGCGAGTGCACCACCACGTCCGCGCCGTGCTCGATCGGGGCCGTTCGGATTGGCCAGGCTCTCGGCGAAGATGAACTTGGTCTTGTCGTCGATCTGCTTCTCGAAGGTCGAGAGATCGTTGACGTCGCCCCAGCGTACTTCCCAGTTGAAGCTCTTGAAGGCATGGCCGAACTGGTTGATCGAGCCGCCATAGAGACGCCGGGCCGCGACGAAGTTCTCGCCGGGCGCCAGAAGCGTATGGGCAACCAGGAACTGCGCCGCATGGCCGGATGCGACCGCCAGCGCCGCCGTGCCGCCCTCGAGTGCGGCGACGCGCTCCTCGAGCACCGCCTGCGTCGGGTTCATGATGCGGGTGTAGATGTTGCCGAACGCCTTCAGGCCGAACAGCGACGCTGCATGGTCGGCGTCCTCGAAGACGAAGGACGT
Organism: Hyphomicrobiales bacterium; assembly: GCA_026400435.1. Taxonomy (GTDB): domain Bacteria; phylum Pseudomonadota; class Alphaproteobacteria; order Rhizobiales; family Rhizobiaceae; genus Mesorhizobium_K. The sequence continues at coordinate 7,657 of JAPLOZ010000088.1, read as the reverse complement.
GGTCTGGTATATCGGCGTGGCGCGTGCGCCGGTTGCCGGATCCGGCTTGGCGCCGGCGTGGATCGCCAGCGTATTGAACCCCGGTGTATGGGACATTTTTCCTCTCCAACACTGCTTCTGAAATTCGGCCGCTATCTTTGGCGAAGGCTAGGCCCGATTGCAAAGAAGAAAGATGTCGCCCGGCGGGCCAGATTGAAACGCAACGGATACATATCAGGCGATTTCTGGAACGGCCGTGCCAATATCGTCTCGCCACTGTCTATTTCTGGCGGATGCCGAAACTCTGGAAGCCCGACCGCATGACCGGCTTCTTCGACGACAGCACGCCGGAATTGACGCCTGTCCAGGCGATCTCGCCCGACAGCCGGCCATATTCGATCTTGGGGCAGCGGTTCATCACCACCTTGATACCGGCGGCCTCGGCGCGCGCAGCCGCCTCGTCGTTGCGAACGGTGAGCTGCATCCAGATCACTTTCGGCAACGGCTCGAGCTTCAACACCTCGTCGACGACACCAGGCACGGCGTTCGACGCGCGGAAGACGTCGACCATGTCGAGCGCCACCGGAATGTCGGCCAGCCGCGCGTAACACATGCGGCCGAGGATTTCCTTGCCCGCCTGCCCCGGATTGACCGGGTAGACCTCAAAACCCTTGTTGATCAGATATTTCAGAACGAAGAAGCTCGGCCTGACGTCATTGGCCGATGCGCCGACCATGGCGATCGTCTTCACCGAGTTCAAAATGCCGCCGATATAGGCGTCGTCGTAGGAATCGTGGTTCATGCCGGCGGTGTTAGCCGCAATGGCCGCTGTCGATCAAGCGGCGCGGGACCTGTGCGGACCCTACTCCTGCGCCTTCCAATCCGGCTTGCGCTTTTCGATGAAGGCCGAGATGCCCTCCTTCGCGTCGGCGGCGAGCAGGTTGTCGACCATGACTCGCGATGCGTAGCCGTAGGCGGCGGCGAGGTTCATCTCGGACTGCCGGTAGAACGCCTCCTTGCCGAGCTTCAGCGTGGAAGCTGGTTTGGAAGCAATGGTTTGGGCGTATTTCGTGACAATCTGATTCAGGTATTCGCGCGGCACGACGCGGTTCACCAGCCCAAAATCCTTGGCGGTAGCGGCGTCCACCATCTCGCCGGTCAAGAGCATCTCCATGGCGTGTTTGGGCTTCAGCCCGCGCACCAGCGCCACACCCGGCGTGGTGCAGAACAACCCGACATTGATGCCGTTGACGCCGAACGTCGCCTGGTCGGAGGCAATCGCCAGATCGCAGGAGGCGACGAGCTGGCAACCGGCTGCCGTGGCGACGCCGTCCACCTGTGCGATGACAGGCTTGGGGTGTCTGACGATCGACAGCATCAGCTTGGAGCAGGTGTCGAAGGTTTCCTCGAAATAGGCCTTGCCGCCATCCGCGTCGGCGCGATGCGCTGTCATCTGCTTCAAATCGTGGCCGGCGCAGAACATCTTGCCGGAGGCGCAGATCACCACGACCCGCACGGCACTGTCGTCGCGCGCGCGGTCGAGTTCGGCCTGCATGTCGCGCATCACTTCGAGCGACAAGAGGTTGGCCGGGGGATTGGAAAGGGTGAGACGAAGCACGCCGCCCGGCGCAGCCTCTTCCGCGTTGTCGCGCTTCAGCGAAACGATATCTGCCATCTCGGTCTCCAAACCCGGCTCCAAACCAGGCAACATTCCAGCGCCCTGTCCATCAGATAGCCACAGCGCGCGCCGAAGCAAAGCCTCAAGGCGTGCCGGGCCATTCTGCCAGCACGGCGCGTTGCGATTACCGCCAGGGCTGTGGCCAGATTTGTGGTAAAATGATACCTCATCCCTAAGCTATTGATATTAATAACGTTATCGAAGATTGCAGTTTTCAGGCGGCATTGACGCGGCATGTTCCCTCCCCTATAAGCCTCCACGAAACAGCGGCCTTTGCGGGCCGCCGTTTTGTTATTGGCGAAGGCCCAGCCCTTGCCAATCCAAGCAACAAGAAACGCCTTCGCGCCGCAACGACGCAAGGTCCAGAAGAAAGCAGAACCATGGCAACCTTTTCGCAGAAGCCTGCGGACGTGGTGAAGAAGTGGGTGCTGATCGACGCCGAGGGTCTCGTCGTCGGCCGACTCGCCTCCATCGTCGCCAACCGTCTCCGCGGCAAACACAAGCCGACCTTTACCCCGCATGTCGACGACGGCGACAACGTCGTCATCATCAACGCCGACAAAGTGGCGCTGACCGGCAAGAAGTTCACCGACAAGGTGTATTACTGGCACACCGGCCATCCGGGTGGCATCAAGGAGCGCACCGCGCGCCAGCTGCTCGAGGGACGTTTCCCCGAGCGTGTCGTCGAGAAGGCCGTCGAGCGCATGATCCCGCGTGGTCCGCTCGGCCGTCGCCAGATGAAAAACCTGCGCGTCTATGCCGGAGCCGAGCATCCGCATGTCGCCCAGCAGCCCGAGACGCTCGACGTCGGGGCGCTGAACCCCAAGAACAAGAAGAGGGACTAACCGATGGCTGACCTGAATTCGCTGGCCGAGCTGGGCTCCGCCGCAGCCGCCCAGCCCGCCGCTCCGGTCCATGTGCAGAAGCTGGACAAGCAGGGCCGCGCCTATGCCACCGGCAAGCGCAAGAACGCCATCGCGCGCGTCTGGGTCAGGCCCGGCTCGGGAAAGATCGTCGTCAACGACAAGGAATTCGTGAACTACTTCGCGCGCCCCGTGCTGCAGATGATCCTCAAGCAGCCGATCATCGCGGCCAACCGCGATGGCCAGTTCGACGTCATCGCGACCGTCATTGGCGGCGGCCTGTCGGGCCAAGCCGGCGCTGTGCGCCACGGCATCTCCAAGGCGCTGACCTACTATGAGCCGGGCCTGCGCCCGGTTTTGAAGAAGGGTGGCTTCCTTACCCGCGACAGCCGCGTGGTGGAGCGCAAGAAGTACGGCAAGGCCAAGGCCCGCCGCTCGTTCCAGTTCTCGAAGCGGTAAGCGCGCTCCCGGACGGGTTAAAAAGCGGGCCTTCGGGTCCGCTTTTTTTGTTGCGCTGACGTCATATCCGGCCAATACCTTCCACCCCCGCAAACAAGAGGGAGCCTTTTGCGATGCCGGCATCCGCGATCGATCACGCCTTCACCGCGACGAAGAACGTGGGACGGGCAACCGACCCGACCTATGCTGGCGCGCTGTCCTTCATGCGCCGCCGCTACACCAAGAACGTCAAGGGCGCGGACGCCATCGTGTGGGGCATTCCGTTTGACGCGGCGGTGACCAACCGGCCGGGCGCGCGTTTCGGGCCGCAGGCGATACGCCGCGCCGCCGCGATCTTCGACAACGACCCGCAATACCCGTTCCACCGCCAGCTTTTCGAGACGATGGCCGTGGTGGATTATGGCGACTGCCTGCTCGACACCGGCAACCACCAGAAGACGCCGGGAACGATCGAGCGCGAGGCGGCGAAGCTCCTGAAATCAGGCGCTTTCCTTTTGTCGCTCGGCGGCGACCACTTTGTCACCTGGCCGCTGCTCAAGGCGCATGCAGCGATGCACGGGCCGCTGGCGCTGGTCCAGTTCGACGCGCATCAGGACACCTGGGACGATGACGGCAAGCGCATCGATCACGGCTCGTTCGTGGCGCGGGCGGTGAAGGACGGCATCATCGACCCCGATCGCTCGATCCAGATCGGCATTCGCACCCACGCGCCTGACGATTGCGGCATAAAAATTCTCTACGGCCACGAGGTCGAGGAAATGCGCGCGGCCGACATCGCCTACGCCATCGTCGACCGCACCGGCGGCAAGAAGACCTATCTGACCTTCGACATCGACTGCCTCGACCCGGCCTATGCGCCGGGCACCGGCACGCCGGTCGCCGGCGGTCCGTCCTCGGCCAAGATCCTGTCGGTGCTGAGGCAACTCACGCAGGTCGACATCGTCGGCGCCGACGTGGTGGAGGTTGCGCCCGCCTATGACCACGCCGATATTACGGCCATCGCCGGGGCGACGGTCGCCATGCAATATCTGGGTCTCATCGCGGAGCGAAAGGCGAGACAGGAAAACATGAGCCACAACGGCGCTCATGATGTGAGTCACGCGGGCGGCATATAGAATTGATTTTTCAGGGCTTTCGACTGACATGAAACCGAAAATATTCATCGACGGCGAACACGGAACCACCGGCCTGCAAATCCGGTCGCGGCTTGCAGGACGCAACGACATCGAGGTGATCTCGATCCCGGTGGAGCGCCGCAAGGACGCCGCCGCCCGTGCCGACTTCCTGCGCGCCGCCGACATCGCAATCCTGTGCCTGCCCGACGACGCCGCCAGGGAAAGCGTGGCGCTGATCGGCGAAGCGGCGACGCGGGTAATCGACGCCTCGACCGCCCACCGCACCGCCAAGGGCTGGACTTACGGATTTGCCGAGATGGACCGCGAGCAGGCGAAGGAGATCGCCGGCGCAAGGTTCGTCGCCAACCCCGGCTGCTGGCCGCAGGGACCGATCGCAACGCTGCGCCCGCTCGTCACGGCCGGCATCATCCCGGCTGGTTTCCCGATCACCATGAACGGGATATCAGGCTATTCCGGCGGCGGCCGCCAGATGGTCGAGGACTATGAGGCCAAGAGCGACGATGCGCCGGCATACCTGCCCTACGGGCTGACTTTCCAGCACAAGCACGTGCCCGAGTTCAAGCTATACGCAGGCCTGTCGCGCGACCCGCTGATGCAGCCGGTGGTAGGCGACTTCGCGCAAGGGATGGTGACGGCCGTGCCGCTGCAGCTCGCCGCTCTCAACCATGTGCCCACCGGCGCCGAATTGCACGCGGTGATAGCCGATCACTATGCGGGGCTGGAGGGTTCGGCCGTCGAGGTGGCGCCCTACGCGGCGGTCGAGCGCTCGCCCGACCTCGATCCGGAAACCTACAACGGCACCAACCGCATGAGGCTCCACGTCTTCGCCAACGACAGCAAGGCTCAGGCTTTGCTGGTCGCCGTCTATGACAATCTCGGCAAGGGCGCGTCGGGCGCCGCGGTGCAGAACATGGACCTGATGCTGGGGCTGAAGGGCTAGGGCGCCGGCGGCGTCTCTGCAAACAGTTCGTTCAAATCCTGCCGGGCCGCAACAGCCAGGCGACCGCGTAGAACGCCAACAGCCCGCCCACTGCCTCGGCTGCGATGAAAGCCGGCGCGTCCTGCGGCCGTATCCCTGAGAATGTGTCGGTGAAGGACCTCGCAAGCGTGACGGCCGGATTGGCGAAGGACGTCGAGGCGGTGAACCAATACGCGGCGGTGATGTAGAGGCCGACCAGCCATGGAATGTTGGACCTGGCGAGCCTTGAGGCAACCAGGATCAGCGCCACCAGCCCGAAGGTTGCGACACACTCCGAGAACCATTGCGACCATCCCGTACGGACTGTCGTACCAACCTCGACAATCGCCAGGCCGAACATGGCGTGCGCGATGACGGTGCCGACGATGCCGCCGACGACCTGTGCCGCCATGTATGGGACCGTCTCCCGGACAGCGAGGTCGCCCCTGAGGGCAAAAGCCAGCGAGACGACCGGATTGAAGTGGGCGCCCGACACCGGACCGAGGACGGAGATCAGGACGACCAGGATTGCGCCGGTCGCCACCGCGTTGCACAGCAGCGCAAGCGCGATGTCATCGGTCAGCCGATCGGCCATGATCCCCGAGCCGACCACGGCAGCCACCAGAATCGCGGTGCCCACCGCCTCGGCGGCGACACGCCGCGACAGGGAAAACGGTTCCATTCAGCCGGCTTTGGGGGTGGCGTGGGTTGCGCCGTCCATCTGGCCGATGCCGCGCAGCTTGGCTCCCAGCGCCATGCGGTCGATCGACCCCAGCGGCAATGCGACAAACGCGCCGATGCGGCTCTTCATGAAGCGGGCAGCGGCGCTGAACGCTCGCTCCTTCTCGATGGCGGTACCTTCCACCGCGGCGGGATCCTCGATGCCCCAATGCGCCGTCATCGGCTGGCCGGGCCATACGGGGCATGCCTCGCCCGCCGCGCTGTCGCAGACGGTGAACACGAAATCCATTACGGGCGCGCCGGGCGCCGCGAACTCATCCCACGGCTTCGAACGGAAGCCTTCAGCGGGATAGTCCATCGCGGCCAGAACCTTCAAGGCAAATGGATTGACCTGGCCTTTCGGCTGGCTGCCTGCCGAGAAGGAATTGAAACGGCCGGCGCCGTCCTTGCGCAGTATCGATTCCGCGAGAATCGAGCGCGCCGAGTTGCCGGTGCAGAGGAAAAGCACGTTGTAGATGCGGTCAGTCATGGCAATCACCATCGGTTGGATATTGTCAGCAAAGATGTTTTTCGGGGGCGCAGCACGGCGCGGCGACAGCGGGAGCGCAGATTTCCGGCCGGCCCGAGCAGCAGTCCTCCATCAGGAAGCGTATGAGCCCGGTCAGCTGCTCATACTCTGCCGTATAGACGATCGACCGGCTGGACCGGCGCGCCGTCACCAGCCCCGCCCGTTCAAGCTCCTTCAGATGGAAGCTCACATTGGACGGCGACACCTCGACCCGTTCGGCGACCGTGCCGGCCGCGACCCCTTCCGGGCCGGTGGTGACAAGCAGGCGCAGGATGCGCAGCCGCGTCTCCTGCGACAGCGCGCCGAATGCGATCAGGGCTTGACGTTCTTCCATATTTCAACAATCCTATGAATATCGAAGCTACGGATAACCGAGATGCTCGCCATTGACAACAGCAAAATCGTCGCCGCTGCCGCAGTGGACCCGGATGACATAACCATCGGATCGCTGCTGGGGGCCCTGGCCGAGCGACCGGGCGCCCGCCTGGTGTTTTTCTACGAAGGACGGCCGGTAAAGCCCGGCTACCACGTCACCGAGGTCAAGGCTGGCGAGTTCTCCGCGCTCGACTGTGGCGCCAACCCGGAGTCCTGGAGCGAAATCTTCGTCCAGCTTTGGGACGTCGACGAGGGTGGGCGGACCCACATGCCCGCGGGCAAGTTCGCCGCCATCATCCGCAAAGTCTCCGACCACGTGGCGCTGGATCCGTCAGCGAAGCTGACCTTCGAGGTGAGCGACGGCGTCCGGCCGATGCAGTTGCACCGCGCTGCCTATCCTTCCGACGTCGGCGACGAAATCCATGTCGCTCTGTCGCCTCGCCCGGCAAGCTGTAAGCCGCGCGACCGCTGGCTGGCGGAAAAGACGAAGGCGGATGCTTGCTGCGCACCGTCGACCGCCACCGGCAAGTGCTGCGGCTAGCGCGCGACCACGATCTCTGTCGGCAGCGGATAGGCGCCCTTGGTGCCGCGCCAGTGCGCGGCGGCGAAGCCGAGCACGACGAGCGCGAAACCCTGATGCAAAAGCGCCCAGTGCAGCGGCATGTGCATGAGCAGGGTGGCGATGCCGATCGCCGCCTGCACAAGCACCAGGTGGAACAGGACCAGCGCCCGGCGCGCATGGGTCGTGCCGGGCAGCCTGCGGCGCGCAGCGATCATGTGCCACAGCGCAAGCGCAAGCAGCGCGTAGGCCCCTGCCCTGTGGACGAACTGGACAGTCTTGGGGTTCTCGAAAAAATTGTGCCAGACCGGCTCGATGACAAACAGGTCGCCCGGAACGATTGCGCCGTCCATCAGCGGCCAGGTGTTGTAGCTGAGCCCGGCGTCGGTGCCCGCGACGAG
>JAPLOZ010000087.1 GCA_026400435.1 Hyphomicrobiales bacterium | reverse complement strand
GACGGCGATGAAAGTCGTGCGCCGGCTCTGTCTGGTCGTCGCGGGGATAGTGTTGCTGGCGGTTGCGGGCGCTCTGGTCCCGCGTCCGCTCTTCCCAGTGCCCGATGCCGGCGCGGCGACCCGGCGAATACTGGTTCTTGTCAACCCGATCCATACGGACATCGCACTGCCGGTCGATGCAGTGTCGCGCGAGCGGTTCGCGGCGTTGGCCAGTTCCGGCCTGCCGATCGACCACCCGGGCGCTCGGTATCTCGTATTCGGCTGGGGGAGCCGCGCCTTCTACATCGAGACGCCGACATGGAGCGATCTGAAGCCCGGCCCGCTGCTGGCGGCGCTCACGCTCGACGCTTCCGTCATGCACGTGAGTGTCGCGGGTGGGTTCGATACCGCTGACAGTTCCGTGCGCGGCTTCGACATCACGGATGCTGATTTCGACAGGCTCATGGACTTCATAGCCGGCAGTTTCGGCGACGGCCCCGTCGCGATTTCCGGGGCCGGCTACGGCGACGCAGACCGCTTCTTCGAGGCGAAGGGCCGCTTCAACGCCTTGCTTGGCTGCAACACGTGGGCGGCTGCGGCGTTGCGCGCGGCGGGCCTGCGGACCGGCTGGTGGAATCCGCTGCCGCAGACGCTCGGCCTTTCGCTCGATCTGCTGAACCCGGATCAGAGCTTGAGTGCCGGCGGCGTCCAGCCGTAGAGCCAGTCGAGCCCCGTCGCCAGCCTTTCGGGCTTGCGCACACGCAGAATGAAGTTGCGCGCCGCCGCAACAGGCCCCGCGGCATGCCAGGTGAAGCGGTTGAGGCTGCCGCGCCGCGCCACGCGATCGATGCGCTGGCGGCGCTCCTTCTCCCATGCCGCGAGAGCCGCGGCCAGGCTGTCGGGCCGCGAAAGCACATGGCCGGCCAGCGTCTCGCCATCCTCGATCGCCATGGCCGCGCCCTGGGCCGCATAGGGCGTCATCGCATGAGCGGCATCGCCGATCAGCGCGACCCCGCCGGGCGTCGTCCAACGGGCGTCAGGAGCTACCGTGTGAATGGGCCAGGCCGTCCACTCGCCATCGTCCTGGGCAAGTCCCTGGAGGGTCGGCGCGGCATTTTTCATCGCCTGTCTCAAAATCTTGCCGTCCATGGCTCCCGACCACGTCTGGTCCATGGCCTTGCCGGTGGTGATGGCAACGATGTTTAGCGCGCTGCCGGCCCGCACCGGATAGGTGATCAGGTGCAGGCCTGGCGCCAGGAACGCCGTGACGGCGCCGCCGACACCGATCTGGGCGAGCGAACGTCCGGCGACGCTCTCGGCCCGAACGGTCCTGCGCCAGGCGACCTGCCCGGAAAACCGGCTCTTGGCGTCGCTCACGAGCCGCCGCAGGTCCGACCACACTCCGTCAGCGGCGACCAGCATCGTGCCGGACGTCTGGCTGATGCGTCCCGCCGTCTCGATGGAGACCGTCAGGCCGAGAGGATGAGGACTGACGTCCCGGACGGTGGCCCCGGTCGCCAGCTGTATGCCGGGCTCGCGCGCGACATGCGCCAGGAGCGCGCCCTGCAGGTCGGCGCGATGGCAGGTGAGGTAGGGCGCCTTCCAGCGCCACTCGGCCGCCGCTCCAAGCGGCACGCGGCCAAGCTCGGCTAGGCTCGATGCATCCCGCATGACGACCGCGTCGGGCCGAACGGCAGTGTGGCGCAGGCCAGGAAGTACGCCGAGCCGGTCGAGGATGCGCGTTGCGTTTGGAGAGAGCTGAAGCCCGGCGCCGACCTCGTCCAGGCGCTGCGCGCGCTCGAACACACGCACTGGATAGCCGCGTACCGCGAAGGCAAGCGCCGCCGTCAGCCCGGCAATGCCTGCGCCGGCAATTATGATCTGCCGCGAGCGCGCCTCAGCCATCGGCTCTTGGAGCGGTCAGGTCAGGCGGCGCGGTCGTAGTAGGTGCAGTGCTCCGGCCGCGTCTCGCTGGCCTTGAGGGCCGGATCGTAACGGTAAAGCGTCGAGCAATATGGGCAGACCTTGTCGTCGTCGGCGCCCATGTCCAGGAAAACGTGCGGATGGTCGAAAGGCGGATTGGCGCCGACGCACATGAATTCCTTGACGCCGATGTCGATCGCGGCGTGGCCCGCGTCGTTCTGAAAATGGGGAATGGAACCGCCCGCCATGTCATGCTCCCTCAGTTCGATCGATCACTTTCGCAGGTAGCGTTTGTCCCATTAACCTATGCATTGCAAGCCTCATGAAATCAAACTGTCGCAGAAGCCTGTCACAGGGTAAAGTGCGCGCGACACGGCCAGTACGGCCAGCCATCGACAGAATGATCGGACGCACAATCGGATGAGTGAACTGAAGCCGGCTCAGAGCGAATTCACGGCGGTCGCCGCCGCCGAGGGCGATGCGGCCACCGGAAATCCAGACCGCTTCGTCAACCGCGAGTTCTCGTGGCTGCAGTTCAACAGGCGCGTTCTGGAGGAGTCGCAGAACCCCTCCCACCCGCTCCTGGAGCGGGTCCGCTTCCTGTCCATCTCGGCGGCCAACCTCGACGAATTCTTCATGGTGCGCGTCGCCGGCCTCGCGGGTCAGGTGCGCGAGGGCATCGCTCTACGCAGCCCGGACGGCCGCACGCCCGAACAGCAGCTCGAGCAGATTCTGCTTGAGGTCGGGCGCCTGCAGGAGGACCAGCAGAAGAGCCTGTCCGATCTGTTCGGCCTGCTGCGAACGGAACAGATCGAAAGCATTTCCGCCGACCAGTTGACCAAGGACGAACTCATCTGGCTCGAAGACCACTTTCTCGAGCAGATTTTCCCGGTGCTGACACCGCTTTCGATCGATCCTGCGCATCCGTTTCCGTTTATCCCCAACCTTGGTTTCTCGATCGCGCTGCAGCTTCGCCACCTCAGGGACGGATTGGGCATGACGGCGCTGCTGCGCCTGCCGACGGCGCTCAGGCGTTTCATCCGCCTGCCTGATCGCAAGTCGCAAGTCCGCTTCATCCCGATCGAGGAGACTGTAGGGCTGTTCATCGGCAAGCTTTTCCCGGGATATGAGGTAAAGGGTTCGGGAACATTCCGCATCATTCGCGACAGCGATATCGAGGTGGAAGAAGAGTCCGAAGATCTGGTCCAGCTCTTCGAAACGGCGCTGAAGCGCAGGCGGCGAGGCTCGGTGATCCGCATCGAGTTCGACAGCCAGATACCCGCGGAGCTTCGCGATTTCGTGGCCGGTGAACTTGGTGTGGCGGGAAACCGCATCAGCGTGCTGACCGGCCCGCTTGCGGTCAACCAGATATCTGAAATCGTATCGATCCCGCGCGACGATCTGAAATTCACGCCCTACAATCCGCGGTTTCCCGAGCGTATCCGGGAACACGGTGGAGACTGCTTCGCGGCTATCCGCGAGAAGGACATCGTCGTCCACCACCCTTACGAATCCTTCGACGTCGTCGTGCAGTTCCTGCGGCAGGCGGCAGCCGACCCCGACGTCGTCGCCATCAAGCAGACGCTCTACCGCACGTCCAACGACAGCCCTGTCGTGCGCGCGCTGGTCGACGCGGCGGAGGCCGGCAAATCGGTTACGGCGCTGGTTGAACTGAAGGCTCGCTTCGGCGAGGAAGCCAACATTCGCTGGGCGCGCGATCTCGAGCGGGCCGGCGTTCAGGTCGTGTTCGGATTCCTCGAACTCAAGACCCACGCCAAGATGTCAATGGTGGTGCGCCGCGAGGACGGCAAACTGCGCAACTACGTGCATCTCGGCACCGGCAACTACCACCCGATCACGGCGCGCATCTACACTGACCTTTCGTTCTTCACGACCAGCCCGGTGCTGGCGCGAGACGTCGCGCAGATATTCAACTTCATCACCGGCTACGCCGAGCCGACGGCGACCATGAAGATAGGTCTCTCGCCCTATACGCTGAGGAGCCGCATCCTCGGCCATGTCAGCGACGAGATCGAGCACGCCAAGGCTGGCCGTCCGGCGAAGATCTGGATGAAGATGAACTCGCTCGTCGATCCAACGGTGATCGATGCGCTTTACGAAGCGAGCCGCGCGGGCGTCGAGATCGACCTGGTCGTCCGCGGCATCTGCTGCCTGCGCCCGCAGGTGCCTGGCCTGTCGGAGAACATCCGAGTGAAGTCCATCATCGGGCGATTCCTGGAGCACAGCCGAATCTTCTGTTTCGGTAACGGCCACGGCCTGCCGTCCGACGGCGCCATCGTCTATATCGGTTCGGCCGACATGATGCCGCGCAACCTGGACCGTCGGGTGGAGACGCTTGTGCCAATCACCAACCTGACCGTGCACGAGCAGATCCTGGGCCAGATCATGCTGGGAAACATAATGGACAACCAGCAAAGTTTTGAAGTATTGCCGGACGGCACCTCGCGGCGCATCGCCGTCGACGAAGGTGAGGAACCTTTCAACGCGCAGGAATATTTCATGACCAATCCGAGCCTGTCAGGACGGGGCGACGCGCTGAAATCGAGCGCGCCAAAACGGATCGCCCAGTTCAAGCGGCGCAAGAAGGCCAACGCGTCCAAGACCGGATGATTGCTCTTTCCCAAGGACGGCTGCAGGACCGCAGGCCGATCTCCATCATCGACATCGGGTCGAATTCGATCCGCCTCGTGGTTTACGAAGGCATCGCCCGTTCGCCGACCGTCCTCTTCAACGAGAAGATGCTGGCGGGCCTTGGACGCGGCATTGTCTCGACCGGCAAGCTCGATCCCGAAGCCGTCACGCGTTCGATGGAGGAATTCCGCCGGTTCCGGGCTTTGTCGGAACAAGCGGGCGCCGAGCATCTCTATGTGATTGCGACGGCGGCGGCGCGAGAGGCTGAAAACGGTCCCGACTTCATCCACCGTGCCGAAGAGGTGTTGGGCACCGAAATCCGCGTCCTGACCGGCCGCGAGGAAGCCTACTATTCCGCGCTCGGCGTGATCTCCGGCTTCCACCCGGCGGACGGCATCGCCGGCGATCTCGGTGGCGGCAGCCTTGAACTGGTGGACGTGAAGGGCGAGGCAATCGGCGACGGCATCACCCTGCCGCTGGGTGGCCTGCGGCTGCAGGATATGGCCAAGAACTCGTATGCCGCGGCGGCGAGGATCGCCCGCGAGCAGATAGCGCGCGCCGAATTGCTGCACGCGGGAGCAGGGCGGCCCTTCTATGCCGTCGGCGGAACGTGGCGCAACCTCTCGCGCCTGCACATGATCACCACAAACTACCCGCTTGCCGTGATGCACCACTACGAGATGAACATCGGCAGTTCGGTCGCCTTCCTGCAAAAGGTCGCGCGCGGCGACATCGACAAGATCAAGGGTATCGATGGCGTGTCGAAAGCGCGGCGGGCGCTGTTGCCTTATGGCGCGATCGTGATGCTGGAGATCATCGCCGCCATGCAGCCCTCCGAGATCGCCATTTCGGCGCTCGGCGTGCGCGAAGGGTTTCTTTTCTCGCTGCTGTCGGCCGAAGAAAAGGCTGCCGACCCACTGATATCTGCGTCAGAGGAACTGGCGCTGCTGCGGGCGCGTTCCGTGACGCACGCACGCGAACTGGTCGAATGGACAGCCAAGGCCCTGGCGGCTTTCGACATCGTGGAGAGCGAGGAAGAGGCGCGTTACAGGCACTCCGCCTGCCTGCTCGCAGACATCGGCTGGCGCGCGCACCCCGAGTACCGCGGCACGCAGTCGCTGAACATCATCGCCCACGCCTCCTTCATAGGCGTCGATCATCCGGGACGGCTGTTTCTGGCGCTGGTCAACGCCTTCCGCAACGACGGGGTTTTCAACGATGCGGTGGCGCCAGAACTGAAGTCGCTCGCAACGCCCCGCTATGTCGACCGCGCGCGGCTGCTCGCCGCCATGATGAGGGTAGTCTATCTGCTTACCGCTTCAATGCCGGGCGTCATGCCCCGTCTCAAATGGGAGAAGCGGGACGGCGGAGCCTTGGCGCTTATCATCCCGCCCGATCTGGCCGGGCTCTACGGCGAACGGCCCTTGGGCAGACTGGCCCAGCTGGCGAAAATCTCCAACCGGAAGCTCGATCTCGTCGTTGGCTGAAGCGGTCTGCTTGGCCGCTAACGAACCCGGCCAGGCAGCCGGGCGTCGAGCGACAGCGCTCCTGCCCCGGCAACCGCTAGCGCCAGGAACCCGCCGGCTATCGCCATGTCCTTCATCAATGCCTGGTAGTGCATGAAGGCCAGCATCGCGTCGTCGGCGCCTTGCCCGACATGGCCGATGAAGCCGGCCGCCACGCAGAACGCGGCGAGTGCGAGCGCCGCTGGCCGGGTCGCCAATCCTACCAGAATCATGATTCCGGCGACCAGTTCGAATAAACTGGCAGCCCACGCGACAAGCGTAGGAGTGGGCAGGCCGAGCGACGAAAAATAGCCTGCGGCTCCAGCCATGTTGCCGAGGGACGACAGGCCGGAAGACAAAAAGATGAAGGCCAGCAGGAGCCTCGCACCAAGAAGCGCCAGATTTGCAGGCATGTTGACCTCTCCGAGACGCGTCGCTTTTGCACCGCCGTCACAAGAGCTAACGGCCTGACATCCACGAATTTTCCCGCGCAACGTAAAAAGCCCGGAGCGATCCGGGCTTTTCTGGGTCGAGGGCCGAGGCGATATCAGCCCCGGCGGGCGTCGATCGAATAGGCGCCCGCGCCTGCGGCGGCGAGCACCAGGAAGCCGCCGGTCACCGCGAGGTTCTTCATAAACATCAACTGCTGGACCTGATCGGCAAGGTCGGTATGCGCGATCAGCGTGGCGGCAACGGTGAATACGGCCAGCACGAGCGCTGCGATACGCGTCTTGAAGCCAACCAGTATGGCAAGGCCGCCGATGACCTCGATCAGGCCGCTGACGACGGTGGCCACCGTCGGCGCGGGGATACCGAGGCTCTCGAACCAGCCGGCGGTGGCCGAAATTGCCGTGAGCTTCGAGACGCCGGCAAGGATGAACATGATGGACAGGAAAATGCGGCCGAGGAGGATAGCGGCGGATGTGCTGCTGGTGGTCTGGCCGGCAGTCATGGAAGTGGCGGACATTTCGGTTCTCCGTTGAAGGTTCAAATCTTGTAGCGTCGATATACGCCGATCAGACCGTTCACAGAAGATACGTATTTCCTTACACTTCGTTCACAATTAGAGAACAACTCTCATCCCGGGTGGGTCATGTCTTCGGGACGCACGAGCCGGTCGTAATCTGCTGCGGTGACCAGCCCCGTCTTCAACGCCTCTTCGCGCAGCGTCGTTCCATTCTTGTGGGCAGTCTTGGCGATCCTGGCGGCGCTGTCGTAGCCGATGGTCGGCGCAAGCGCGGTCACCAGCATCAGCGAACGCTCGAGCGCCGCCTTGATGTTGTCTTCGCGCGCGACGATGCCGACAACGCAATTGTCCGTGAACGACACGGCTGCGTCGGCGAGCAACTGCACCGACTGCAGGAAATTGTAGGCCATCAGCGGGTTATAGACGTTGAGCTCGAAGTGTCCCTGGCTGCCGGCGAACGAGATGGCGGCATTGTTCCCGAACACCTGGATGCATACCTGCGTGAGCGCTTCGCACTGTGTCGGATTGACTTTGCCCGGCATGATCGAAGAGCCCGGCTCGTTTTCCGGCAGCGCGAGTTCGCCCAGGCCCGAACGAGGCCCCGAGCCAAGCAGCCGGATGTCGTTGGCGATCTTGAACAGCGAGGCGGCGACCGTGTTGATCGCGCCATGGGAGAATACCATCGCGTCGTGCGCCGCCAGCGCCTCGAACTTGTTTGGCGCCGTTGTAAAGGGGAGGTGGGTGATCGCCGCGATGCGCTCGGCGACCGCCTCGGCAAAGCCGATCGGCGCGTTGAGCCCGGTGCCGACGGCGGTGCCGCCCTGCGCGAGTTCCATCAGCGCAGGCAGCGTCTGCTCGATGCGCCGGATGCCGTTCTCCACCTGCTGCGTGTAACCGGAAAACTCCTGCCCGAGCGTGAGCGGCGTGGCGTCCTGCGTGTGGGTGCGGCCGATCTTGATGATCCTGGACCAAGCCTGCGCCTTGTCGTTCAGCGCATTGCGCAGCTTCCGCAGCGCCGGCAGCAGGCGATGGTCGATTTCTTCCGCGCAGGCGATGTGCATGGCCGTCGGGTAAGTGTCGTTGGAAGACTGGCTCATGTTCACGTGGTCGTTGGGATGAACAGGCTTCTTCGAACCCATCTCGCCGCCGAGCATCTCAATTGCACGGTTGGAGATGACCTCGTTGGCGTTCATGTTGGACTGCGTGCCCGAACCGGTCTGCCAGACGACCAGCGGGAAGTGCGCGTCGAGTTTCCCTTCGATGACTTCCTGTGCTGCCTTGACGATGGTCGCGCCGACTTTCGGGTCGAGCCGGCCCAGTTCCATGTTCACTTCGGCAGATGCGCGCTTGACGACGCCGAGCGCTCGCACGATCGATGACGGCTGCTTTTCCCAGCCGATCTTGAAATTACCGAGGGAACGCTGGGCTTGTGCGCCCCAATAGCGGTCTGAAGGCACCTCGATCGCACCGAAGGTATCGGTCTCGGTCCTGAATGTCTGCTTGGCCACGCGCTGCCTCCGAAGTCGGATTGTCGCAAACGGCCTATCCCGTTGGCGGGGCAGCATCAAGGGTCGCGGCGCCTGCCGAGCCACACCAAATCGATTCGATTGCGCGTGACCGTCGAACGGCGAATAAAAAAAGGCGGCCGAAGCCGCCTTTTTTGTCTGGTGCCAAGATATCAAAGCTCGCGCTTGACCTTCTCCTTGGCATCGCCGTAGCCCTTCTGGACCTTGCCGGCCGTCTTTTCCATCGCGCCCTCTGCTTCCGTGCGCTTGTTGCCGGCAACACGGCCAGCGGTCTCCTTGATGGAGCCCTTGACCTCTTTGGCAACGCCCTTGACCTGATCCTTGTTTACCATTTCCGTGTCTCCTGAATTTGTGTCTCTAAACAACGTGGGGTTGGGCGACGGGTTCCGCCGCCGCGCAAACAAATCGTGACTTTCACAGTTGTGCCTTCACGGCGCGGGACGCCGAGGATATGGTCGTCGGCATTGAAATCGGTGGTCGACTGGCAGAGGCCCTATGGCGCAGTTCAAGCTCTACATTGGCAACAAGTGCTTCTCTTCGTGGTCGCTGAGGCCATGGATCGCGATGAAGCACGCCGGCATCCCGTTCGACGAGAAATTCGTCAGGCTGCGCACGCCCGAGACGGCGGGCGAATTGGCAAGGATTTCTCCCAGTGGCGTGGTGCCGGTGCTGGATCACGACGGCAGGATCGTCTGGGAGACTCTTGCGATCCTGGAATATCTCGCCGAACTTTGTCCCGAGAAGCTGCTGTGGCCGCGGGATGGAGGAGCGCGGGCCCTGGCGCGCTGCGTGGCGACCGAGATGCATTCCGGCTTTCGCGAGGTGCGCTACGGCTGGCCGATGAATTTGCGGCGGCCGCGCGAGCACAAGCCGCTCGACGCGGAAGGGGACGCGCAGCGGCGGCGGATTGAGTCCATCTGGCGCGAATGCCGGCAAAAGCACGGGCAGGGCGGGCCGTTCCTGTTTGGGCATTTCACGGCCGCCGACGCCATGTACGCGCCCGTGGTCACCCGCTTCGACACCTACGGCGGAGATCTCGACCCGGACATACGCGCCTATGCGGACGCCATTCTGGGCACTCCCGCGATGCGCGAATGGTATAGCGAAGCGGCAAAAGAGCCGTGGCCGGAGCCTGGACCGCGCGAACAGGATTGAGGTGTCCGTCAGGCCCGGTCGCGAAGTGCTGCCGAGATAGCCTCTAGGCCGCCCTTCAGTTCATTGTCGGTCGGCCAGCCATAGCCCAGGCGGAAATAGCTTTTGGGCATATCGAACCAGTGTCCGGGGCCGACATAAGCGCCGTGCGATTCGAGCAGCCGCGTATAGAAGCGGTCGAGAGCGAAGTCTTTGACGACTTTCATACGGGGGAAGCCAACCACGCCGCCTTCCGGACGGACCCACTCGACCAGAGGTTCGGCGTCGATCCACGCCTGCACAAGGTCGCGTCGCGCTGTCATGCGTGGCAGGAGCGCGGCGAGAAAGCCGGTGCGCTGTTCCAGTGCCTTGCGGGCGATCGCCTCGTCGATGACGCTACCGCAGATGCCGATCTGCTCCTTCGCCGCCAGGAATCGTTCGTACAGTTCTGGGTCGCGGGTCACCAGCCAACCGATACGGATGCCGGGGATGCCGAACGCCTTGGACAGCGACGAGACGCTGATGGCGCGCGTGCTGAGCGAAGCGGCCGCCGGCAGCTTCACGCCATAGCTCAGGTCACGATAGGTCTCGTCGACGAGAAGATAGATTCCGTGTGACTCGGCAAGCGTTATCAGCGCGTCGAGGTCGGCGCGCGACATCACCGTACCGGTCGGGTTGTGAGGGCAGGTGACGCTGATGTAGCGCGTGCCGGGTCGAATAGCCGAGGCGATTTCCTCGATGTCGATCGCAAAACCCTCGTCGAACGACAGGTCGATGTAGCTGATCGCGCATCCGATCGCTTTCGGCGTCTCGATGTTGGTCGCGTAGTTGGGACGAACGACGACGAGATGATCGTGTTCGGACAACAGGCTGGTCGCGATGATGAAGAGCGCGCCGGCGGCGCCTGCGGTGACCAGCACGTCGTCGGCCGACAGGCCGGCGTCATGGCCGGCGATCAGGTCGCGCAAAGGGCGCTCGCCGCGGTGCTCGCCGTAGAACAGCGTCAGATCCGGCAGCGAGACGCCAAGGTCGGAGAGCTTCTGGTCCGCGATCGAGCTTTCGGAGAGGTTGTAGCGAATGTTGCCGTAGCCGTATTCCTCCGGCGATTCCTTCTCGATCACCATCCTTGCGTAGTTCATTGTTGCTCCCCCAAGTCGGCGCGCCATCGGGCTCGCCGGACACAGCGATAGTCGGATTTTCAGCCGCTGGCTATCGGGAGGGCAATCGGTCTAGCCGGTACAATTGAAACACACGCCTGATTGAACCAAACCTCAAGCAATTTGCTTCCAATGCTGACCAAACTGATAATTTCGCAGCAAAAAAGGGCGACCCGAGGGCCGCCCTTTCCGTATGCGCGATAGACCGGGTTGGCTGGATCAGAAATCCATGCCGCCCATGCCGCCCATGCCGCCGCCGCCCATGCCGCCAGGCATGCCGCCGCCAGCAGCTTCCTTCTTCGGAGCTTCGGCGATCATGGCTTCGGTGGTCACCAAGAGGCCGGCGACCGACGCCGCGTCCTGCAGCGCGGTGCGAACGACCTTGACCGGGTCGACGATGCCCATCGCGATCATGTCGCCATACTCGCCGGTCTGGGCGTTGTAGCCGTAGGTGGCGCCCTTGTTGTCGAGGATCTTGCCAGCGACGATCGAGGCTTCCGCACCGGCGTTCGAAGCGATCTGACGAGCCGGAGCCTGCAGCGCGCGACGGACGATGTTGATGCCTGCGGTCTGGTCGGAGTTGGCGCCGACAGCCTTGATGTTCAGCGAAGCGCGCAGAAGCGCGACGCCGCCGCCGGGAACGATGCCTTCTTCGACGGCCGCGCGGGTCGCGTTGAGGGCGTCATCGACGCGGTCCTTCTTTTCCTTGACTTCGATTTCGGTCGCACCGCCGACGCGGATGACGGCAACGCCGCCGGCGAGCTTCGCCAGACGTTCCTGCAGCTTCTCCTTGTCGTAGTCCGAGGTGGTTTCCTCGATCTGCTGCTTGATCTGGGAGACGCGGCCCTGGATCTCGGCCTTCTTGCCAGCGCCATCGACGATGGTGGTGTTCTCCTTGGAGATCGACACCTTCTTGGCGCGGCCGAGCATGTTGAGGCCAACGTTTTCGAGCTTGATGCCGAGGTCTTCAGAGATGACCTGGCCACCGGTGAGGATGGCGATGTCTTCCAGCATGGCCTTGCGGCGATCGCCGAAGCCCGGAGCCTTGACGGCTGCGATCTTCAGACCGCCACGCAGCTTGTTGACGACCAGCGTGGCAAGGGCCTCGCCTTCGACGTCTTCCGAGATGATGACCAGCGGCTTGGAGGTCTGCACGACAGCCTCGAGGATCGGCAGCATGGCCTGCAGGTTGGAGAGCTTCTTCTCATGGAGAAGGATGTAGGCGTCTTCCAAGTCCGCAACCATCTTGTCGGCGTTGGTGACGAAGTACGGGCTGAGGTAGCCACGGTCGAACTGCATGCCTTCGACGACTTCGAGTTCGGTCTCGGCGGTCTTGGCTTCCTCGACGGTGATGACGCCTTCGTTGCCGACCTTCTGCATCGCTTCGGCGATCATCGAGCCGACCGAAGAGTCGCCGTTGCCGGCGATGGTGCCGACCTGGGCAACTTCCTCGGAGGTCTTGATCTTCTTGGCGTTCTTGATGAGCGTGGCGACGACGTCGGCCACGGCCAGATCGATGCCGCGCTTGAGGTCCATCGGGTTCATGCCGGCGGCAACGGCCTTGTGGCCTTCCTGGACGATCGACTGAGCCAGAACGGTCGCGGTCGTGGTGCCGTCGCCGGCGATGTCGTTGGTCTTGGAAGCAACTTCGCGGACCATCTGCGCGCCCATGTTCTCGAACTTGTCCTCAAGCTCGATTTCCTTGGCGACGGTGACGCCGTCCTTGGTGATGCGCGGCGCGCCGAACGACTTGTCGATGACGACGTTGCGGCCCTTGGGGCCTAGCGTGACCTTCACGGCGTCGGCGAGGATGTTGACGCCGCGCAGCATGCGCTCGCGGGCGTCGCGGGAGAATTTTACGACTTTAGCAGCCATTTTCAGCTCCTGGGCTCAATGCCCTGAATTCAGTTTGGTGGAAGGGGCGGATGATCAGCCGATGATGCCCATGATGTCGGATTCCTTCATGATCAGAAGGTCTTCGCCATTGAGCTTCACTTCGGTGCCCGACCACTTACCGAACAGGATGCGGTCGCCTGCCTTGACATCGAGCGGCACGAGCTTGCCGGCTTCGTCGCGGGCGCCAGAGCCGACGGCGATGATTTCGCCTTCCTGCGGCTTTTCCTTGGCGGTGTCGGGGATGATGATCCCGCCCTTGGTCTTCTCTTCGGATTCCACGCGGCGAACGACCACACGGTCATGCAGCGGCCGGAATTTGGACTTTGCCATTTTTAGTTCCTCGTAGGGATGTTGTGAATCCTCCGTCCGGGGCCTTAGCAAGGCTTGGCCGGACTGCGTTAGCACTCATCAAATAGGAGTGCTAACGCGCCGCTGAAATAGGCGCAGCGAAATTTTCTGTCAAGGAGATCTGCCGTTTCGGCCCGCCGAACGTGCTCGCTGGGCGACAATTGGTGCAGCGCACAAGTTTTTTTGTAGCGGCATGCCCACGGAGCTTGCTTCATAAGCATGCTTATCATATGTGCCGCTTATGGTTACGGACGGCATCGAAAGACTGGGTTTTCTCATCCACGACTCCGCGCGGCTGCTTCGCAAGCGCTTCGAGGCGAAGGGCAGGGCGTTTGGCCTTTCGGCTGCGCAGTGGCGGCTGATGGTGCGTCTGGTCAAGGAGGAGGGCGTCGCGCAGGCACGGCTCGCAGAGCTTCTCGAAATAGAGCCGATCAGTGTTTCAAGGCTCCTCGACAGGATGGAGGAGGGTGGCTGGATCGAGCGGCGCCAGGACCTGACCGACCGGCGCGTGCGAATGATTTTCCCGACCGACAAGAGCCGCGAAGCGTTCGCTTCGATCAAGAGCGTCGCCGGCGAGGTTTACGAGGCGGCGCTCGACGGGCTGAACCAGGACGAACGGCGCATCCTCATCAAGGCGCTCAACGCAATCGTCACCAATCTTTCCGACGGCGAAACGCCGACGGTGGAGCAATCGAATATCGCAAAAGGCAATGCAGCATGAACGCCGTGGCAAAAATCAATGACGACGTCACCAAGGTCGAACTGGACAATCCGGGCGCTCCGCCTTCGGGCACTCCGGTTGTCACGACTGTCATGGACGGTCCTCAGTCGACGCCCGCTGCCGCCAAACCGAAGCGCAGCCGGCGCACGCTGCTGATGCTGGCCGTGCCGCTCGCGCTTGGCGTCGGCGGCGGTTATTTCTGGCTGACCGGCGGTCGCTATGAAGAGACCGAAAACGCCAACCTGCGCCAGGCGAGGATGACGGTTGCGTCGGAGGAAGCTGGGCGCATCATCGAGGTCAACGTCGCGGACAACGCGATGGTCAAGGCAGGCGATACTCTGTTTGTAGTCGATCCCGAGCCCTATCGGATCGCGCTGGCCCAGGCCGACGCGGCGCTTGCCGCCTCGCGGCTGAACGTCGAGCAGCTTCGCGCCGCCTACGGCCAGGCCGTGGCGAACGAACACGTTGCAGGCAGCGATGTGACTTACATGCAGTCGCAGTTCGAGCGCGCCACGGACCTGTCCAAGAAGGGCATCAACGCGCAGTCGTCGCTCGACGAGGCGCAGCGCAATCTCGAACGGGCCGAGGAGCAGCAGAGTGCCGCCCAGCAGGCGATCGAGAGCGCCCGCGCGGCCCTTGGCGGCGATCCGCAGATCGCAACCGACAAGCACCCGACCGTGCTTGCCGCCCTGGCGACCCGCGACAAGGCCGCCTTCGATCTAGCGCAGACCACGATCAGCGCCCCTGCGGACGGCGTCGTCAGCCAGGCGTCCTCGTTCAAGGTCGGGCAATATGTGGCCGCCGGCACGTCGCTCTTCACGCTGGTCGAGACCGGCGATACCTGGATCGAGGCGAACTTCAAGGAGACGCAGCTCACCCACATGAAGGTTGGCCAGACGGCCGATGTCGTGCTCGACACCTATCCCGACGTCGACTTCAAGGCGACTGTCGCGAGCATCGGCGCAGGAACGGGCGCGGAGTTCTCCCTGCTTCCCGCGCAGAATGCGACCGGCAACTGGGTGAAGGTAACGCAGCGCATCCCGGTTCGGCTCAAGCTCGACACCGCAGGCAAGGATGTCCTTGTGCGTACCGGCATGAGCGCCTCGGTTTCGGTCGATACCAAGGTCCAGCACAGTCTTGCGAGCCTGTTCGGGTTCGGCCCGGCTACCGCCGCGCAATAAGATCGAGACAGCTTCAGGGCGTCCGAAGACAGAGCCATGTTCGAAGTCAGGGCAATCGACCCTCACAATGTACCGCATCGCGGGCTGATCACCGTTGCGATCATGCTTGCGACGATTATGCAGGTGCTCGACACGACGATCGCCAACGTCGCGCTGCCGACGATGACGGGCGACCTTGGCGCGTCGCCGGACACCATCACCTGGGTGCTGACATCCTATATCGTCGCGGCAGCCATCATGACGCCGGTGACCGGCTGGCTCGCCGACCGGTTCGGTCGGAAGGAACTGTTTCTGACGACGGTCGTCGGTTTCACGGTCATGTCGATGCTGTGCGGCGTGTCGTGGAGCCTGAACAGCATGGTTGCCTTCCGCGTTGCGCAGGGCCTGTTCGGCGCGGCCATCGTGCCGCTGTCGCAGACGTTCCTGCTCGACATCAACCCGAAGGAGCGCCACGGCTCGGCCATGGCGCTTTGGGGCGCCGGCATCATGGTGGGGCCGATCATCGGCCCGACGCTCGGCGGCTGGCTGACCGAGAGCTTCAACTGGCGCTGGGTTTTCTTCATCAACCTGCCGGTCGGCATTATAGCTGTGGCCGGCATGCTGGTCTATCTGCCGGCGATCGGCACGCGGCTGCGCACCTTCGACTTCTTCGGCTTCGCCATGCTGTCGCTCGGCGTCGGCGCCCTGCAATTGATGCTCGACCGGGGCGGCGAGGTCGACTGGTTCTCGGCGCCCGAGATCTGGATCGAGCTCGGCCTTATGCTGACCGGGTTCTGGGTCTTCATCGTCCACACGCTGACCGCAGAACATCCGTTCATCGATCCGAAGATATTCATGGACCGAAATTTCGCGACCGGCCTGGTGTTCATTTTCGTCATCGGCATCATCCTTCTGGCGAGCCTCGCGCTGCTGCCACCGATGCTGTCGCGCATCTTCGGCTACCCGACGATCACGACGGGCATCATCATGGCACCGCGTGGTGTCGGCACGATGGTTTCGATGATAGTCGTCGGCCGGATCATCCAGAAGGTGGACGCGCGCTATCTCGTCGTTCTCGGGCTCCTGCTGACCGCCTATTCGCTTTATGTCATGGCGCAGTTCACGCCGCAGATGGACAACTACCTGATCATCGAGACCGGCGTCGTGCAGGGGCTGGGCCTCGGCCTGGTGTTCGTGCCGCTGTCAACGGTTGCTTTCGCGACGCTCGACCCGCGCTTCAGGACCGACGCGGCGAGCCTGTTCAGTCTGGTGCGCAACCTTGGCTCATCGATCGGCATCTCCATCGTGACGGTCGTCTTGGCGCGCAACCTGCAAATCAACCATGCGGAGCTCAGCTCCGGCATGACCCCTTTCAACCCGAATCTTGTTCAGGCTATGCCGTCAGCCGCCGCCGGCGATCCGCTCTCGCTGATGAAGCTGGACTCGCTCGTGAACATCCAGGCGCTGATGATTTCCTACGTCAACGACTTCAAGTTGATGATGATTGTCACGCTGTGCGCGCTGCCGCTGGTATTCCTGTTGAAGAAGCCGAACCATGCGCCTGCGGGAGCGGAGGCGACTGCCGCCGCCATGGAATAGTATCCAAGCCGTCAGCCGACGATGCGCAGGTTGGACAGTTCGTCCGCGATTTCCTTGAATTTTTCGGCCAGATTCGAGCCGGTGGCGTTCCAGTAGAGTTTTGCCGGCTTTGTGGGATCGGCCGAATCCTTGCGGAAGCGGGAGTCCGACGAGCACTTCTTAAGCGCCTCGATGGCCTTGTTCTCAGACGAGTTGGTCGTGCTGAGGTCCAGCGAGACGGTCATGACCAGCGCGCCTGTTGCCTTTGCGTTGTCGCACACCTTCACCATCTGCTCGTCCAGCGCCGTCGTGTAGTTGGACGATGAATAATTGTATGCGCCCACCGCGCCGCTGGCGCCCAAGAACATGCGGGTCGTGCCGGTGCCATTGTAGCCAAGGCCGGTGTAGCCGTAAGCCGCGTAGGTGGACTTGTTGCCCGCCGGGTCCGAACTAGCGGTGGAGTAAGTGTTGGCCCCGTCGGTCAGGACGATAATGACCTTGTCGTTGCCCTTTTCCGTTTCGGGCCGGCCCTGCGTGAAGGGAGCCCCGCTCGAGATGGTGCGCCAACCCCATGCAGTGCCTTCGGGAACATTGGTGTTGCCGTTTGCGGCCATCTCGTCGATCGCTGCCTTGATGGCGGCCAGGCCCTCCGTGGTGGTGACGTCTGTCAGCGGTGTGATCGGGGTGGTGGTGCAGCTGAAGTTTGGCCCGCTGCCCTTTGGCGACGTGGCCCCGAAGGGGCGCACGTCGAAATACTTCTTCATGTTTTTCTGGCGCGTGATGCCGGTGCTGCTCTCGGTGCCGTCGTTCCACCAGTTGTTCGATGCGCTGTAGTTGTCGGGATCGGGATCGGTGTCAGTCGCCCATCGGTCGCCGGGCTCATCAGGGGCGAACATCGGCACGAACATGGTGGCGGGATCGCCGAACCCGATGCCGGTGTTGGCTGTGCCGCCTTGCGCCGGCGCGTCATCTACATTGTAAGGGTATGGCCTGGCCTCGACGCAGCCCTGCCAGCTCGAATAGGTCGTTATCGTTTCTTCATAGTAGCCTGTGTCGCGCCAGTAGCCGTCGCGGCACGTGCCATTGGTGCGGTAACGCGTGCAGACATATTCCTGGCCGGTCGCGACCCATTCCCGGTCGCTGACGTTCTTCATGTCCTGGTATAGCGAGAAGCGCGACAGGATCGCGTTCTCCTAGGCGCCCCAGTCGCTGCCCTTCTTGTACCAGATGCCGCCGATCTTCTCCGCGCGCTTGTTCGCGTCGCTGAGGCGCGTCCAGTCAAAATTCTCGTGATGCACCGGAGACAGTCCTTCGACGTCCATCCATGCGGCGCCGGCATTGTCCGGCCCGACATTTACAGAGGCGGCAAACGGGACGAGCGAAAACTGGACGGGCTTGGCGACCTGCTTGATCTGCGCGGCCTGCAGGGAAAGCGTATCGACAAGCTGCTTGGCTGCGGTCTTCAGCAGGGCCAGGCGTTTCTGGCCAGAGCCGGATCCGTACTCGTCCATTGATCCCGAGTTGTCGAGGACGAGAGCGACCTCAAGCGTGTTCTTCAGTCGTATCTCACTCTTTGCGTTGAAAGCGATCTTGGCGCGGCTTTGTTCCTCGGTCATTCCCAAGAGCCCGCGGAAAGCCGGCAGGAAGTAGGGCTTATAGTTGAGCACGGCCGAGAGCTTCAAGGTCCCGCCGCCGAACTGATTGGTAGGCAGTTGCACCGTGAGTTCGGTGTCGGCCGGGTCGACCGGGCCCAGGTTCGCTACGAAAAACTCGTGGGCGTAGGCGATCAGCGCCTGATCGGAGGCGCCGCTGACGACCTGTCTGGCAGTGGCCAGCCCGGCAGCGTCGAGCGCCCTGACGGTCACCTGCTTCTGGCGGTTCATTTCGCTGAAGTCGACCGCTATCGCGACGGCGCCCATGATGGGAAGCATTGCGAAGGCTGTCATCATCGCGTAGTTGCCGCCGCGATGCCGCAGGAACTTCCGTATCATTCTGGCGGCCCCCGCCGCGATGCCACTGGTTATGTCCGAGGCGGCGGTTAACCGACGATGCGCAGGTTTGAAAGTTCGTCAGCGATCTCCTTGAACACCTGCGAGAGCGTTGCGCCGGTCGCATTCCAGAACAACTTGGCAGGCTTGCCGTCGGAGCCCTTGCGGAAGCGCGAGTCGGAGGAGCAGCTCTTCAGTTCGGTTATCGCCTTGGCGTCGGTAGAGTTGCCCGCGTCGAGATCCAGCGCCACCGTCATCATCAAGATATTGGCGTTCTTGGCGTTGCTGCAGATGGCGCGCATGTGCTCGTCGAGCGCCTTGGTGAAATTCGACGAGGTGTGGGACGTTTTGCTGACCGCGCTGCTCGTGCCCTTGTAGAGGCGCGTGTCAGACTCCGTCGATGCGAACTTGCGGCCGGTGTAGCCATAGGCGGCATAGGTGGACTTGTCGGCGGCGGCGTCGGAGCCGCTCTGCGTGCCGTAGGTGTTGGCCCCGTCCGTGAGCACGATGACGACCTTGTCGTTGCCCTTTTCCGTCTCGCTGCGGCCATCCGTGAAGGGCGCGTTGCTCGACAGCACGCGCCAGCCCCATGCAGTGCCCTCTGGGACGTTGGTGTTGCCCGTAGGCTGCATCGCGTCGATGGCAGTGGTGATGGCGGTCTTGCCGGCGTCGACGGTGACGTCGGTCAGCGGCGTGATCGGGTTGGTTGTGCATGAAAAGTTGGGGCCGTATCCCGTACCGGCGCTCGAGGAGCCGTAGGGCTTGGTGCGGAAATACTTCCGCATGTCGGCCTGGCGGTTGGTGGCGTCGGTGTTCTCCCAATCCGCCCACCAGTTGTTGTTGTAGCCAAACGTGTCGCCGTTCAGATCATCGACGCCGTCGTGATCGAGGTCGCGCCACCGGTGAGCGGCCTCGTCGGGCGCAAACATAGGCACGAAGAGCGTCGCGGGCGTGGCCGCTGAAGGCGTAGCGTCGTTCTGGTTGTACGGATAGGGGCGGGCCTCGACGCAGCCCTGCCATGACGCGAACTTGCTTGTCGTGTAGGTGTAGTCGGGCTCTGTCCAGTGGCCGGTTTTGCAGGTGCCGTTCTTCTTGTAGGTATCGCAGATATATTCCTTGGTGTTGGGAATTTCCTCGCGACCCGACTCGATCAGCATGTCGGCGTAAAGGCTGAAGCGGGTCAGCGGCTCGTCTTCCGTCAATCCCCAGCCGTCTCCACGCTTGTACCAGACGTTGCCGACTTTTTCTGCCCAGCGCTCACCAAGCTGCGCGCGGTTCGCGTAGGTCATCTTCGACCAGTCGAAGTTTTCGTGCTGAATCGGGGAAATCCCAGCATCGTCCATCCACGGCTGGTCATCGTTGCTGGGGCCTACGTTGACCGAGGCGGAGAAAGGCACGAGCGCAAACTGAACGGGCTTGCTGATCTGCTTCATCTGCGCGGCTTGCTTGGCAAGCGTCGTCACAAGCTCCTTGGACGCAGTCCTCAGCAGCACGATGCGCTTGTCGGCGGTGCCCTTGCCCAGTTCGTCCATCGAGCCGGAGTTGTCGAGGACGAGGGCGACTTCGAGTGTGTTCTTGAGACGAATCTCGGCTTCGGCCTTGAAGTTGACGTTGGGGTCGCTCGAGATGTCGTGCACCAGCATTGCTGCCGTGGGCAGGAACGTCGGCTGATATTTCAAATCGGCAGTGAGCTTGAGCGTGCCGCCGCCGAAGTTGTTGTTAGGCAGGGTAACCGTCAGCTGGGTGTTGGCCGGGTTCACCGGCCCGAGATTGGCTTCGAAGAACTGCTTGGCGTACGCCTTCACGTCCGTGTCCGAGGCGCCTTCGGCGATCCGCCGCGCCGTCGCGATACCGGCGGCGTCGAGCGCGTTCATCGTTATCGTGCGCTGCCGCGAAAGCTCGGTGTAGTCCACGGAGATAGCGAGGCCGCCCATGATCGGGATCATCGCGATCACCGTGAGCATCGCGTAATTGCCGCGAACATCATTCAAGAACTGGCGGAACATGGTTCAAGCACCCCTGCTCATACGACTATTAGCGGGGTATTATTGCACCAATCCTTAAATAACCGGTTTGGGGCATCGATCCAACATGAGCGAGCTGCTTTAGCGGTCGTTAACCAAGTGATGGCGCCGGTTTGCCGACAGTTGGCAATGCCTCGGTTTCATGCACGACGACCGGCGCCTGACTTGTCGGCCTGGAGGCGACGCGGCGCCGAGAGCCGCTCCCCGGTCACGAGATCGACGCCCATGTCGATCAGGGTTACCGCATCTTCCTCGCTCTGGACATCGGTGGCGATGATGTCGATGCCTGTTCCGCCAGCGGCTGCGACAAGCGCGGCGCCGTTGCCTTGACCCTTGCGGGGCTTGACGCGGTCCAAAAGGCGCTCTGCGGGAATCTTGAGGGCAATCGCACCGGCCTTCTTGATGGCTTCGAGCTCGTTGTTGGAACCTGTCCAGTCCTCGCAGGCGAAGCGAACGCCATGGCTCGACAGAAGTTCGATGGCGCCCGCGTGCTGGCCGGACTGCAGAAGCTCCGCAGGCAACGACAGCACCACGGATTTGGCCAGCGCGGGATGCAGTTTGAAAATATCGAGCACCGTTGCGAATTCCAGACCGTCCTGGAGCAAGGCCGAGGACACCGCGATGTGCATCGGCATTTTCTCGCTGACGTCGCCGAGCCGGCGGCGTGCCGCTTCGGTCGCCGCGACGACGGCGAGACGCTCATAGGCGGCGGGATCGACATCTGCGACGTGCCGCTCCAGCCGCCTTATGTCAACCGGTTTGCCTTCCTCCGGCTGGACGTGAAAATGAACCTCGAACCCGCCGGCTTCGCCGCGTCCCGCCGCAATGATGGGTTGCAGGCTGAGATCGGGCTGGCCGCCGGCAACCATCCGGCGCAGCGCGACGTCGATCGCCGACACTTCAGGCTGGTCCACCGCGGGCTGCGAAGCAGGCAATGCCGCCTTTCCCTTGCGCGACGTGGCGGGGACGTCCGCTTCGTCCTCGTCGGTTGGCGACACCAGCGCGGTCAGCGCTTCCATCTTGCCTGACAGGCTTGCATTGAATTCATCGAGCTTTGTCGAATCGCGATCGCTGCGCAGCGACACGTCCTTGATCGCCGCATCCATGGAGCGCGTCAGCCGCTCCAGCTCCACCGCGACCAGATTTGCGCGGCTGAACGCGCGGTAGGCGAAGGCCGCCGCGCCGATCGACAGCAACATCGTCGCCGATGCGGTGACGAGAACGATGTCGGTCGCCGGCAGGCCGCGCGAAATCGCGACCTGAAGCAAGAACGTCACCGCCGCGCAAAATGCCGCAGCGCCGCCGATCGCCAACAGGATACGCTGCATTGACCTGACAATCCCCAGACTTTAGCCACGACCATATGTCGGTACGGACGACCAGCGCAATCGCATTGAACAGGCCCGACCGTCCGCGCAGGCTGGCCTTCAACCCGGCCGAAAGCTGGTGACAGGATGAAGAGCTTCGGTTAATCCCTTGGCGCTCTTGTAGTTCCCTATCCCGCAGCAAAGAACTTTCCATGGCGGCACAGCCTCTGACAATTGCGTCCCTGAATGAGATATCGGGGCGCTATGCTGCGATCTTGAGCGACGTGTGGGGGGTGCTGCACAACGGTGAAACGCACTATCCGGCGGCGGCCACGGCGCTCACCGCCGCGCGCGAAAGCGGCCTGGCTGTAGTCATGATCACCAATTCGCCAAGGCCGCACGGCGGCGTGGAGCAGCAGTTCGAAACAATCGGCGTTCCCCGCAGCGCCTGGGATCGCGTGGTTACGTCGGGCGACGTGACGCGCGATCTGGTGGCAGGCGGCCCCCGCAAGATATTCCATCTCGGGCCTGACAGGGATCTCAACTTTTACGACGGGCTCGATGTCGAACTCGTCGAGGAGTTCGAGGCCAACACCGTCGTTTGCACCGGGCTTGTCGACGATGAACTGGAGACCCCGGACGAGTATGGCGAGATGCTTGCGCGGCTGCGCGCCCGTAACCTGCCGTTCGTGTGCGCCAATCCCGACATCGTGGTGGAGCGCGGCGACCGGCTGATCTGGTGCGCCGGCGCGCTGGCGCGCGACTATTCGCTGCTCGGTGGGCGCACACTGATCGCTGGCAAGCCGCATCGGCCGATCTATGAGGCTGCCCTGAAGGCGGCAGGCGAAGTGCTTGGCCGCGACGTGCGCCGCGACGAGGTGCTGGCGATCGGAGACGGGATGCTGACCGACGTCAAGGGCGCGTCGGACAACGGCCTCGACGTTCTCTACGTTTCAGGCGGAATCCATGCCGTCGACTACGGCCATCCGGACACTCCGGAGCCGGCGCGGCTGCAGGCGTTTCTGGACCGGCATGGGTTCCACCCGGTGGCGACGATGCCGAAACTGGGCTAGTCGGTCAGCATGAGCGAGGCATTTCGACATATTACCGGACGCGAACCGCTGGATGCGGCATTTCGCGGTGGCGTGGTCGCCATCGGCAATTTCGACGGCGTGCACCGCGGTCATCAGGCGGTGCTCGGCAGGGCGCTGGAAGAAGCGCAACGGCGCGGTGCGCCTGCTCTGGTGCTGACTTTCGAGCCGCATCCGCGAACCGTTTTTCGGCCCGACGTTCCGCTTTTCATGCTCACCGCGCCGGCGATGAAAGCCAGGCTTCTCGCCGCGCTCGGCTTCGATGCGATGGTTGAACAGCCCTTCACACGCGACTTCGCGGCGCTTTCGGCCGAGAGCTTCGTGACCGATGTGCTGGAAGCCAGGCTTGGCGTTGGCCATGCTGTAACCGGGTTCGACTTCCATTTCGGCAAGGACAGACGCGGAGGGCCGGCATTCCTGATGGAGAGCGGCGCCAGGCACGGCTTCGGCGTGACGCTGGTGGACGCCTTCCGCGACGAGGGCGCCGAGGTTGTCTCGTCGAGCCGCATTCGCGGGTTGCTCGAGGCCGGCGATGTGGCGCAGGCGGCCGGACTGCTCGGCTACCGCTTCACGGTCGAGGCCGAAGTGACCGGATGCCAGAAACTTGGCCGCACGCTCGGCTTCCCGACCGCCAACATGAAGCTGCCACCGCAGTTTGCACTGAAGCACGGGATCTACGCCGTGCGTTTCCGCCGGCAGGACGGCACCCTGCATGACGGGGTTGCCAGCTACGGGCGGCGTCCCACAGTCGACGACGGAGCCCCGCTGCTCGAAACGTTCCTGTTCGACTTTTCCGGCGACCTCTATGGCGAAGCTTGCCGGGTGTCGTTCTTCGGCTTCCTGCGCGGCGAGGAAAAATTCGACGGGCTTGAAACGCTCGTCGCGCAGATGAAGCGCGACGATGCCGAGGCGAGGACGCTGCTATCGGGCGTCCGGCCGCTGTCGGACCTGGACGCCCGTATCGCGTTTTAGGATTTGCCGCTCTTCAGCGCCAGACCGAGGGCTATTGCCGTCCAGCCCTGGAAAATCATGTCGATCGCCAGGAACATGCCGAGCACCCACAGGCTGTTGACCGGCCAGCGCGCCGCGATGACCAGGCCGCAAAGCACAGTGATGACGGCAGCGGCCATGATCCACCCCGAGCCGTTGCGCGACCAGTGCTTGTAGCCGATCCATCCGCGCACGAGGCCGGACGCAACCAGGCTGACGGCCAGCAGCAGCGTAAGCACGGCCGACGCAAGCAGCGGGTTGGTGAACGTGACGACACCGGCGAATGCGTAGAGCAGGCCGCTCAGCAGCCACCAGAAGAAGCCGCCCCAGGTCTTCACGCCGAATGAATGGGCGATTTCGAAACCGCCGGCGAACAGCATCATGATGCCGACGAGATAGACCGATGCGATGGTGGCGGCCAGAAGGTTGCCGAGCGCGATGACGCCGACGATCAGCATCATAACGCCCAGTGCGACAAACCAGCCCCATTTGGAGCGCAGATGGCCGATCCGTTCCTTGAGCATATCTGAAATATCGGGTGACAAAGTCATTGCGAATTCCCCTCTTCGACCGGAGCCTCCGTCGGCTGGTCTGCGCGGCGTCATGTTAGCGGCGTCCGAATGCTTCGTCCACGGCGCATGCCGATGAGGAAACCCACGATTTAATTCAAATTTTACGCAATCGGCGGAAACAAGTGGGAGGCGCCGGCTTCCCGGCATCTGGCGAGGTTTCATGCGTGGTCGTTCGGCGTATATCTTCCTGGCATCGGGCTTGCTGGCATTTCCATGCGCGGCGGTGGCGGGCGAGGGCGGCGGGCTGTTTGACTGGGTGCATGGCGACTGGAAGCTGATTGTCGGTGCAACCGGCATGGTGGCGCCGGATTTCGAGGGCGCCAAGGATATGATGTTCAGCGTGTCGCCGGTCATCTCGCTGGGCAAGGCTGGGCCCGAGGCCCGCTTTACCTCGCGCAACGACGACATCTCGATTTCGCTCTACGACAGCGGTGGAATCCGCGCCGGCGCGACCGGCAAGATCATATTCGAGCGCGACTCCGACGGCGACCTTGCCGGTCTGGACCCAGTGCGCTGGGGTGCTGAAATCGGCGGCTTCGCCGAAATCTACCCGACCGACTGGTTGCGCGTCCGTGGCGAGGTGCGGCAGGGCGTCAGGTCGCACAGCGGCGTCGTGGCGGATATCGCTGTCGATGCTTTCAAGGAGATCACCCCGTCGGTGCGGATATCGGGCGGTCCGAGGATTTCATGGGCTTCCGCCGACTACTTCGACACCTTCTATGGGGTGAACGCGACGGAGTCGGCCAATTCGGGCCTGTCGCAATATTATCCGGGCGGCGGGCTGAAATCGGTCGGAGTAGGCGGCGCCTATGACTGGAAGGTCACCGAAAAGCTGACGACCAGCGTGTTCAGCGAATATTACAGGCTGATGGGCAGCGCCTCCGACTCCAGTCTGGTGAAGGAGCGCGGGTCGCCCAACCAGTTCACCTTCGGCGTTTCGGCCGCGTATCGCTTCGACTTCACGATGTAGCGCCGTGAACAACCGCTTTATTCCGGGCGCTGCTTGGGCTAGAAGCAGCGCCATGACGCAGCTTTTGCGCACGCTCGCCTCGGCGATACGAATTATGAGCCCGGCCTTCCTGGCGGCCTGATCCGCCGGAAGCTCCGGGATCTTTGCGCGCGCAACCCCTCGCGCTTTCCAGAAATCATGATAGTTCAACGCCCTGGCCGTCGCAGACGCGCGGGCAATCTCAGGCAAGCCATATGACCGATACGACCGACAAGATCGATTATTCCAAGACGCTCAATCTGCCGCAGACGGAGTTTCCGATGCGCGCCGGGCTGCCCGAGAAGGAGCCTGCCATCGTCAGGCGCTGGCAGGACATGGACCTTTACCGGCGCCTGCGCGAGGACGCCAAGGGCCGCACGAAATACGTGCTCCATGACGGACCTCCCTACGCCAACGGCAACATCCATATCGGGCATGCGCTGAACAAGATCCTGAAGGACGTGATCACGCGCTCCTTCCAGATGCGCGGCTACGATTCAAACTACGTGCCGGGCTGGGACTGCCACGGCCTGCCGATCGAATGGAAGATCGAGGAAGAGAACTACCGCTCCAAGGGAAAGCAGAAGCCGGACCTTTCCGATCCGGCCGCGATGGTCGAGTTCCGCAGGGAATGCCGGCGCTATGCCGAGCACTGGGTCAAGGTGCAGGGCGAGGAGTTCCAGCGGCTGGGCGTCGTTGGCGACTTCAAGAATCCCTACACGACGATGGCTTATCACGCCGAAGCGCGCATCGCCGGCGAACTGTTGAAGTTCGCCGCGAGCGGTCAGCTCTACCGCGGCTCCAAGCCGGTGATGTGGAGCGTGGTCGAGCGCACGGCGCTGGCCGAGGCCGAGATCGAGTACCACGACTACGAGAGCGACACGATTTGGGTGAAGTTCCCGGTCGGGGAAGGCTTGGGACAAAGCGATGTCACTAAAGGCTTTGCAAGCTCAATGGGCGACGCCTTCGCTGACGCCGAAGCAAATCTGCG
>JAPLOZ010000074.1 GCA_026400435.1 Hyphomicrobiales bacterium | reverse complement strand
TTCACATTGCCCAGCGACTTGGACATCTTTTCGGAGTCCATCGCGAGGAAGCCGTTGTGCAGCCAGTAGTTCGCCATCGGGCGGCCATGGGCGCACTCGCTCTGGGCAATCTCGTTCTCATGGTGCGGGAAGATCAGGTCGAGCCCGCCGGCGTGAATGTCGATCGTCTCGCCCAGCACGGCAGCCGCCATGGCGGAGCATTCGATGTGCCAGCCCGGCCTGCCCTCGCCCCACGGGCTGTCCCAGCGCGCCTCTTTTGGCTCGCCTGGCTTGGCGGATTTCCAGAGCGCGAAGTCGGCCGGGTCCTTCTTGCCGCCATCGACCTCGACGCGGGCGCCGGCAATCATGTCGTCGCGGTTGCGGCCGGACAGTTTTCCGTAATCCGCCATCGAGGGCACGTCGAACAGCACGCCGTCCTTGCCGGGATAGGCATGGCCCTTGTTCACCAGCGTCTCGATGATCTCGATCATACCGCCGATATGGTCGGTGGCATGGGGACGAAATGTCGGCTCGATCACCCCGAGCGCGCCGACATCTTCCCGGTAGATGCGCTCGTAAAGCTCGGTGATCTCGGCGATCGGCCGGCCGGTTTCGGCGGCGGCTGCGATGATCTTGTCGTCCACATCGGTGATGTTCGAGGCGTAGACCACATGGTCCGCCCCGTATCTTGTCCGCAGCAGGCGAAACAGGACGTCGAATGCGACGGGAGGCCGCGCATTGCCGATATGGGCGTAGGCATAGCCGGTCGGTCCGCAGACATACATCGTCACCCGCTGGGGGTTTTGTGGGGAAAAGACCTGCTTTTCCCGGGTCAGCGTGTTGTGGAGACGGATGTCCATGAAGGCGGTCTTTTCGTTCCGTTAGGGATATTCAATAAGGGTTTCCGCTAGGTATTACCCGTCGGAAGGCTGGCGTTTTCGCAAGAGGCGCCTATGTGTCACGCACACCCCGCCTGATCAATCTGGCCCGGCGGGGCATGAATTTTAAGGGCGCAGTGGCTCCCGGGCTCTGAAACCATGAAGGTTTGTGGGCCCCAGTCGTGGAAAGGGTCGGCGATGGACGCCGTGATCAAAGGCAAGGCCAAGTCCGAGACCGAGCCCTTCAAGCGCCCTTCCCGCGACGAGGCGGAAGACGCCGTCCGCACCCTGATCGCCTGGGCAGGCGATGACCCCAAACGCGATGGCCTGGTCGACACGCCCGGTCGGGTAGTCGATGCATATGAGGAGTGGTTCCGTGGTTACCGCGAAGACCCCCGCGAATATCTCTCCAAGACGTTCGACGACGTGAAGGGCTATGACGACATCGTCATGCTGCGCGACATCGACGTCGAATCCCATTGCGAACATCACATGGCGCCGTTCCTCGGCACCGCCTGCGTCGCCTACATGCCGACCGAGAACGTGGTCGGCATCTCCAAGCTCGCGCGTGTGGTCGAGATCTACGCTAAGCGCCTGCAGACGCAGGAGACGATGACCTCGCAGATCCTCAACGCCATCCAGGATGCGCTCTCGCCGCATGGCGTCGCGGTTCTGATCGACGCCAAGCACGAGTGCATGACGACGCGCGGCGT
>JAPLOZ010000116.1 GCA_026400435.1 Hyphomicrobiales bacterium | reverse complement strand
GAGAGCTGGCCGACCTTCTTCTGCTGGTCAGCGCCCTTGAAGTTGAACGCGCCGACATAGGCGCGGCTGGGCTGTTCGATGCCGCCGATTTCCATGATGTCGAGGCCGCCGGACACTTCCTGCCAGACGGTGTTCTTGTCGTTCAGGCTGTCGCGGCTCTGGTCGATGTAGCCGAGCTTCACGGTCTCGCCGACCTTGAACGTTCCGCCATCGGGCTGTTCGCGGCCGGTGATCATCTTGAACAGCGTGGTCTTGCCCGCGCCGTTGGGGCCGATAACGCCGACGATGCCGCCGGGCGGCAGCTTGAAGGACAGGTCTTCCATCAGGAGCTTGTCGCCGAAGGCCTTGTTGAGGTGTTCGGCCTCGATAACGATGGAGCCGAGGCGCGGACCCGGGGGGATGCGGATCTGCGCGGTCGTGATCTTCTCGCGCTCGGCCGCGGCTGCCTTCTCCTCGTAGGCGTTCATACGCGCCTTGGACTTGGCCTGGCGCGCCTTGGCGGATGAGCGGACCCATTCGAGTTCGCGGGCCATGGATTTCTGGCGGCCGGCTTCCTCACGTGATTCCTGGGCGATGCGCTTGGCCTTCTTCTCGAGCCAGACGGAGTAGTTGCCCTCGTAGGGAATGCCCTGCCCGCGATCGAGCTCGAGGATCCACGTCGTGATCTGGTCGAGGAAGTAGCGGTCGTGGGTCACGAGGATGACGCAGCCGGGGAAGTTGGACAGATAGTTCTGCAGCCAGGCCACCGACTCTGCGTCGAGGTGGTTGGTCGGTTCGTCCATCAGGATCATGTCGGGCTTGGACAGAAGCAGCGCGCAGATGGCGGCGCGGCGGATTTCACCGCCCGACAGCTTGGTGACGTCTGCGTCCCCTGGCGGGCAGCGGAGCGCTTCCATCGCCATCTCGATCTTGGAGTCGATGTCCCAGGCGTCGGCAGCGTCGATCTGCTCCTGCAGCTTGGTCATCTGTTCCATGAGTTCGTCGGTGTATTCCTCGCCGAGCTTGGCCGAGATTGCGTTGAACTCGTCCACCATCTGTTTCTCGGGGCATTTGGCGGCGATGTTCTCGAACACCGACTTGGTGGGATCGAGCTTCGGTTCCTGCGGCAGGTAACCGATCTTGATGCCGTCGGCGGCTTTCGCCTCGCCGATGATCTCGTGATCCTCGCCCGCCATGATGCGCAGCAGGGTGGATTTACCCGAACCGTTGACGCCGACGATGCCGATCTTGGCGTCGGGCAGGAAGTGCAGCCGGATGTTCTCGAACACCTTCTTGCCGCCCGGATAGATCTTGGTCAGGCCGTCCAAATGGTAGACGTATTGATAGGCGGGCATCGAATTGTCCTTTGGGGAAGCGCGGCAGGTAGATGGCAGTCCGGAGGCTGCGGATCAAGCGATGCCGGAAGATGGGTTTCCTGCTGGGGAGGTTCCACGGCTGGAAATCGCCCAGAATCATATGAACGCAGCTTCCTGTGCGGTCCCGGCTTGTTTTTGGCGGTCCTTTCGCGGATAGATTTTGCGCCTAACAGGGGACGTTTCACATGCTCAGGCTTTTCAAAGTCGCCGGCGCAATTGTCGCGCTCGGCGCAGCTTCCGTGTTCGCGGCATTGCCGGCGAGCGCCCAACTCACGCCCGACGAGGTCGGCGCCGTGATGGAAGATCAGGGATACGACGTCGAGTACACGACCATGGGCGACGATGGCGCGCCGGCCATCAGCTCGTACACGGGCGACCTCAAATTCCTCATCACCTTCGAGGCGTGCGACGAGAATGGCGATGAGTGCGAACTCATCGTGTTCCGCTGCGGCTTCGCGATGGACGAGGACGACCAGCCCACGCTGGAAGACCTCAATGTCTGGAACAACGAAAACTGGGGCAAGGCCACGCAGGACGACGTCAACGACCCGTGGATCGTGCTTGAGGTCAACACGGTCGGCGGCCTGTCGGAAGACAATGTCGTGGACACGCTGATGTGGTGGGAAAATCTCACCGCGGACTTCGCCGCCTTCATCGGCTACGAGCCTTGATGACAGACGGACGTCTGAAGGCCTGGACGATTGCCGGAACGCTGCTGCTGGTCACGGCCTGCAGCGGCGAGCCGGCGTCGCCCGTTCCGGCCGAGGCGGCGGCCCTCGCCGCGGCGAGTGTTGCGGCTACCGGACCGGCCGGGTGCGCCAATGGGGCGTTGCTGCCGGTTACCGGACTTTGCAACACGGCCGCCGCGTCGCTGTTTGTCGCCATCGACGACACGATCGAGACGTTCGCAACGCGCTGCATCTGGCGGACCGAGGAGGTCTTGCTGAGCCCCGGCGAGGCGCTGGTGTTCCGCGCGCAGGACTGTTCGCCTGAAGGCTGGGTGAGAACGATCTACACCCCCGTTTCGGGCTATCTGAAATTCAGGATGGACGGCACGCCGGACGATCAGGCGGGATTTGCGCTGCAGGTCTTCCCGCTGGCGGCGGGCGAAACGGCCGAGGCCGTCGCGATGAAGACGCTGGCGCAGGCGCCCGAGATGGAGCGCGACCGCTGCGAGACCAGGGCGAACACGATCAACGCGCTGCACAAGCTTTCGGGCCGCACATTCGACCTTGAGCCGAAGGCGGACTTCATGGCCGAGCTTGAAGCAGAAGCCGATGGCGGGTTTAGCGCGTGCGGACCCAACGGCTTCACCAACGAGGCGGTGCAGTTCTGGGAGGCGAGGCCCGGCCACGCCCTGTTCCACATGCTGGGCCAGGACACGCCGCTCTGGGATCCAGCGAGCTTCACCTTCTATCGCCA
The DNA here is from genome assembly GCA_026400435.1 of Hyphomicrobiales bacterium. Taxonomy (GTDB): domain Bacteria; phylum Pseudomonadota; class Alphaproteobacteria; order Rhizobiales; family Rhizobiaceae; genus Mesorhizobium_K. The sequence goes on along the minus strand of JAPLOZ010000116.1, from coordinate 4,970 downwards.
GGCCGCTGATGGCCGCTGGGCCCGGGCTGACTAGACTTCCGCCTTCGCATCCGCAGCACGTATTCGTCATGCATCGGAGCTAGGCCGCGCGGCGCTGCTCGGCTATGTGCTTGCCCAAGGTATCAAGAGCCGACACAGGCTCACCGGGAGGGACGACATGTCAGACGCTGCAACACCGGGCGCCATGAGCGCGTCCGAACGCACCAAGCCATATGCGTGGCTCGTGCTGTTCATGCTGGCCATGATCTACATCTTCAACTTCCTCGACCGCCAGCTGATGTCGGTGCTGATCGAGTCGATCAAGAATGATCCGGCCTTCGTCAAGCAACTGCCCGACGGGACGAGCGTGGGCCTGTCCGACGCCGACATGGGTTGGATGACCGGCTTCTGGTTCGCGTTGGTCTACACCGTGCTGGGCGTCATCGTCGGCTTCCTCGCCGACCGCACTAGCCGCCGCAACATTCTCTATGTTGGCGCGACGCTGTGGTCCGGTTTCACCGCGCTGTGCGGCTTCGCGCAGAACTATCCGACCATGCTCGCCGCCCGGATGGGCGTCGGCGTCGGCGAAGCGGCGGGCGCCCCGCCCTCCTACTCGATCATCTCGGACTACTTCCCGGCCGAGAAGCGCGGGCTTGCATTGGCGATCTTCTCGATGGGCGTGCCACTGGGCCAGGCCGCGGCCATCGCGTTCGGCGCACAGATCGACAAGGCCTATGGCTGGCGCACCGCCTTCATCGCCATCGGCGTCGCCGGCATAATTGCCGCGCTGCTGATGCTCTTCGTCGTGCGCGAACCCAAGCGCGGGGCAATGGACCCGGGCTATGCCGCGGCGGCCGCGCAGGAACGCTCCTCCTTCGGGCGGACGTTCTGGGATTTCATCAGCCGGCCCGCCCTTCTATGGTGTGCGCTTGGTTGCGGCGTCTCCGCCCTCGTCGGCTATGCCGCACTCGGCTTCAACGCGCCCTTCCTGATCCGCGTTCTCAAGATTACGCCGGATGAACTTTCGCTGTGGTACGCCCTCGTCGTTGGCGTCGGCATCGGTATCGGGACGATTGCCTCTGGCGCTGTCGTGGACCGCATGGCGAAACGCTCGCGCGTCTGGTACGCGCTCGTGCCGCTGATCGCGATGGCCGCCGCCACGCCGTTCTGGTACTTCTATACCCAGGCGCAGGACTGGCCGACGGCTCTTGGCCTGCTGTTCCTTCCGCTTCTGCTGAACATCTTCTACCTGGCCCCGGCGCTCGCGCTGGTGAACAACTCGGTGAAGGTCTCGCAGCGCACGATGTCGAGCGCCATTCTCCTTATGGTGCTCAACTTCATCGGCCTGGGCGCAGGCCCGACACTGGTGGGCATTCTCTCAACCAACTTCGCGACGACGAAAATCGCGGCGGGCATGGACAAGGTAGTGGCCGCGCAGGAGGGCCTGCGCGAGTCACTGATGTGGATGACGCCGTTCTTCCTTGTCGCGCTTGTCTTCATCGCCCTGCAGGCGATGGCGATCAGCCGCGAGGTGAAGAGAGGCGGCGCAGTGTCGGATGGCGGTTTTGCCGCCGGCATCCTGCTGTTCCTGGTTGGCGTCGCCGGCCTCGGCGCCCGCTACTATTTCGGCGGCGTTGCGGGCATGACGTCGACGGACGTGGTCCCGCTGCTGCAGATGCTGATGCTGGTCGTCGCGACGGTGCTCGGCCTCGTCCTGCTGATCGGCGCCGGCGGCCGGAAGAAAGCCGCCGAATAGCCTGACAGACTGAAAATGAAGGCCGCGCGCTGCACCCAGCGCGCGGCTTTTTTTCAACTTACCCAATGCTGTCATTCCGGGCGAAGGCGGGCAGCGCCGCAGACCCGGACGCCAGGCGCGACACGCTCTGACATCGCAGCATGCCGCCCCCGGGTCTCCCCTTTTGCGGGAATGACAGCGATAGGTCTCTATCCTACACTGCCCCACAAACGGCGATCACAGCCGTCAGGGAGGGATGCCATGTTCCGCAAGACTGCGCTCGTACTCGGCCTGCTGCTAGCCGCCTGCAGCCCCTCCACGCCGGCGCCCGTCGCCGAAGCGCCCGCTCCCGCAGCACCTGACCTCTCCATCAAGCCGGAAGAAAAGACCGCGCTCGATGCGTATGTCGCCAAGCCCGACCCGGCTTACAAATGGGAGCTGGTCTCCACCAAGCAGGGCGATGGCTACACGACCTTCGTGCTCGAGATGACCTCGCAGACGTGGCGCTCGGAAGCCGACGTCGACAAGCCGGTGTGGAAGCACTGGATGACCATCGTGAAACCAACGGAGGTCAAGCACGACAAGGCGCTGCTGTTCATCTGGCAGGGCGACAACACGGATGCTGCGCCAACCGATGGTCAGGCGCGCTCGATCCGGATGGCGAAGGAGACGGGATCCGTGGTGGCGGAAGTCGGCATGGTGCCGAACCAGCCGCTGCGCTTCACCGACTCGAAGGACACGCCGCGCTGGGAAGACGACATCATCGCCTATTCCCGCGTGAAGCATTTCACGACCAAGGACGATGAGTGGCTGGTGCGGCTCGCAATGGTGAAGGCGGGCGTCAAGGCTATGGATGCGACGCAGGAGTTCATGAAATCGGACGCTGGCGGCGGCGTTGCGATCAACCAGTTTGTCGTCTCAGGCGCCTCGAAGCGCGGCTGGACGACGTGGCTTGTGGGCGCGGTGGACGAGCGCGTCATCGGCATCATGCCGCTGGTGATTGATGCGCTGAATTCGGAAGAGATCACCAAGCATCATTTCGAGGTGCTGGGATTCTTTGCGCCGTCGCTGGAGGACTATGTCAATCACGGGCTGTTCCCGCACAAGATCGGCACGCCGGAATACCAGGCCGTGCTGGCGATCGAGGACCCGTACAATTACCGCGAGCGTGCAAGGCTCACGATTCCGAAGTTCCTCGTGAATGCGTCGGGCGACCAGTTCTTCCTGCCGGACAATTCGCGCTTCTACTATGAAGGCCTGCCGCAGGAAAAACGCCTGCGCTATGTCGAGAATGCCGCGCACAACCTTGCAGGGTCGGATGCGGTCGACTCGATGCTGGCCTGGTACAATTCGGTGATCACGGGCGGCAAGCGGCCGGACTTCATCTGGAACAAGGTGGATGTGAACGGCATCGCCTTCCGGCCGCTGGACAAGCCGAAGGAAGTGAGGCTGTGGCAGGCGCACAATCCCAAGGCGCGCGATTTCAGGATGGAATCCGTGGGGCCAATCTACACCTCCACCCTGCTGACGCCGCAGGAAGACGGGACGTATTTCGCGCAGGTTCCGATGCCGACAGAAGGGTTCACGGCGTTCTTCGTCGAGGCCGCGTTCGACAGCGGTATTGCGTCCGCGCCGTTCAAGTTCACGACGGAAGTGAGCATCCTGCCCGATACGCTGCCCTTCAAATGGGAAGACGCCGCGGCGAAGTACGCCAGCACGAAACCAAAGTGACGCACCACAGGCTGCACAGCATTATCCCGTTTCGTGGCGTCTGCGGTTCGCCTAGAGTGAACGCATAGTCATAGGGGTTTGCGTGATGAAATCTTCGGCGGGACTTCTCGTGGGCGCAGCGATGTTGAGCGTGACGCTGGGCGCCTGCGCATCGCAGCCGGCCGAGCCGGCCGCACCGCCCATGGTGATCGCCGGCGGGTACGGCAAGGCGGATTCAGCCGACGCGGGCACCAAGGAAGCGCAGGCGTTTGCCGTTGCCGAGATCTACAAGCGCAATCCGACACGTGCGCTGGTCGAGAAGGCGGATGCGCAGGTGCAGGTCGTGGCCGGGCTCAATTATGAGTTCGACATCACCATGACAGGCGGCTCGCGCTACAAGATCGTGGTCTATCGCACGCTGCCGAATGCGCTGTCGGTAACGAGCTACGAGAAACTGAACTAGCCCGCCATCATTGCACGGCAGACGGCTTCGAGGCCGCGCGCGTCGACGTCGTCGAAGGCTGCAAAGTCTGTCGAGTCGATGTCGAGCACAGCTGTGAGCGCGCCTGACGGGTCGAACACCGGCACGACGATCTCGGAATTCGAGCGGCTGTCGCAGGCGATGTGGCCGGGGAAGGCGTGCACGTCAGGCACGACGACAGTTTCACGCGCAAGGGCCGTTGCGCCGCAGACGCCTTTTCCAAAAGGTATGCGCAGGCAACCAAGCGTGCCCTGATAAGGGCCGACAACGAGCTCGCGCGGCTTCAACGGGTCGACCTCGTAGAAACCACACCAGAAAAAGCGATCACCGAAAGCGGCCTTGAGCAGCGATACAGTGGTGGCATAGCGCGCGGTGCGCGAGGTTTCGCCGGCGACAACGCCGCCGACTTCCAGGAACAGTTCGGAATAGGCTGTCGCCTTGTCCGCCGAATAGGCGGTCTGCGCCTTGGCCATCGCCTAGGACGCCTTGGAGAGGCGGCCGTAGAGGGCCTCGAGCGTGATCGCGAGCTCCTTTTGCTTGTCGGAGCTGAGGCCTTCGATCGCAGCGGTGAGACGGTGGACGGGATCGTGGTCAAGAAGAGCGCGGCCGGCCGCTGTCAGATCGATGCGGCGCACGCGGCGATCTTCCGGATCGGCGCGGACGGTGACCAGATCCTTGCGGGCAAGCGATGATACCGCGCGGGACGCGGGCGCGTGGGTTACGCCGAGATAGGTGGCGACGCCCCCGACAGTCCGGGCCTGACGGCCCGCACGCGCGAGATAGCGCAGCACGGCCCACTGGCCAGCATGGATCGCCCGGGGTCCCCTAGCGTCATACACCGCACGCGCGGTTTGTTCGAGAAGACGCGCGACGACGCTGGCGTCCATGTTTCGCAAACTCCCCTTGGCTGTCGCCCGTCGAACCGCGTGACCGAAGTCACCCCTCGCAATCGACCAGAGCGTGCTGTTCGAGCCAGTAGCACAAAAACATATTACCCACACGTCAACAAGTTAGAAAGACGCAGTACAGTTGGCAAACCTATGAAGACGAATGCCCGAACATCCC
>JAPLOZ010000070.1 GCA_026400435.1 Hyphomicrobiales bacterium | reverse complement strand
TCGACCGGCCGGCCGTTGATGCCGCCGGCGTCGTTGATCGCCTTGATCGCGGCGTTGGTGGTCTTTTCGTACCAGCGCCCGTAAGCGGCGCCGATGCCGGTGCGATGCGCCTGGAAACCGATCTTGATGGGCGCCGAGCTCTGCGACTGCGCGTAGCGCACGAAGCCGGGCCCCGCGACGATGCCTGCCGCCGCCGCGCCGAGCCCCTTTAGCGTGGTGCGCCGCGATATCGTGTTGCGGAAAATCGAGTCTGAAGCGCGTTTGTCGGTCATGCGGGTTCCCCTTGTTCTTGCCGTTCGTTACCTGTCGGAGACCGCCGCCCGCCTGCCCTGTGGCGGTGGCGAAGACCGCCGAAACTAAATCACCAATCCCCGAGGCTGGCAACCGCGATGCCGCGCGGTTCGGCGCCGAAACATCATCCGGCGGTCGGCGTCGAAAGAAGCCACAACCCCAGGACGGTATAGGCGATCATCAGCGCCGTCAGCGGGAGCTGGCTCATGGTGGCCGCCCAGGCGGTCGCGTGGAGGCGGAACGCCAGAAGATGTGCCGCAAGCACAGCCAGCACGTGGCCGCCGACGATCGCCGCGGCCTGCGCATTCCAGACCGCCCACGCAGCCTCAGATCCTGCCGCAATGCCCGCCATGACCGGCATGTCGGCCGTGCCGAGCAGGTTCCAGCCGAGCGAGAAGGGATCAGACATCGCCACCAGTGCGTACTGGCCGTTGACCAGCAGCGCTGTCAGGTAGTGCGAGAATTGGTAGGCGAGCGCGATGGGCACGATCGACCAGACATAGGCGCCGGACGCTCCCATGAAGCTTTGCCGGCTCGCGGCAAGCTTTCCGCCGGCCAGCACGCTGGCGAAAAATGCGCCGGCCAACAGGCAGCCTGCGACGATCAGCCCGCCAGTGTTGATGCCGATGAGCGCGGTACGCCCCGGGGGCTCCAGCGGGTTGAGCCCGTTGAGCGAAAAGTAGAAGAAGGTCTTCGACAGGCCGTCGAACGACACGGACGCCAGCGCAAACAGCAGGAACAGCGTGCCGCTCAATGGCAGCACCGCGGTCCGCGCAAGCTTCGCGCCCGGCAGGCAGAGCGCCAGATGACCGGCGTTCGACCGTTCGAGAACACCGAACCGGGCAACCATGCCGAACAGGACCGACAGGAATTCGCCATGGCGGCGCCATTGCCGGTAGCCGAACAGCAGCATCATGACGAAGCTGAACAGCCAATATAGGCCGACCGCCCAGGCAAGCCGGGCGGGATCGTCGGGCGCCGGGTTGATCAACTCGAACCACGCGAAAGCCACCAGCAGCGCGAGTGCCGGCCACAGGTCCACCCATGCTGGCAGCCGCAGCGGAGGCGCGGCATCGGTGCTCCCCGACACCGCCATGGCGATCCGCCAGGGGCCATACCATGGGTTGATCCAGGCCCACAGGTTGCCGAACAGGCCGTGCAGCAATGTCAGCCCGACCCAGACCAGCGTCCAGACGGTCAGCGGCAGCGGGTTGGAGAGCGGGTCGCGGCTGCCGAGAAACCCGGCGGCGACGAGCGTCGCCAGCGCAACGAACGAGAGCAGGCTCGCCGGCAGTCTGAGCGCCTGCGGCGCGCGACCGACCGCAAGCCTAGCCGCGGCCAGACGCTGCAGCGTCTGCCGGCTGACAAACAGCAGCACGACGAAGGTCGCCGCCACCGCCAGCGCGCCACCTACCAGATAGTGGCCGGTCGGCAGCAAAAGCACAAAACCGCGGTCCGACGCATGGGCGAGGGCAGGGGTGGGGATTAGGGCGACGAGCGCGAAGAATGAAGTGAATACTCGCATAAGACGGAGCCGTTTCAGTGGACCGGTCGCACAAGACATCGGCAAGCCACCCCATGGAGATCACACCTTCACGAGGTGCTCTACGCGGTCTTCTTCGCCGAAGATGCGCAGGTAGCGCGCAATCTCCTCTGCGTCGCCGGTCGCCTTGGCGGGATTGTCGGAAAGCTTCACGGCCGGCCGGCCGTTGGCGTGCGTCACCTTGCAGACCAGCGAGATGGCGTTCAGTCCCTTTGTTTCCTCCGGAGCGCAGTCCTCGAAGTCGTTGGTCAGGTTCGTGCCCCAGCCGAACGACATGCGCACCTTGCCCTTGAAGTGGTTGTAGGTGTCGACGATCGTGTTGACGTCGAGCCCGTCAGAGAAGATCAGCAGCTTCTTTCTGGGGTCGACGCCCTTCTCGCGCCACCACGCAAGAATCTTCTCGCCGCCCTCGATCGGCGGCGCGCTGTCGGGGCGGAACCCGGTCCAGCCGGCGACCCAGTCGGGCGCGTCGCGCAGGAAGGCCGCCGTGCCGAAGGCGTCGGGCAGCACGATCAGCAGGTTGCCGCCATAGTAGCGCTGCCAGTCCTGCAGCACCTTGTAGGGCGCCGCCTTTATTTCCGCTTCGCTGTCGGCCAGCGACGCCAGCACCATCGGCAGTTCATGTGCATTTGTGCCGAGCGCTTCAAGGTCGGTGTCCATGGCGAGCTTGACGTTCGATGTGCCCGTGAAGGCTTCCCCGATGCCTTCCTTGAGCGCCTCCACGCACCAGCGCTGCCACAGGAAGGAATGCCGGCGGCGGGTCCCGAAGTCCGAAATCCTTATGTCGGGCAGCGCGCTCAGCCGCTCGGTCTTCGTCCACATCTTTGCCTTGGCCCTCGCGTAGAGAACGTCGAGCCCGAAGGGGCCGAAATTCTTCATCGCCGAACGCGAGCGCAGCTCGTTTATGATGGCCAGCGCCGGGATTTCCCACAGCGTCGTGTACATCCACGGACCGGGAAACTCGAGTTCATACTGTCCGTCGCGCTTCCTCAGCTCGTATTCTGGCAGCCGGAAATTCTCGAGCCAGGCGAGGAACTCGGGTTCGAAGATCTGCTTGCGGCCATAGAAGGTATTGCCGCCCAGCCAGATCATTTCCTTCTTGGCGAAGCGCAAAGTGCGCGCATGGTCGAGCTGCTCGCGCAGCTCGTGCTCGTCGATCTCATCGGCAAGCCGCACCGATTTCGTCCGGTTGATGAGCGAGAAAGTCGCGTCGACCTTGGGGTACATGCCCCAGATCATCTGCAGCATCAGCAGTTTGTAGAAATCGGTGTCGAGCAGGGAGCGCACGATCGGGTCGAGCTTCCAGGCGTGATTGTACACACGCCGCGCGATATCGGTCTTCGTCATCTGGCACGCCCTCTTCTGCCCGGCCCTTCCGCGAGCAGCAAACGCCTATAGCATCGAATTTGCGGCCGCGCGCGCCCCTACATTCCGAGCAGGCGGCGGACGTCTTCGGCCGTGGTCGCCATTTCCACGCCGTGCGGCCCGTGCATCGGCAGCTCCGGCCAGAAGATCGTGCGCATTCCGGCTGCGAGCCCGGCGCGCGAGCCGGTGATGCTGTCTTCCATCACCACCGTGTCGGCGGGGTCGACGCCGGTCAGCCAGGCCGCCCGCAGGAAGGGTTCCGCCTCGGGCTTGCCATCGCGCACGTCGTTGCGCGACACCGTCTTCATGCCGGGCTCAACGATGCCGACCGCCCGCAGATTGGCATCCACGACCAGCCTGTCCGAGTTGGACACCACCGCCTGCACGACGCCCATGCGCTGCAGGTCGCGGAAGATCTCCAGCGCGCCGTCGCGCGGCTTGAGCGCATGTGCATGCGCCAGGTAGTGGTCGTATTTGCGCCGGATCCAGTCGTCGAAGGCGAGCGTGAGGCCGAACTCGTCGCGCATCATCTCGTAGACCGGCCAGGCGGCAATGCCGAGCACACGCTCATGCAGGTCGGGCGGCGGCGCGATGCCGACGCTGCGCATCGCCGACACCAGCGCCGCGTCGTGCAGCGGCTCGCTGTCGATCAGCGTGCCGTCCATGTCCCAGTAAACTGCCTTCGGCGTCATAGCGGATTCCTGTGCTGGCCTTCTACTGCGCACATCGCGTTGCGAAGATCGATCCTGAATTCGCCGCCCGCGCCCGAAATCGCGGCGCGCCCTCGCAGGGACGCGATGCCAGTGCCAATTCGTCCCGCTAGATGCCCTGGCGCACCCTCCCGGCGACATAGATGACGATGGCCAGATAGGTCAGTCCGTGCAGCAACTGGTCCATGCCTATCGCGTTCCAGAAACGTGCGCCGACACGCCAGTTCAGCCGCCTCACCGTCTGTTCCTTGCTCCAGTCGATATGGTAGTGGACGATGAATTCGGCGATTAGAACAGTGATGATCGTCAGCGGCGGCGTCAGCACGGCTACCAGCGCCACCAGCGTGCCGGCGACATGGATGCCGGAATGCACGATCCCACCGGGCGCGCCATAGATCCCCTTCTGGGCGATCTGCCATGGCGTCTGCAGCACGAAATCGCACACGAAATGCTTGAGCAGCAGCAGTGCGAAGAGGGTGATTGCGACAGTTGTCATCGCTCGTCCGTTGCATTCTGGCCAGGCTTTCCCGGCGGCCGTCAACCTGCGTGAGCAATGCCTCACATGTCAATGTTGCAATGCTTGACGTTGCGCAAACATTCAAACGTCGCGCCGATGCATGATCGCCGCCGATTGCACAACGGGCGGGAAAGCACCATCTTCGCTCCGACATGAGTTCGAGTGAAAATTTCGCCGCCAGGCTGGCCTTCCGCGGCTCCACCGCCGACCAGCCGCCAATCAGTGCGCAACTTGCGACTCTGAGGCATCTCAAGCGCTTCTTCGCGCAGGTCTGGCGCACCAGCGCCCCGCTCACCGTCGCTAGCATCGTCCTCAGGCTGCTCAGCGCCGTGCAGCCGCTGCTGCTTCTCTATGTGGCCAAGCTGATCATCGACGAGGTCGTGCTGCAGACCAGGCAGCCCTCGCCCGGCGCCGATCTCCAGGACTGGATCGCCAGCGGGCGGCTCGTGCCGGTCGCCGAGCTTCTGGCGCTCGAGTTCGCGCTGGTTGTCGCCGCCGACCTGCTGGCGCGGGGTATTTCACTCGTCGACGCTATCCTGGCGGAACTGCATTCCAACACCGTCAGCATGGAATTGATGCAGCATGCGGCCAGCCTCGATCTCAGGCACTTCGAATCCAGCGAATATCAGGACCGGCTGGAGCGCGCACGCCGGCAGGCGGCCGGCCGCAACGCGCTGCTTGCCCAGATCTTCGGGCAGGGGCAGTCCGTACTCACCATCGTATCGCTCGCAGCAGGCCTTCTCTTCTACGCGCCCTGGCTGATCCTGCTCCTGCTCGTCTCGCTCATTCCGGCAATGGTGAGCGAAGCGAAGTTCAATACGCGCTCCTACTTCCTCAACAGGATGCGTTCGCCGGAGCGGCGCGAACTGGAATATCTCCGCTACATCGGCGCCAGCGCCGAGACGGCCAAGGAGATCAAGCTGTTCGGCCTCGGCCCGTTCCTGGTCGGCCGGTTCAGGCGCATGGCCGACACCATCATGCGCGACAACAGGCGGTTGGCCACGCAGCGCGCCATCTGGGGCGGGCTGTTCGCGGCGCTGAGCAGCATGGCCTACTATGGCGCGTACGCCTACATCGTGTGGCGCACTGTCGACGGCCAGTTCACCCTCGGCGACCTCGCCTTCCTGTCGGGATCTTTCCTGCGGCTCAACGGGCTGTTCGGCCAGCTCCTCATCGGTGTCACGCAGATTGCCGGCCAGTCGCTCTATCTCGACGACCTTTTTTCCTTCTTCGACATCAAGCCGACGATCGCGCTGTCGCCGAATCCGAAGCCGTTCCCGCAGCCGATCCGCGAGGGCATCCTCTTCGAGAATGTCGGCTTCCGCTATCCCGACACCGAGCGCTGGGCGGTGCGCGGCCTGAACTTCACGCTGAATGCCGGCGAGGCGCTGGCGCTGGTAGGCGAGAACGGCGCCGGCAAGACCACCATCGTCAAGCTGCTCACCCGCCTCTACGATCCCGACGAGGGCCGCATCCTGATCGACAGCGTCGATCTGCGCGACTTCGCGGTCGAGGACCTGCGCAGCCACATCGGCGTCATTTTTCAGGACTTCATCCGCTATTCCTTCACAGCGGCCGAAAATATTGGCGTCGGCCGCATCGACGCCGGTGTCGACCGCGAGCGCATCAGGATTGCCGCCGAGCAGAGCCTTGCCGCCGGCGTCATCGAAAAGCTGCCGCTCGGCTACGACCAGCCGCTTGGCAAGCTCTTCGCCAACGGCCGCGATCTGTCCGGCGGCGAGTGGCAGAAGGTGGCCATCGCCCGCGCCTACATGCGCGACGCCGAGCTCATCATCCTCGACGAGCCTACCGCGGCGCTCGACGCCAAGGCCGAGGCGGAAGTATTCCAGCGCTTCAAGGGACTGGCCAAGGGCAAGACGGCGGTGCTGATCTCGCACCGCTTCTCAACCGTGCGCATGGCCGACCGCATCCTGGTGCTTTCGGGCGGGCGTGTCATCGAGTCGGGATCGCACGAGGAACTGATCGCCAATCGCGGCGTCTATGCCGATCTCTTCGAGCTGCAAGCCGCCGGATACAGGTGAGAGCTTGCTCGGTCGCCGAGGCCGATCCCGCTCACACCGCCTGCCGCGTGTTCCTCAGCGCTTCCAGCAACAGACGCTGCATCATTGCCTGCAGCGCCTCTGTCGAGGCCCGCACGCCGGCCATCGCCTTCTCGACGTCGGCCTGGATGTAGGGCGTTGCGCCGGCGGCGTCGGCCAGCGCCCGCCGCGCCTGCAGCAGCGCGCGCACCGCCGCGAACGTCCTGGAGCGGTTTTCGCGCAGCAGTTTGCGAAATTCCTTGCGCACGTCTTCGGGATAGGCGCGCACCAGCGCTTCGGCCACGGTGCCGCCGCCAATGCCGGCCCGGTGGTGTCTCGCCAGGTAGCCGGCGAGGAAAAAATTCGCGAGCACCGAAAGCGCGAGCGCCGCGACGAGACCAATCTGTAGCCAGGAGCGCTGCGTCATAGCTGTTCCTCCCCGCCATCTTCGCCGCCGAACCCATCGAAAACGTCCGTGCCGCCGTCGCCGAGCGCGAACGCCATCAAGGCGTCGTCGATCCCTTCCGATGCGCCGCCTAGGCCGTCGCCCGCCGCGACATATCCGGCGATGGTGGCGACCATCAGCAGAGCCGCGAAGCCGGAAGCCGCAGCGGGCAGGGTCCATCCGCGCCAGGCCATGCGCGCGGCAGCTGGCTTGCGGTCATCGGCGATGCGGGCCAGCACCCTGCGCGTCAGCGCGGCCTCGTTCGTCTCGGCGCTCGCCGCGTCCAGGATCAGGCGGTCGAGATCATCGACGCGGCTCGCGCCGGTCTCTGCGACAAACGCCGCTGCTTGCTGCCGGTAGGGTGCGGGCCAGTCGGCCACCGCATCGCCAAAGCGCCGTTTCAGCCGCTCGAATTCCTCTTCGGTCATGACACACTCCCGGGACGATTGTCGCCCGTCTTCGCCGCCATTGCCATATGATCCCTCAGCGCGCGGCGGCCGCGCACCAGGAGCTGTTCCGCCGAACCCACGCTCGTCTCCATGACTGCGGCAATCTCGGCGACGTCCATGTCTGCCACGGCGCGCAACAGCAGCGCCGTGCGCTGGCGCTCGGGCAGCGCCTTCAGCCCGGCGCGCGCGATGGCGAGTTCCTGCCGCGCGCCGACCCGCTGCTCGGCGTCGGGCTCATCCCCGGCAACCTCGTCCGCAACTGCGTCGAGGCCGATGAAAGCGCGCAAACTGCGCCGTCGCCGCGCATCGATGCAGCGGTTCGCTGCAATCCGGTAGAGCCATGTCGAAGCCCGCCCCTTGGCCGGGTCGAAGCGCGCCGCGTGTTTCCAGGCCGCCACGAACACGTCCTGGACGACGTCTTCCGCGTCGCTTGCGCTGCCCAAGAGCCTGGCGGCGAACAACCTGAGGCCGCGTCCGTGGCGGTCGATGATCGTTGCCAGTGCGGTCTGGTCGCCCTTGGCCATGCGCAGGATAAGGCGGTCGTCGTCGTGACGTCCGCCCGCTTCCGTTTCATGGCCCCCCGCTCCACTCAAGGGCTGGACTACCTCCGCCAGACGCGGCGCACGCCTGCATAGCGGTTGCCGTTTTCCCCCTGGAAATAACCGATCTGGCGGCCCTTGTCCGGGCCGAGCGCCAGATAGCTCTTGCCGGACACGGTTTTACCCTGCGGTCCTGTTGCTGAATAGCTGCGCCTGCAGCGATCGACGGCCCCGTCGATGCAGGTCGAGCTCGACGAATATGTGCCGCCGTTGACGCCCGTTCGCGTCGTCGCGCCCTGATAGACGCGACCGTCGTTAGTCACCTCGCGGGTTATCTCGCCGCCATGTGAGGTGGGGCGCTTCCATTGCTCCGCCGGGGCAGAGGAAGCAGTGAACGCTACAAGCGCAAGCGCGAGGAGAGAGGGTCTCAGGAAGTCGGTCATCGAAATCTCCATTTCGAGGGCAGGGGAAGGGGCGGTTCGGTCAGCCTGCGCGTCCCAGCAGGCCGCGCAGAAAGTCGATCTCGTCCATGGTGACGACGCCGTCGCCGTTGCGATCGGCAAGTTCGAACACCAGGTTGCGCGCCTGGAATTCGGGCGCCGACACCTTGCCGTCGCCGTCCTGGTCCATGCGCTTCCACTGGTTCGACAGGCGGGCCTCGGCCATCGTCGCCCGTTCGATCATCGCCTGGCGGGCGGTTTCGACCTCCTTTTCGTCGACGACGCCGTCGCCGTTCCGGTCGAGCCGCTTGAACACCCGTTCGCGGGCCGCGATCGTCTCTTGCCTGGTGATCTTTCCGTCATGGTCGGCGTCGATCTGGCCAAGCAGCGGCGCCTGCGAGAACGGCTGGGCGTATGCGACCGCCGGTGCGGCCGCGAGAACCATCGTGGCGATCGCCACGGACACGGTATTCATGGTCGTATTCCTTTCCAGATTGACGCCGCCCTGCGCCCACCATGGGCCCGTCACGGGGGTCGTATGCTGCCGATACGGGCTTGCGGCCACGCTCCTACGCCGACTGCCGGGATTTGTTCGCGACGAAAAAGTTCCAGCGCTGGCGTAGGCGCGGCGGGATCGCCTCGTAGAAGCGGGCGAAGGGTCGACCATCGAAGGAGAAATTGATGAAGACGCTACTTTCAGTCCGGGGGTGCGCCATAGCCGCGCTCTGCGTTACGACGCTGACCGGCATCGCCGCCGCGTCGGACGTCGAGGGTGTGCAAGCCAGGTTCCGGGAGATGGACACCAACGGTGACCGTTCGCTGCAGTTTGTCGAGATCGAGGCCGCCCGCGCGAAGATTTTCGACCGTATGGATATCGACGGGAACATGGTGCTCGACGTCGCCGAGATCGACACCGTCAGAAAGGTCGCCGCCGCGCAGCCTTCGATGAGGGCAGGCGGGCTGCTTGGCGGGGCCGACCTTGCCGAGCGGGCAAAGCTGCTGGACGCCGACGGCGACGGCAGGATAACGCGCGCCGAATTCGTCGCCTATGTTCCGGAGCGGCTGAAGGCGGCCGACAAGGACGGCAACCAGGCATTGTCGCTCGGCGAGTTGCGCTCATTGAAGCGCGATGCCAAGACATCCGAGTAGGAACTCGCTGCTCCAGGCGCGCGCCTCGCCCCGTCGCCGGCCGCTCGCGCGACCAGCCGATCGTTCACGATACAACCTTCAGTCCGATGATCCCGGCCACGATCAGGCCGATGCAGGCAAGCCTGCCGGCGCTGGCGGGTTCGCCGAGCAGATAGACGCCGAGGATGGCCGTGCCTACGGCGCCGACCCCCGTCCACACCGCATAGGCGGTGCCGACGGGCAGCGTCTTTAGCGCGATGCCCAGCAGGCCGAGGCTCAGCGCCATGCTGACGGCGGTCAGCACGGTCGGAACGAGTCGCGTGAAACCGTGCGTGTATTTGAGGCCGATCGCCCAGCCGATCTCGAACAGGCCGGCGATGAATAGATAGACCCAACTCATGCCATCATCCCTGCCATGGCGTGGCGGCATCGATGGCGATGCCGTACTCCGCGCCGGAATCAAGCAGGGTATGCCACAGGCTCTCGGCGAAGGTCGAAAAGACCAGGAGGTAGAACACCGCCGCGCCGTCGTCGCCTGCTGAATCTTCCCCACGCCACAGATTGACCGAGGTGTGGTCGATCGAGGTCGCGGCTGCCGCGCCTGCGGGGAAAACCGCCGGGTGCAGGTCGAGGGAGCAGACCTTGGCCAGCATGTCGCGCGCCTTGATGCCCGATATGCGCAGCAAGGTGCGCCCGTCGGACTGATCCGACAGCGAAGCCATGCCTGCGAAGGCCAGCCTCGCCCGCTCCAGCGAAGAGCCGCGCGGCGACAGCACGAAGATCTGGTCAGGTCCCGACCAGATCAGCAGCGCGCCTTCGGCCCTTGTTGCCTGCGGCTTTGCGGGCGCGGCCTGGCCATATGCCTCTCTGCAGGCCTGGTCGGTCGGGCTCCACATCCCGCGTCGCGCCATCACCTGCACCAGTTCAAAGCCGGTCAGCTCGGCCATCGACAGGCGTGCGGCATCGTTCTTCACGCCGTGCCTCCCGGGCGCATAGATGCGCGACAGAGGCGTGGTGGCGGTCCAGGACGGTTCAACCACGCTGGCGGCCTCCTTCAGGATCGTAGAATACGGGATGGCAGAGTTCGATCTCATAGTCCTCGCCACGCAATGGGTCGTGAGCGCTGGCGATCTCGCCGATACGCTCGCGGCCGCGCGATACGAGTCCAAGCCCAATCCACTGGCCGAGCATGGGCGAGAAGCAGACCGAGGTCACATAGCCGCCGTCGGTGTCGGGTCCGGGAATCTCGCCCTTGCGGATGACATGCGCGCCGGAGCGCAGCCGCCGCGCCTTGTCGACCGGCTTGATGCCGACCACGACCTGCCGGTCTGCCGCCACAAGCGCCTCGCGGCCCGCCATCACGCGGCCGATGAAGTCCTTCTTGGTCGACATCATCTTGCCAAGGCCCAGGTCGGCGGCGGTCGTCATGCCGTTGAGCTCGGGTCCGGCGACATGGCCCTTCTCGACGCGCATCACGCCAAGCGCCTCTGTGCCATATGGCGTCACACCGAACTGTTCGCCGGCGATCATCATGTTGCGCGCCAGCGCATCGCCGAACCGCGCCGGAACCGAAATCTCGAAGGCCATCTCGCCGGAGAAGGATATGCGGAAGAGTCGCGCCTTCAGCCCGCCGCGCAACAGCACTTCGCGCGCGGCCATGAAGGGAAAGCCCTCGTTCGACAGGTCTTCGCCGGGATCGACGATCTCGCACAGAAGATCGCGCGTCCGGGGTCCGGCGATCGAGAACTGCGCCCACTGGTCCGACACCGAGGTCAATTGCACGTCGAGTTCGGGAAACAGCACCTGCCGGCAGAATTCGAGATGCTGCATCACCAACCCCGCCTTGGCGGTCGTGGTGGTCAGGAAATAGTGATCCTCGGCGAGCCGTGACGTGGTGCCGTCGTCATAGACCATGCCGTCCTCGCGTAGCATCAGTCCGTAGCGCGCCTTGCCGACGGCAAGCGTGGAGAATGTGTTGATATAGACGCGGTCGAGGAAGGTTCCGGCGTTTGGTCCGTGCACGTCGATCTTGCCGAGCGTCGAGACGTCGCAGAAGCCGACGCCGCCGCGCACCGCCTTGACCTCGCGCGTCACCGATTCCAGCCAGTCCTTCTCGCCCTTTATCGGATACCACTGCGCGCGCTTCCAGAGCCCGGTGTCGACGAAGACAGCACCACGTTCCGCCGCCCAGTGGTGCGAGGGCGTCAGGCGCACGCTGTGAAAATTCTCGTCGCGGTGATGGCCGGCCAGCGCGCCGATCGCCACCGGCACGTAGGGCGGGCGATAGATGGTCGTGCCGGTTTGCGGGATCGAGCGGCCGGTCAGCTCGGCCATGATGGCGAGGCCCTGCAAGTTGGAGCTCTTGCCCTGGTCGGTCGCCATGCCGAGCGTCGTGTAGCGCTTCAGATGCTCGACTGACTGGAAGCCCTCGCGCGCCGCAAGCGCGATGTCGGAAGCGGTTACATCGTTCTGGAAGTCGACGAAGGCCTTCTTCTTGCCGGCAACATGCCAGAGCGGCGTCAGCGAAGAGGCCGGCGCGTCGTCGGAGGACGGCGCTGCGCCGACGCTCCCGCCAAAACCGAGATCGGCGGCGGCTGCCGCACCCGCCGAGTGTCCCTCCCTCAGGCAGTCGGTAAGCAAAAATGCACCGTTGGCTGCGCCAGCGGCGGACATCCCGGGCGGCGCTCCGTCAGGCACGAAGGCGGCGATGTCGTCGCGCCATTTCGGCCTGCCGCGATGCTGCGATGTCAGCCCGACCGAAGGGTTCCATCCGCCGGACACCGCCAGCCCGTCGGCTTCCAGCGTGGCGCGTGCGCCCCCGGCCAGCGCAACCTCGATGCTGCCGATGCCCTTCCTGCCGCCGTCGACGTGATCGACCACGCCGTTGAGCACGGCGAAGCCGTGTTTGGACGCCAGCGCGCGCTGGTCCGCCGAGGCTTCCTGGCGCGCATCGACCACGCCGGCGACCGTCAGCCCGGCTGCGATCGCGGCGTCGACCGTCTTCCAGCCGTCGTCATTGTTGGTAAACAGCGCCAGTCGTTTTGCCGGCGTCGCCGCGTAGCGGTTGATGTAGGTGCGCACGGCCGACGCCAGCATGATGCCGGGCACGTCGTTGCCGCCGAACACGATAGGCCGCTCCAGCGCGCCCGCCGCAACCACGGTGCGCTTGGCGACGATGCGCCAGAGCCGCTGGCGCGGCTGGTGCTCGGGCGGCACGGGCAGGTGGTCGTTCACCCGCTCGAGTGCCGCATGCGTGCCGTGGTCATAGGCGCCGGTCAGGGTCGTCCGCGTCATGATGCGGACATCCAGCATAGCGCTCAACTCGTCGGCAGCCTGCGCGATCCAATCTGTCGCCGGCAAACCGTCGATGGTGCCGCCGTCCGACAGCAGCCTGCCGCCGAGCGTGGGTTCTTCCTCGCACAGGATGACGCGCGCGCCGGCGCGACCGGCGGCAAGCGCTGCCGCCAGTCCGGTCGGGCCGCCGCCTACCACGAGGACATCGCAATGCGCCCAGGCTTTCTCGTAGTGATCGGGGTCGCTCTGCGTTGCGGCGCGGCCAAGCCCTGCGGCGCGGCGGATCAGCGGCTCGTAAAGCGCCTCCCACAGCTTTGCCGGCCACATGAAGGTCTTGTAGTAGAAGCCGGCGACGAGAATCGGCGACGCCAACTGGTTCACTGACAGGATGTCGAAATCGAGCGACGGCCAGCGGTTCTGGCTTGCCGCAACCAGCCCGTCGTACAGCTCGATCGTGGTGGCACGGGTGTTTGGTTCGCGCCGCGCTCCGGTGCGCAACTCGACCAGCGCGTTGGGCTCCTCCGAACCCGCCGTCAGGATGCCGCGCGGGCGATGGTACTTGAACGAGCGCCCGACAAGCCGGACGCCGTTCGCCACCAGCGCCGAAGCCAGCGTGTCGCCATGATATCCGGCAAAGGATTTGCCGTCGAAGCTGAAGCCGAGCGGCTTAGACCTGTCGATCAGCCCGCCCTTGGCGAGGCGCTGGGTCTGGTCGGCGGCGCTCACGGCGTCACACTCGCTGCGCCTGCGCCGGCGGCCGGCTCTACCGACAGAATCTCGTGCGTCACCGTGTTGCGCCGCACCTGCAACCATGCGCGGCAGCCGCCGCCATGATACCAGAGTTCGGCCATCTCTCCGGCGACGTTGTCGCGCAGGTAGACATATTCGTAGACGGCGTCCTCGCCGGCGTCGGGTCCCGGGCGCTTCGGCTTCGCGTCGCCCAGATACGAGAACTCGCTGTTCTCGCGCGGGCCGCAGAAGGGACAGGCTATGCGCATCTGGTGTCCGCCGTCCTCAATGCAGGTTCGGTTGGGCGCCCTGGCCCTTTTCGTCGATCATGGCACCCCGCTGGAAACGGTCGAGCCGGAAGCGCGTCGCCTCGGCGTGCGGTTCGTTGCGCGCCAGGAGATGCGCGAATACGAGCCCTGAGGCCGGCGTCGCCTTGAAGCCGCCGTAGCACCAGCCGGCATTGATAAAGAGCCCGTCGACCGGCGTCCTGTCGATGATCGGCGAGCCGTCCATCGACATGTCCATGATGCCGCCCCACTGGCGCAACAGCCGCAGCCGTCCGATCAGCGGCATCAGCGCCATGCCGCCCTCGCAGACGTCTTCCATCACCGGCATGTTGCCGCGCTGGGCATAGGAGTTGTAGCCGTCGATGTCGCCGCCGAAGACCAGTCCGCCCTTGTCCGACTGGCTGACGTAAAAATGCCCCGCGCCGAAGGTCATCACGCCCGGGATGAGCGGCTTCAGCCCCTCCGACACGAAGGCCTGCAGAACGTGGCTTTCGATCGGCAGCCTGAGATCGGCCATCGCCGCCACCCGCGACGAACTGCCCGCCACCGCCATGCCGACCTTGCCGGCGCCGATCGTTCCGCGCGTCGTCTCGACGCCGGTGACGCGGCCGCCGGCGTCGCGCGTGAAGCTGGTCACCTCGCAGTTCTGGATGATGTCGACGCCACGCCTGTCGGCCGCATGCGCATAGCCCCAAACCACCGCGTCGTGACGGGCAGTGCCGCCGCGCCGCTGCAAGAGCCCGCCCTGGATGGGGAAGCGCGCGTTGTCGAAGTTCAGGAACGGCACCATCTTGCGCACCGCCGCCGCGTCGAGCAGTTCGGCGTCGATGCCGTTGATGCGCATGGCGTTGCCGCGCCGCGCATAGGCGTCGCGCTGCGCGTCTGAATGATAGAGGTTGAGCACCCCGCGTTGGCTGACCATGGTGTTGTAGTTGAGGTCCTGCTCCATTCGCTCCCACAGCTTCATCGACAGCTCATAGAAGCCGATGTTTCCGGGGAGCAGGTAGTTGGAGCGGATGATCGTCGTGTTGCGGCCGGCGTTGCCCGAGCCGATCCAGCCCTTCTCCAGCACCGCGACATTGGTGATGCCGTAGTCCGCGGCGAGGTGATATGCGGTCGCGAGCCCATGCCCGCCTCCGCCGATGATCACGACATCGTAGCGCGGCTTAGGTTCGGCATCGCGCCATGTGCGCGGCCAGTTCCGGTGGCCGGAAAGGGCGGCGCGGGCGAGCGAGAAGATCGAATACTTCATTTTCCTGCGCCGCGCGTTCCTAAGGTGTTCCCGCCCTCAGATGTCGAGCGTGTGGTCACGCTCCCACTGGGTGAAGTGGGAGGCATATGAATTCCATTCCATGTTCTTCAGCTTCAGGTAGGCCGACGAGAATTCCTCGCCAAGCGACGCCTTGAGCGATTTGTCCTTGTCGAACTCCCTCAGCGCGTCGAGCAGGTTCAACGGCAGCTTGGGCGCGCCCTTGACCGTATGGCCCTGGCTATACATGTCGATGTCGTAGCGCTTGCCCGGATCGGCCTTGGAGCGGACGCCGTCCAGTCCTGCCGCGATGATCACCGCCTGCAGCAGGTATGGGTTCGCCGCGCCGTCGGGCAGGCGCAGTTCGAAGCGGCCCGGGCCGGGCACGCGCACCATGTGGGTGCGGTTGTTGCCGGTCCAGGTCACGCTGTTGGGCGCCCAGGTCGCGCCCGAGATGGTGCGCGGCGCGTTGATGCGCTTGTAGGAATTGACCGTCGGGTTGGTGATGGCGGCAAGCGCCGAGGCATGTTTCATGATGCCGCCGAGGAAGTTGCGGCCCTTGGCCGAAAGGCCAAGCTCCATCTTCGGGTCGGCGAACACGTTGGTCTTGCCTGCCTTGTCCCACACCGAGATGTGGACATGGCAGCCATTGCCGGTCAGCCCCTGGAAGGGTTTCGGCATGAAGGTTGCGCGCAGGCCGTGCTTCTCGGCGACCGACCTCACCATGAACTTGAAGAAGGAGTGCTTGTCGGCCGTCGCGAGAGCGTTGTCGAAGGCCCAGTTCATCTCGAACTGGCCGTTCGCGTCCTCGTGGTCGTTCTGGTAGGGCTGCCAGCCGAGCGCCAGCATGTGGTCGCAGATCTCGGCGATCACGTCGTAGCGGCGCATCACCGCCTGCTGGTCGTAGCAGGGCTTTGAGGCCGTGTCGGCGAGGTCGGAAATCGTCGTGCCGTCCTGCGAAATCAGGAAGAACTCGGCCTCGACCCCGGTCTTGACGTGCATGCCGTCCTTCGCCGCGTCGGCAATCAGCCGGTTCAGCGTGTCGCGCGGCGCCTGCGCCACGCTCTTGTCGTCCATCACGCAGTTGGCGGCCACCCATGCGACTTCCGGCTTCCACGGCAGCTGGATCACCGAGTCCGGGTCCGGCACCGCCAGCATGTCGGGATGCGCCGGCGTCAGGTCCAGCCATGTTGCGAAGCCGGCGAACCCCGCGCCGTCCTTCTGCATGTCCGCGATCGCCGCCGCCGGCACTTCGGGGTCGTTGTCTGTCATGGTTGCGGACACGGATGCCAAAGCCTTCAGAACCCGCCCTTGCCGGGTATCCAGCTCGTGCCGGCCAGCGGGACCTGCGCCATGGCGGCAGCCTCCACGGTCAGGGCCACCAGATCCTCCGGCTCGAGGTTATGCACGTCGTTCTTGCCGCACGCGCGCGCAATGGTCTGCGTTTCCAGCGTCATCACCTTCAGATAATTGGCCAGCCGGCGTCCGGCCGCAATAGGGTCGACCCGCTTCATAAGCTCCGGGTCCTGCGTGGTGATGCCGGCCGGGTCCTTGCCCTCATGCCAGTCGTCATACGCGCCGGCGGTGGTGCCGAGTTCGTTGTAGTCGGCTTCCCAGCGCGGATCGTTGTCGCCGAGCGCCACAAGCGCGGCCGTGCCGATCGACACCGCGTCGGCGCCGAGCGCCAGCGCCTTGGCGACATCCGCGCCGTTCCTGATGCCGCCCGAAACGATGAGTTGCACCTTGCGATGCATGCCGAGGTCCTGCAGGGCCTGGACGGCGGGGCGTATGCAGGCGAGCGTCGGCTGGCCGACATGTTCGATGAACACTTCCTGCGTCGCCGCGGTCCCACCCTGCATGCCGTCGAGCACGACGACGTCGGCGCCAGCCTTCACCGCAAGCGCGGTGTCGTAGTAGGGGCGGGCGCCGCCGACCTTGATGTAGATCGGCTTTTCCCAATTTGTGATCTCGCGGACTTCGAGGATCTTGATCTCGAGGTCGTCGGGTCCGGTCCAGTCTGGATGCCGGCAGGCCGAGCGCTGGTCGATGCCTTTCGGCAGGTTGCGCATGTGGGCGACGCGGTCGGAAATCTTCTGGCCAAGCAGCATGCCGCCGCCGCCGGGCTTGGCGCCCTGGCCGACGACGATCTCGATGGCGTCGGCGCGGCGCAGGTCCCTGGGGTTCATGCCGTAGCGCGACGGCAGGTATTGATAGACCAGCGTCTTCGAATGGCCGCGCTCTTCCTCGGTCATGCCGCCGTCGCCGGTGGTGGTCGAGGTGCCGGCGATCGTCGCACCGCGTCCGAGCGCTTCCTTGGCAGGGCCTGACAGCGAGCCGAAGCTCATGCCGGCGATGGTGATCGGAATCTTCAGCTCGATCGGCTTTTTCGCGTGGCGCGTGCCCAGCACCACGGAGGTGTCGCAACGTTCACGGTACCCCTCGAGCGGATAGCGCGAAATCGATGCGCCGAGGAACAAGAGGTCGTCGAAATGCGGCAGCTTGCGTTTGGCGCCGCCGCCCCGGATATCGTAGATTCCGGTCGCTGCTGCGCGGCGGATCTCCGACAGCGTGTAGTCGTCGAAGGTGGCGGACTTGCGCGGTGTGGTGGGCGGGTTCTTGTAGGTCATCTTGTTGCTGTCCCGCCTCAGTACGCGTCGGCATTGTCGATGTTGAAATTGTAAAGCGTCCGGGCCGAACCGTAGCGGGTGAACTCTTCCGGCTTCACACCCTGCACGCCTGCCGCGTCGAGCAGCTTGCGCAGCCTCTCGATATGTTTGGGATGCATCTTCTTCTTCACGCAGTCGGCGCCGAGGCTTTTCACCTTGCCGCGCACGAAGAGTTTTGCCTCATAGATGGAATCGCCGAGCGCATCGCCGGCGTCGCCGAGCACGACGAGGCTGCCGGATTGCGCCATGAAGGCCGACATGTGGCCGATGTTGCCGTGCACGACGATATCGATGCCCTTCATCGAGATGCCGCAGCGCGACGAGGCGTTGCCCTCGATGACCAGCAGGCCTCCCTGCCCGGTCGCCCCGGCATACTGGCTGGCGTCGCCTTTCACCACTATGGTGCCCGACATCATGTTCTCGCCAACGCCGGGTCCGGCCGAGCCGTGCACGGTGATTGCGCCGCCGTCGTTCATACCGCCGCAATAGTAGCCCACGGAACCGCGCACATCGATCGAGACGGGCTGGTCGACGCCGGCGGCAACCGCATGGCTGCCTTTCGGGTTGACCACTTCCCAGGCGGTCTCGTTGGAGCCCTTCTTGATGTCATGAAGCGCCTGGTTGAGTTCCCGGAGCGAGGATTTCGCCAGATCGACGGTAGGCATGCGCTTAATGTTCCCAGAAATAGACTTTTGCGGGCTCGGGCTCCCACACCCTGGCGTCGTCGATGCCGGGCAGGTTGGCGAGTGCGCGATATTCGGATCCGAAGGCCACATACTGGTCGGTTTCGGCCATCACGGCCGGCTTGCAGGCGATCGGGTCGCGCACCACGCCAAAGCCGTTCTTGGTTCCGACGACGAAGGTGAAGAAGCCGTCGAGGTCGGTCAGCGTCTTTTCCAGCGCCGCGCCCAGATTGTCGCCATGCGCCATCTTGTTGGAAATGAAGGCGGCGGCCACCTCGGTGTCGTTCTCGGTCTCGAAAGTCATGCCGTCATGCTTCAGTTCGCGGCGCACATTGTTGTGGTTGGACAGCGAGCCGTTGTGCACCAGGCACTGGTCGGGCCCGGTCGAGAACGGGTGCGCGCCCATGGTGGTGACGGCTGATTCCGTCGCCATGCGCGTGTGGCCGATGCCGTGTGTGCCAGCCATCTTGGTGAGACCGAAACGCTTCACCACGTCGGCCGGCAACCCGACCTCCTTGAAGATCTCGATGACCTGTCCAGCGCCCATGATGCGCACGGCGGGACGCGCCGCGAGGATGGCGTCGCGCGCGGCGTCGAGCTTCTCCGTCGGGACCTCGATCACCGCGTGGGTGGATTTGACGATGACATCGACCCTGGCGCCGATGCCCTTCTCCAGGTCCTTGCCCAGACCGGGGAAATCGCTCTCCGGGTTGGTCGACTGGATGGTGATCTTGCTTTTCTTCTTGTCGCCCGCGCCGTAGATGGCGATGCCGGCGCTGTCTGGACCGCGATCCGAAAGGGAAACGAGCATTTCGGACAGCAGTTCGCCAAGCCTTGGCTCCAGCGACTTGTCCTTGAGAAACAGACCGACGATGCCGCACATGGTTGCCTTGCCCCTTTTGTAAGCGACGCCTACGCGATCATTAGCGAAGACGCGCCGACATTTCAACTACGATGAAAAAAATATTCCTGTAGTTACTTGACGCTTCTGGCCCTCTGACTGGGCCTTCCGGAGTCTTTGGCACCGCTCGAGTGCGACCATTTCGCATACATGATGCGAGCGATGCGATAGGAATCGAGGATCGACAAGGCGTAGATGAACACCCCTCCGGCGTGCCGGCCGATGAAGCTCGCGTCGCTAGGGGCAAACTTGGTTGTCACCCATGCCAGGATAACCATGAAGAAGATGAATTGCAGGCCTCGGCTGGGGACTCCGAGCAGGACGTGGCCGCAGCCTGGAAAGATGGAGGCGGCAAGCACGAGGTAAGGGTTTGCGGGGCGTGTCTCGGAGGGGCTCATGCCGCCGCCCGCATCGCATGCTTGTTGATCGAGGCGCGTAGCGCCGAAGCCTCGGACAGCAACCCTTCGATCAACTCCGGATCGAGCTTTGCGCCCGCGAAAGACGCTTGGCGCAATACGCCGTAGCGCACCCTGTCTGCTTCAGCGACGAGCCAGACCACGCGTACGCCGTTTGCGGTGATCAAAAGTTCCTTGGCACGGTCATCGCGAAATAGATCGAGATGTCGTGTGACGGTGTCGAGCGGCAGAGCCACTCCGGCGCGGTCGGTGCGAATCACGGCGCCCTCAGGATAGCCGGACGGCGTAACCAGGGAGACCGGCAAGAGATCGAAGTTGGAGAATGTCGTCGCCGAGCCCGGTCTCATCATCAAGTCGAAAACCGCAGCGATTTCGACCTTTTCAGTGACGGAGACGCTGAGCCAGAAAGCAGGCAGTTTGCGGGTCGCCAAGGTATCTACGATGGTGCAGACCTGCACGCGCTCGCCATTGCGTGTGCCAGCAAATGTGGTGACGCCGGCAGTGCCGGTCGACACATCGCGGGCATTGGCGATGGAGGCGTCAACGCTTTTGGCGATTGACGCCTTTGACTGGGCGGCTGCGGCGCGGCTGCGCAACGTCTGACGGTAGAGATGCAGGCACAGTGCAATGGCAAGGATACCTGCAAGCCAGGCCGCGCTCATGGTTTCGCCTCGCGCCGAAGCCCGTCGCGCATCTGCAGCACGGGCTTCGCCTTTGCTCTGCTCAATAGCCCTGTGGTTTTGGCCATGGCATGGTGAACTGGTCGCCGCGGCGCACGAACTTGTAGCGATAGAAATGGAACCACAGCGAGATCAGGAAGTAGAAGGCCACCATCGCGATCAGTTGCGTCCCGAAGCCCAGGAAGATGGCGAAGAATGTCACGCAGCAGAGCAAGAACAATATGATGGCGGGCAGCGGATGGAAGGGGTGAGTATATCCGCGCCGGATGGAACCCAGCGGCCACTTCCTCCGGAACATCATTATGTTTATCGACATGAAGGTGTATTGAAGCACGCCCGACAGGATCGAGAAGGTAATTGCTTGATTGAGATCGGCGATGAAGGCGAAAGCAAGCGCGATCGGCAGCAGGAAAAGGATCGAGCGGTAGGGCGTCCGGTACTTCGGATGGACCGCCGAAAACCAGCTCGGTAGGTAACGGTCGCGGCCGAGCGAGAACCAGGCGCGGGCCGCATCGTTGATACAGCCATTGGCCGATGCGACGGCGGACAGCACCGTACCCCAGAACATGATGAATTCCAGCGCGCCGCTGCCGGTGACGCGCGCAGCGTCGTAGAGGGGGAAGAAGGTGAAGCCGAGATACTCCCATGGCAGCAGGCTCGCGCAGACATACCAGGTGATCGCTGCTGCGATCAGCAGCGTGATCATGCCGGCCATGGTGCCGTAAGGCAGCGAACGGGAAGGCGAGCGGACTTCCTCGGCCGCCTGCGTCGTACCCTCGATGCCCAGATAGTACCAGATGCCGAACTGGAATGCCGCGATGACGCCGATCCAGCCGTAGGGCAGGGCGTTTTCCGGAGTCACAAGTTGGCCAAGTTGCAGAACCGCGCCCTGACTCCAAGGCTGCACGGAGAAGAAGAGGACGAGTATCGACAGGTAGGCAAGCGCCGTGATGACGAAGTTGAAGTTCAACGTCATCAGCACGCCGCGATAGTTCAGCCACGCCAGTACGGCGATGGTAAGCACGACGAAACCGTGGCGTTCCAGCCCTTCCGTTCCTGCCACTGTCACCATCAGATCGCCAACGAGGATGGCGTCGGAGACTTCCAGCATCGTGTAGGCGAAGACCAGGAAAAGGGCGACATTGAAGGCCATCAGCGGCCCTACGATATGCTTTGCCTGAGCGTATTGCCCGCCGGCGGCGGCTACCGTCGAGGTCACCTCCGAATCGATCATCGCGACCGAGGTGTAAAGCAGCCCCACGACCCAGCACACGATCAGCGCCGCCAGCGCACCGCCCTTGTCAGCGGAGAAGTTCCAGCCCGTGAATTCGCCTACCAGAACGATGCCTACGCCGAGCGCCCAGACATGAACCGGGCCAAGCACGCGCAGCAACGAAACCCGGTCGCCATGGATGGTATTCGTCAACGACGGTGAAACGGGGGTGCTGGTCATACCCGATGCTCCTCGGCGATCGCTTCCAGTTCGCCTTCACGCGAAGAGGTCAAAACCTCTTCGGAGTACGTCGTATCGACCTTGAACCAGTCGAAAAGCATCCACAGGACGAGAGCGGCCGAGATCCCCCATGCCGCGTAAGAGAGCGTGAACCACATAGGCTTCCCCCCGGAACGGATTATGATTTTTCGTCGAATTTTTCGGCGATTACGTCCCTGAATTCCTTGTCCGACGCGCGAAACAGGAACACGAAATAGCCAATCAGGACGGCGGCCATGACGATCAGCGTCGGCCAGTCGATGACGTAGTGGAACCGGTTCTGGATGATGTCGTGCGCGGTCTCTGGCGTGTAGCCCAGCTTCTCCCATATCCCCGACATGGTCGCGTTCTGGCCCAGCGTCTCCCACGTCGGAGAGTCAATCTTGTCGATGGCCTTGGCTGCCCCGGCAAGCCCAAGCTTAAGTGGCAGCCACAGCGCCACGAAGATCGCTCCCACCACGAACACGATATCGAATATCTGCGCGGATTTGCTCTGCACGGGCGGCGTATAGCGGGCCATGTCTCTCTCCCTCAGGACGGACGATTGCGCGAGGCGTCATAGTGCTTGATGTCGAGGCCGTAGATGAATTCCTTGTCGGCCTTGTAGTTCTTCAGCATCGCCATGATGGC
>JAPLOZ010000052.1 GCA_026400435.1 Hyphomicrobiales bacterium | reverse complement strand
CCTGCGCGTCGGCGAGCGTCGCGTTGGGGCCGATGACGACGGGGTTCACCACCATGCCGGATTCGAATTTCTTCACCTGACGCACCTGCTCGGCCTGCTCGGCCGGCTTCAGGTTGCGGTGGATCACGCCGATGCCCCCGGCCTGCGCCATGGCGATCGCAAGGCGCGCTTCCGTCACCGTGTCCATCGCCGCCGACAGGATCGGCAGGTTGAGCTCGATATCGCCGGCGATGCGCGTGCGCACGTCTGTTTCGCTAGGCATCACTTCGGAGTGGCCCGGCTGCAGGAGCACGTCGTCGAAGGTCAGCGCCAGGGAGCCGGTTGCAGTCTCGATGATTTTTGCCATTGCCGATCCTCTAATACGAAACAGGCACGATGCCCAATGGGCCGCGCCGACTCATATGTTCCCTTTCAGGATTGGCAGCGGCTGGTACCACGTCCGCCTGTCGAAGAAAAGCGGTTGAAAGCTGGTTTTCGAAGCCCATCTGCGCCTGTTGAAACACTCCGTCTGGCTGAGCCGCCGCCGCGACTTGGCCGTATGAAAATGGTAGCGCCTGGCCGCATGACACAGATCCACAACACAGCATGCCCGCTGCGGACCGTCCCGTGAATCGCACAGTCCCCCTGATACTCGCAGTCGCGCTGTTCATGGAGAACATGGATTCGACCGTCATCGCGACATCGCTGCCGGCGATCGCAGACGACATCGGAACGTCGCCGATCGCCCTCAAGCTGGCGCTCACCGCATACCTCGTGTCGCTGGCCATCTTCATCCCGATCAGCGCCTGGGTCGCCGACAAGTTCGGCGCCAAGCGCGTGTTCAGGATTGCGATAGCCGTCTTTGTTGTCGGTTCCGTCGCGTGCGCATTCTCGGGATCGCTGCCGCAGTTTGTCATGGCGCGTTTCCTGCAGGGCATGGGAGGCGCGATGATGACGCCGGTCGCGCGCCTCGTGCTCGTACGATCGATCGCCAAGCGCGACCTTGTCTCGGCAATGGCCTGGCTGACAGTGCCGGGCCTTGTCGGACCGCTGGTCGGTCCGCCTGTCGGCGGCTTCTTCACGACCTTCCTGAGCTGGCACTGGATCTTCCTGATAAACGTTCCGATCGGGCTTGCGGGCATCTGGCTCGCCGGCCGCTATCTGCCCGAAGTTCCGTCGGGCCAGGTGAGGCCGATCGACGTGCCGGGCTGCTTCCTGTCGGCGGTCGCGGCGTCGGGCGTGGTGTTCGGCCTGTCGGTCATCAGCCTGCCCGCGCTGCCGCCGGTTGTCGGCGTTGTTGTGCTGGCAGTCGGCATCGCAGCGGCCCTGCTCTACGTCAGGCATGCAGGGACCGCCGCGCATCCGATTCTCGACTTGAGGCTGTTTCGCAATCCGGTCTTTCGGGCGGCGATTGTTGGCGGATCGATTTTTCGCGTCGGCGCGGGCGCGATCCCGTTCCTGCTTCCGCTGCTGTTCCAGCTTGGCTTCGGGCTGACCCCTTTCCAGTCCGGCATGCTCACCTTCGCGTCCGCTTTCGGGGCGCTGGCGATGAAGTTTCTCGCGCCCTACACCCTGCGCACGGGCGGCTTCCGCAACGTGCTTGTCGGCGCCGCGGCGCTCTCGGGCTTTTTCATCGCGGCGAATTCTCTCTTCACGCCGCAGACGCCGCATGGCGTCATCATCGCGGTCCTCATCGGCGCAGGCTTCCTGCGTTCGCTGTTCTTCACGTCGTCGAATGCGCTGGTGTTCGCGGAAATCGAGGAGAACGACGCCAGCCAGGCGACCGCGATCGCCGCCGCGTCGCAGCAGATCATGGTCGCCATTGGGGTGGCGTTCGGCGGCGGAATTCTGGAGAGCGTGCAGTACGTGACGGGTGCGCCGCTCGGCCTGTCGGCATTTGCGACAGCGTTCGTCATCGTCGGCGCGACCAGCGCGTTCTCCGTAGTGCCGTTTCTGGCTCTGCCCGGCAACGCCGGCAGCTCCGTCTCGGGGCATCGGGCGGGCGGCCGGGACGGCGCCGGATCCCTGCCTGGTTAAGCGGGATTCCTGCCCTTGAAATCCTTGGCAAGCAGGTAGAGCTCGACCGACTCGCCGCGCGACGCCGGCGGCTTGACGTGATGCACGGATCGAAAGTTCCGCTTCAGGAGGTCAAGCACCGCGTGCTCGGTGCCGCCCTGGAATGTCTTGGATAGAAAATGCCCGCCGGGCTTCAGCACCGAGATGGCGAAGTCGGCGGCAACCTCGCACAGGTGTTCGGTGCGGATATGGTCCGTTCGCCGGTGTCCGGTGGTCGGAGCCGCCATGTCGGAAAGCACGATGTCGGGCTCGCCGGCCAGCACTTCGACCAGTTTTGCGGGCGCCGCATCGTCGAGGAAGTCCATCTCCAGGACGGTCGCGCCATCCACCGGGTCCATGCCGAGATAGTCGATGCCGACCACATGCGGCTTGTCCGTCGAGGATTTCGTGCGCGCAGCCGCTACCTGGCACCAGCCGCCGGGGGCGGCGCCCAGGTCGATCACCTTCATGCCAGGCTTCAGGAGCTTGTAGCGGTCGTCGATCTCGATCAGCTTGTAGGCCGCCCGCGATCGATAGCCGTCTGCCTTCGAGCGCTGCACGTAGGGATCGTTCATGTGCCGCTCGAGCCAGCGGCGGGAGGATTCCTTCAGGCCGCTCTTCTTCTTGATCTTTGTTCGCACAACGCGGGTCGCGCCGGGCTTGACCGGTTTCTTCGTCATCGCCGCGCTCCGTCGCGCCAGCCGCGCCGCCACACACCGGCGTCGCCCATCAGTTCCGACAGGATGCCTTCGCGCAGGCCTCGGTCGGCGACGCGCAGGCGCTGCGAAGGCCAGACAGCCCGGATGGCTTCCAGGATCGCGCAGCCGGCTAGCACGAGATCGGCCCTGTCGGCGCCGATGCAGGCATTGCTGACCCGCTGCTGGAAATCCCAGCCCAACAGTTTTTCCACCATGCGGTCGACGCTGTCCTTGTCCATCCACAACCCGTCGACGCGGCGGCGGTCGTAGCGTTCCAGATCGAGATGCACGCCGGCCAGCGTGGTCACCGTGCCCGAAGTTCCAAGCAGGTGGAACCCGTCGCCGCGCATCAGGTGGTCCAGGCGGTCGCGACCCGAAAACGCCTCGATCAGCGCTGCGACATGGCTCACCATGGCGCTGAACGTCTCCCGGCTGACATCCCGGCCGCCGAATTTCTCGGCCAGCGAGACCACGCCGACGGGCAGCGACGTCCAGGCGACGATGTGGCTCGCCAGGCGCGGCGAACGCTGTCCCGTCGCGTCGATCAGGGCGATCTCGGACGAGCCGCCGCCGATGTCGAACAGAACCACGCCGGTCGTATCGCGTTCGACAAGCGAACCGCAGCCGGACACCGCCAGCCGCGCCTCGGTCTGCCGGTCGATGATTTCCAGCTTCAGCCCGGCCTCGCTTTCGACTCTGGCCAGGAACTCTTCCCCGTTGGCTGCGGCGCGACATGCCTCAGTCGCCACCAGCCGCGCATTCTCGATCTTGCGGGCGCGCAGTTTGTCGCCGCAAACCTTGAGCGCCTCCACGGCCCTGTCCATGGCCGCCTGGGACAGCCTGCCGCTCGCGCCGAGCCCCTCGCCCAGGCGCACGATACGCGAAAACGCGTCGATCACGCGAAACTGCCCGGGATGTCCGGGCACGGCGACCAGCAGCCGGCAATTGTTGGTGCCAAGGTCCAGCGCGGCGAACACCGGGAGGTCGTAGGGCCTGGCGGCGCGCGGCGCGCGTGTCTCTCCGTACCGGCCGGCCGGCGCCTGGGCTGCTGGAGGCGCTTCGGCGACGGTTGGCTGGGGTTCGCGGTCGGCCGGGCTGCCCGCCGCGGGGACGCCGTCGCGCGCGAAAACCTTGCGGCCGCGCTTGCGCTTTCGGCGTCGCTTTCCCTTGTTTTTCGGGTGCTGGCCGGCTTCCCCGGCGATGGCCGACGCCAGATCGGTTCCACCGGACGAGGCCTCGCCGCCATTTGCCGGCGCAAAGCCTCCAGCCGCACCCGCTTCCGGCGCACTTGCGCCGACATTGCGGTCTTCCACTGTGCCGTCCTCATACGCCGCGCGAACCTTTCGGACGCAGCAGGCGCTTTGTTTTTCAGTTGCGGCGAAGATAGCAGCGCCGCGACCGATCACCAAGTGCCGTAACCCGCCTAATTTGCCTCGCCAACCCTGAGGAGATGCTTGCGCTGCCGATGCTGATCCGGCAAATGGCTCTGGACGCGTGTCGCGGGCGGCTTTTAGCAACGGCCTGTCCGTCGCTTCGGCATAGGGAGCTTCCATGAAGAAACTCATCAACGATCCGCGCCACCTCGTGCGCGAATTGCTCGAGGGAACGGTCGACCTGTCGCCTCGCCTGGCGTTGCTCGATGGCGAGGACGTGGTGGTGCGCGCCGATCTTCCGGCCCCTGCGTCGCGCAAGGTCGCGGTCATCTCGGGCGGCGGCAGCGGACACGAACCGGCGCATGCCGGCTATGTCGGGCGCGGCATGCTGACTGCCGCTGTCGCCGGCGACGTTTTCACATCGCCCAGCACCGACGCGGTGCTTTCCGCCATCCTCGCCGCCAGCGGGCCGGCCGGCTGCGTGCTCGTGGTCAAGAACTACACCGGCGACCGGCTGAATTTCGGCCTTGCCGCCGAGCTTGCCCGCCAGCAGGGCATCCCAGTCGAGGTGGTGATTGTCGCCGACGATGTTTCGTTGCGCGATCTGGTTGTGCGCGAACGGCGTCGCGGCATTGCCGGCACGGTGCTCGTGCACAAGCTCGCCGGCGCCGCCGCCGAGCGCGGGCAGCCGCTCGCCGAGGTTGCGGCGGTAGCGCGCGGCGCCGCTTCCGCGCTTGGCTCCATGGGTGTTGCTCTCGGCGCCTGCACGGTGCCGTCCGCCGGCAAGCAGGGGTTTGAGATCGGTGACGACGAGATCGAATTCGGTCTTGGAATTCACGGCGAAAAGGGCGTCGAGCGTACGACGATTTCCAGCGCCGACCAGATCGTCGCCTCGCTGCTCGACATGATCGTCACCGACCTTGCGCTGAAATCGGGCGACAGGGTAGCGTTGCTGGTCAACGGTCTTGGCGGTACGCCGCCGATGGAACTGGCCGTCGTCGCGCGTGCGGCGCTTGCCGACCTGCGCGGTCGCGGCATCCGCGTCGAGAGGGCCTGGTCGGGCAATTTCATGACGGCGATCGAGATGCCCGGCTGTTCGCTGAGCGTGCTTCCGCTGGACGAGCAGCGCAACAGCCTGTTCGACGACACGACGGACGTACCGGTCTGGCCGGGCGACGGCCGCATCGGCACGCGCAAGCTGATCGCGGTCCCGGCCCAGCCTGAGCCGCTCAAGGCTGCGCCCGGTCCGCTGTCGCCGCGCCTGAAGTCGGTCGCGCTTGCCGTCGCGTCGGCTCTCCTGGCCGCCGAGGAGACGCTCGGCGACCTTGATGCTAAGTCCGGCGACGGCGACCTCGGCGCCAGCATGGCGCGCGCGGCCGAAGCGCTGCAGGCGCTCGGCGAGGACAGCTATTCGACGCCCGAGCGCATTTTGGCCGATGCAGGCAACGCGCTGCGGCGCGCCATCGGCGGCAGTTCTGGTCCGTTCTACGCGACCGCGCTGCTGCGGGCGTCAAAGGTGCTTGCCGGCAAGCAGAACCCCTCCTCGCGGGACTGGCTGGCAGCGCTTCAAGCCGGCACGGACGCCATCATGGAGCTTGGCGGCGCAAAACCCGGCGACCGCACCATGGTGGATGCGCTCGCGCCGGCGACCGAAGCCTGGCGCAAATCCGGCAGCTTCGCCGATGCCGCGCGCGCCGCCGATGAAGGCGCGAAAGCCACTAGCGACATGTTCCCCGCGCTTGGCCGCGCCAGCTATCTTGGAAAGCGCGCCGTCGGCCATCCGGATGGCGGGGCTTCGGCTGTCGCCATCTGGCTGGCCGCGATCGACAAGGCGCTGTGAGGGCGCAACCGGCGCCCTCTCCCGCCGGCGGCATTGAATGGGCGTGCGCTCTTGACTATTTTCGACGCGTGGCTACAAGGCAGCCGTTCCGGCGCACCCGGCACGCGACGCCCGCCTTTCGCAAGCATCGCGTGCCCTCCGGCCCAGTTGGGGAATAGGTTAACGGTAGACCCACGGACTCTGACTCCGTTAGTCCTGGTTCGAATCCAGGTTCCCCAGCCACATTAAGAAAATTCTATAAAATCAATAGCTTAGAGATTTTTCAACCTTCTGGTGTCGGCCGTTCTAGGTCAGTCGTCTAGGCGCAATGGGCCATCGCGCTCGGAACAGTTTATTGGAACATGGTCTTAAATTAGAATTTGCTGTCAGAGCGAATGAGGATCATATTTTGTGGCTGCGAGGTCACATTCCTGACGTCGCGCACTATTCCCGCCAGTGGGTTTCTGGACCAACATCATTTCAAGGGCGCGCCATGACCACTGGAAACGACACAACAAGAACTGGACCAAACCGCCGAGTCGTTCTGGCAGCGGGCGCGGTCGGCACGGGTGTTTTGATGGCTCCTCCGTCTGTTGTTTTGGCGCAAACTGGTAGCGAACCAGCGATTGAAGCGACGGCTGCCGCGCCTCCTGCTTCGGCCGCCGATGCGGCCAAGGCTGTAGCCGGGGTTGGCCCGGCAATCATTCGCATCTCGCGCGAGGTCTGGGAAAATGCCGAG
>JAPLOZ010000014.1 GCA_026400435.1 Hyphomicrobiales bacterium | reverse complement strand
CAACGCGTAACCGCTCATGGCGCAAAGGAAGGTGGAGGCTACGAGAAGTTTCCGCATTGTCACTAACTCCAATTTACAACTCTGACGGGGACATTAGCACCTGGGGCGGGATTTCAAAGTTAACAATTCGTTTCTGACGCGATTCGTTCAAACCGTTGCAGTTTCACAACATAATATCTGACTCGATCGGATAATTAGCTTGCCCTGATGTTTAGACGGTGAAGCGATCTCGGTGCAGTAAATCTTTCATCCCCGGGTAGAGAGACTGTTGCCCCCTCCCAGCAAGAGACACGGTTGCTGAACCACAATTGTCCGCTTCTCGCCGCCGTAGGTCTGACCGCGGCTGGCGCTCCGACTTACCTCAGGGTGGACGTCCAGTTCGCCAACCGCCTACAATGCAAGCAGGACCGGCGGACGGGCACAGAGCGGAATGTTCAGGAAAATTCTCATCGCCAATCGGGGCGAGATCGCTTGCCGCGTCATTCGGACGGCGCGGCGCATGGGCATCGCGACGGTAGCCGTCTATTCCGACGCCGACGCGCGGGCGCTGCACGTCGAGATGGCGGACGAAGCCGTCCACATCGGACCGTCGCCGGCGGGCGAGAGCTATCTGCGCGATGACCGCATCGTGACCGCTGCAATCAATGCGCGCGCCGAAGCGGTGCATCCAGGCTACGGGTTCCTGTCGGAGAACCCCGACTTTGCCGATCAGGTCATAGCCGCCGGCCTCGTCTTTATCGGACCGTCGCCGGCCTCGATGCGGGCTATGGGCTTGAAGGACGCCGCCAAGCGCCTGATGGAACGCGCCGGCGTGCCTGTTGTGCCCGGATATCATGGCGAGGGTCAGGAACTGGTGTTGCTCGCGAGCAAGGCGCGCGAGATCGGCTATCCCGTGCTGATCAAGGCGCGCGCCGGCGGTGGCGGCAGGGGCATGCGCAGGGTCGACAATCCGGACGACCTTGCGGAGGCCTTGTCGTCGGCGCGGCGCGAAGCACGGGCGGCCTTCGGCGACGACCGCGTGCTCGTCGAGAAATTTATCGAGTCTCCTCGTCACATCGAAGTTCAGATCTTCGGCGACAATTTCGGCGACGTCGTCCATCTGTATGAACGCGACTGTTCGGCACAGCGTCGCCACCAGAAGGTGATCGAGGAGGCGCCGGCGCCCGGCATGACCCAAGCCATGCGCACCGCCATGACCGACGCGGCGGTCAAGGCGGCCAAGACGATCGGCTATAGCGGTGCCGGCACCGTCGAGTTCATCGTCGACGCGTCCGACGGACTGCGGCCAGACCGGTTCTGGTTCATGGAGATGAACACCCGGCTGCAGGTTGAGCACCCTGTGACCGAGATGATCACGGGCATCGATCTGGTCGAATGGCAGCTGCGGATCGCCAACGGAGAGAAGCTGCCAAGGTCGCAGGAGCAGATCGCGCTTTCGGGGCATGCGTTCGAGGCGCGCATCTATGCCGAGGACGCCGCGCGCGGCTTCCTGCCGGCAACCGGAACGCTTCACCACCTCGCCTTTCCAGCGCAGTCGCCGACGCTGCGCGTCGAGACCGGCGTACGGGCCGGCGATGCCGTGTCGCCCTACTACGATCCGATGATCGCCAAGCTCGTTGTCAGCGGCCCCGACCGGGCGGCGGCGCTTGAGGCCCTCTCGATGGCGCTCGAGCAGACCGAGATCGCGGGCTCGGTCACGAACGTCGCTTTCCTCGTCGCACTGGCGCGTGACGCCGATTTTGCTGCGGGTGCCGTGGACACCGGGATGATCGTGCGCAAGCAGGAAACGCTGACTGCCGCGAGCGCTGCCACTCCAGCCGTCGTTTCGGCCGCGCTGCTGGCCGCTTCCGGTCTGGACAGCCTGTCAGCGGGCGACGACCCGTGGTCGTCGCCCGCTGGGTATTCGCATTTCCATCCGATCGAGAGGCAGACGTCCGTGCAGGGCGCACAGGGCGAGGTCGTCGCCTTCCTGTCGGCCGACCCAGCCGGGCGCGCCATGATCCGTTTTGACGGCGAGCGCGAAAGGCAGGCCATCGCGCGCGACCGCGCGCCACGAACGGCCCTCTGGCCGGGACACCTGACCGTCTTCTCAGGGGGGGCAGCCTTCGACTACATCATGCGCGATCCCTTCGCGAAAAAGGCGCAGTCAGAGACTGATGACACCGGTATGCGCGCGCCAATGCCCGGCTTCGTGAAGATCGTGCGCGCCACCAGGGGCGACACTGTCAACAAGGGTCAGACGCTGCTTGTGCTTGAGGCGATGAAGATGGAGCACACGATCACCGCGCCGCATGACGGGACGATCGCCGAGATCGCCGCCGAAGGCGCGCAGATCACCGAGGGCACTGTCCTCGTGACCTTCGAGCAGGCTTGAGCCGCTTCGATACATAAGACAAAGCCGCGCCGGCTCTTCGTCCGGTCGCGGCTTTGTGTGTGGTTTTGCCCGGCAGTCCCGTGCCCGGCATCGCCTGTGCCCTGTCGTCATTGCGCGGTGGTTCCCGCGTCTTTTTGGACCGGGCCGTCTTCGCGGCCTCGGCCATACTTGAAAGATCAGTGCATCGTCATCCATTCGCGGGCTTCGCGAAGCGCCTTGGCGATGTCGGCCTTGCTCATGGTGGCCGAAAGTTCGGAGCGCAACTCGGCGGCGCGGGTCGAGCCCTTGATTGCCGCAATGTTGAACCATTTGTGGGCGGCGACGATGTCGGCGTCGCAGTCGCGACCGGTCGCATACATCATGCCCATTTCAAAGAGGATGTCTGCCTGGGCGCTTGCGCCCATGATCCCGAAACCCTGCTCAAGCATTTCAAAACGTGCCATTTTTTTCCCCTGTCCCAACTGCAGAGAGCGGCTCCATTTGGTGTCCCCTGGGCTGCTCTTCCGATGGTTTGGAGGATGCTGGCAGAGCCTTGAACGTGCCGTTAAATGGCTTGCTTAATTTGAAACGAATAAAGTTCAAACGACCGGTAAACGCCGGAATCCATTAAGGATACGAAGCCTAGGCATCGCGCGGATTTGCCGAAAAACCGTCGAAAATTCGAACCCTGCCCTGCAAGCGTTCGGTAACCACAAGCGACGTTGTGCAAAACAATACAGGCCTTCCAATCGGCTTCCGTACGCTCATCGTTTCGACTAGATTCAGGTGGGTTGAAAAGCCGGCGCGATCAAAACGCCGGCGACTGAGGGAGGAAGTCCATGTTTCGCACCTTGGCAATGGCGGCCGCTGCAACACTCGTCTTCGCCGGGATCGCATACGCCGACCCGATCGAAGGCAACTGGCGCACGGAGGCCGGCACGACGGCGCAGATCAGTTCGTGCGGCGGAAGCTTCTGCATCCAGCTGAAGACCGGCCAACACGCCGGAAAGAGCATCGGAAAGCTGAAGGCCGCAGGCGACAAATACTATACCGGCAACATTACCGATCCGGCCAACGACAAGACCTATTCCGGCAAGGGAGCTTTGTCGGGCGGCAGCCTGAAGATGAGCGGCTGCGTGCTTGGCGGCCTGATCTGCCGTTCGCAGACCTGGACAAGGCTCTAGCGGCCGAAGCTCAGGGCTCGGGCCTCTCGCCCGTCCGGGGCTTCAACCGTCGCGGCTAGGTTCGAGCGCGCTGCCCGAACAACACCTTCTGCGCATCCTTGTCGTCAGCGAGATTGTTGCGGCGTTCCTGGCCGACGCCAAGCGCGCGATCGACCGCAGGCCGGGCAAGCATGGTTTCGAACCAGCGCTTCAGGTGCGGGAAGTGGTCGAGGTCCTGACCCTGGTTCTTGTACGGCTTGACCCATCCGATCGCCGCCATGTCGGCGATCGAATAGTCGCCGGCCAGGAAATCACGATCGGCGAGGCGCTTGTTCATCACGCCATAGAGGCGGTTCACTTCGTTGGTGTAGCGGTCGACCGCGTAGGGCAGCTTTTCGGGAGCGTATTGCCGGAAGTGGTGCGCCTGTCCGGCCATCGGCCCGAGCCCGCCGACCTGCCAGTACAGCCATTGCTCGACATCGACCCTGGCGCGTTCTTCGGCTGGGTAGAACCTGCCGAACTTGCGACCCAGATACTGCAGGATCGCGCCGGACTCGAACACCGAGATCGGCTCGCCGCCCCATTTTCCATCTGAAGAGGGGCCCTCCGGGTCGATGATCGCCGGCATCCGGTTATTGGGCGCGATCTTCAGGAAGGACGGCTCGAACTGCTCGCCCTTGCCGATGTTGACGTACCTCACCTCGTAGGGAACTCCGAGTTCCTCGAGCATGATCGTGATCTTCCAGCCGTTGGGCGTCGGCCAATAGTAGAGCTCGATCGGCTTGGTCTGCGTCGTCATGGGCATATCTCCGCCGCTGCTCTTTTCGCAGATAGGCGGACTGCCGGGAAACGCAAGCACCACGGCGTTTAACGGCCTTCAATAAATTTGAACGGTAGATGAACGCCCATCTCAGAGGCCGTTCAGGCGCGTGCAGGCATTCTCCGCGACATCGAAGGAGAACGACATGCTTGCCCGCCGCTTCACCATCATGTGCCTGCTCGTCACGCTGTTTGGAATGGCCTTCGCCATTCTCGTTGCGGATGCAGGCCGGACCCGGCGGTTCGACCAGACCGCCAGCGTGGGTACCTGCCTCACGCACCCGAAAATCTTCTGCCAGACACAGTGAACCAAGAACGACAGAGACCCGAAAGCGACGTGAACAAGATGACCCGCCACCTCCAAGAAACCCTCAAGTGCCTCCGGCTGCTGCCGCGGGCCGTAGCGGTGATGCTGGTTGTCTCGGCGCCGCTTCTTGCGGTTACAAG
Organism: Hyphomicrobiales bacterium; assembly: GCA_026400435.1. Taxonomy (GTDB): domain Bacteria; phylum Pseudomonadota; class Alphaproteobacteria; order Rhizobiales; family Rhizobiaceae; genus Mesorhizobium_K. The sequence continues at coordinate 18,949 of JAPLOZ010000014.1, read as the reverse complement.
CCTGCGCGCTGAAGACCATACGATCATCGAAGCGCCGTCGATGAAAAACAGCGGCGCCGGCTTTGTCCTGATGGTCAGCCTCCAGCGCGGCTGACCGGGGACCCTCAGCGCGGAGCAATCTGCCGAATTCTTGTGCAGCATCTCCACACCGTCGCAAACGCCCTCTATATTGGGTCATGGAAAAGCGAATCTATCCCGAGCCAATCGAATCGGTCGTCTCGCCCGAACCCGTCGGGCGCAGGAGCTTCACGGACGCAGGTGAGGCGGTCGCCGCGTTGCAGGCGCTCTACGACCGCAATACCGGCTTTCTGCGCGACTCCTTTGCCGCGCTTGCTCAAGGCGCCGATCCGAACCGGCGCTACCGCGCCTTCTACCCGGAGATCGGGGTTACCACCTCATCATACAGCCAGGTCGATTCCCGCCAGGCTTATGGACACATGCCGACGCCGGGTCATTTCACGACAACCATCACGCGGCCGGACCTGTTCGAACGCTACCTCACCGAGCAACTGCGCATCATCATGCGCAACCACGGGGTGCCCGTGGTCGTTTCGGAATCGCAAACGCCTATCCCGCTGCATTTCGCCTTCCTGGAAGGAACCCACGTCGATGGGGCGATCGCGGATCGCATCAGCCGGCCGATCCGCGACCTGTTCGATGTGCCCGATCTCGATGGCACTGACGACCATATCGCCAACGGGACGTTCGAAATTCTGCCAGGCGAGCCGAGACCGCTGGCGCCATTTACCGCGCAGCGCATCGACTATTCGCTGCACCGGCTTTCGCACTATACGGCAACGAGCCCGCAGCATTTCCAGAACTTCGTGCTGTTCACCAACTACCAGTTCTATATCGACGAGTTCGCAGTCTATGCGCGCGACCTGATGGCCAAGGGCGGCGGCGGCTACGAAGCATTCGTCGAGCCCGGCAACATCGTGACACCGGCGGGCGAGACCCTGCCGTTCGACGGGCCGGCGCTGGCGCGCATTCCGCAGATGCCTGCCTATCATCTCAAGAAGCCCGGCCATGGCGGCATCACCATGGTCAACATCGGGGTCGGGCCTTCCAACGCCAAGACCATCACCGACCATGTTGCCGTGCTGCGGCCGCATGCATGGCTGATGCTTGGCCACTGCGCAGGCTTGCGCAACACGCAGGCGCTGGGCGACTACGTCCTGGCCCATGCCTATGTCCGAGAGGACCACGTGCTCGACGACGACCTGCCGGTCTGGGTGCCGATCCCGGCGCTGGCGGAAGTGCAGGTGGCGCTTGAGGAAGCGGTCGCCGAGGTGACAGGTCTGTCGGGTTACGACCTCAAACGCGTGATGCGCACAGGCACCGTGGCAACCATCGACAACCGCAACTGGGAACTGCGCGACCAGCGCGGACCGGTACAGCGTCTTTCCCAAAGCCGTGCGATCGCGCTTGACATGGAATCGGCCACGATCGCGGCGAACGGCTTCCGTTTCCGTGTGCCCTACGGCACGCTGCTATGCGTTTCCGACAAGCCGCTGCACGGCGAACTGAAACTTCCCGGCATGGCGTCCGAATTCTACAAGAGGCAGGTCGCGCAGCATCTGACCATCGGCATCAAGGCGATGGAACGGCTTGCCGGGATGCCCAACGAGCGTCTGCATTCCCGCAAGTTGCGCAGCTTCGCCGAGACGGCGTTCCAGTAGGCGGCCGCCATCTTGATTGGGCCGCAATGTTACCGAAGAAGGTGCGCATGGATGCAAGGGGGACATCGCGCGCCTTGGGGCTGATCGCTTTTGTCGCGATGCTTCCGCTGTCACTAGCGCTTGTCGGCGGCTTCTTCGGGTCGTTCCATCCCGCGTTTGACTCGCTTGCGCACTTTCGCATCCATTGCGCAGCAGCGCTGATCCTGCTCGCCCCTTTCCTGCTCATCACCCGCGGCCTGCGATGGAACGGGTTGCTTGCCGCCGTTCTCGGCGTCTGGGCAATCCTGAACATTACCGGCATAGCCATCATTCCAGGTCTAGGCACGGTTCAGGCGTCGCAGGAGCCGAAGGACGGTCTCGCTCCCGTGTACCGGCTGATGCAGATCAATCTCCGCTTCAACAATCCGGAACCCGGCAAGGTGCTGTCCCTTATCGGGCGCATCAGGCCGGATGTCCTGACGCTCGAAGAAGTGTCGCCGATGTGGACCGAGAAGCTTGCGCTGCTCGAAAGCGCATATCCATATCGCCTGGCCTGCAAACTCGATGGCTATGTCGGCGGCGTCAGCATTCTGTCGCTGCGGCCCTTTGCCGAAGGCGCCGAAGGTCAATGCCTTGCGGACGGAGCATTCGCGAGCGCACCAATCGACTTCGGCGGGCGCTTGGTTGATGTCGCGGTCATGCATCTCCATTGGCCGTGGCCCTTCGACCAGATGAACCAGATCAAGGATCTCACCCCGTCATTGGCTGGCCTTGCCGGCTCCGCCATTCTCGCCGGCGACCTCAACGCCGTGCCGTGGAGCGCTGCATCGGCACGGGTCGCCGAAGCTGCCGGAATGAAGGCGATTGGTCCCATGCGCCCGACATGGCTCTATCGCAGGCTGCCGGAATTTCTCCGCTTCGCCGGCCTGCCTATCGACCGCGTCTTTGCAAGGGAAGTCGCCGTGCTCTCTGTCGAGACGCTGGAGGCGGTCGGATCCGACCATCTTCCGGTGCTCGTGCACTTTTCGCCCGTGCCGCCGGACGGCGAGCCCGGCGACCTGAAAACGGCGACCGCGTGGCTGCCCTCCGGCCCGTTGCGCAACGAGGCTATCCGCTAAGCCGGCCCGGTCCCCTCACATGTTCGGATAGACCGGCCCTTCGCCGAAGATTTGTCGGCGGCGGTCGAGACAGGCCCGGTCACCTCACATGTTCGGATAGACCGGCCCTTCGCCGCCTTGTGGCGGCACCCAGTTGATGTTCTGGTTGGGGTCCTTGATGTCGCAGGTCTTGCAGTGGACGCAGTTCTGCGCGTTGATGACGAAGCGGACGTCCTTGGCGGAAGGGTCGGCGGCGGAGTTGCCGTCGGCATCGACCCACTCGTAGACTGCGGCCGGGCAGTATCGGGTAGACGGGCCTGCGAAAACATCGTGTTCGGAGCGCTGCTGCAGCGCCATGTCCTTCACTTGCAGGTGGACCGGCTGGTCTTCCTCGTGGTTGGTGTTGGAGAGGAACACGGACGACAGACGGTCGAAGGTCAGCACGCCGTCGGCCTTCGGGTATGCGATCTTTTCGTGTTGGGACGCAGGATCGAGCGTCGCAAAGTCGGCCTTGCCGTGCTTGAGCGTGCCAAACAGCGAAAAGCCCACCAACGTGTTCAGCCACATGTCGAATCCGCCGAGCCCTATGCCCAGCACCGTGCCGAAACGCGACCACAGCGGCTTCACGTTGCGGACTTTTTTCAGGTCCTTGCCAATGTCGCTGTCGCGCCAGCCATCCTCGTAGGCTGATAGCTCGTCGTTGGCGCGGCCTTCTGCGATGGCCTTGGCGGCATGCTCGGCGGCGAGCATGCCGGACAGCACGGCGTTATGCGATCCCTTGATGCGCGGCACGTTGACGAAGCCCGCCGAGCAGCCGAGCAGCGCGCCGCCGGGGAACGTCAGTTTCGGCACCGACTGCCAGCCGCCCTCGGTGATCGCGCGTGCGCCGTAGGAGATGCGCTTGCCGCCCTCGAAGGTGTCGCGGATCGCCGGATGCGTCTTGAACCGCTGGAACTCCTCGAAGGGCGACAGCCAGGGATTCTTGTAGTTCAGGTGCATCACGAAGCCGACGGCAACCTGATTGTCCTCGAGGTGGTAAAGGAATGAGCCGCCGCCGGTTTTCATGTCGAGCGGCCAGCCGAAAGAGTGCTGCACAAGGCCCGGCCTGTGCTTCCCCGGTGCGACCTGCCACAGTTCCTTGAGGCCGAGGCCGAATTTTCCGGGCTCGCGCCCATCCGACAGATTGAACTTCGCGATGAGCTGTTTGGCCAGCGAGCCGCGCGCACCCTCGCCGATCAGCACATACTTGCCCATCAGCGCCATGCCCGGTGCAAAATTCGGCCCGTGCGAACCGTCGCGCTCGACGCCCATGTCGCCGGTATAGACGCCGGCAACCGCACCGGCATCGTTGTAAATCAGGCCGGCGGCGGCAAAACCAGGGTAGATCTCGACGCCGAGCGCCTCGGCCTTGCCGGCGAGCCAGCGGCACACATTGCCGAGCGACACGATGAAGTTGCCGTGATTGTTCATCAGCGGCGGCATCATGAAGTTCGGTAGTTTCAACGATCCCTTGGTGGTGAGGAAAAGGAAATGGTCGTCGGTGACCGAAGTCTTGAACGGGTGGTCTTGGTCGCTTCGCCAGTCCGGCAGCAGGCGGTCGATGCCTACAGGATCGACAACGGCGCCCGACAGGATGTGAGCGCCGACTTCGGCGCCCTTTTCCAGCACCACGACCGAAAGCTCGGGGCTCACCTGCTTGAGCCTGATCGCCGCCGCGAGGCCTGCGGGGCCAGCGCCGACGACCACCACGTCGAACTCCATGCTTTCGCGTTCGATCTCGCTCATTCCATTCCCCGTTTTGCTTGCACAGGCTAGCTTGGGTTAGCCATTTTGCTGGCTTACCGGGTGCATAGCCGATCCAAATGCGACGTGAAACCATTTCCTGCTGCTTTTGCAGTGTCCCCGGTCAGGCTTGTCGGCCATACTGGCGCTATGCGGCTGGCCGATATCTTGCGGTGGGTAGCGCGGCGAAATCGACTGCTCGCCAGTTTGACGGGCAGTTCTGCCGTGGTCTGCGCGTCCGCCGTTGTGCTGTCGGCCGGCGCACTGGCGCAGGAAACGCCCTCGAGACGATGGGAATCCGGCGCCTACAGCTTTTCGGACGAACTCGGGGGCTTTCTGATAGAGGGCGTGTCCGGCAAGGGCACCAGGGACGACCCCTTCGTCATCCGGGAAGAATTCACGTCGGCCACGCCTGTCACGCTGGTGATACGCACCATTCGGCAGATACGCCCGTTCGATTCCTCGGGTTCCTTCGCGAACGGCTTCCTTAATGTCCGCATGGAGGTGCTGAACAACAGCAAGCTTCCGTGGATCGAATTCGAGTTCGAACTGCAGGAGCAGATCGGCAAGGCGAGCCAGTTCGGCGACGGGCTCTCGTTTGACCAGAGACGGGTCGACAGCGGCAACATCTGGTCGGAAAGCTTTGGCAAACACAGTCGTGCATTCGAGCCATACGACCGGCTGCTCTTTCAGGAGGGGAAGGTCGACCACCGCGACAGCGCATCCTTCAACTTCCTGATCACCGACTTCACGCCACGCTGGGAGTTTTATCTGGTGCAGGATCCACGCATCCCGTCGTCGTGACCTTGCAAATGCCATGCCGGCGTCCGAATGTCCGCGCCATGGATCTGTCGAGTGAAAAAGAGCTGCGGGAACTGCTCGCCTTCTACGCGGAGGCCGGCGTTGACGCTGCCTTGACCGAGGATCCAGCCAACCGGCTCGTTGCCGAAGATGCGCGCACGGTCACTGCGATGCGGCAGGTTGACAGGCCGGGCGCCGCCGCCGCGACCGCCGGGCAAAATCAGGCTCCCGTTTTCGCCGCGCCCAAAATGGCGGTCGCCGTGCCAGACGAGGGGCAGGTCGCGCTTGCCAGACAGCGCGCCGCAAGCGCCGCGACACTCGACGAACTGCACCTGCAGATGGCGGCTTTCGAAGGCTGCAACCTCAAATTCACCGCCAAGAACCTCGTATTCGCGGACGGAAATCCTGCAGCCGACGTCATGATTGTCGGAGAGGCGCCGGGCCGTGACGAGGATCTGGAGGGTCTGCCGTTCGTCGGGCGTTCCGGGCAGTTGCTCGACAGGATGCTCGCCGCGATCGGGCTCGACCGGGAGTCCGTCTATATCGCCAACGTCATCCCGTGGCGGCCGCCGGGCAACCGCACGCCAACGCCGCAGGAGACAGAAATCTGCCGGCCGTTCATCGAGAGGCAGGTCGAGCTGGTCGGTCCAAAAATACTCGTGACCCTCGGCGGACCTTCAGCGAAAACCCTGCTCAACGCCACCGAGGGCGTGCTGCGGCTGCGCGGTTCGTGGAAGGCGCATGTCACGGCATCGGGCGTTACAATTCCGGCAATGCCGACGCTGCATCCGGCCTATCTGCTGCGAAATCCTGCGCACAAGAAGCTCGCCTGGCGCGATTTCCTGGAGATCAAGGCAAAGCTGTTGGCCTTGAGGGCGGGCTAGCCGGCATCGGCGCCGTTGGATCCCTATTGCGGTTGCGAGGCTTCCCGGGCCCTGCGCCGCTCGATGCCGAGTTGCCGTTCGCGCCAGACGATGAATATGCCTGCGCCGATGACGATCGCGCCGCCGACCATGACGAAGATGGTCGGCCGTTCGCCGAAGGCGACATAGCCGACGATGATGGCGAGGATAATGGAGGTGTATTCGAATGGAGCAACCGTCGACGCCTCGGCATGCCGGTAGGCTTCGGTCATGACAATCTGCGCGATGCCGCCGCAAATGCCCGCTGAAACCAGGAATACAGTCTGCCACAAGTCGATCGGTTGCCAGCCGAATGGCAGCGTCAGGAGACCTGCCACGCTTGCCGTCAGCGAAAACCAGACGACGATCACAACGCTTTTTTCGGTGCGAACCAGACTGCGAACCTGCAGCATGGCGATGGCGGCCACGACAGCACCCAACAGCGCCGCAAAGACCCCCATCAATTCGTCGTTCCCCATGCTTGCCCTGCCGGTCAGCAGGGACAGGTTCGGCCACGAGACGATCACCACGCCGATCAGACCGATGGCAACCGCGCTCCACCGGTAGAAGCGCACCGTCTCGCCGAGAAAAATTGCGCTGAATACGACCACGAAGAGCGGCTGCGCATAGTTCAAGGTCACTGCTTCGGGCAGCGGCAACCGCGTCAATGCGAAAAACGAAAGACCCATCGCGCAGACGCCGATGACGCCGCGTGCGACGTGCCCCATGGGTCGTTTGGTGTAGAGAGCCGCCCGGACTTCGCGCTGATGAATGAGATAGGCAAGAACGGGCACAATCGCGAAGAACGAACGGAAGAATACGAGCTGGCCGGCAGGAAGCGGCCCGGCGGCCTTCAGGAAAGAAGACATCGTCACGAACACGGCGACGGACGCCACCTTGAACCCTATGCCGACGAGCGGGTTCGATGCTTGAACGCGGACCTGATTCAAGTGCGGTCAGCTTGTCTGGGCGAACAACGCATGCCTGCTCCCACTTGCGGCCTGGCGACCGTCATATGAACCTCCCGGAGCCTGGCTTCGATCACGCTTGACATAAGCCGCGTAAGAGTTTTGTCGAGACGGCGCGATCGTGTAAAGAGCGAGCTTCATTCATTTTTTTCTGCGGCCTTGGCTGCCGGGAAGCCGACAAGATTGACGAGGTAGGCATGCGTACCGACACCGGCCAGGTTTTTCGCCTCGAGGATTACAGGCCCAGCGACTACCTGATACCGCGCGTCGAGCTGACTTTCCGCCTCTACCCGGATGCTACCCGCGTTGCGGCCGAGTTGACCGTCGCCAGGCGCGAGGGCGCGCCGAAGAAATCTCCCCTCATCCTCAATGGCGACGGATTGACGCTGAAGTCGATCGCCATCGACGGTGCGCCCCTTGCGGCCAAGGCCTTCGAGGCGACACCCGACAAACTTGTCATCCATGCTCCGCCCGCAGCCCAGAGTTTCCGGCTGACGATCGAGACGGAACTGTCGCCATCGGCAAATTCGGCGCTGATGGGCCTGTTCCGGACCAATGGAGTTTATTGTACACAATGCGAGGCCGAGGGCTTCCGGCGCATAGTCTATTTCCTGGACCGCCCGGACATCCTTTCGGTCTATACGGTCCGGCTCGAGGCGCGGAAGCGCGAGGCCCCTCTGCTGCTCAGCAACGGCAACCGGCAGGAGGCCGGCGATCTGCCCAACGGCTGGCACTACGCCGTCTGGCACGATCCCTTCCCCAAACCGTCCTACCTTTTCGCTGTCGTTGCGGGCGACCTAGGCGTGGTGACCGATGAATTCACAACCGCGTCCGGGCGCAAGGTAGATCTCGCAATCTATGTCGAGCATGGCAAGGAGGGCCTCGCCGGCTATGCGATGGACGCGCTCAAGCGCTCGATGCGGTGGGACGAGGACGCGTTCGGCTGCGAATACGACCTCGACATCTTCAACATCGTCGCGGTGTCCGATTTCAACATGGGCGCGATGGAGAACAAGGGCCTCAACATCTTCAACGACAAATACGTGCTGGCCGACGACGAAACGGCGACCGATCAGGACTTTGCCAATATCGAGGCGATCATTGCGCATGAGTACTTCCACAACTGGACGGGCAACCGCATCACCTGCCGCGACTGGTTCCAGCTCTGCCTCAAGGAAGGCCTCACGGTTTTCCGCGACCACGAATTCTCCGCCGACCAGCGCTCGCGTTCGGTAAAACGCATCGCCGAGGTGCGAACCCTGCGGGCGCACCAGTTCCCCGAGGACCAGGGTCCGCTGGCGCATCCCGTGCGGCCCCGTCGCTACCGCGAGATCAACAATTTCTACACGGCGACCGTCTATGAGAAGGGCTCGGAGGTCGTGCGGATGATCCGGACCATCCTCGGCGCGGAAACCTTCCGACGGGGCATGGACCTCTATTTCGATCGGCACGACGGCGAGGCGGCGACGATCGAGGATTTCCTAAAAGTCTTCGAGGACGTTTCGGGCCGCGACCTCCAGCAGTTTGCGCTATGGTACAATCAGGCCGGCACGCCCAATGTGACGGTGTCGGCGTCGCATGACGCCGCGAAGCGCGAATTCGTCATCGAGGTCGAGCAGTCGGTGCCGCCGACACCTTCGGAGGCCCGCAAAAGGCTGATGCACATCCCGCTTGCCTTCGGCCTTGTAGGGCGCGACGGCAAGGACATCGCGGACGCGACACCCGACGGAGCATCCGTCGAGAACGGCATCATTCACATCAGGAAGCGGCGCCATGTCATACGCTTCCGCAACATCGCGGAGCGTCCCGCCCTTTCGCTCAACCGCGGCTTCTCCGCGCCGGTGACGCTTTCGATGGAACAGCGCGCGCAGGATCAGATCTTCCTCGCCCGGCATGACAGCGATCCGGTCGCGCGGTGGCAGGCCTACAACACGCTGCTCACCCAAGCGCTCATCTCGGCCGCCCGCAACGGACGCGGCGGCAAACGGGCGGTTTTTGCGGCCAGACTGGTTGACCTGGCCGGCGTGCTCGCTTCGGACGACACGCTGGAACATGCATTCCGCGCGCTCGCTCTGGCGCTGCCCGGGGAAGCCGACATTGCCCGCGAGATCGCCAAGAACATCGATCCCGACGTCATCTTCGCGTCGCGCGAAGGGCTGGCCGCGGCGATTGTCGGGTCCAACGAAGGGCTGCTGCGCGATCTCTACGCATCGCTCGCCTTCGACGGACCGTTCAGCCCGGACGCCGCGAGCGCCGGCCGTCGCGCGCTGCGCAACACGCTGCTCGACTACATTGCGCTCCTGCCGGATGGCGTGGACCTGGCGTTCAGGCATTTCGCCGACGCCACCAACATGACCGACCGCGCAGCGGCGCTGGCGGTCCTGACGCATCGCCACGGAACAACGAAGCAGGCGAAGGATGCGCTGGCGACTTTCGAGCGGCGTTACCGCGCCGACCCGCTGGTCATGGACAAATGGCTGATGATCCAGGCGACCGCGCCAGGAGCGGCCACGCTCAACAAGGTCAAGACACTCACGCGATATTCCGGCTTCACAATGGCAAATCCCAACCGGGTCAGGGCGCTGATCGGCACCTTCGCCACCGCCAACCAGACTGCCTTCAACCGGATCGACGGCGCAGGCTACGATTTCTTCGCTCGCACTGTTCTCGAGATCGATCCGCGCAACCCGCAACTCGCCGCCCGGCTTGCCACAGCGCTGCGGTCGTGGCGCTCGCTCGAACCGGCGCGGCAAGGCAAGGCCCGTGAAGCGTTGTTGCTGATCTCGGGCGCTGAAAACCTGTCCGCCGACGTGCGCGACATCGTCGAGCGTACCCTGGCGTAGGTGTTTCTCGGCCAGCTACGCGCGCAATTTTCGGTCTTTTTGCCGGCTGCCACTGGACAAGGCGAATCACCTTTGATTCCTTATGGATGATTCGGGTGTGCGGTGTCGCCGGATCGTCAATTTCAATGTTGGGGGAACGGCATGGCCGGAGCGGACGCGTGGGGCGCGCCCGAAGGCTCGACTTTTGCCCACCGCCGCGACGCGGGGCGGGACAAGGTCGCAGGGAATGCGCGCGTCATTGCCGCGCCGGCCTATCGTCGTCTTCTCGCTGCCGAGCCGGTGCTCAAGCGGTCGATACCCATACTGATACTGATCTTCCTGATCGTCGTCGCGTCGGTTCGCGTGCTGTCGCTGATGGCCATTCGCGACGATGTCGATCGTGACGCGAAGTCCATGCTGGGGCTTGCGGCGGGCGAACTGGCGAATGCACTCACCATCGCGAAGAACAATCGGGATGACATCGAGGTCGAAGGGCAGCGCCTGATACAGAAGACCATGCAGGCCGGATCGCTCGCCGGCAGGCATGTCCTGTTCGTCACCGACGGTTCGTTCAAGGTAATAGCGACAAGCTCAGGCGCCCCGGCTACGCGCGGCGAAAACCTCGAAAACCTCGTCGTGGGAGGCCAGCCGCTCTTCATGTTCGGAGACCGGGCCGGCATCATGCCGGTGGCGATGGACGGCAGGACGTGGCTGGCGTCGGTCGATCTGGCGGAAGACCGCTCAGTCGCGGCGGTTGCGATGATCCCCTACGACACCGTGTTTGCGGAGTGGCGCAGAACGGTGTCGCTGAACGTGACCCTGTTCGTGATCACCGCCGGGGTCCTGCTCGTCATTCTCTACGCCTACTTCAGTCAGGCGGCGCGCGCGCAGGCGGCCGACCGCATCTATCTGGAAGCGCACCAGCGCGTCGATCTCGCGCTCGTGCGCGGCCGCTGCGGCCTGTGGGACTGGGACATGGTGCGCGGCAAGATGTACTGGTCGAGATCCATGTACGACATGCTGGGCTACCAGTCCTGCGAGACGATGCTCTCGTTTGGCGAGGTAGCGGAGATCATCCACCAGGACGACGGGGACCTGTTCGAACTCGCCAAGCGGATCGTGGCGCGCGAGATCGACCAGATCGACCAGATTTTCCGCATGCGGCACGCAAGTGGCCAGTGGATCTGGGTCCGCGCCAGGGCACAGGTGATCGATCGGGAAGCGCCGGAAATCCAGCTCATCGGAATCGCGGTCGACGTGACGGAGCAACGTCACCTCGCGCTGCGCTCCGAGGCGGCCGACATGCGGCTTCGCACGGCGATCGAAAGCATCAATGAGTCCTTCGTGCTTTGGGATGCCGCACAAAGGCTTGTGATGTGCAATTCGAAGTACCAGCAGGACAACGGCCTAGCCGACCGCGATGTCATTCCGGGAGCCGGGCGCAGCGAGCTGGAATCCAAGATGCTCGCCTTCGCGTCGGAGCGGCGACTGGCAAACGCCAACGGCCCGGCAGGCGGCGCCAGCTTCGAGCGCCAGCTCGCCGATGGACGATGGCTGCAAGTGAACGAGCTGCGCACCCGTGACGGCGGAACCGTGTCGGTCGGGTCCGACATAACGCAGATCAAGCAGCATCAGGAAAAACTTGTCGACAGCGAGCGCCGGCTGATGGCGACCATCCACGACCTGAGCCTGGCGCGCCGGTCGGAGCACGACCGCGCGGGCGAACTTGTCGAACTCAATCGCAAATACATGCGCGAAACCGAGCGGGCCGAGGCGGCCAACCGGGCCAAGTCGGAGTTCCTGGCAAACATGTCGCACGAACTGCGCACACCGCTCAACGCCATCATCGGCTTTTCGGAGGTGATGGAATCGAAGCTGTTCGGGCCGCTCGGGTCCGACCGCTACGAGGAATACGCGCACGACATCCAGGCGAGCGGAGCCTATCTGCTCGGCGTCATCAACGACATACTCGACATGTCCAAGATAGAGGCCGGCCAGTTCTCGGTTGAGCGCGAGGAGATCGACCTCTGCCCGCTGATCCACGAAACGGTGAAGGTGATTTCGCTCCAGGCGGCCGAAAAGCAAATCACCGTCGAAACGCGGATTGACGATACGCTGCGGGTCTATGCCGACAGGCGCGCCGTCAAGCAGATCGCCATCAACCTGTTGTCAAACGCCGTAAAGTTCACCGGTCACGGCGGCCGCATTTCCGTGCGGGCCCGCAATGTGGGCGGCGCCCTCATGCTGACCATCGAGGACAATGGCTGCGGTATTCCGAAGGAAGCGCTCAGCAAGCTCGGGCGCCCGTTCGAGCAGGTGCAAAACCAGTTTTCCAAGAACCATACCGGCTCCGGTCTTGGCCTTGCCATCTCGCGTTCGCTGGCGCAGCTCCAGGGTGGAGCGCTGAAGATCCGGTCCACGCTGGGGGTAGGCACCATCGTTTCCGTGCGCATTCCGACGCGCAAGCTGGAAGCGCCGGCCAAGGCGGCTGCCTGACGCGGCCGGTCACCACGTGCTTGTCGCCATGAGGCGCTCGAAATGGCCGCGCACCGTTGCGGCGGTCTCCTTCAGATGCGCTTCCAACACCTTGATGTCTGGCAGATCGGTTGCGGCAAGCAGCAGATCGTTCAGCCCCGGCGGGCTGTCCTCCTTCTCGAACGGACCCGTCAGGCAGAGTCGGATCATCTGCGTCAGCGACAGATACAGCGCCCAGGCCGCGGCCAGGTCCTGACGGGTCTGGCTGTCCGCGAAGTCGGGCGACAGCCTTGCCAGCGTCGCAGCCGTTCCCGACACCCTTCCCTCCCCTTCGACGCGCCCGGTAAGCACGGCGACCTGCGCGATGAATTCCAGATCGATGAGGCCGCCCGGCACCAGCTTGACGTCCCAGATGTCGCGCGGCGGCTTTTCACTTTCGATCAGCGCCCGCATCTCGACGGCTTCGGCAACCGTCCTTGCGCGGTCGCGCGGCATGGCCAGAATGGCGCCGACCTCGGCATCGATTTCCGTTGCAAGCGCGGTATCGCCACAGACCACCCGCGCGCGCGTCAGCGCCATGTGCTCCCATGTCCACGCTTCGCCGCGCTGGTACTTCCGGAATGCATCGACATGCGTCGCCACCGGTCCCTTGTTGCCGGAAGGCCGCAGTCTGAGGTCCAGTTCGTAGAGCACGCCCTCGGCGGTCGGCGCCGATACCGCCGCGATCAGGCGCTGGGTCATGCGGGTATAGTAGTGCGAGGGCGCCAGCGGCCTGGCGCCGTCGGATTCGTCGGCGTCCGCGTCGTGATCGTAGAGCAGGATGAGATCGATGTCGGACCCGGCGGTAAGCTCGCGGCTGCCGAGCTTGCCCATGCCCAGAATCGCGACCCTTCCGCCCGTCACGCGCCCATGCCGACGCGCGAACTCGGCCTCGACGGCCTGCAGCGCAGCGCCGATCGCAAGATCGGCAAGGTCCGAAAACGCCTTGCCGGCGCGCCTGGCGTCGATGGCGCCGGCAAGCAGCCGCACGCCGATCAGGAATTTCTGCTCGGCGCAGAAGATGCGCAGCCGGTCGAGCACCTCCTCGTAGGCGCCGGACCGGTCAAGAAAAGCCGAAAGCCGCGCCGAGAGGTAGGTCCGGTCCGGCAATTCTGCGAGCAGCGCCGGGTCAAGCAGCCCGTCGAAGACGTGCGGCCGCCGCGTGATGACGCCGGCGAGCCTGGGGGCAGCGCCCATGATGGTGGCAATCAGCTTGAGAAGCCCGGGGTTCGACTGCAGCAGCGAGAACAGCTGGATGCCCGCGGGCAGGCCGGCCAGGAACTGGTCGAAACGCATCAGCGCCTTGTCGGCCTTGTGCGTCTTGCCGAACGCTTCGAGCAAGGCAGGCGTCAATTCGGTCAGCCGTTCGCGCGCCTCCGCCGACTGGGTGGCGCGGTAGCGGCCAAAATGCCAGCCACGTATCACCCTGCAGATGTCGCTCGGCCGCCTGAAGCCGAGGCGTGACAGCGTCCGCAGCGTATCGGGGTCATCGACGTCGCCGGTGAAAACCAGATTGCCTACGCCAGACGAGAGGTCCGGCGCCGCCTCGAACAGGGCCGCATAGTGACGCTCGACCGCCTGCAGCGAGGCGCGCAGGTCGGTCGAAAATTCGTCGCGACCGGCAAAGCCGAGCATCCTTGCTATGCGTTCCAGCCCCTCGTCGGTTTCGGGGAGCGTATGCGCCTGCTCGTCCGCAACCATCTGGATGGCATGCTCGACGCGCCGCAGGAACCAGTATTGCGTGGTCAGTGCGTCCCGCGCCTCGGCGGTGATCCAGCCGCGCCCGGCGAGTTCGCCAAGCATCGGCACGGTCGCGCGACCACGCAGCTCGGGAAACCGTCCACCGGCTATAAGCTGCTGCGTCTGCACGAAGAACTCGATCTCGCGGATGCCGCCGCGGCCGAGTTTCACGTTGTGACCCCTCACCGCGATTTCGCCGTGCCCCTTGTGCGCGTGGATCTGCCGCTTGATGGAATGGACGTCGGCGATCGCCGCGTAGTCGAGATACTTGCGCCATACATAGGGCTGCAGCTCGTTGAGCAAGGCGTCGCCGGCCGCAATGTCGCCGGCAACGGGTCGCGCCTTTATCATGGCGGCCCGCTCCCAGTTCTGGCCCCGGCTTTCGTAGTAGGTGAGCGCCGCCTCGACCGGGATCGCAAGCGGGGTCGAGCCCGGATCGGGACGAAGCCTGAGGTCGGTGCGGAAGACATAGCCATGTTCCGTCCGATCCTGGAGAATACGCAGCATCCGGCGAGACAGGCGCACGAACAGGTCGGCGGCATCCATTGGATCGACGATCGCGGGCGCTTCGGGATCGAAAAGCACGATGAGATCAATGTCGGAGGAAAAGTTGAGCTCGCGCGCACCGAGCTTGCCCATGCCGAGGATCACCCAGCCGGATCCGACGCCGGGATTGCTTGCGTCAGGCAAAGCAAGCTTGCCCTGGCGGTGCGCATCGAGCAGCAGGAAGTCGATCGCGGCGTTGACGCAGGCGTCGGCGAGGTTGCTGAGGCGCGATACGGACGTCACAGCATTGGCCTCTCCTGCAAGATCGGCCAGTGCAATCAGGAAATGCGCCTCCCGCTTCAGCGATCGCAGCGCGGCCATCAAGCCGTTTTCGGTAAGGTCTTCTGCGTGGGGGCTGGCGGCGATCTCTTCTTGCAGCATGGACAGCCGCTGGTCGACCGAATGCTCGAACAGGCGATCGAGCATTTCCGGACGCCGGCGCGCGCAGTCGCGCAGGAAGTCCGAAAGGTCGAGCGCGGCGCCGAAAAAATCCTGCACAGGACCAGCGGTTGACAGGTAGGCGGAAAGCCTCGGCAGGCCTTCTCCGAGGGCGGCCGCCGCGACTTCGGCAAGCTCCTCTCGCGCAGCTTGCGCGTCGAGCGCCAATATTTTCACTTTCGGTTCGAGCAGCAGTACGGCCTCCTCCCGGGCAATTGCCGCGATTGTCGTTGTCATTCGCCCTTTGCGCTGGGAAAGGTCATCACGACGACCAGCCCCGGGTTGCCCTGCAGCAGTTCCAGCCTTCCGCCATGGAATTTCATGACTGCCTTGGCCAGGCTCAAGCCAAGGCCCGAGCCCGGCTGCGACCGGCTCTGCTCCAGCCTGACGAAACGTTCTGTCGCCCGATCGCGGTCGTCCTGGTCGGGAATGCCCGGTCCGTTGTCGGCCACCTTGAGGCTGATCTCGCCGCCTCCCGCCGCTATGGAAACGCGAACGTCGGGCTTTTCGCTGGAGCCGGCCGAATATTTTATCGCATTGTCGACGACGTTGGACAGAGCCTGGCCAATCAGCTCGCGGTTGCCATCGACGACGAAGCTCCCTTCGACAGGGGCCGCGAGCGATACGCCCACCTCCTCGGCGGCAGGCTCGTAGAGCTCCACCACGTCATGGATCGCAATCGCCAGATCGACCTTGGCCAGCGCTTCGGCGGAATAGCCGGCCTCAAGCCTCGATATCATCAGTATGGCGTTGAAGGTCTTGATCAGGCGGTCGGACTCGGAAATCGTGGCCTCCAGCGCCTCACGGTAACCTGCATCGTCTCGATCGCCCGCAAGCGCCGCCTCAGCCCGGTTGCGCAACCGCGTCAGCGGCGTCTTCAGGTCATGGGCGATGTTGTCTGAAACCTGCTTCAGCCCCTCATTGAGCCCGGCGATCCTGGTCAACATGGTGTTGAGGTTTTCCGACAGGCGGTCGAACTCGTCGCCGGCGCCCGTCACAGGCAGCCGGCCGGTCAGATCGCCGCCCATGATGCGCGCGCCCGCCTCCGAGACGCGGTCGATGCGCTTCAGCGCCCGGCGGCCCACGAAAAACCATATCAGCAATCCGCCAAGAGCCATCATGCTGAGGGCGAAGATCAGCGCCTGCCGCACGACGCCGCGAAACCGCTCGGGCTCACCGAGATCACGTCCCACCAGCACGATCATCTGGTTGGGAAGGCGCGAGACAAGCGCGATCGCCGCGTGCCTGGTTTCGGTCGCGGCCGGCGGCGCCTCGATTTCGCTCACGCTCGGCGCACGCCGTTCGCCGGAACCTTCGCCGTAGCGCTGGTAGTTGAAGGGCTGGTCGGTCCAGCCGTCGGCTTCGAGGACGCCTGGCTCAAGGCTCTCGACATTTCCGGTCAGGATGCGGCCGTTGGAATCCGCGATCAGGTACAGGTTTGCGCCCGGCTGGCGCGACCGCTGTTCGACCACGCGAACCAGAAACGGCAGGCCGCCGCGGCGGTACGCGCTGTCCAGCCCCTGCACTTCCTCGTTGATCGTCTCCATCGTCTGCGTGTTCAGCATGCTTGCTGACAGCGAGGTCATGTAGAAGACGAGGAGTACCGCGCAGAGCGCGAAAAGGATGAAGTAAAGAGCCGACAGCCTAGCAGCCGTCGTTCGCATGATCGCCGGCAGCCGCAGCGCCATCAGGCCGCCTTGAGCATATAGCCCGCGCCGCGCACAGTATGCAGGATAGCGCTGTCGAAACCCTTCTCGATCTTTCCCCTGAGTCGTGAGACGTGAACGTCAATGACGTTGGTCTGGGGGTCGAAGTGATAGTCCCAGACGTTTTCCAGGAGCATCGTGCGGGTGACAACCTGCCCGGCATGGCGCATCAGGTATTCGAGCAGCCGGAATTCGCGCGGCTGCAGCGTGATTTCGCGACCGGCCCGCCTGACGGTATGCGACAACCGGTCGAGTTCGAGATCACCTGCGCGGTACATGGTCTCGGTTTCCCTGGCGGTGGCGCGCCTGTTCAAGACCTCGACGCGCGCCAGCAACTCGGAAAAGGCGTAGGGCTTTGTCAGGTAGTCGTCGCCGCCGGCGCGCAGGCCGGTCACCCGGTCATCCACTTCACCGAGAGCCGACAGGATCAGCACAGGCGTCGTGTTGCTGCGAGACCGAAGGCCGGCGATGACCGAGAGGCCGTCCCGACGAGGCAGCATGCGGTCGACCACCATGACGTCGTATTCGCCGGAATCGGCCAGCGCAAAGCCGGTCTCGCCGTCCCTGGCGACATGCGCGGTGTGGCCGGCTTCCGCGAACGCCTTTTCGAGATAGTCGGCGGCTTCGCGGTCGTCCTCGATGATCAGAATCTTCATGGGACTTCTATACCCGAAAAGGGCGGCAGTCGGATATGATGAAGCGTTCCGGCAGCAGGCAGCGTTGGCCTGCTGCCGCCGAACGTCCCGCGCAAGACTGACTGACCGCGGGAAGCACGGTTGCCGGCGCCAAGCTCGGGGGTGTGAGCTGCGGCGCCGGAAACGTAGGCCAGATCAGCCCTTGGCCACCGGCAGGGTGACGAAGCGGCTGGTGTCCTCGCGCGAAACCTGCACGAGCACTGCCTTGCGGCCAGCCTTGGCGGCATCCTGCATGGCCCTTTCGATGTCGCTGCCACCGGATACGGGCTTGGAGTTCACGTTGGTGATCACGTCGCCGGCCTGCAGCCCGCGATCGGACGCATCGCTGCCCGGATCGACGTCCGTCACCACAACGCCCTTGCCATCGTCGGAGGGAGCGATCGTCAGGCCGAGGTCGGCCAGTTGATCGGTCTGCGCCGGCGCCTGGTCATCGCCGCCTTCCAGCGACGCCTGCTTGTCGGGCGCTGGCAACTCGCCAAGATCCACCGTCACGGTTTCAGACTTGCCGTCGCGCCACAGCGTGACATCCACCGGCTTGCCGGGCGCGATGGCGCCGATGATGCGGGCCAGTTCCTTCGGCGACGCAACATCCTTGCCGTTAACGGCGGTGATGATGTCGCCGGCGACGACGCCTGCCTTCTTGGCCGGGCCGCTGTCCTGGGCATTGGAGACCAGGGCGCCCTTGTCGCTTGTGCCGAGGCCAAGCGAGTCGGCGATCTCAGCCGTTACAGGCTGAATCTCGACGCCGAGCCAACCGCGCTGCACAGCACCGTCGCGGATCAGGTCCTGGGTGACTTCGCGGGCGGTCGATGCCGGAATGGCGAATGCGATGCCGACGTTGCCTCCGGACGGAGAGAAGATCGCGGTGTTGATGCCGACGACTTCGCCGTTGAGGTTGAAGGCAGGCCCGCCCGAATTACCGTGGTTCACCGCGGCGTCAATCTGCAAGAAATCGTCGTAAGGGCCGGCGCCAATGTCGCGGCCACGCGCCGAGACGATGCCGGCTGTCACCGTACCGCCAAGGCCGAACGGATTGCCGACCGCAACGACCCAGTCGCCAACGCGAACTTTCGCATCGTCGGCGAAATCGACATAGGTGAACTTATGGCCTTCCGGATCGACCTTCAGGACCGCAAGATCGGTGCGCGGGTCGGTGCCGACCAGCTTGGCGTCGAGTTCCTTGCCGCTGTCGGTCACGACAGTGAACACCGCACCGCCTTCGACGACATGGTTGTTGGTCACTACATAGCCGTCCTCGGAAATGAAGAAGCCGGAACCCT
>JAPLOZ010000030.1 GCA_026400435.1 Hyphomicrobiales bacterium | reverse complement strand
CGTCTCGAACCTCGGCATGTTCGGCATCAAGGATTTTTCGGCCGTCATCAACCCGCCGCATGCGACGATCCTGGCGGTCGGCGCGGGCGAGGAACGGGCCGTGGTCAAGAACGGCGCGATCACGGTCGCGACCATCATGTCGGTGACGCTGTCGACCGATCACCGCGCCGTCGACGGTGCGCTCGGCGCCGAGCTTCTGGCGGCCTTCAAGCGCCGCATCGAAAACCCGATCGGCATGCTGGTCTAGACTAGGCTGACGGCTGTTACGGGCAAAAAGCCTCTGGCGACCAATTCCTGGCTTACCGACTCCCAACTGCCGCAGGCCACGGCAGCGCCACGCGAAATCAACTTGCCGGCGTGGCCTTCATAGGTGTGGCCCCCGCCGGTGTAGCCGATCGCCAGCATGCCGGCCGCGACGGCGCCTTCAACGCCCAGCGGAGAATCCTCGATGACCACGCACCGGGAGGGATCTGTTCCCATCCTGTCGGCTGCGTATAGGAAAATGTCGGGCGCAGGCTTGCCGCGCTTGACCATCGAGGAACTGTAGATTGCGTCGCCGAAATAAGGCGCCAACTGGGTGATCTGCAGGCTGTGGTTGATGCGCTCGATGGACGATGACGAGGCGACGCAGCGCGCGACCGGAAGCGTCTCCAGAAAGTGCCTCAGGCCCTCGGTTTCCGCGAGCTTCTCGGTAAACAGCTGCTTGGTTTCCGCCCAGATATCGTCCTCAGCGTGATCGGGAAACCGATGGCCCGTCAATTCCCTGATCTTCATCAGGATGTCGGCCTGCTTCATGCCGATGCACTGCGCGATGATGTCGGCGCCGACGCCGCTCATGCCGTGTTTTTGGTAGACGCGCTCATAGGCTTCGGCGGCCAGGGGCTCGCTGTCCACCAGAACCCCGTCGCAATCGAATATGATCAGTCTGTCTGCCACCCGAACGGGTCCCTTGCCTCAATTTGCAACTGTAGGAATCGTGTGTGAAGGCAGGCGCCGCAGCCCTATTGCCGGTTCGTGAGGTTCGCGCCCGACGGCAAGCGAAGAGCCTCCACCATGGCCGGGCGGGAACGAGCGTCGTCCGGCAACAGCCAGTTCGGCTCGGCGCCAAGGAAACGATCAAGAAACGCGACCGCATAGGACGGCATTTCCGCGGCGTTCTCGCGATACGACCACCATGTCCTCAGATCGTCGGCGCACTTGTCGACGGCCGGCGACTCGTTGAACTCCTGTTCATAGACTGCGGCGATCGCCGCGACGCAAAAGTTTGTGTACAGAAAGCCTTCGGGCCAGAACTCCACGATCTCTGCCATCTCGGCTTCAGCGCCGGTTGCCGGCTGCAGTCCCCGGGCGGTAGCCTTTGCGGGTTCCTGCCGGATCAATTCGCGCAACACGAGGCCCGCTGCAAATATTACGAAGTCGGCGCGGTCGACCCTGGCGAACGCTTTCTTGGCGTCAATGGCATCCACCCAGTCGAGAAAGGCCCGGGTCAGCTTCAGATCGTCGATCTCGAAGTGAAGTCCATAGGTCGAGGCAATGAGGCGGGCATGGCTGCGGAACGTGACGCGAAACCAGCGTAGGCGCCGCAGCCGATGCCTGAGGTCGGGCATCGATGCCAGTTCAGACTTGAATCGCATGTCCATAGGCGTCTCCCGCCCGTAGGTTATCATTATTAGCCGGGCGCTCCAAATCGGGGGATATTACAGCGGCTGCGGGCGCTTCGATAATTATACATATTGACACTCTGAAAAACAAATGTTCTCTGAATGTCAGTTTCGGGAGCGCTTGTCGGACGCCTCGAAACCGTCTGGGAGGAGAACCGATGGCAATATGGCAGTGGGGACTGCTGGCGCTGTTTGGCGTATGGGCGCTGCAGTCGCTTGGCGTGTGGTTGCAGATGCGCCACTACACCGATGTTTTCAAGGGCGTGACCAGCCAGTTCAACGACGGTTTCGTCGGCGCTGGCAATTTTCGTGGACGGTTCTCCAGGGGCACGATCGTCGTCGTCGTCGTGACGCCGGACCTGATCGTGCGCCGCCTGCTCGTCATGAGCGGACGCACCGTCTTCACCAAGTTCCACAGACACGAAGAATTCGAGGGTATCACCCTTGATCGACTCCGGTCCAATCCCGCCATTTTGGGAGAGGGGGAAACCGGTGTGGCCGAGGCCGTCAGGAGAGCGATCGAACAGATCGATCGCGCGCGGTCGGAGCCAGGGAGACGGCCGGGATTGTCCGGCTTGAACGTAGCTCGCGCATAGCGCAACCACCTTGCTGGCAGGGACAACGAGGCAAGGCGTCTGAAGGAGGAGATATGTCAGTCTTTACAATGTTGGCGCAGCATGCCGACATGGCCGTCCAGCACCTGCACGTGGCAGGGGCGATGGTCACGGACGCTGCTATTCACCACGGATCGATAGGCCTCGATCACACGCGTGATCACCTTGTCGTTCTTGCCCAGACCACCACCGAAGCTCCCGCGGCCGCGCCCGCCGGCGGCATCACCGTTCAGGAGTTCAAGGAAAAGCTCCAGAACGTAACGCAGGAAGAGCAGCTCGGCTGGCTGACCGCCGCCGGCAAGTACTTCATCGGCATCTTCCAGGAAGGCGGCAAGGTGTTTGCCGGCTTCGTCACAGGCATCATTCCGACGCTCGTCGTGCTGATGACGGCATTCTACGCTTTCACCGAACTCGTCGGCGAAGAGCGCGTGCATGGCATCGCCCGCGGCGCAGGCAAGATAGCGCTCACCCGCTATACCGTCCTGCCGGTCATCTCCGTCTTCTTCCTGACCAACCCGATGGCCTACACCTTCGGCTCGTTCCTCGAAGAAAAGCACAAGCCTGCCTTCTACGATGCGGCAGTGTCCTATGTGCATCCGCCACTTGGCCTTTTCCCGCACATCAATCCGGGCGAATACTTCGTCTGGGGCGGCGTCCTGGTGGCCTTGCTCGAGCTTGAGAGCAAGGGCGCGGTTGCGTCCGGGTACCACATCCGGGTCGCCATCTGGTACGCCATCGTCGGCCTGATCGTGATCCTTCTGAAGGGCATGCTTACTGAGCGGATCACGGCCATCATGGCCCGCCGCCAGGGCATCGAGCTCTAGTTCGGGCCCGGGAGGACATCATGGCAAAGAAGTACAAGGCAGTAAAAATCTCGCGGGGCTCGACCGGCTGGGGCGGCCCACTGGTCATTGAACCTACCGAGCAGCGCAGCAAGGTCGTTTCGGTGACAGGCGGCGGCATTCATCCGATTGCCGCCAAGATCGCCGAGTTGACCGGAGCGGAAGCCGTCGACGGGTTCAAGGCGCCGCCGATCGAAAGCGAGATGGCCGTCGTCGTCGTCGACTGTGGTGGCACCGCGCGCTGCGGCGTCTATCCGCGCAAACGCATCCCGACCGTCAACATAACGCCGGTCGGACAGGCTGGGCCGCTCGCCCAGTTCATCACGGAAGACATCTACGTTTCGGGAGTGAAGGCCAACAACATAACCATGGCTGACGGATCGGAAACCGTCACGGCAGCAGGGGAGTCGATTGAATTGAGCACCGCACCAACAGATTCACCTGCGGTGAGGGCCGCCGGAGCCGCCCCCTCGCTCGACGGGGGCCTGGTCGGCTTCATCAGTACAATCGGCCGCGTGATGGGACGCGTCGTCGGCATCTTCTTCAATGCCGGTCGCCGCACCATCGACCAGGTTGTCCGCAACGTGCTGCCTTTCATGGCTTTCGTCACGATGCTGATCGGCCTAATCCTCTATACCGGCATCGGCGATGTTCTGGCGCAGCCCATGGGCCCGCTTGCCAACAACATCATCGGACTGCTGATCATCTCGGCCATCTGCGGCCTGCCGTTCCTGTCGCCGATCCTCGGCCCAGGCGCGGTCATCGCGCAGGTGATCGGCGTCGCCATCATTGGCCCGCAGATCGCCAACGGCACGATATCGCCCGCGATGGCCCTGCCTGCGCTCTTTGCATACAACACGCAGGTGGGTTGCGACTTCGTTCCCGTCGGACTGGCGCTCGGCGAAGCGAAGCCCAAGACCATCGAGATCGGTGTGCCGGCGGTGCTGATCAGCCGTCAGATCATGGGCCCTGTTTCGGTCCTGATCGCCTGGGTGTTCAGCCTGATCGTACTGTAGGAAATAGAGGTTCCGCCACATGTCAGTACTTTTGAGGACACGGGTCACCGAAATCGGTCCCGAAGTGGCGGACCTCGCCGAAGGCGGCGTGGTCATCCTGTTTGCGGATGGCTCGCCGCCGGAACTCGCCGAAGTGTCGGTCCTGCACAAGGCCGAGACCGCGCCAAGCGACGACGCACCGACCAAAGGTGCGTCGATCGCGATCGGCGGCATCACCGCGACAATCACCGCGGTTGGCACTGCCGCTTGGGCCAAGGTCCGCGACATCGGTCACGTGGTCATCAATTTCAACGGCGCGTCCGAGGCGGAGCGGCCGGGCGAAATTTGCGCCGACGCAATAGACCCGCAGGCGCTGATCGCCGAGCTGCGGACCGGCGCCATCATCGTTTTCGCCGCGGCCAGACGCTAAACCGGCCGCAGCAAGTTAGGGCAGCATTGGATGGAACGCTCGACGATCGTCAGAGTGCACGAAGGGCTGCACGCGCGCCCGGCAACGAGATTCGTAAAACTCGCAAAGAGTTTTGAATCCGACGTCGAGGTCGTCAAGGACGGCAAGGCCGTGAGTGCAAAGAGTTCCGTCAAGCTGATGCTGCTCTCGGTCAAGGAGCACCAGGAGGTGACCGTCCGCGCCAATGGCGCGGACGCAGCCGAGGCCGTCGAGGCCCTCATCGGCTATCTAGAGAACCCGCGTGCCGGACTTGAGGAGGACAGCGGATCCGAAGCGATCCGCGCGCCGACAGCCGAGGTTTTTCCTGCAAGTCCGCCGCCGCTCGCCGACGAAGCCCCCAAGGGCCGGATGCGCGGCATAGCGGCGAGCGAGGGCGCGGCCATCGGCAAGGCGTTCGCGCATTTCCCGAAAGAGATCAAGCCCGAGCCGCGCAAGCTTGCGGCCGGTGAAACCGGCGCCGAGACAACGAGGCTTCACGTCGCCGTGGCGCAGGTGCGGGACCGTATGGCGAAGGCGCTGGCCGAAGCCACGCTGGCGGAAAGCGACCGCGCCATCGTCGCGGCCCTGATGGATATCGCCGGCGACGAAGCGCTGATCGAGAGCGCGCAGGGCTGGATCGCGCAAGGCATGGACGCCGTCTCGGCGGTCATTGGCGCGACCGATGCCGCCGCCGCGGAATTCAGCGCCGTCGAAGACAGCTATCTGCGTGCGCGCAGCGATGACATCCACGCGGTGGGCCGCCAACTCGCGCTGGCCTTGTTAGGCGAGGAAGACGCGGACCTTTCCGCAGCGCCCCCCGGCGCGATCCTGGTCGCTGACGATATCGGCGCCTGGGATCTGGCGCGTGCGCCGCTGAAGCGCATAGGCGGCGTGATCTGCGGCAAGGGAGGCGCAACGTCCCACATCGCCATCATTGCCCGTTCGCATGGAATTCCCGCGGTCCTTGGCCTTGGCGAGCAGGTCTTCGATCTGGCAAGCGCCACCGACATCGCCATCGATGGCGCCGGCGGCTGGGTGGCCGCGGATCCGGACGAGGCGACCCGCGCCGAGATAGCGCGGCTTTCGCAAGAAGCCAGCAAGGAAGCAGCAGCGCTGGCGGCGTTCAAGGATACCGTTCCGACAAGGGCTGACGGGACGGTCATCGAGGTTGCGGCGAATCTGGGTTCGCTCGAGGAGATCGACGCGGCCAAGGAGGCCGGCGCCATGGGCGTCGGACTATTCCGCACGGAGTTGCTCTTCATGCGGCATACGCATCTTCCATCCGAAGACCTGCAGGCCGAAACCTATGCGACGCTCGCCAAGGCGTTCGCACCCTATCCGGTGATTATCCGAACGCTCGACATCGGCGGCGACAAGCCGGTGGCGGGGATCGAGTTTCCCGAGGAGGACAACCCGTTCCTCGGCTGGCGCGGCATCCGCATGTGCCTCGACCGGCCGGATATCTTCAAGACGCAGTTGCGGGCACTTTTGCGGGCGGCCGTGAACGGCAACATCAAGGTGATGCTGCCGATGGTTGCCGAGATCGGCGAGGTCGAACGGACGAAGGTCCTGATCGAGGAATGCGCCGCCGAGCTTGCCGCGGCCAAGACTGCGTTTGCGCGGTTCGAACTGGGCGTGATGATCGAGACGCCGGCGGCCGTGCTCATCGCACCGGTGCTCGCCAGGCACGTGGCGTTCTTCTCGATAGGCACCAACGATCTGACGCAATACATCATGGCGGCCGACCGGCTTCACCCGGCGCTTGCACGGCTGAACGACGTCACGAACCCCGCCGTCATGGCCGCCATTGAAATGACCGCCCGCGCCGCGGTCCAGGCCGGGATCATGGTGGGCATGTGCGGCGAGGCGGCAGGCCGCCCCGATCTGGCGCCACGCTTCGTGCGGATGGGCTTGACCGAACTCAGCATGAGCCCATCATCCATCCGGCGAGCCAAGAAGGCCATCGCCGAAGCCGTCGTCAGTTGAGATGCGCGAGCAGGCTCTCGAAAAGTCGTGTCAGTTCGTCGAGCCTATCCATGTCCAGCGCGGCGTCGATGCGCTCGCCCCGCACATCGACCGCAAGGGTGGCGATCTCCATCAATTCGCGCCCCGGCGCACCCTCCAGGTCGAGCGTGGCCAGGCCGCAGGCAATGGCGATAGCGGCAAGCGCGTTGACCGCTGCAGCGAGGTCCGGCGGTACCGAAGCCTCTTCCTCGGCACTGGTGGCCAGCCTGATCGGCTCTTGCCGAACCAATTCGACGAAAAGGCGCGCCGTGAGTCCGGCAACAAGCAGCAGCCTGTCTTCGGAATTTGCCTCCGAATGAAGACGCGCAATCGCTACGGCGTCACTTCTCTGCAGCGCCTCATGAACGCTTGCGAAGTCGCTCTCCCGGATGCGGAAACCGGCAAGCTTCTTCTGTTCGAGAGCAAGCTTGGCAAGTCTGTAGAGGTCCCGTCTGAATGCCCTGGCGCCGTCCAGACCTGCCTCGGGCAGGCGAAAATACGCCTGCAGCGGCCGCGGGGCAAAAATCAACGAACCGCCAGGGTCCCTGCTCGGCGCCAGACGCTCGGCAAAAGTCATCACATCGTCGAAGGCGCTGACAGCGTGTCCCAGGATGCCCTCGATCTCGCGGACGGGAAAGGGCTGTTGCCCCGCCTCGGTCGCGGCGCCGCCGGAACGGGCATGGTCGTGGCGGTGTTCACGCACCTTCGAGCGCAGGTCCCGCAGCCGGTCCTTGAGCCTGACGCGGACATCCTCGGAGATCTCTCGCAACATTTCGCTTCCTCACCAGGCCCGGCAGACCGGGCTCGCAATCATATAACCGTTCGCGCCATCTTCAAAGCAGTTGCGGCGCCTGCCGTCGCGATGGCAACGCGACCGAAGCATTGCCGCTGCACATCGTTTCAACCCATAACTTCTTGGATGATCCGATCGACAGTTATCCCGCCAAGAGTTTCCACCCTAAGGTCCCGAGGGATGCAATGGTGAAACAGCCCGCCCAGTCAGGCAGTCGCCGAAAGGCCGTCGGCGCCGTTGAGGAAACCGGAGCGCTCGTCACCGACCGCCGTGCCGACCGGCTGCGTATCCGCGCTGCATGGATGTATTTCATCGAACAGATGACGCAGAACGAAATTGCCGAGGTTCTGGGGGTTGGGCGCATCACCGTCGTGAGGATGCTGGCGGAAGCCAGGGTCCGCAACGAAGTGAAGATCGCGATCGAAAGCGAACTCTCCGAAATCGTCCGCCTCGAGCGCGCGCTTGAGAAGGCCTTCGGCCTGCAGCAGGCGATAGTCGCGCCGCTGTCGCATGCGGACGCCGACCCCATCCCTCCGATCAGCGCCAGAACGGGCGCTTTCCTGTCTGACGCGATGCGCCCGGGCATGCGCGTCGGCGTCGGCTGGGGCCGCACGCTGTTCAATGCCCTGTCCTTCATCAATCCGAAATCGCTCTCCGATTTCAAAGTGATATCGCTGCTCGGCGGCGTCGGCGTGGCGCGCGAGGTCAACCCCGCCGAATTCGCCTGGCGGTTCGCTCAGGCCTTTCAGGGCGAGGGTTACCTGATACCGGCGCCCGCCGTTGTCGACAGTGTCGAAACCAAGGTCGCTCTGATCGAACGCTGCGGCCTGCAGGACATCTTTCGCATGACGGACGAACTCGATGCCGTCGTGCTCAGCATCGGAGGCATCCGGTCGGCGACGACGTTCTATCGTGGCGGGTTCCTCAAGGAGACGCAGCGCGAGGAACTTGTCGCGCTCGGCGCGGTCGGCGACGTGCTGTTTCATCCGTTCAACATCGACGGCAAGATTGTCGACCATCCGATCAACAGCGTGGTGATGTCGGTGGATGTGGAGAGGCTTCGGAAGGCGCCTATCCGGATTCTGACGTCGGGCGGGCCCGAGAAGATCGCTGCCCTGCTCGGCGCAATGCAGCTTCTCGAACCGACGGTGCTGATCACCGACGAGGAAAGCGCCCGCCGCATGATCGACCTCAAATCCGGCGTGGCGGCGCAGCGGTAGGCTGCCCTACCTTACGACGAGGACGGGCACCGGGCTATGCGTGAGGACCTCGGATGTCTGGCTGCCGAGCAGCAGTCGCCCGAGCCCACGTCGTCCATGCGAAGACATAACGATCAGGCTGCAGCCTTGCGAGCGCGCCGCGTCGACTATAGCCTCCGCGGGACGGGCGTCCGGCACATGCAGCACGTTTGCAGCGACGCCCATCTTGGCTGCGGCTGCCTTCGCGTTCGCCAAAACCTTGTCCGCGAACTCCTTCTGGCCTTCCTCGTACCCGGCCATGTCGATCGGGCCCGGAGCCCAGCCGGCTGCGGCGCCGCTGGCGTACACCGGGAACGGCTCCGTCACCGTGATGATGGTAACGGTGGCGTTGAGGTTCTTTGCCAGCGAAAGGCCGTGTTCCACGCCCTTCTGGGCGACGTCCGAGCCATCGGTCGATATCAGAATGTGTTTGTACATGGCGATACTCCTTTGCGAGATGCTACCAGGCGTCACCGAAGCGGCGATCCGCTTCGAGCGACTTGATGATCACACGGTCGATGCGAACGCCACGCATGACAGGGACGACCGGCAGCATTGGGGCATCCGGGAAGGATAGGCTCTTTGAGGCCCGGCACGTTGATCTGGATCAAGGTGCATCTTGATCCAATCCCGGCGGCACGTCCGGAGAGATGTACCCGCCGGGTGACCGCACGGCCATTCTCCAGCAGCACCGGATGGGTACGTCACGCACGACCGTGGTGTCGGTTTCTCGAATTCCGCCCTTGAGCAAGACCGCCGGTGTACCTAGCTTCGGGGGATGCGTTCGCCCGCCTGCGACCGCTCCAAAGGGTCATTGCATGAAAACCGAGACAATCCTCAGATCCGTCGTCGCACTGCGCTCGTCCGTCCCCGAAGACGCCTACACAGCAGGTGCGCTCGGCACGTTACGGGAAGGCAGTGGCGTCGTCATCGGCGACGACGGCCTGGTCCTGACCGTTGGCTACCTGATCACAGAGGCGGAAGAGGTCTGGCTCACGCGAGGCGATGGCAAGGTCGTCGCGGCCCATCCGCTTGCCTATGACCAGGAAACCGGCTTCGGACTGGTGCAGGCTCTGGGGCCGCTCGATCTGCCGGCGCTGGAGTTCGGCGACCTCGGCAAGGTGCGGCTGGGCGATCCTGTGGTGCTGGCGGACGGCCTTGGGAAATCCGTGGCGGCCAAGATCGTCGCCCGCCAGGAATTCGCCGGCTACTGGGAATACCTGCTTGAGGACGCGATCTTCACCGCTCCGGCGCATCCGTCGTGGGGAGGTGCGGCGCTCATCGACGGCGACGGCAAGCTGCTTGGCATCGGATCGCTGCGTCTGCAGATGAGCAGGAACGACGGGACGGCCGACGTCAACATGTTCGTGCCCATCGACCTGCTGCCGCCGATCCTTAACGACCTGATGACGAAGGGACGGGTCAACAAGCCGCCACGCCCCTGGCTGGGAGCCTTTTCCGCGGAGAGCGACGGCAAGGTTGTCGTGCTCAGCGTTGCGGACGGCGGGCCGGCGGCAAAGGCCGGGTTGCGGCGCGGCGACATCATTTCCGAGATTCGCGATGGCGAGGTCGACGGTCTGGCGGATTTTTACCGCAAGCTCTGGAACACCGGGGCGGCCGGCACCGAGGTTCCCATGCGTGTGGTGCGCGATGGGCGCGAGACATGGCTTCGCGTCAGGTCGGCCGACCGCTCGAGCTTCCTCAAGAAGCCGCAGATGCAATAGTCTGGGTTCGCCCTAAAACAGGAATGCCGCGGTTGCGGGGTCTGGACCGACCCGGCCGCCGTTGCTGTCCAGCGCCTCGATGCTGCTCATGTCTTGCGCATCGAGATCGAAGTCCCATACGTCGAAATTCGCCACGATGCGGTCCTTGTGGACGGACTTCGGGATGACGATCAAACCCTGCTGGAGATGCCAGCGGATGATTGTCTGCGCGACGGATTTGCCATGTTTTTCGGCGACGGCCGCGATCGCCGGATCGCTGAGCAGACGCCCGCTTCCCAGCGGGCTCCAGCTCTCGATGCGGATGTTGTTCATAGCGTGGAACGCGCGCTTGTCGCGCTGCTGGAACCGCGGGTGCAACTCGATCTGGTTCACGACAGGGACCACGCCGGTCTCGGCGACTATGCGTTCCAGGTGCACCTGGTTGAAATTGGAAACGCCGATCGATTTTATCCTGCCGCTGTCCTTCAATTCGATCAGCGTTTTCCAGGCCTCGACATAGTGGTCCTGGGCTGGCAATGGCCAGTGGATCAGAAACAGATCGATCTGTTCGATGTCGAGCTTTTTCATGGTTTCGTCGAAAGCCTTGAGCGCTGCATCCCGCCGATGGGCAGAGTTGCGCAGCTTCGAGGTGATGTAGAGTTCGGCTCTCGGAACCGAGGCTTGCCGGATCGCGGCGCCCACGCCTTCCTCGTTGGCGTAGCCTTGGGCTGTATCGATCAGCCGGTAGCCCGCCTCAATCGCCCAGCCGACGACATCGGCTGTCACGGCGTGATCGACCTGCCAGACACCCAGGCCGAGTTGAGGGATGACAGTGCCGTCGTTAAGGCTGACCTGTTCCAATGGGATTGCCCTTTCAATGTTTTGTAACCGACGCGAGAGCGCCCCTGGCGGCGCTGTCACTGGAAATCTGCGGTTCGTCTGCTAGCGTGGGTCGTTGCCTGTCCGCGACTGAGCGACGAAATCAGCCAGGCCTTGTCTGAAACCGCTGAGGACCGAGACCTGGCGAGACAGAAGGTCCAGCCGCTTCTCGCAGCGCAGAATGGCTGCCGTCAGTTCCTCCACCCTGTCGCGCGAACGGTCGGAGACTCCGTCGTTCTCGATGGCGTCGACCAGAAAGGCGGCATCGGCCGCAGCCGACCTGTACCTGTTCTCGAGACCCGCCTTTTCGATCGAAATCTCTTGCGTCAACTCGCCAAGAAGACGCGACAGGCGGTCGAAACGCCCGGCGTCGGTCGCCGCGTCGCGTTCGGCGCTTCTGGTGCGAAAGCCGAAGATCGACATCAGCCGGACTGCCGCAGCGCTCCGCCCGATTTGGCCTGCGCTTCGTCCAGCAATCCCGCGATGACCGGCGCCATCTTCCCGGCAATGTCGGGTCGGGCGAGGGCGAAGGCCACGTTGGCCTCGATGAAACCCTCGGGCGAACCGCAGTCGAAGGTCCGGCCCTGATAGTGAAAGCCGTAGAAGCCCTGCTCCTTCTCAAGCTTGAGCATGCCGTCGGTGAGCTGAATCTCGTTGCCCGCGCCCCGCTCCTGATTTTCGAGGATCGAAAAGATTTCCGGCTGCAGAATGTAGCGTCCGTTGATGTAAAGGTTCGAGGGTGCGGTGCCCTGCTTCGGCTTCTCCACCATGCCGGTGAGACGGAAGCCATTATGGATGTCCCCACCCTTGCCAACGATGCCGTATTTGTGCGTCTCGGAAGGGTCGCACTCCTGCACCGCCACAACGTTGCCGCCGGTGTGGCCGTAGAGTTCCACCATTTCCTTCATGCAGCTCTTTTCCGACTGCATGATCATGTCGGGCAGAAGCAGCGCGAACGGCTCGTCGCCAACCAGTTCCCGGGCGCACCAAACCGCATGGCCGAGACCAAGCGGCTCCTGCTGGCGGGTGAAGCTCGTCTGGCCGGCCAGCGGCTGCAGACGTTGCAGCTTGGCGAGCTGATCGTCCTTGCCGCGCTGCGCGAGGGTCTGGTTCAGTTCGAACTGAATGTCGAAATGATCTTCGATGACCGCCTTGTTGCGGCCGGTCACGAAAATGAAGTGTTCGATCCCCGCTTCGCGCGCCTCGTCGACCACGTACTGGATCACGGGCCGGTCGACCACGGTCAGCATCTCTTTGGGCACCGCCTTGGTTGCAGGCAGAAATCTCGTGCCCAGACCTGCTACCGGAAATACTGCCTTGCGGATTCGTTGCATGAGGCTCCATCCTGCATACCGAAATACCCGCCAGCCGTCAAAACCCTATGTTGCGGCGCAATAGGGGTCAAGCGGGCAGATAGGGCGCTTGAATATCATATCAAGTTGAAATAGTCGCGGCCGGTCCGCGGTGCCCAGCCCAAGGCCTCAGGTCGCCTGCGCGGTGACGTTGAGGCGCACCGGACTGAGGTAGTCCTCCGTGGGGCGACCGACGCCGACATAGCCGAAGCCGTGACCGCGTACTTCTTCCTTGCGATAGATGTTGCGCAGGTCGACAAGCAGCGGCGTTTTCATGACCTGCTTGAGACGCTTGAAGTCCATGGCGCGGAAGGCATTCCATTCCGTGACGATGACAAGCGCATCGGCATCTTGCGCGGTGTCGTATGGATCGGTCCCGAAGCTCACGTTCTCAAGCATCGAGCGGGCGTTGACCATGCCTTCGGGATCGTAGGCGGAGATGTTGGCGCCGGCGTCCTGCAGCGCCTGAATGATGGCGAGCGACGGCGACTCGCGCATGTCGTCGGTGTTCGGCTTGAAGGTCAGGCCGAGGATCGCAATCTTGCGATCGTTGACGCTGCCGCCGCAGGCCGCGACAACCTTCCGGGCAATGGAACGCTTGCGCGCGGTATTCACGGCAACCGTGGTCTCCACCAGGCGCAGCGGGCTGCCATAGTCCTGAGCCGTCTTGACGAGAGCGACAGTGTCCTTCGGGAAGCACGAACCGCCGTAGCCGGGGCCGGCGTGCAGGAACTTGGAACCTATGCGCTTGTCGAGCCCGATCCCCTGGGCGACCTGTTGCACGTTGGCTCCGGTCTGTTCGCACAAGTCGGCGATTTCGTTGATGAACGTTATCTTCATGGCGAGGAACGCGTTGCCCGCGTATTTGATCAGTTCGGCGGTGCGCCGGCCGGTGAAAAGAAGCGGAGCCTGGTTGAGGTAGAGCGGGCGATAGACTTCGGTCATCGCCTCCTTCGCACGCTCATCGGCAAGGCCGATGACTATCCGGTCCGGCCGACGGAAATCGTCGATCGCCGCTCCCTCTCGCAAAAACTCCGGATTGGAGACAACTGCTACGTCGGCCGAAGGATTGGCCTTGCTGATAATCTTCTCGATCTCGTCCCCGGTGCCGACCGGAACGGTGGATTTGGTCACGACCACCGTGAACCGGGTAATGAGCGGGGCGATGGTGCGCGCAGCTTCATACACGAAGGAAAGGTCGGCGTGCCCGTCACCGCGCCGGGCCGGCGTGCCGACGGCAATGAAGATTACCTCTGCATCCTCGACGCCCTTTGCGAGATCGGTCGTGAACGACAGGCGCCCGGCTTTCACGTTATCCGCGACCAGGTCGTCAAGACCCGGTTCGTAGATCGGAATCTGTCCCCTCAGCAGGGCGGCGATCTTCTGCTCGTCCTTGTCGACGCAGACAATATCATGGCCAAAATCCGCAAGGCATGCCCCCGATACGAGGCCGACATAGCCGCTGCCAATCATTGTTATACGCATCTCAAGTCCTTCTTGCGTTTTGCCCCCGGGCAATCGTTCCAATCAACAAGCGGCTCTTGCGCTTTGCAACATGAATCAGCCGGCTGTCGAATTATAGCACTATTGTGTGTCAGTTCCGATCACCGCCGCGCCCGATGAATCGACCCTGAGGCAGGTGAGCCTGTGCGTTGCATAGGCGCCCGTATCCAGGTTGATCCGGTTTGGCCGCAACTGCGGTTCGGCGTTGGGCGTGTGTCCATGGACGACGATGGCGCCGAAGGATGCTGTGTGTTCCAGAAACGGCTTGCGAATCCACAGCAGATCTTCGGCAACCTGTTCTTCGAGCGGACGGTTGGGCAAGACCCCCGCATGGGCAAAGAAATACGGCCCATAACGATAGCTTGCCCGCAACCCGCGAAGAAATTCCATGTCTTCCAGCGGGATGGCGCGCGACAGGGCGGCGCTGACGATGGCCTCGCGAGAGGGGCTTACGCCATACGACAGCGCCGTTGCCGCGCCACCCCATTCAAGCCATTCCCGGTCGGGGATCCGCCCCTCGAGGAACCGAAGCAGGACGGCTTCATGGTTGCCGCGGAGCGCCATGATCCTGCATTTGCCGGACCGCTTCCTCAGCGTGCTCACGACCGACGCGCTATCGGGGCCTCGATCGACATAGTCACCGAGATAGACCTCAAGCCGTCGCGCCGCCGGGCGCTCTTGCCAGTCACGCTCGATCAGGCCGTGCACGTGCTGCAGCAGGTCGGCGCGGCCATGGATATCGCCAACCGCGTAGATCACGGTCTTTGCATCGATCGGCGGATACGTCGGCAAGCCGGCGGAAGCGCCAGTTCCCGCGCGCCGGCGTCCGAACCACCCGAGCAGGCCGTGCTTCGCGCCCCAGGAAGGGCGAGAGGCTTCAGCCCTGGGAGACGTAAGAGCTGAACTTTTCATGGTGATAGTATTCGCTGTTGCCGGCAGTCGCGGTGTAAAGGCGAAGAGTGTTCTCGTCGGCCTTGTTCAGGATACAGCCGACTATTTTCTGATTGACCAGGGGCGCGTTGTGCAGCGCGTCCGAGACCGTCGCCGTCGACGTCTCCCCCCACTCGATGACGAAAACGAAGCCGTCGACCGCGCCAGCGATCGCCTTGGCATCGATGACGGGGGCGAGCGGCGGCAGATCGACGATCACATAATTGTAGGTCTGGCGCGCCGCGGTCAGCAATTGCGCCATCTTGGTCGAACCGATGAGATCGGTCTTCTGCCCGGCGCCGCCCTTACCTGCGGCCGGGAGGAATTTCAGGCGCCTGACTTCGTCGGTGTGGATAAGATCGTTGATCGGCACATTGTCGACGAGGAATTCGAAAAGACCGCCCTCGGCCTCCGGGGTTACCTCGCGCGTCAGCGTCGGACTTCGCAGATCCGCGTCTATGACGAGCACCGAACTGCCCGAAGACGCAATCAACTCCGCGATGTTCATCGCTGTCGTCGACTTGCCCTCGCCTGGCATCGACGAGACGACGCCGATCACGCGCATTCCGTTGTCGGCAGAAGCAAAATCGATCGCCAGCTTCACCGATCTCAGGGTTTCGGCGAACCGCGATAGCGGCGCTTTCACAACGTGCTGGAACACGCCGAGATCACTCGCCAGAACGCGTCCGGCCTCCTTGCGCGACGGCATGGGACGGCGCGCCTCGGAGCGTGGAAGTTTGGGCAGGATGCCGAGACACGGGATGCCGAGAACGCGTTCGATCTGGGCGGGAGTGCGAAACGTCCTGTCGGACAGTTCCCTCGCCAGCGCAAGCATGAGGCCAAGCGCGAGCCCGCCCAATCCCGCAAGCGCCATCGTGATCATCGACTTTGGCGATGACTTCTTCTGCGCCGGCGTAGCCTGCGTCAGGACACGCGCGTCGGTGATCGGGAAAGACTGCTGCTGAAGCGCTGACTTGTAGCGGTCGAGGAAGCTCTCATAGAGGTTCTGATCGGCCTGCGCATTGCGCTCGAGTTCGCGCAGCCGCACGCGCGCCTCGGCGATGTTGGACGAGCGGGTCGTCGATGTCTCAAGCTGCTGCGACAGATCCGCCTCCTGCTTGAGCGCCACTTCCAGATCGCTCTTGTAAACCTGCTCGATACGACCAAGCTCCTTCAGGATCAGGCCGTTGATGTCCTCCATCTGGCGGCGCGCCTTCTGCGCCGCCTCGTGCTGGGCGCCGTAACGGCGCGAGATGTCCGCTTCCTGTTGGGCGATACGCGAATTCTGCTGGCGCAACTCATTGATGACGCTGCTGGCCAGCGAATCCACCACCGATGCATCCGGATTGCCGGACGCGATCATCTGGGCGATCTGGTCATATCGGGCGCGCCTTGTTGCCGTGTCCTTCTGCGCCTCCACCATGCGGGCCGAGAGATCGCTCAGCGGTGCGTCGGACAGTAGCTGGCCACCACCCGCATTCGTGTCGATGATG